>NZ_JBAGJC010000001.1:0-770944 GCF_036864765.1 Paenibacillus sanfengchensis | reverse complement strand
GGAGCAACAGCGATCGGAAGAACATTTCACCCGGCTGCCTCTATCCCTCCATCATTAGTTCAACTCATTACGACTAACTGATGTTAAGGTTTTTGCAAGATTAATGCTGTTAAGGCGAGAATCCAGGGGAATAACGGCACTCACGACCGTTAGAATTTCGAAAGGGCTACTTTTCGTTAAATAGCGGCTGCTACAGCCGTTAGACTCCTCTCAGGCGTTAGTACCAGCCGGAAAGCCTGACCTTTTGCAGGAATTCATACTCGATTACATCAATGCAGGTAAGTCTTGGAAGGAAGAAAAAAATTCCCAATAAAAGAAAGGCTGCGCCATGCGTAAGATAGGGCTCCCATTTTTAACCACACTCTTCTTTCATGTTAGGGTTAGTGCATCGCTAGTGCCCTAAAAGCCCGCCCGGGTTTAGAAACCGGACGGGCTTTCTATGTCCGCCGCGTTCTATTTGAACACGGCGCGTTTCGGGTGGGCGTAGAGCTTCCAGCGAACCCAGGCGGTATTGAACAGCAGCAGGATGCCGGAGACGATAAAGAGGCCTTCGATGCCGATAAAGCCGGACAGGAAGCCGCCGATCAGCGAGCCGAGCATGTTGCCGAGGGCGAGCGTGCTGCTGTTGAACCCGAACGCGCGGCTCTCCATCCCGTCCGGGGTGTAAAAGCGGATGAGCGCATTAACGCTGGGCAGCAGACCGCCCATGAAGACGCCCATGAGAAACCGCACGAGGATAAGCTGCCAGACGGATTGCACGAACGCCTGCGGAATCAAGGTAATGGCGGCGCCGATCAGGCAGAAGGTCAAAATCCGGTGCGCTCCCACTTTGTCGCTGACGCGGCCGAGGATCGGGGAGGTGATCATGTTGGAGATCCCCGTTACGGCGCTGACGAAACCGGCCCAGAACGCCACGTCCGTAGGGACGCCGTGGAGCTTTTCCACATAGATCGGCAGCAGGGACATCGGGCTCAGCATGGCGAACTGCAGCAGGAAGGTCACGGCGAAGAGGGCGGTGAGCTGCGGCGTTTTGTTCAATTCAAGAAAGCCCTGCAGCACCGAGATTTGCGGTGTATGCGCCGCCTCTTCGCGGTCGAAGTTTTCCCGCACGAACAGCCAGGCCAGGACGGAGGCTAGGAACAGCAGGGTCCCGGTAATGTAAAAAATCGGGCGAAAGCCGACCCATTCCGCCAGTAGACCGCCGATCAACGGACCGAGAATGGTTCCCGCCACATTGCCGGACTGGATCGTCCCCATAGCGAAGCCCATCCGTTCTTTGGGCGCGGTGCCCGATACGAGCGCTACGGCGGCCGGGTTAAACCCGGAGATCGTCCCGTTCAGGAGACGCAGCACGAGCAAATGCCATGGCTGTGTGGCAAAGCCCATGAGCGAAATGACGATCGCCATGCCGAAGCCCGAGCGCAGCAGCATGATTTTTCGCCCGTATTTATCGGCAAGCTTGCCCCACAGCGGTTGAAAAATAAAGGATGTCGCAAAATTGGCGGCAAAAATCATCCCGGCCCAAATGCCGATCTCATGCTCACCTTGTACATGTAAGTTTCTGGCCAGGTACAGCGACAAGAACGGAGTGATCATCGTCATCCCCGCGTTGACCAGAAATGAGCCAAACCAAAGCACAATGACATTGACTTTCCACGATTTCAAAGTGCTTTCACTTCCTTTCCGGGTCCAAGCTTTTTTAAACAATTCTTATCAGTATATCACAAATCGACGGGCCGACTTGTCCGCAATGTCATACGATTGTCATCGGACAACCCGGTGTGACGGTTGTTACTTACTTTTAAAAAGGGCATAATATATAATAGAGATTTAAGATTGGAGGCTAGACTCGTGGCTTATAACGATCGGTTTATCCGCGCCTGCCGGAAGCAGGAGGTAGACCGTCTTCCGGTTTGGTACATGCGCCAGGCGGGAAGATATGATCCGGATTACCGCAAAATTAAAGAGAAATACAGCCTGCTTGAAATTTGCCGGCAGCCCGAGCTTGCGGCGGAAATTACGACGATGCCGGTGCGCAAGCTGGGCGTGGATGCGGCTATTTTGTATTCCGATATTATGAATCCGGTTGCTTCGATCGGCATCGACTTT
This sequence comes from Paenibacillus sanfengchensis, assembly GCF_036864765.1. Lineage (NCBI taxonomy): Bacteria > Bacillati > Bacillota > Bacilli > Caryophanales > Paenibacillaceae > Paenibacillus > Paenibacillus sanfengchensis. The sequence goes on along the minus strand of NZ_JBAGJC010000001.1, from coordinate 768,835 downwards.
GACATCGTGAAGAATATCGGACCCGTCATCGACAATCCGATTCGCACGCGCCAAGATATTGAGCGCTTAAAGCCAATCGACGTGGAGGGGGACCTTTCCCACATCCTGGAGACGATCAAGCTTCTGGATAAGGAACTGGAGGTGCCTCTGATTACTTTTGCCGGCGCACCCTTCACGATTGCAAGCTACCTGATTGAAGGACGTCCGTCAAAAAGCTACATACGCACGAAAAGCCTCATGTACGGTGAACCCGAACTTTGGGATAAGCTGATGGCCAAGCTTGGCGATATGGTCATTACGTATTTGCGGGCGCATGTGAACAGCGGCGGGAAAGCGTTTCAACTGTTCGACAGTTGGGTCGGTGCGCTCGCGCCGAAGGATTTTGAACGTTACGTCCTGCCTACGATTACCCGTATTTTTGCCGAACTTGGCGATTTGGATGTACCGAAAATCTATTTTCCCGGCGTTAGCTCCGGTGAACTCCTGCCCACCTTAACGAAAGTGCAAACGGATGTGATCGGGCTCGACTGGCGGGTAACGATTCCGGAAGGACGCCGGCGTCTGGAAGGGAAATTTGCCGTGCAGGGCAATCTCGATCCGTATATTCTAACCGCTCCGATGGATACGATTAAACTGTATGCCAAGGAGATTATCGATCAAGGGGTGGAGGCACCCGGTTTTATTTTCAATTTGGGGCATGGCTTATTCCCCGAGGCATCGCTCGAGAAGCTCCGCGAGTTAACCGATTTTGTTCATGAATATTCGGAGGAGGCTATCGCGCGTAGCGCCCACGCCATTTGATTTGAACAGGTATCATCACATGAACTTATAGAGGTGAAACAATCGTGACAACAACAAAAATCGGCGTGTTGGTCATGTCCTACGGCACGCCGCAAAGCCTGGATCAGGTGGAATCGTACTATACGCATATCCGGCGGGGGCATCCGCCTACGGCCGAGCAGCTCAAGGAGCTGAAGGATCGTTACGAAGCCATTGTCGGCGGGGTGTTTCCGCTGCGGGCCAATACGGATCATCAAGTGGCCTCGCTGCAGGAGACCTTGAACCGGCTCAATCCCCATAAGGATAAACAATTCGTTTGCTACCAAGGCTTAAAGCACGCGACGCCGTTTATCGAGGACGGGGTGGAGGCGATGGCGAAAGACGGCATTACGGAAGCGATCGGGGTCGTTTTGGCTCCGCACTACTCCGTGATGAGCGTCGGCGGTTATATCAAGCGGGCGGAGGCGAAGGCCGGGGAAGCCGGAATCGCCATGAAATTCGTACGCAGCTATCACCAGCATCCCAAGCTGATTGAAGCGCTCGCGAAGAGAGTGTCCGCGAAGCTGGATCTGTTCGAGGAAGCCGGAGCGGAGCGGGATAAAGTAAGAGTACTCTTCAGTGCGCACAGCCTGCCGGAACGCATTCTCGAAATGGGCGATCCTTATCAGGACCAGCTTATGGCCACATCGAAAGCCGTTGCCGAGCAAGCCGGCGTGACCTCCTGGCAGTTCACCTGGCAGAGTGCCGGCCGTACGGCCGAGCCGTGGCTGGGACCGGACATTCTCGATACGCTGCGCGCATTGAGTCTGGAGCAAATTGAGGACGTTCTGGTTGCGCCGGTCGGCTTTGTCTCGGATCATCTCGAGGTGCTGTATGACCTCGATATCGAGGCGAAAGCGATCGCCAAGGAGCTGGATATGCGGCTGGAACGCATCGACTCTTTGAACAGCGATCCGCTGTATATGGAAACGCTGAGCGATGTTGTTTTTCAGGCTTACGCCAAGAATTAAGAACTAGGAACAATCGGGCCCTTCGCTTAAAATAGGCGAGGGGTTCTATTTATTTCCGGTTAGCTGATATAATAAAATCAATCATGTTCAATCATGCAAGGCAAGTATGGGAAAAAAGGAGTAGAACATGTATCCACCACGTTCCGAGAAACACAAAAAGAAGAAGTCGGAAAAACAGCGGAGACAGATCCGCTTTTGGATGGGGGTCAACGTATCCCTGATTTTGATCATCGCGGTGTTGGGGCTGTATTACCTTCTTGGCGAACGCGAAAGGATCGGCAATCCAGGAACGGAGACGGGCAATGCGGCGGGTGCTCCGGCGGAAGAGCAAATGACCGGGAGCGGCGAAGCGAGCTCGGCCTCGAACGGATCTTCAAACGAAGAACAGGCTCCGGCGCAAGGGGACGGCGCCCCGGAAAATTCCGTGGACGATGAGCCGGCGGAGGACCCCGTGAAGGGGGACGAAGGTCAAACGGCAAAGGAAGAAAATTCGAATTCCGGAGCGGAGAGTGAACGGGAGGCCGATTCGGGGGAACGCTTGCTGATTCATTTTGCGGGGGATACGATCTTTTCGAGCAAAGTTGCCGAGAAGCTGGAAAAGGAAGGCTACGATTATCCTTACCGCTATGTAAAGGATTTGTTCCAGAATGACGACCTCAGCGTCGTGAATCTGGAAACCCCCGTGACCGATGGCGGGACGGCGGCCGAAAACAAGACGTTTGTGTTTAAGTCTTCGCCCAAGGCGCTCCCCGAACTGGCAAAAGCCGGCGTGGAGGCGGTCAATCTGGCGAACAACCATACCCTGGACCAAGGGGTGGAGGGGCTATTGGATACGATAGAGCATTTGAAGGAAAGTCAACTGCAATTTGTGGGCGCGGGCAAAAACAGTACGGAAGCCTACGCACCGGTATATATCAAGCGAAAAGGTATCGTGATCGCCCTGTGCGGCTTCACCCGCGTCATTCCCGAAAGCCATTGGACGGCCGGCAAAGGACCGGGGGTCGCGGCGGCGTACGATTCCACGCAGGCCGTGAAAGCGGTGGAGACCGCACGCAAGAAGGCGGACCTGGTGCTTGTCGCCGTCCATTGGGGCAAAGAGCGGACTACTAAGCTGGAGGAGCATCAAACTTCGCTGGCCCATCAGTTTATCGATGCCGGCGCGGATTTGGTGATCGGCGGTCATGCGCATGTTTTGCAAGGGCTGGAAAATTATAAAGGAAAATGGATCGCTTACAGTACGGGGAATTTTATTTTTACGAAATCCAAGGATCCGAAAACCTGGGAAACGGCCGTATTTGCCGCGGAATGCAGCCGCAGCGGGGATTGCGACTTGAAGCTGATTCCTTACAAAACCGAGCTCGGCCAGCCCGTGCCGATGACGGAGGAAGAAGGAGCCAAGCTGTTCAAAGAGTTGGAGGGCTACTCGCCCGGGGTCTCGATCGGTACGTCGGGAAAGGTAAGCTTGGCGAACGGCTCCAAATAAGTACACAGGGAGGGAGCGTGAGAGGATGTCCAACCTGTGCGTTGCTCACCGGGGATTTTCCGGCATTGCTCCGGAGAACACGATGGCCGCGATATCACTGGCGATGGAACAGCCTTTTGTACATTGGGTGGAAGTGGACGTTCAGCTGTCCAAAGATGGCGTTCCCTTGCTGATTCACGATTTCACTTTGAACCGTACGACCAACGGCCGGGGCCCGGTGAAGGACAAAACCTGGGCCGAGCTGCAGACGCTGGACGCGGGACGTTGGAAGTCCAAAGCTTACGCGGGGGAAAAGCTCATCAGCCTGGATCAGTTTCTGGATAAAATTCAAGGGCGGTTACGAGCCAATATTGAAATAAAAACGCAAGGCAACCTGTATCCGGGGATTGAGGAAAAGGTGATCGGCGCGATCAAAAAACGCCGGATGGAGCAGGACGTGGTGCTCACCTCCTTTGAACCCCGGATTTTGGCCAAGATCAAGGAAATCGGCCGCGGTGTCCGGACGGGACTGATTATCGACGGTTACCCGAAGGATTTGTTGCTGCGGCTGCAACTGCTGGAATGTACATTTCTCTCCATCGGTTACCGGCATTTGACCGCCGAGCTGGCCGCAAAGGCAGCCAAGCGGGGGATCGAGGTCATGGCCTGGACCCTGGATGACGCCCGCCGGATGCGTAAGGTGGCAGACCTGCATAAGGACATCCTCCTTTGCACCAACCGGCCCGAAGTGTGGCGGAAAGCGATCGGCGACCGGGAGGGACGGGAGAGTTCCTGAGAAGCCTTAAAGAGGCAGACCCTACTGTACAGAGAATTTGGGAGGCGTTAAGGGATGAACAAAATGATAGCGAACGTATACTGTGTCGGCCGAAACTACCGGCTGCATGCCGAAGAGCTCGGCAATGAGGTTCCGGCGGAGCCGATGATCTTTTTGAAGCCGTCGCATGCGGTCGTTTCGATGAACGGTACGGGGATTTCGCTTCCGGAAAACCGCGGGGAAATTCACTACGAAACCGAACTCGTTCTCCGGATCGGCCGTGCTTACGAGCCGGGCATGACGGTGGACGAGCTCGTCGATGTGATGGCTTTCGGCATCGATTTTACGCTTCGGGATGTGCAGAACGAATTGAAGAAGAAAGGCCATCCCTGGACGGCGGCCAAGGGTTTCAAAAACGCCGCTCCCCTGACGCCTTATCTCGCTTTTCCGGGGACGGAGCGGACGGCGGAGAAGGATTTTACCTTGCGTAAAAATGGAGAGGTTGTGCAGCGGGGGAATATTCGGAATATGATCTTTTCCCTACAGCAAATTGTGGATTATATCGCGGACCGATACGGTCTTGACGAGGGGGACCTGATCTTTACGGGAACGCCGGAAGGCGTGGGTCCGGTCGTTCAGGGGGATCGTCTGGAAATCGCATACGGCCCGGACTTGCTGGGCAGCTGTGAAATTGTGTCCGGTCCGCAGGCGAAAGCATGATCGATTGGATCATAGGGGCGCTGTGCGCCCTTTTGGTTTCTGGAGCGGCTTACCGCAAACGATCGCTGTCCCTCTCGGGAATGATCGCCGCTGCGGTGATGGGGACCGTGTATTATGCCGCGGGAAATCTGTTTTGGTTCGGTTTGTTGCTGCTGTTTTTTATCACGTCCACGGCATTCTCCAAATTTCGCGGGGACCGGAAACGGGAACTGGAGAAATCCTATGCCAAAAGCGGGCGCAGGGATGCCGGTCAGGTGTTTGCCAACGGCGGGATCGGGATATTGGCCTGCATCGGGAACGCGCTTTGGCCCGATCCCGCTTGGGCCTGGTTCTTCGTCGGCTCGATGGCCGCGGTGACCGCCGATACGTGGGCGACGGAGTGGGGCGGCCTAAGCAGGACGCCGCCGCGGTCGGTCCTGACCTGGAAGCCGCTTCCCGCAGGGAACTCCGGCGGCGTTTCGGGGCTGGGGAGCTTTGCCGCCCTGGTCGGAGCGCTGATGATCGGCGGGGCCGCCCAGGTTTTGCTGGACTTGACGGCAGGCGGGAGCGGGGCGTATGAAACCGCCTCCTACTTCGCGTCCTTGTGGCGCTGGACCGTGATCGGCGGCGTATCCGGCTTTGCCGGCGCCTTTGCCGATTCCCTGCTGGGGGCGACCCTGCAGCGGATGCAGCGCTGCCCGGTATGCGGCAAGAGCGTGGAAGTGGGGGTCCATTGCGGCACTGCTACCTTGCCGCTGCGGGGGTTGCGCTGGATGAACAACGATGCCGTGAATGTGCTGAGTGCCCTGGCGGCGGGCTTCATCGCCTGGGGGCTTGGCGTCATGCTGACTTAGAAAGTGGGAAAAACGATGAATATTTTGACAGTGGAACAACTCGGAAAAAGCTATGGCGAGAAGGTCTTGTTTCAGGACGTTTCCTTCGGCATGGATGAATATAATAAAATCGGCGTTATCGGCGTGAACGGGACCGGCAAGTCGACGTTTCTGCGCGTCATTGCCGGCCTGGAGCCGGCGGACGAAGGGAAGGTGTCGGTGAACCGAGATACCCGGATCACCTTTTTGGCCCAGAATCCGGAGTATGATCCGGGGATTACTGTACTGCGGGCCGTCTTTCAGCACGGCGGACCGGAACTGCAGGCCGTCTCTTCCTATATGGAAGCGATCGAGGCGCTGGAGCTGCATCCGGAGGACGCCGCGCTGCAGTCCAAAGTCTCGAAGCTGAGCCAGGAGATCGACCGGCTGGGGGCTTGGAACCTGGAGAGCGAGGCCAAGAGCGTCTTGTCCCGGCTCGGCATTACCGAGTTCGGAAGGAAGATCGGCGAGCTCTCCGGAGGGCAGCGGAAACGGGTTGCCTTGGCCTCGGCGCTGATCATCCCCTCGGAGCTGCTCATTATGGACGAGCCGACCAACCATATCGACAACGATTCGGTGGCCTGGCTGGAAGCCTATTTGCAAAAGCGTCGCGGCGCGCTGCTGCTGATTACGCACGACCGGTATTTCCTGGATCGCGTATGCAATGTGATGCTGGAGCTGGATCACGGGCGTTTGTTCCGCTACGAGGCGAATTACAGCCGTTTTTTGGAGCTGAAAAGCGAGCGCGAGGAACGGGAGGCGGCGTCGGAGCAAAAGCGGCAAAATCTGCTGCGCAATGAGCTCGCCTGGATCCGGCGCGGCGCCAAGGCTCGCTCGACGAAGCAGAAGGCCAGAATCGAGCGGTTTGAGAAGCTCCAGAACATAAAAGTGGAGCACAAAAGCGACGCGCTGGACATCTCCGTGGCTTCGACCCGTCTGGGCCGCAAAATCGTCGAAATCTCCGGGCTGCGCAAGTCGGCGGACGAACGCCTGCTGATCGGCGAGCTCACTTATGCGGCCGTGCCCGGCGACCGGGTCGGGATCGTCGGGCCGAACGGCAGCGGCAAATCGACGCTCCTGAACATGATCGCCGGCCGCGTGCGGCCGGATGCCGGTGAGATCGAGCTGGGGCAAACCGTCAAGCTGGGGTATTTTACCCAGGAGCATCAAGAGATGGACGGAAAGCAGCGGGTCATCGAATACATTAAAGAGGAGGCGGAGGTCGTCGAAACCGCGGACGGCACGAGAATTACGGCCGCCCAAATGCTGGAGCGGTTTCTTTTTCCTCCGGCGATGCAGTGGACGCCTATCAGCAAGCTGTCCGGCGGGGAGAAGCGCAGGCTGTTTTTACTCCGCGTACTGATGGGCGCCCCGAATGTGCTTCTGCTGGACGAGCCCACCAACGATCTGGATATCCAGACGCTGACCGTTCTGGAGGCTTATTTGGACGAGTTTCCGGGGGCCGTGTTCGTAGTATCCCATGACCGCTATTTTTTGGACCGGACGGTGGACAAGATCTTTGCGTTTGAAGGCGGCGGCAGGGTGGCGATTCACGCCGGCGATTATAGCGATTACGAAGAGCGCACGCAAAGCGCTCTGTCCGCGGCAGCCGCCGATCCGGCGGCGAAGCCGGGAACGGATGGCGGGGCGGGACGCAAGGACGGCGGAAAGCGGGAAGAGGCTCCGGCCGTCTCGGGGAGCGGCGGGGCTGCGGGAAGCGTCAAGGATCCGTCCCGCGGGGAGAAGCTGAAGTTCAGCTATAACGAGCAGCGGGAGTACGATACGATTGATGAAAAGGTCGAAGCCGCCGAACAGCGGCTGGCTGCGCTGACCGAGGCGATGGCTGAGGCCGCCAGCGATGCCGTCAAGCTGCAGGAACTGATGCGTGAGCAGCAGGAAGCGGAGGCAGAGCTGGAGCAACTGATGGACCGCTGGGCCTACCTGAACGAGCTGGCGGAAAAGATCGAAAAGCAGCGAAACGGCTAGGGCCCCCTTCCCACTTCTGGAAAACAATGTTACACTGGACTGAAGATATTCTATTCCTTGAAATGGTGGTGAGGAGATGGATATGTTCGGTGGCTTCGACGGACCGAACCGGCCTTATATGAACGCTGTAGATGAGGACGCCGCCAAAAGCAAATTCAAGGCAAACGAGCGGCGTCTGCACCGATACGGTCCTCCGGGGTTCGTGCGCGAATCCGTCAATTTGCTTATTGCGGTCGGTGCTTTGGTGGTTGTGTTTTATTTGATCAAATGGTTGGGTTGATCGTCAATAAAAAACGGTCTCCGTCCCGCAGCCTTTAAAGAAGCTGTGAGACGGAGACCGTTTTTGTTTACCGCTGCGGCCCGTTCCCTTTGAAGGGGCAAGTGAATAAGGGCTTTAAACGGAGCTATTTTGTCGAAACCGGCTTAGCGCTATGAAATAGCGGACTTTTTGGGTCTTATTGTTGGGAAAAAGCGGGGCAACCCTGATTTCGGGGCCCTCCCCAGGGGGAATAAGGTCCTTTTTGACCTCTATTATTCCCGGGGAACCGAATCGGATCGAAATAGCGCCCCAAAAGACACTAGCGATGCACTAACCCTAACATGAAAGAAGAGTGTGGTTAAAAATGGGAACCCTATCTTACGCATGGCGTAGTCTTCTTTTTCTTAGGAAATTTTCTTTTTTCTCCCAAGACTTACCTGCATTGATCTAATCGAGTATGAATTCCTGCAAAAGTCAGGCTTTCCGGCTGGGACTAACGCCTGAGAGGACTCTAACGGCTGTAGCAGCCGCTATTTAACGAAAAGTAGCCCATTCTAAATTCTAACGGTCGTGAGCGCTGTTATTCCCCTGGATTCTCGCCTTAACAGTTAACAGCCTGTTTATGCGAAAATAAGCGCCGTGGCGGCCGTTAGCTATGGGAAATCGGCGTTTTCAGGACAAATAACGGCTGTGGCAACCGTTAGCGTTAATTTTCGTCTTTCTTGCAAGGCTGCTCATGCGCCGGCGGTTAGGGAAATGGGGCACGCCGGATCCAACTCGCCACACCGAGGCGACAAGTTACAAAATAGCCAGCACCCTGTCAGGTTTGATGCAACTTCAACTTCAGTGCTCAAAAAGCTGTTATATAGTCAAATTAAAGAATTAGCAATAATCATGAGTATCGGCTGCGATCGGAAGAACCTTTCACGTGGCCTTACAAGCAAATCAATAGTTACCTGATCGCAATAATTTGACGCAAGTCCCGGGAATCTCCGTACAGCTTCGTCTCTGCCGCGTTCATTTGCGCGGATCCGTCCCCGTCCAGGAAGATGCCTTCCTTGGCGCTGCCGGGGGCGATTTCCTCCTGTACCGCTTCCCGGAAGGCAGCGGCGGTGCATAGGTCCGGGGTGACGATCAACCATAGCGTCCCCGTCCCGTGATAAACGAGACCGGAGCGGAGCCGCTTCTCGTCCGGGTTCGGCAAATGCTCCCGCTGCATGGCCGCCTCCCAGCCGGCTTCGTCCCCCAGGTTCATGCTGACCCCGCCTTGAGCCAAATACCGGCTACGGTCCCTCACCCCGATTTCATCGGCCGAGGAGACAACCTGCACCGAGAAGGCGCCGGCGGCTTCATCCCAGACGAGCGTTCCGCGCGGATACTTCTCGTTAAACCAGCCGGAGCCGTACGCTCCGGCCGGGCCGCTGACCGGCTTGTCGCCGTTCACGGCAATCGATAAGACGGCTTCCCGATAAAAGAAGCCGCCATTGATGCCGTACACGCGGTAGCTGCCCAGCGGCCGGTCGGCGGCCCGAAGCTCCACACGCTCCGGGGACACCGCCATCGCATGAAGCTTGACGCCGTTGTCCGCCCGTGTCTCCTGGTAGACGTAATGGTGCGGGAGAATAAACCGGCTGCCCCAATATTGCATCAGCAGAACGGCCAGGAAGAGAAGGGCGGCCGAACCGAGGGCCGCTCCCCATCGCTTAAGGTCAGTCGGCCACATAGGCGGCAAGCAGCTTCGCGGTATTGACGATCGCCTGCTTATGCGTTCTTTCCATGGCGTGGGAAGCATGAACGCCGGGGCCGATCAACGCGGCCCGGATGTTGTGCCCGCCGCGCAGGGCGGCGGAGGCGTCCGATCCGTAATGCGGATAAATATCGACCGCATATGGGATATTCAGCTCCTTGGCCAGCCCGATCAGTGTTCCGGTCATCTCGTAATCGTACGGACCGGAGGAGTCTTTGGCGCAAATAGAGACATCGGTCTCCTTGCAGCCAAGGTTGTCGCCCATGGCGCCCATGTCGACGGCGATCATCTCGTTTACGCCTTCCGGAATCCAAGCGGCGCCGTGCCCGACTTCCTCATAGTTGGAAATGAGGAAGACCAGATCATGCCGCGGCGTCCAGCCCTCCCGCACGCTCGATTCCAGCAGGCCGAACAGCGCGGCGACGCTCGCTTTGTCGTCCAGGTGGCGTGATTTCACGTAACCGCTTGGCGTAATAACAGCCCGGGCATCAAAGGAAATGAAATCCCCTACCGATATCCCCAGCTTCAGGACGTCCTCCCTGGATTCGACCAGCTCGTCGATCCGCACTTCCATGTTTTTCTCTTCCCGTTTGAAATCCCGGGCATCGGAGTATACGTGCACGGAAGGGTGGGAGGTCAGGATCGTTCCTGTATAAACCTTTCCTCCGCGCGTATGGATTTGACAGTACTCGTTTTCGATGCTCGCCATTATGAAGCCGCCGACGGAGGTAATGGCCAGCGTCCCGTTGGCATTGACGGCGCGAACCATGGCGCCGAGCGTGTCCACATGGGCGCTCAAGGCGATCGTCCGCGAAGAATCCTTCCCTTTCAGACTCAACAAGGCTCCGCCTTTTTCGTTTTGGGAGAAGGCGATGCCCAGTTTGTCCGCTTCCGAGCGGATCAGTTTCATGATGTCATGGGTAAATCCGCTGGGGCTCGGGGTATCGAGCAGCCGCTTCAGCAGGTCCAGAATATAGGACTCGTTCGGTTGAATTTGCATGAGTAAACCTCCATGAATTATTGAGGGCCATCCGTTTTAGCGGATGGCGAGTCTTCCTGCTTTTCGTCAGGGGCCACGGGCTCGGGAAAAACATAACCCGTAGCCTCTTGAATATGTACAAGCTTGGCGTTGAGGATTTTAATTTCCTTTTGCAGCCGATAACTGCGATAGATTCCGAAGGCCCCGACGATGATGCCGCCGAGCAGCGTGGAACCTAAGATCAGCAAAATCAAAGGCAGACTGAATGAGCCGAACAGCAGATTGACCGGCACGGGATCGACATTGATTACGGCAAAGACAGCCGTGATCAGCGCAAACACCATACCCAGGATCAAAGACCATTGAATTTTCATGAGGATGCACCTCCTTCTACTAGACAGTATAAAATCCCCTGCCCGCAAGGAGCAAGGGATTCCCTGAAAATGCACTTCTTATTTCGTCAACTTCTCCATCTGTTCGATAATGTCCTCAAATACGCTCATCGCTTCGCGGATCGGCTCCGGCGAGGACATATCCACGCCCGCCTTGCGCAGGATGTTGATCGAGAAGTCGCTGCCGCCGCTTTTCAGGAAGCCGAGGTAGCGATCGACCGCCGGCTGCCCCTCCTCGAGGATTTGCTTCGAGAAGCTGGTGGCCGCGGAGAAGCCCGTAGCATATTTGTACACGTAAAAACTGGTGTAAAAATGCGGAATCCGGGCCCATTCCATTTCGATGTCCCGGTCCACGTTCATCTCCGGTCCGTGATATTTCACGTTGAGATCGTAATAGATCGACGAGAGCTCCTGCGGGGTCAAGGATTCACCGGCCTCGGCCCGCTCGTGGATGATCTTCTCGAATTCGGCGAACATCGTTTGACGGAACACGGTCGTCCGGAACTGGTCCGCATAGTAGGTGAGCAGGTACATTTTTTGCTTCGGATCGGTCGCATGCTTCAGCAGGTAATCCATCAACAGCGCTTCATTCGTGGTCGAGGCAACCTCGGCCAGGAAGATGGTGTACTGGGCATCCCGGTATTTTAAGGCTTCATCGGAAAAATAACTATGCAGCGCATGCCCCATCTCGTGAGCGAGAGTGAACATGCTGTTCAGGTTGTCTTTGTGATTCAGCAGTACATAAGGGTGAGTGCCGTATGCGCCCCAACTGTAGGCGCCGGTCCGTTTGCCTTCGTTCTCGTAGACATCGATCCAGCGTTTGTTAAAACCGCTCTGCAGCACGCTCAAATAATTCTCGCCGAGCGGCTTCAACCCTTCTTCAACCATGTGCTTGGCATCTTCATAGGAGATGTCCCATTTATATTCTTCCACCAGCGGCGCGAACAGGTCGTACATATGAAGTTCGTCAACCCCGAGCAGCTTCTTGCGCAGCTTCATATAGCGGTGAAGCAGCGGAAGACTCTCATGAATCGTATCGATCAGGTTGGTATAAACTTCTTTCGGAATATTGTCGCCGTAAAGGGACATTTCCAGAACGGAAGGATATTTCCGTACCTTGGCGTAAAACATGTTCTTGTTCACGTTGGCGTTCAACGTAGCCGCGATGGTGTTCTTTTGTTTGCCGTAGGTTTCGTAGACCGCTTTAAAAGCCCGGCGCCGGACGTCACGGTTCGGGTTCTCCAAAAATTGAATATAGCTGCCGTGGGTCAGCTCGACTTCATTCCCGTTTTCGTCCTCAATCTTCGGAAACTTTATGTCCGCGTTATTGATCATGCCGAAAATATGCTGCGGAGCTTGCGACAAATTGCCGACCTGAGCGAGCAGGGCTTCCTCCGTTTTGCTTAGGACATGGGCTTTCTCCCGCTTGATTTCCTGCAGCGTGAATTTATAATCGGCCAAATCCGGGTTCTTGATCAGCGCATCCAATTCGCTCTCGGGGAGCGACAAAATTTCCGGCGTAATGAAGGATAATGCTTCGCTGACTTCCACGTTCAGCTTCTTGGCTTTTTGAGTCAACGCCTGGTATGTAGGGTTTGTGGTGTCCTGATCGTGATTCAGGTGAGCGTAGACATAAAGGCGCTCCAGACTTTCGGAAATTTCGTCCTCCAGAGCGAAAACGGCTTTGATCTTCTCGGGACTGTCCAGCTTGCCCTCATAGTCGGCAGCCTTTTTCTTAAGTTCTTTTAAGGCTTCATAAGATTGGTCCCAGGCCTTTTGGTCGGGAAACATGTCTTCCAGTTTCCAGGTACTTTCCATTTTTACTTCGGAACGTTTTGGTAATGTGCTCATTGGAATCCTCCTTTGGTTTGGGTAAGCTGAGGCGTTTGCCGCCGATTGCGCCGGGGCTGCGCTGCCGGGCAAGCCCGCGGTCGTGAGGCTGGCGGCCAGCAGGAGGGAGAGAAGGCGATATTTTTTCATAGAAACAGGAACCTCCCTAATTCTAGAGACATTTCCCTATCATGCCCTCTGCCGGCTGCCGTTATTAATATTTAAGTGCCCATGGTGAATAAACTGTAGATCATCAGAATAAACGCTGCCGCGATCATGATGACCGCGGTTAAGGCGAACCCGCGCCTAAACCGGGGCGGGATATTGTTTTTGCTCAAAATCAGCACGACGCCCAGCGCAAAAGCGCAGACAATAAAAATAAAGAGATTGGAATTATCCATGTATTGACTCCATTCAAACAATTTAGGGCGGTCTGTCCCGTCTTACCGTGGCCCGGCCATTAAACCTGTTTAAAGGCGTTCATGATGTCACGCCATTCTTCTTCCCGATCCGTGAAATCCTCTTTAGGGAAACGGTGTTGCGCCCATTGCATTAACGCGGGACGGCTCAAAAACGTATGGGATTCCTCGCCCCACTGGTCCGAGATTTCCCGGAGTATGATGTATTTTCCCTGAACTTCTACGGTCATCATATTCCATTTGTCTTTTTTATATATTTCGTGTTTTTTGATCATGATAACGACTCCGTTCTTTGGCGGTTAGACTGCCTATTTCATGGAAATATTTTTATGTAAAATGATACCTCAGGCCATGCAGGAAAGCAAACGATACCGCTATCCTTGGAGAATAAATATGCGTGAAACTTCACCGAAAATGACACGTTGCAATGTGTGGGGGCATAGAGTATAATATGGGTATTCGTCAATGATGACGATTATTTTTAGGAGGTTGTTCATTTGAAAGGTACAGTTAAATGGTTTAACGCAGAAAAAGGCTATGGCTTCATCCAAGTTGAAGGCGGCGAAGACGTATTCGTTCATTTCTCCGCAATTCAAGGAGAAGGTTTCAAAACTCTAGAAGAAGGCCAAGCTGTTGAGTTCGAAATCACCGACGGCAACCGTGGTCCTCAAGCTGCTAACGTAATCAAATTATAAGCTCAATTCCGGTCTGCCGGATCACTTATAAAGTTTGGTTCCAAGCACGATAATGAAAGGCACAGCTCTATATGGGCTGTGTCTTTTTTTGAATATGCCCGGCATGTACGGTAGTGTAAGAGAACAGGGGTTAGCCCTCCTCCTGCTCGATTATAATTGTTGTAATCTGAAAAAATACATAACTTCATTAGAATTGGTGACAGGCTGCTGTCACTGATCTTTTGTTAAGCTGGTAACAAACCGGGAGGGAATCATTGAGATGAAGCGGATGGACCGGATGATGGCGATTATGATGGCGCTGCAGCAGCGAGCGGAGACAGCCCAGTCTCTTGCCGACAAGCTGGAGGTTTCCAAGCGGACTGTGCTGCGGGACATGCAGGCCCTGTCGGAAATGGGGGTGCCCCTGTATGCCATTTCCGGCCCGGGCGGGGGCTACCGGCTGATGGAGGGCTACCGTCTGGAACCGCTGCAGTTGACCTCGGACGAGGCGCTGACCTTGTTGATGGCGCTGGACGGGATGGCCAAGTACAGCGATGGTCCGCTCCGGCAGGCGCGTTGGACGGCGGCCGACAAAATCCGTTCGGCGCTGCCGGAAGGGACGCTGGGCGAGGTTACCCCGTGGCTCGCGCATATCGGGCTGGAGGTGCCGGACCGCCGGAGCAGGACGCCGCACTTGGACACCCTGTTCCGGCATGCGGCAGAGGGAAGCTGGGTCCGGGCAATGTACCGGTCCCAGCGGTACCGCCGGGAGCTGCACCTCCGTCCGGTCCGCGTCTATGCGGCCTACGGCTTCTGGTACTGCGTGGCCGAATCGCCGCTTCACGGGGAGCGGCGCACGTTCCGCGTGGACCGGTTCGAGGAGGTGTGCACGGCGGAGCCTCCGGAAGCGGCGGAGGCCACAGGGACGCGGGGGGCGTCTGACAGCGCGGCGGAGGCCCGGGCGAGGCGTTCGGCAGATGCGCCGGCGGACTGCGACGGCGCTTCCCTCTCAACTGCCGCGGACCCGGCTCCGATTCCCGTAGCCGCCCGGCTGACTTACCGCGGAGCGCTGCTTGCGGAGCAGGATCCCGATATCGGGCACCTCGTCAAGCAGACGGACGATGAGGTTTGGGAACTGGCTTTCGCATGCCCGCCCTCGGAGTGGGATTGGGCGGTCTCGTTTTTTTATGGAATGGGGCTGGATGCCGAGGTCCTGGAGCCCGCCGCGTTGCGCATCGCCCTGAGAGAGCGGGCGCAATCCGTTGCGGCCAGATATGCCCAGGCCGCGGATGCCCCTCAACTTTAACCGATGGAGGCGATCTCTTAATGAACGGATTAATTACGGATGTATTGGAACGAGGCGGGGAGTTTATTTACCGCCACGCCCGTTTGCTGGACCGGATGCGGTATGCCTATGATTTTGAAAACGGAACCAAAGAGCAGGTGCTCGGCGCCTTAAGGCCTTACCAGAACGGGGATGGCGGCTTTGGAAATGGACTGGAGCCGGATATGCGCTGCCCGGACAGTCAACCGGTGACGACGGAAACCGCCCTGATGGTCATCCGGGAAGTCGACGGCTGGAACAGCGAACTGATGGACGGCATTTTAAAGTATTTAAAAGAATTGACGCTGGAGGGCGGGGGGTTCCCGCGAGCGACGACGGCCGTCAACGCCTATCCGCACGCGCCTTGGTGGACGACGGAGAAAGACGGCGTTCCGTCATTGAACCCGACCGGAAGCATTCTAGGGATGCTAATGTCTCAGCGGGTGAGAATCGACTTTTTTGAGGAAGACTGGTTCCGGTCTAGCGTCGAATACGTATGGCGAAGCCTGGAACGGTCGCTGCCCGGCGATTATCATGACGCAGCCCAGTGGATCGCGTTTCTGGAGCATGTGCCTGATCCGGAAGGCCGGGGAGCCGATTGCCGCAAGCGTCTGGATGAATGGCTTACGGGACCCCAAGGCATCGAAAAGGATCCTCACGCCCAGGGCTACGTTCATAAGGTGCTCGATTATGCGCCGGCTCCCGGATCCTATGCTTCCCGTTTGATTTCGTCCGAGGAGATTACGCTCCATTTGAACTGGCTGGTTGGGGAGCAGCAAGAAGACGGCGGGTGGAATATCAGCTTTCCGGCGGTCAGCCCGGCGGGAGAGCAGGAGTGGCGCGGCTGGTTGACGGTGCAAAATCTGAAGACCCTCAGAGCGTACGGGGTTATTTAATTCCGCTGCCGGGCGTTGATACTGGACATAGGCGTATAAATAAGCGAAGGTTTAACGGGAGAACATCCCCTTAATAGTCGAAAGCGCAGCCAACAGGCTTACTTCCCTTCCGGGGAGTAAGCTTGTTGGTTTTTCCGAAGCCGTTACTGTGCTTTCGTGTTGCTCGTCCGGGAAGCGCCCTCCCCCGCCGTCCGCACCCGCGGCCCCCGGTAGAAATATCGGCTCGCAAAGCCGATGCCGGCCAGCAAGGCGAACGCCATGGCGACGAGGTAGAAGTTGTGCCGCCCGAACTGCTCGAAGAGGACGCCGCCGAACGTACCGCTCAGCAGTCCGGAGGCGCTCGACCAGGCGATGGTGAACAGCGCCATTCCCGTCGCGCGGTAATGGTCGGGGATCAGCCGGGTCAACATCCGAATGGAGGTGACGTAAAACACCCCGAAGGAAAGGCTGTGCATCAGTTGGATGGCGATGATCGCCCCGGCCGAATCCGCCGCGCTGACCAGAAAGAAACGGGCGGCAAAGATCAGGCTGGCGAAAACGAGGAGCGGGAGCTCTTTGATTTTTTCACCGTAAAGGCTGAGCAGAATGAAGATCGGGATCTCCGACAAGGAGGAGGCGAGCTGCGACCAGCCGATCAATTTTTCACTGGCGCCGAGCTGGTTTAAGGTCACCGTCAGGAAAGCATCGTTCATCCGCACGGCGATGGCTAGGGAAAACACGCAGCCGAAAAACCAAAGCAGCTCCTTCTGTTTCAAAATGCCCCAGATCCCGGACATATCCATTTTTGCGACCGGGCTGTCCTGGTCCTTGATGAATAACGTGATGAACAGCGCGATCGCGGCGATCCCGATGGCTACCCACATTGTCCGGGAGGATCCGATTATAGCCAGGACATAGCCGATAAACAGGGCGAAAAAGGCGTAGCCGATCGAGCCGAAGATCCGTACGGTCAGAAAATGCCTGTTATGCCGTTTGGCCGCGTTGATGGCGATTGTATCGGACAGCGGAAAAGCCGGGTAATAGAAAAAGTAGTAAATCGTAATGACGGCAATAATGACGGAAAATTGAGTCGACACCGAAAGCAGTGCGCTCATGACCATCTGCCCGATGAGCAGCAACAACATAATTTTTTTGATCGTCCGGTACTTGTCGCTGGCGATGCTCCAGAACAGGTTCGCTACGAGCGAAATCATCGGGCCCAAGGCGTAGAGCAGTCCGATTTGGCTGCTGGAGAATCCGAGCTTGGCATAGAATAAAGGAAAGTAGGACGCAACAAGCACACTCGTGCCGAATATAGTAAATGTAAAGGCTCGAAGCCATGGAAGCTCCGGCCGAGAGGTCGGGGAGGGGGTCATTTTATCGCTAAGCTCCATTTCGTAAATTCATGATCAGGAATTAAAATGGGAAGATTAGGCCTAGTATAGCATAAACTCGCAAAAAAAGAGTCTAGTAACCTTGCTGGTTCTGTGTATAATATGAGGCATATGCGAAAGGCGAAATTTGCATGCTCCGGAGGGATGAAGAATGAACGGTTCCTGCTTTTTCTACGACGAGCGCCTCGGGATTCACGTTCCTTCGCTGGACCGGCCGTTTGAAGAGTATAGGCCCGGGGAGCGGCTGGCCATGATTGAATTTTGGGAGGATACCCGCGGGCGGATTCCGGAGAAAGTCAAAACTCTGGAACGGGAAATCGAACGCAAGCTGGCGCTAATGAGCGATGAGGGCGATTTTCAGGCCAGCTGCAGGCTGAACGGAGAAATTGCCGAGCTGGCCAGCATCATCAACGATTTGCATATTTGGTATCGGACGACGCAAGAGGAGCCAGCGATTTCCGGCAAAAGTCACTTGTGATTTTGTTTATTTGTGCAAAAAGTTGGATCATATTATAATATAGTATGATTTTTATCATGCATTACTTGATGATGTAGTGGAGGCAGGCCATTGATAGAACTGGAGCAAAGCCGAAATCAGTTTCCGAAAGAACCGATCCGGTTGATGAGCCGAGTCTATAAGTTCGTTCTTCCCGGAGTGCGGAAGGAACTGGATGGCTGGAGACAGGAAGCGGGGGCGATTCCCGACCCTGAGCTGAGAAGACAAGCTCTGGCCAGCATCGCGACAAAGAAATTTCATTGTCAGGGCGGCTCGGTGTATGCCGCGGCGAATTTGGCTCAGCGCGATGTTTTGATCCCCTTAATCGTGGCGTTTCAAACGATCAGCGACTACCTCGATAATTTGTGCGACCGGAGCACGTCGATGGATGAGCACGACTTTCGTCTGCTTCATCAGAGCATGCTTGACGCGGTGAATCCTTCTTCGGAAGTGCGGGATTACTACGCGCTGCGGGAGGAGAGCGACGATGGGGGCTATCTTCTGCATCTTGTGCAAACCTGCCGTTCCAATATTCTCAATCTCCCCGGATATGCGGCGGCGAAGCCGTATATCATGGATCTGGTAGAATTGTATACCGATCTTCAGGTGTACAAGCATATCGCTCCGGACCGCCGGGAGAAGGCGTTGGTCCATTGGTGGGAGCGGCACAAGCAGCGGACGCCTCATTTGCGCTGGAACGAGTTCGCCGCGGCGACAGGTTCCACGTTGGGGGTATTTATGCTGTTTTTGGCAGCGAGCAACGCCGATCTGGATGCAGCAAGCGCGGAGATCATCCAGCGCTCCTATTTCCCTCATGTTTGCGGATTACATATTATGCTCGATTACCTGATTGACCAGGCGGAGGATGAAGTAGGCGGAGATTTGAACTTTTGCAGCTATTATGAGAACAAAGAAACGATGCTGAAGCGGATCGCGCTTATTGTTGAGGGAGCCCGCCGGGACATTAAGCGGCTTCCGGCCTCTTCTTTTCATCGGATGATCATCGAAGGGTTACTTGCGCTTTATCTGTCGGATCCGAAAGTAAGCGAGCAGCGTGAAATCCGGGATGTGTCCAGGCAGTTGATGAGAAGGAGCCCGTTGATGCGGTTGTTCTTTTTCGCCAACAGCCTTTGGATTCGCAAGCAGCGTCTTTAATAACAATTAGGAGGAAAATTCATGTCAGCAGTTAAAAAAATCGCAGTCCTCACCAGTGGAGGAGATTCCCAAGGCATGAACGCGGCGGTGCGCGCCGTAGTTCGCAGCGGCCTGTTCTACGGTCTGGAGGTGTTCGGTATCCAGCGCGGTTATCAAGGGCTGTTAAACAATGATATCTTCTCCATGGATATCCGCAGCGTCGGCGACATCATCCAACGCGGGGGCACGATTCTCCAATCCGCCCGCTGTCTGGAGTTCAAGACGCCGGAAGGCCAGCAAAAGGGCGCGCAAATTCTGCGGGACCGCGGCATCGACGGTCTGGTCGTTATCGGTGGAGACGGGTCCTACCAAGGCTCCGAGAAGCTGAGCAAGCTGGGCATCAAGACGATGGGCTTGCCGGGGACGATCGATAACGATATTTCGTTTACGGACTACACGATCGGTTTCGACACGGCCGTCGGCATTGTGGTGGATGCGGTGAATAAACTGCGGGACACGATGTCCTCCCATGAGCGCGCTTCGGTCGTTGAGGTCATGGGCCGTCATTCCGGGGATATCGCCCTCCATGCCGGGCTTGCGGCGGGAGCCGAAACGATCCTGGTTCCGGAAGTACCGTTCGATTTGAATGAAGTGGCGGACCGCATGAAACAGAACTTCGACAACGGCAAGAGACACAGTATCGTGATCGTGGCCGAAGGTGTCGGAACGGGCGAAGAGGTCGTTCAGGCGATCAAGAAACGTCAACCTTCCGTAGAGCCTCGGGCGACCGTGCTCGGTCACATTCAGCGCGGCGGATCGCCTACGCCGTTCGACCGCAATCTGGCCAGCCGCTTGGGCGACTTTGCCGTACGCAGCCTGATTGCCGGCGAATCGAACAAGGCCTGCGGCATGATCGGCGGCGAAATGGTGCTGACGGATATCGAGAAGGTGGTTTCCACCAAGAAGGAATTTAGCATGGAGCTGTACGAACTGGCTTCGCGTCTGTCGCAGTAAGATTGACAGCATCTTAAACGATCGGATATAAAAAAACGGCTTCCCTTGTCATTCGAATGACTTGGGAAGCCGTTTTTTATGCATATGCGTTAATGCGGGGATTTACGCGCCGAGTCTAAGCTCCATCCGCCTTTGGATCACGAACAACCGCCGCAACAGCAGGATGGCTGCGACGCCCAGTCCGGTAATCAGGCCGATCCAGTAGCCGTAAGGGCCAAGTTTCGTGAAGTTGGCCAGCCCGTAGCCCAGCGGAAGCCCGATTACCCAGAAGGCCAGCAGCGTGATCCAAAAGCCCGGATTGACGTCCTTGTAGCCGCGCAGCACTCCTTGCACCGGCGTGGCGATCGCATCGGAGATTTGAAAGAAGATGGCATAAACCAGAAAATGCGAAATCAGGGCAATGACTTCCGGTTCACTGGAATATAAACCGGCGACACCTTCGCGGAATACCATCAGTATGGCGGCGGTCAAAAGCGAGAGACACGCAGCCGTAAGGATACCCAGCACACCGTATTGCTTGGCATCCTTGAGTCGCTTGGCGCCGGTTTCGAAACTGACGAGGATCGTCAAGGCCAGGCAGATGCTGAGCGGGATCATGTACAGCGTTGAAGCGAAATTGTTGGCGGCCTGATGCGCCGCGATCGTCCGGGTGTCGAACCGGCTCATCAGCAGCGTCACGGCGGCGAAGACAGCCGTTTCAAAGAAGATGGCAAAGCCGATCGGCACGCCGATCTTCATCAGTTCTTTCCACTTTGCCAACGAGATGGCATGAAATTTGCGGAAAACGCCGTAATCCGCGAACGGCTGCATTTTGTGTACGATCCCCAGCGCAAGCAAAAAAATGCACCAATACGTAAAAGCGGTAGCGATGCCGGAGCCGATGCCCCCGAGGCGCGGAAAGCCGAAACGGCCGAAAATCAGTACGTAACCGGCGCATACATTTAACGGGAGGGACACCAGCGTGATCAGCATCGAAACCCGGGTTTGGCCCAACGAATCGATAAAGGAGCGGATGACGATATAGCCGAATAAAGGTAAAATACCGGTTGACAGGGCTACAAGGAAATAGAAGGCGACATGATGGACCTTTGGTTCAAGGTGCATCCCGTTCAGGATCGGAGAGATCAGCAATCCGCCGGCTATGAGAACGACTAGACTGACCGCAACGGCCAGCCAAAGAGCTTGCATCACATGGTATCCGACCTTGTTTTGCTGCCCGCCTCCGACCAATTGGGAGACGATCGGTGTGATCCCCATCAGAATGCCGCTTAGTCCGGTTTGGACCGGAACCCAAATGCTTGATCCGATGGCGGCCCCGGCCAGGTCGGCGGGGCTGGCGTGGCCCGACATCGTCGTATCGAAAAAGGTCATCAGCGACATGGTTACCTGGGTCACCAGAATAGGCAGCAAGATTTTTAGAAACTGTATGTATTTTTGTTTCAAATTTTGGGTTTCTTTCATTTCGCAAGACTCCATTTCACTGAATCAGGACCCGGGGAGATTTCCCGGGTCCTGGATTGTGGTTATGATCCGTTCAAATTCCGATCTAGAAATCAACGCCTTCAGTATAGCGGTTGGAGGCATTCCATAACAGATATTCATCGATGTTCATTTCGTTCAAGGCGCGGATCTGTTCCTGCACTTCGTGCTTTCCGTATTTTGTATAATGGCCCTTACCCAGCCAACTCGCCGTGAAATCCTGAATCCAAGGACGGATAATAGGCTGTTCTTCGCCAAGAGCCGCCAGTTTCTTCTGCGTATCCGCAACCGCCCCTTTGATCGTTTGGTATGGCGCCTTATCGGGGTCCTTGGCATTAAACCAGCCGGTTGTATAATGGCTTGGATAAATCATCGGGCAAATGATATTGACCTGGTCCGAAATTTTAACGAAATCCTGGCCGATTCCCTCGGCGGCGGGGACGGAGGCGGCATACCCAAAAATATCGACGGAAACTTTGATGCCGAGCGGCTCCAGTTGTTCCCGGGCGTATTTCACAAAGGCCGCAACCGTATCGATCCGGCTCAATTCGTTTTTCGTATATTTTAGAGTATCGGCACGCTTCTCGAAACCTTCAGGAAAACGGACATAGTCGAACTGAATTTCCTTGAAACCGTGTTTGGCCGCTTCTTTGGCAACCTCTATATTATAGTCCCAGACTTCCTTGCTATACGGGTTGACGAATCCGTCTCCGTTGCCATTCGTCCAAACGCTGCCATCGCTTTTTCGAAACGACAGTTCCGGGTTTTTTTTCGCCAGGATCGTATCCTTGAACACGACGACGCGGGCGATCGGGTAAATCTCGTGTTTATTCAGCCGCTCCATCAACCCGTCAATATCCCGAATAAAGGGCTGCGGCTTGCCCAGTTTCTGCAAGTTCGGATTGTCGGTTTTGTAAGTGATATAACCGGCATCGTCCTTGATATCGATCACCATGGCGTTCAGTTCCGTGCTGTCCAGCAGGTTGATCAGTTTGTTCAGGCGCTCACCTCCCGCACTATAGGCGGTGACATAGATCCCTTTAACCTTTGGGGCATCCACCTGAGCCGATATCGCTGCCTCGGTCGGGGGCAGAGGATTTTCCCATCTGCCTTGCGCCAGATTTGCCGCGAAAGTATGATAGGATGATTGAAGGATAGCCTGAATCTGGCCTCTTTCGGCCTGTTCCGCGGGAGGATTTCCCCCATGGGTCCCCAAGGCCAGAAGCAAAAGTGTCCAGATGATATTCATAATTTTCTCTCCCTTAGTTTACGCTCGTTTTTGATTATATCCGATGAAGGGCATACAGAAAGAACAGCTTTGTCACCATTTTTCGCACCCGTTTCTTTTGATTTTTAAACGTAAAGCTCTTCTACTAAACTTGCAAATTATGAATTTCTCTGGGAAAAATGTTGACGCCAGAAAAAAACAAGACCGCTTCTCCCGCACTTTGACGGAAGAATCGGCCTTGGAAGAACCGTTTATTTCAATGTAGATATGCGCTGTTTTGATGCTCACAAATGCTCAACTGGATAATTTCCATGGCATCTTCCGGTTCCAGGATAGTCAGACCATCGCGCAGGATGATCATGGAGTTCAGTTCCTTTTGATTCAAAAAAGGCAGCATATCCGGGAACCACTTCATGACGATTTGTTCCAGTTTTACCGTTTCTGCTTCCACATCCATCACCCTTTCCACCAAGAATCATTCTTTGCCGGAATCATTCCTAAATCGGAAAAGCCTAAATCCTGTGAAATCGAGGTAAATCGGACACCGTATGGAGTTGACGAAGGAACCGCTTGTTATTAGTATACCACAAAGCGCGGTAAATGGAACGGCGTGCTAGGGGGGGCACGAAGCTTATCGTCTCCGGAAGGAGCCCATAACGCCGACGGTTTCGACGATATTTACGAACGCGCCGGGATCGGTTTTTTTGATGATTTCCCTTAATTCAGCCAACTCGTAGCGGGTGGTGACGGTCATGAGCATATCTTTTTCCTTATGGGAAAATGCTCCCTCCGTCCGGATTTTGGTGACTCCGCGAGGGCGGCAAAGGAGTTGTTCGAGAAGTTCATCGGTTCTGTCGGTAATGATAAACAACGTAACCTTGGTATGATTGATGTAAATTAAATCCAGCACTTTTCCGACCAAGTATATGGACACCATGGACGCCAACGCCAGATTCCAGTTGCCTTCCAGATAGCCCATCGCCAGAATAACCAAGGCGTTCAGGCCGACCAGAATGCTCCCCACCGGAAAATCTCGAGAGCGGGTTACGATAGAGCCCAAAATGTCAAATCCCCCGGAGGAACCGCCAACACGGAAGGAAATGCCGCTGCCGATCCCGACCAGGATCCCGCCGAAAACGGCCGATAATAATACGTCGGAAGCCAGCGGTTTTTCGGGGATCATCTCCATCATCCAAGTGACGCCGGCGACGGAGAGAATACTTAAACCCACGAACCTTTTGCCGAGTAAGAACCACCCGGCTACCAGGATCGGTATGTTATAAGCCAAATACATAACGCTGATGCTAAGCGGAGTAAAATAACCGGTCAACATGGCAAGGCCCGAGACGCCGCCGCTGAGCAAATGATGCGGAACAAGGAACAAGTTGAAACCGGAGGCGATAAATGCCGCTCCAATCAAAATGACCACAGTGTTCCTGATTTCCTTGAACACAAAATTTCACCTCACGTTAATCTGGAAGTATACCAACCTGCTTGCTGGTATTCTTGTTTCGTTTTGTGCTATAATGTTTGAGATATTCTTGAGTAGGGATCCATTTCCAATTTTAAACGGTCATTACCGTCCTTTGATGTTCTCCATTCCAATCCACTATGTAAATTTTTTGGAAAGATTGGATAGTCTATAAACGTTTGAATGCTACTTAAGAATACAGTCAAGCTTGTGGAATGTCCACTATATAGAAGGAGTATGAACAATTTGAACACATTTACAGATTTCGGCTTAGAGCCTAAGGTGTTACAAGCTATTACGGAACTCGGTTTTGAGGAAGCCACCCCGATTCAGAGCAAATCCATTCCGATTGCCTTGACCGGCCGCGATTTAATCGGACAAGCACAAACCGGTACAGGGAAGACCGCAGCCTTTGGTCTGCCGCTGATTAACAAAATCCCGAGAGAAGAAGAGCGTATCGTGGCTCTCATTATGACCCCGACGCGTGAACTCGCTATTCAGGTGGCCGAGGAGATCGGCAAGCTGGCCCGTTTCAAAGGCACCCGTTCCCTTCCTATTTACGGCGGCCAGGATATCGTCCGTCAAATTCGCGCCTTGAAGAAGAAACCTCAAATCATTATCGGTACGCCGGGCCGACTTCTTGATCACATCAACCGGAAAACGATCAGACTCGACGACGTTCAGACCGTTGTCCTGGATGAAGCGGATGAAATGCTGGACATGGGCTTTATGGATGATATCCAATCGATCTTGAAGCTCGTTCCCGAAGAACGCCAGACGATGCTATTTTCCGCGACTATGCCGGCGAATATCCAGAAGCTGGCCCAGCAGTTCCTGAAAAATCCGGAGCATGTATCCGTCATTCCTAAGCAGGTTAGCGCTCCGCTCATCGATCAGGCCTATATCGAGGTTCATGAGCGTCAAAAATTCGACGCCCTGACCCGTTTGCTCGACATGGAGTCCCCGGAACTGGCGATCGTCTTCGGACGCACGAAGCGCCGGGTGGATGAGCTATCGGAAGCACTGCAGAAACGCGGATATTCCGCGGACGGGCTTCATGGCGACTTGTCGCAAAATCAGCGCGACAACGTGATGCGGAAGTTCCGCGACGGCAGCATCGACGTGCTCGTGGCTACGGACGTGGCGGCGCGCGGTCTCGACGTATCCGGTGTTTCGCATGTCGTCAACTTCGACCTGCCTCAGGATCCGGAGAGCTACGTTCACCGGATCGGCCGTACGGGACGCGCCGGGAAAGAAGGGGCGGCATGGTCGTTTGTCACGCCGCGCGAGATTGACCATCTGCACTTTATCGAGCGCATCACCCGCCATAAAATCGCCCGCAAACCGCTGCCGAGCATCGCGGAGGCGATTGAGGGCAAACAGCGTATTACGGCTGAGCGGATTCTTGAGCTTGTTGAAGCGGGAGAACTGAACGAGTACAAGGGTATCGCCATCCAGCTGCTGGAGCAATATGACTCGGTAAATCTGCTGGCGGCCGCGTTCAAGCTGATTACCGGCGAGAAGAATGACAAGGCGAATATTGAACTTACGCCGGAGGAACCGATTCGCGTGAAACGCCGGAATCCGGACATCCGTTCCAGCGGACGGAAGCCTTCCGGTTACGGGAACCGCGGCGGCGGAGGCTACCGTCGGGATAACCGTGACGGCGGCGGAAATCGCGGCGGTTATGGCAACAAGGGCGGCTATGGCAAGGATGGCGGACGGGATTCCTACCGTTCCTCCGACCGCAAACCGCGCTCATCCAACTATAACGGAGACCGCAAACCGCACAAACGCGAGGACAATTCCTCGTTCGAACAATAATTCGTTTCCGCGCTGCCGGAAATGGGAAAGAGGACGAAATCTCAAGTTTCGTCCTCTTTCTTTTTCTTATATTAGATCAGAATCGTACGGCTAACAATCACCAGCAAAATGAACAGTACCAGGATCGTTCCAGTGGAAGTCCACAAACCTCCATATCCTCCGCCTACTCCGGACATGTGATAACCTCCTTATAAATGGGGAATGGTTGAAATTTCTTTATATAGTATGGAGGGACACCCCGAAGGGTTTAGACGGCGGCCCAAGGCGAACAAAATAGGCGCTGGATAGTCTTTGTAAAAACATGCTATAGTATTATATAGACAAATTCACTACTTTCGGAGGGAGAACTTTACTTGGAATACAAAGGGTTAATGGGCGGGTTTTATAAAATTACGGAGTGGATTATGCGGATATCCGGCAGCAATCTGCTGTGGGTGCTGTGTTCTTTACCTTTCTTGGGCGCTCTGATGACCAGGTACCTGTATGTGATGCAGGTTCCCAAAGCTCCGCCAGAGAACTTTACACTACTTGTTATGGCTGTTTTGGCACCGTTTACAATCTTTCCGGCAACCGCCGCGCTCTTCACTGTCGTGCGCAAATGGGTGATGGGGGAATCCGACTTGGGCATTATCAAGTTATATTTCCGCGGCTACAAAGAGAACTATAAGCAAAGCATGGTTGGCGGCATTTTTTATACGCTTTTATTCATAATTATGTACATTGATTATGAGTTCTACATGAAGGAATTGACAAATTTTCAGATGCTTGGCATGGTCATGATGATCTTCCTTGTATTGCTTTCGATATCGCTGTTTAATTTCTTTTCCCTGGTGGCGCATTATCATCTGAAGGTGACTTTGCTGATCAAAAATGCCATCCTGCTGACGATTATTCGTCCTTTCCGGGCACTCTCCACCGTGATTTGTGTGGTGGTATTGGCCTTCCTGACGCTGCGATTTATGTGGCTGATTTTGTTTGGCTTTGCTACCCTGACCGCTCTGGTTGCTTTCTACAACTTCTTTATCGCGTATAACAAGATTCAGGAGAAGGTGGAGAAAATGCGGGAGGCTGAGGAGAGGGACGCGGCCACGGAAGCCGAAGCTTCGGTTTCGGAGCTGTCAGAAGGCGACGCGAAGGAGAAGGATTGATTCGCCTTCGTGTCTCGATTGGTGATGGAGGAATTTTCCTTAGTCGCTGAGTTTACATTTCTCTGACAAAGTTTTATAATAGGTTTACGTCCTGCGATGTACGTTTCGGTTCTATGTTGTTTTGAACCAATGACAAAGTCTCGGGAGACTTACATTGCGTCATGGCTGAACGGCCCTATCCATGTTGATGTGGGGACTTCAAAAATGCCGCTGCGGTCACCCACCTGCGAATGCAGGTTCGAGACAATGTAACCGGACGGCATAGGCGGGTCTCTTTTTTTAACTGAGTTGAATGAATGAAGTGCCTGGAACTCCTGGGAAATGGAGCTTCGAGGTGCTTTTTTTATGGGGAAGCAGATCGGGGGAAGGGCCATCCCTTTTGTTTGTCCGGCAACAATGTTAGAATATACATAGATGTAATCGTATTCTTGCTGTGTCAGTAGGATAAAGGAGGAAGAGCGGGTTGTCATTCAAGAGAACATTAGTCGGTATTTTCCGCAGTCAAGAGGGAACGAGCGACCGTGCGAAAACGCCTGAATTGAAAACAAGATATTATCAATTATCCAGGGACAAAATGTGGGAGGAGGTCTCCTCCACGCTGAAGAAAGTCCCCGGTTACAAAGTGCTGCATGAAGTTCCGTCGGTCGGAGAGATCACTTTGGAAAAACGCACGAGCCTGGGGCGGGTCATGGATATAACAGTGTCGATTGTATCCACGGGCCCGATGCGTACGGCGGTGGATATTTATTCCGCTACCCGGGGATCATTCGGCGATCTTGGGGCGAATTACCGTAACATTCTGCATTTATTCTCGATGCTGGATAAGAAACTGTCATCCTATAAAGTGTCCTAGCCGGATATGGAAGAAGCGAGCAGGGAGGGCTCCCCTCCTTGCTCGCTTCTTTATGCAAAGTGATATAGGTCGAACATCATTTTACATGAAGATTTAACCCAGCAATTCTTTGACCGCGGCCACCGGCTTGTCGTAGTCGGGATGCTCGGACATTTCTTTCAGTACTTCGACATAGCGGATTTTATTGTCCTTGTCCACCACGAAGACGGCGCGCTGATCCAAGGCAAATTCCTTAATCAGAACCCCGTAAGCTTTGCCGAACGAGTTGTCTTTGTAATCGGACAAGGTCACGATGCGATCCACACCGGCCGCACCGCACCAGCGCGCTTGAGCGAAAGGAAGATCGCAGCTAACGGTCAGGATCACGACGTCATCGCCAAGGCTGGCGGCTTCTTCGTTGAAACGGCGGGTTTGCGCGTCGCAAACGCCTGTATCCAGGGAGGGGACGACACTGATGAGTTTGATCTTGCCGGCAAAGTCCTGGAGAGTGGCTTCTTCAAGCAGGTTCTTATTCAGCCGGAAATCCGGGGCGGTGTCGCCGACTTTCAGTTCCGGGCCCACCAAGGTAAGGGGATTGCCTTTAAATGTTGCCACGCTTGTGCGTTCTTGTGCCATTTCTTTCTCCTCCTAAACATGAGATAATGGGTTCAGTCTTCATTATAGTCGTTTTAAAAAGAGATTGTCCAATATTTAGGAATTCAGGATTGTGCAAAGGAAGGTTCCGATGATTTTTATTCGCTATGAAAACTGGAAAAGCTATCTCCGCTATTATCCGGTAACCAGTCTGATTTTAGCGGCAAACGTGATTATGTTTCTTCTCGTCACCTTCAATGGAGGATCGGGCGACGCATTGACCCAACTGAAGTACGGAGCTCTGACCAATATGGAGCCTTACGCCAGCGAGGGATGGAGACTTTTTGCCTCCATGTTTCTTCACCATGATCTCACGCATCTGATTTCCAATTGCTTTGCCATCTTAGTGTTTGCCCCCCCGTTGGAACGCCTGCTGGGACACTGGAGATACGCGCTGCTTTATTTGGGCGGCGGTCTCGTAGGAAACCTGATCAGCCTGGAGATCTACCGGCAATCGATGGAGAACCATTTGTCCGTAGGGGCCTCCGGGGCGATTTACGGGGTATATGGCGCGTTTTTGTACATCGCCCTACTGCAGCGACATTTAATTGACCAAAGCTCCCGGCAAACGTTGTATAGCCTTCTGATCATCGGGGTGGTGTTTTCCCTTATCGTTCCCCAGGTTAACTGGATGGCACACTTCGGCGGCCTGCTTGGCGGCTTCTTCCTTTATGGCCTTATTATTCGGGTGTTAAAACGACGTTGAACCCGCAGGATCGTCCATGGTACATTAGAGGTAAATCACCACTTTCGTTAGAAATCGTCGATGCATGGATTGTAAGCCCTTTTATGCGGACTTTCTTAACCGAAGCGAAATGGAGCGATAGATTCGTGGAATTAAGACAATTGCAATACTTTCTAAAAGTGGCGAGAAAAGAACATGTCACCCAGGCGGCGGAGGAGCTGCATGTCGCCCAGTCAGCGGTAAGCCGGCAAATCCACCAGTTGGAGCAGGAGCTCGGCGTCAATCTTTTTATGCAAAAGGGCAGGAATCTGCAGCTTACGGCGGTCGGTCAGCTGTTTTGCAGCCGGGTGGAGAGCATTCTGAAGGACTTGGATCGGGCGGTCCATGAAGTCCATGAGTTTCTGGATCCCGAGCAGGGGGAAATCCGGCTCGGATTTCCGAACAGTCTGGGCATTCATATGATTCCCAGCGTCGTGGCGGAGTTTCGCAAGCTTTATCCGAACGTCAAATTCCGGTTTAGGCAGGGGACCTATCCAACGCTGATCCGGGATGTCGTTTCCGGAGAAGTGGATTTGGCCTTCATCTCGCCATTTCCGGAAAATCACGATCAGGTCGTCGGCAATGTCGTATTGACCGAGGATTTGGTGGCGATCATGCCGCCGAGCCATCCGCTCGCCGGAGAGCAAAGCATTAAACTGAGTCAATTGAAAGACGATAAGTTCATTCTTTTCAGCAAAGGCTATTCCTTGCGGCCTATCGTTTGGCAAGCGTGCCAGGAGGCCGGGTTTACGCCCAAAATCGCTTTTGAGGGCGAGGAAACCGATACGATCCGCGGGTTGGTGGCCGCAGGGATGGGGGTCAGTCTGCTGCCGGAAATGGCGCTGTTTCAGAGCTTTACGCTCCAGCCCAGCCGCGTGCGGATTTCGGAACCCAAGGTGACCCGAACGATTGGACTGATCCATCGGGTGGACGAGAAGCTGCCGCTGGTCGCACAATCCTTTCGGGTCTTTCTGCTGGAATATTTCGGCCTGCAGGTCGATACGCCGCCGAGTCAATGATGAGGCGGTTTTTTAATTTGCAGACAATATAAGAAGAAAAGCAAAAAGCGCAGGAGCTCGGGGGACAGCCCCGGACTCCTGCGCTTGTTTGCGTATATAATAATTATTCCCGATTGCCGACGAACAAAAGGATGTAGCGCAGCAACTCGAGCAAAGACAGCAGCGCGGCGGCAACATAGGTCAAGGCGGCGGAGTTCAGCACCTTGGCAACGCCTTGTTCTTCGTTCGGAGAAATAAAACCTTGCTGCAGCATGACTTTGCGTGCCCGGCTGCTGGCATTAAACTCTACCGGCAGCGTAACCAACTGGAAAAGAACCGCTGCGGAGAAGAAAATAATCCCGAGCCCGATCAGGTTGAACATGCCGAACAAAAAGCCGGCGAGCAGCAAAAACGGCGCTATGCCTGAAGCAAAATTCACGAAGGGAAACATTCTGTGCCGCATGACGAGCATCGGATATGACTCCTTGTGCTGAATGGCGTGCCCCACTTCGTGGCAGGCAACAGCGACGGCGGAAATGGAATTTTCATAATAAACCGGTTCCGACAACCGAACAACCCGGTGAATCGGATCGTAATGGTCGGTCAGAGAGCCCCGAACAGGTTCGATCGGAACATCGTACAATCCGTTGGCATCCAGCATGCGCCGGGCAGCGTCATGCCCTGTTAATCCATACATATTCGGTACTTTTGCCCATCTTTTAAAGGTACCGGATACCCGGAACTGAGCCCATAAGGATAAGCCGAACGCCAATAAAATAGGAATAAGCATTACGTTAGAATACATTTGTCATTCCTCCAAATATGTCATAGAAGCAAGGATGTCCAGGAAAAAGCGCTCTAACTGAAAGGCCCGTTGTTAAGTATTATGCGTAACGCCTCGATGCAGGCGAGGCTCTGCGGCATCAGATGGGAGAATGCCTTCTTCGCTTGGCCCGGCTTCAGATTGGAAATCAGCGGTTGAAGTTCTTTTACTTCCCGCTCCAACTGCTGCATGTGAATTTCGAGCGAATTTAGCCTTTCGGTAACAAGTTCCTCGCTCGAAACTTTACTCCATTGCTGGAGCTTCTCGCGGATTTCCTCCAAAGAGTACTTTTCCTGCTTCATCTGAATAATACGTTCCAAACGTGACAGGGTTTCAGAACTGTATAATCTGTAGTTTTTTTGCGTCCGTTTTTCGGGAGCAATCAAGCCAAGCTTGGTGTAGTAATCGATGGTTCGTTCGCTGATGGCTGCGGCTTTGGCCAATTCCCCGATCCGGTAAAGCTTCATGACTCCAATAGGATCACCTCTCTTCATATATATATCCTTAAAGGAGCAGATACGGCGAAGGAGCCGCCATATCCTTCTTACTATAAATTATGATACTCCACCCCAAGTATACAGTCAAACGTTATACTTTATATTTTTCAGTTACTTAATTACATTATATCCGCTTCTTTTACACTTTGTGTTAGGTTATTTGCACTTTTGCTGTTTTTTTCAAAAAAGGTATTGTCATGTTTATATTATTAGTCTTATAATCACCTTAACATTTTAAATTGTGTTAGGAAATATGACATTAAGGAGTGGGTCTCATGAAAAAGAAATGGCTGTTTGGACTGTTGGGGGCGTTAGCGGTATTCGCCTTCCCGGTATCGGCGTTTGCGGCTGAAGGAGAACTGACCGCGCCGGTTCTGGAAATCGGATTGAAATCCCTGTTCGTCTTTGTGGCGGCAATGCTGGTGTTCTTTATGCAAGCCGGCTTCGCCTTATTGGAAGCGGGAACGGTCCGGATGAAAAATGCCGGGCATGTTGCAGGAAAGACGGTTCTGACATTGGGAATTTCCGTAATCGTCTGGTGGGCCTTCGGCTTCGGCTTCGCTTTTGGCGATGGCAACAGCTTTTTGGGAACGACGGGATTTTTCTATGGTGGCCAGGAAGCCATCGGTTCGTTCTCCGTATTTTCCGAAATCGGCGTTCCGCTGGATCTGATGTTCTTGTTCCAAATGGCCTTTGCGGCCGTATCGCTGGCTATTGCCTGCGGCGGCATGGCTGAACGTGCGAAACTGAGTGTGTATATCGTGTTCGGCGTGTTGTTCCTGACGATTATGTATCCGATCGTTGCCCACTGGGTATGGGGCGGCGGCTGGCTTGGTTCTCTGGGTATGCAAGACTACGCCGGTTCGACGGTCGTGCATTTGACCGGTGCGACCGCGGCATTCGCGGCGACCATTCTGTTGAAACCGCGTTTGGGCAAATACAGCAAGGATGGCAAACCTAACAGTATTCCGGGCCACAATCAAGTGTTGACCGTGCTCGGCGTCATCATTCTATGGATCGGCTGGTTCGGCTTTAACCCCGGCAGCGCATTGACTCCGCTGGGCGATGGATTCTTCGGTTATGTCCTGATGACGACGAATCTGGCGGCTGCAGCCGGTGCAGTAGCTGCACTGCTGATCTCTTGGGCCGTGATGGGCAAATCCGATATTCCTAGTATGTTGAACGGCGTTCTTGCGGCGCTGGTGGCGATTACCGGTTCCTGTGCTTTCGTCGATGCTTGGGCCTCCATCGTCATCGGCGCGGTAGCCGGCGTGGTAACTTTCTTCACGGCCAGATGGTTTGAGCGGGCCGGAATCGACGATCCGATCTACGCCTTCTCCGTTCATGGGATTGCAGGGGTTTGGGGAGCGATCTCCACAGGCTTGTTCGCTACACCCGAATTGGCGGAAACCACGGGTGTGGGGAAGGCGGGATTGTTCTACGGCGGCGGCTTCGGACAATTGGGCGTTCAGCTCCTTGGGGTTATCGGAACATTTGCCTTCGTGCTGGCGTTGTCCTTTATCCTGCTCGGCGGCATGAAAATGCTGATGGGGCTGCGCGTAACGGAAGAAGAAGAAATGATGGGGCTGGACATTAGCGAACACGGTACCTATGGATATCCGGAGCAAATGAACCTGTTAAATCAAGGCGGCTTGCCTACGGATTCCGGCGCAAAACCGGTGGCGGACGGACCGAAGATCGTGAAGAGCGATCCGGCCCTTTAAGAGAAACATCATATATAGGTTGAACGAAATCCGGGAAAGAAAGGAAGTCGGCCTATGAGCCTTGAATTGGCCATAACACATGTGAATCTTCAGTCGATCCGGTCGGCTTCCGATCCGGAGGAACTGAGGTCGGCAAGAATGGAAGAACAGTTACGCTTGCATGAAGGTTTTACGACCACGAATATCGGGGTGTGGAACCGGCTTGTCGGCGAACTGCACGATGCCGTGATGTCCCGGGCGGCGGAAATATGCGAGCGGCAGTTAGTCGAGGAGGGCTTCGGCTCTCCTCCTGCTTCCTATGGCTTTATCGCTTTCGGCAGCGCAGGCCGGGGAGAGCAGACGCTCTGGAGCGATCAGGATAACGGGCTTGTGATAGGACAAAGCGGGGATCCGGCGGCCAAAGATTATTTCGATATCTTTGGCCCCCGGCTTTCTCATATTTTGGAGCAGTCCGGATACCCGCCGTGCCCGGGAAATGTAATGATCTCCAATCCGCTCTGGAGAAGGACCGTCAAGGACTGGGGCAGGCAGTTGGAACAATGGAGAAGCGAGCTGGGCTGGGAACAGGTGAGGTATTTAATGATTGCGGCGGATATGCGCCACATTGCCGGGGACAGGTCGTTATCCGATGAGCTCCGCCGGGTGGTGGGCGACGTCTTTGACCGGAAATCCCCGCCGGAACAGGATCTCGGCGCGGCCGTTCTAAGAAACACCGTTCGCCATAAGGCGGCCTTGAATGTGCTCGGCCAAGTGATCACGGAGCAGAACGGGGAACATGCAGGAGATTTTGATGTAAAGTACGGACTATATCTACCAATTGTAAACGCGATCCGCTACCTTGCGGTTGAGTATGGCGTCGGCGGCTCCTCCACTTTGGAGCGGTTAAACCACTTGAATGAGCTTGAGGCTGTTCCGTTCCGGTGGCTGGAATTAAGCCAGAAGGCGTTTTTTACCGCGCTTCGCTTCAGATCTTTGGCTTCCTATAAAGAGGAAAACGGCGTTCTGTCGGGAACGGGATACTTACCCGGGGAATGGCTGCGCAAGAAGGAGATTCGCGGTGAACTGCGGGAGGCATTGGGCACGGTGAAGATGATGTACCGCACCCTGCAACGGCAGCAGCGATACGCAGAAAGGAAATGGCTATGAAGGAACCGATGAAGGGGAACGGCGGTTTTTGGGATGCTCTTAAAGGCGGGGGGATATCCCCCCGGATCGCCTCCATGCTCGGGGCGCCGAGTGCGCAGCAAATCGCTTTCGTGCGTTCACTGACCAAGGGACAGCGCCGGCCGGAGACGCTTCACGTTCCGCTCAGTCAACTGAAAACGGCGGTTTTTGATTTGGAGACGACGGGCTTTCATTATCATTACGGCGATGAGATCTTGTCGTTCGGCGCGGTGAAGATGGATGGCGAGGAAATGTCGGGAGAGGTCTATTATTCCCTTTGCAAACCGGCCTGCTCCGTACCGGAAAGCATTGTTGAACTGACAGGTATTACCCAGGAAATGGTTCAGAGCGCGCCTACTCTATTGCAGGCTTTGCGGGAATTCATGGCCTTTGTGGACGACCGCGTGCTGATCGCTCACGGAAGCGCACATGACAAGGCGTTTCTGGATGTGGCATTGTGGAAAACGACCAAGGCGCATCTGGGGCACCGGGTGCTGGATACGATGATGATCGCACAGAAGCTGGCGCCCGAACGGAAAATTTCTTCGCTCGACGACTGGCTTCGCGTCTACGAAATCCCGATCATGCAGCGGCATCATGCGCTGGAGGACGCCAAAATGACATCCTCCCTATGGCAAGCTATGATCGGCCAGCTTAGAGACCGCGGCGTTATCACCCTGGGAGACCTGTATCACTTTCTTAGCAAAACGTAGTTATTTTGCGCAGTTCATATTGTGAAGACTCTTTCTTCTTGACAATCAAAAAGGTATTCAATGAGAAGCCGCCCTCATCTGAGGGGGGCTTTTTTGTTGCGGGCGAGCCGATCATATAAAGAGAAAAGAGGGAACCGAATTGAGGCAATTCGTCCAAATCCGCGGCAGAGGGCTCGGGCAGGGTGGTGGGATGCGAGTGGTAAATCCCGATCAATCCCGGGGTAAAACAGCATTTCACCCACTCTTCAGGCTCCATCAGGAAGGCGTGGTGCGGGTTATCAGCCATGTTTGCGAGCGGTTTGTAGTTCCCGATCGTCACCAAACCGGCAGCATAAGTGCCAAACAAGGCGCCGCAAGCCTCGTGAGGAAAACGGGCATAAGTGTCCTTGGCGATTTGTTCGCGAACCGGGCTGGGGAGGCGGAGGCGAATCGTCGGCGGTATGGATATGTCAGGATCGAAAGGGCGCGACATCATGTTTTTCCTTCTCCTTGAAGTTTTAGATAGAAACGCCAACAGGCAGGGTTTGTAACATTTTACGAAAACGGGGTACAATAGAAAAAATAAAGTTACACACAGGCGTATCATACCATAAACATAAAGGAAGTTGCCCATATGAGAAAAAACGGTTGGATCTGGGGCGGACTGCTGATCCTGCTATTGGCCTATGCGGTATACGATAACCAGGGAAACGGATGGCTGTCTTTCCTGGACGCCGGGAAATCGCAGGAGGCCGAAGAAGCCGGAGTTGCCGGAAACAACCAGGCGGTTAGCGCGTTGGTAGCAGCCAATGCCCCAAAGCCGGGTACT
Organism: Paenibacillus sanfengchensis; assembly: GCF_036864765.1. NCBI lineage: Bacteria > Bacillati > Bacillota > Bacilli > Caryophanales > Paenibacillaceae > Paenibacillus > Paenibacillus sanfengchensis. Next base: position 732,627 of record NZ_JBAGJC010000001.1, on the reverse strand, counting down.
GCGGCTCCAGAGTTTTCCTTACCGGGCTTGGACGGCGAAACGTACAAAGTGGGCGGTGAAAGGAATAAGCCGCTGCTCCTCAACTTTTGGGCCTCCTGGTGCGATCCCTGCAAAGAGGAAGCCCCGGACCTGGTCAAGCTGGCGGATAAATACAGCGATACCTTGGATGTGTTGGCGGTCAATGTCACCTTTTATGACAAACTGGATAAGGCCAAAGCTTTCGTGAAGGAATACGGATATACGTTTCCGGTGCTACTGGATGAGAAAGAAGAGGTCTACCGGAAATACAACGGCATCGCCTTTCCGACGAACGTGCTGATCGATAAGGACGGAAAAATTCAGGACGTCATCGTCGGGACTCTTCCTGCGGAGGAACTGGAGGCCAAGATCCGCAAGCTTGTGGAGGGGTAGACGCCGACCAACATAAAAAATGTCAGAACTTCCCTTCATGAACATGAAAGGGGAGTCCTGACGTTTTTTTGTGTTTAAGCAGGCATTCAATCCGTTAAACGGCGCTATTTTTGGGAAAAAGCGGGAAAATTCTGATTTCGGGGCCCGCAGCAGGGCAATGAGGCCCCATTTCACCGCTAATATTCCACGGGAGCCGTATCGGGCCGAAATAGGGTCCAAAAAGGCCGCTAATGTGGCGGGCGGCTAGGGAAATTGCGAGGCTCCGGCCCCGACTTGCCACGCCGCTTCTTCATGCAGCTTCTTCAGGAAACGAAAAAGTATCAAAATGCGCAGTACCAGGTCAGATGCGATGCAACCGAATTCCCGTTAGTGATTGACCAAACCTCGTGCAGCCGAGGGGATTTCGGTGTAATCCTCCCGCTTGGTCTGGCCGATCAGCGCGTAGCGCAAACTGTCGACGAGGGCTTCCCAACTGGCCTCAATCACGTTGCCGGATACGCCGACCGTGCTCCAGGAGTTCTCGTAGTTCCGGGATTCGATAAGAACCCGAACCTTCGATGCCGTGGCGTCCTTGTCGTCGAGGACTCTAACCTTATAGTCGGATAAGTGTATTTCCTGCAGGGCAGGGTAATAAGTGATAAGCGCCTTCCGGAGGGCGTTATCGAGCGCGTTGACCGGTCCGTTTCCTTCGGCTGCGGTATAGATGCTCGTTCCGTCGATGTTCAATTTGACGAAAGCTTCCGAAATAACCGGTTTACCCGCGGATTTCTCGACCAGCATCTTGAACGATTCGAAGACGAACAGCTCTTTAAGATCGCCATTGGCTTGCCGGAGCAGCAGTTCCAGCGAGGCGTCGGCGCCTTCGAATTGATAGCCCTGGTGCTCCAGGTCTTTGATCTTGGCGATGACCTCGCGCGTATTCTCGTTCTCGGGATCAAAGGCGATGCCCATCTCCTGCGCTTTGGAGAGAACATTGCTCTGGCCGGCCAGTTCGGAGACAAGCACGCGCTGGCGGTTGCCCACCGTTTCGGGAGCGACATGCTCGTAAGTGCGGGAATCCCGCAGAATCGCCGAGACATGGATGCCGCCCTTGTGAGCGAAGGCCGCTGAGCCGACATACGGCTGGTTGACCGGCATGTAAACATTGGCGATTTCGCTGATGTAGCGCGCCGTATTGGTCAACTGCTTCAGTTGGTCCTCCTCGAGCACCTGGTAGCCAAGCTTAAGCTGCAAATTCGGAATGATGGAGCAGAGGTTGGCGTTGCCGCAGCGCTCGCCGTACCCGTTCATCGTTCCCTGGATTTGCTCCGCGCCGGCCCGCACCGCGCTGAGCGAATTGGCCACCGCAAGCTCGCAATCGTTATGGGTGTGAATGCCCAAACGGGACTTTGCAACGCGGCCTGCCAGCACGCTGACAATGTCATGCACTTCGTGCGGCATGGTCCCGCCGTTCGTATCGCACATGACGAGCCAGTCGGCGCCGGCTTCCTCCGCTTTGGCCATCACGGAAAGCGCGTATTCGGGGTTGTTTTTGTAGCCGTCAAAGAAATGCTCGGCATCAAAAATGACCTCCAGCCCTTGCCGTTTTAAATAGGCGATGGAATCGTAGATCATCGCCAGATTCTCTTCGAGCGTGGTCTGCAGCGCCGTGTGGACGTGGAAGTCCCACGATTTGCCGACGAGCGTGGCCGCCTGAACTCCGGATTCGATCATCCGCTTCAGATTCGCGTCATGCTCGGCGAGGCTGTCCTTGCGCCGGGTGCTTCCGAAGGCTGTTATTTTTGCCGTAAGATTAAGTTCCTGTACGCGTTTGAAAAACTCGATGTCCTTGTTGTTGCTGCCGGGGATGCCGCCTTCAATGTAATGGACACCCAGCTGATCCAGCTTCTTGGCAATCTTCAACTTATCGTCGGCCGACAGGCTGATGCCCTCGCCTTGGGTACCGTCCCGCAGGGTGGTGTCGAAGATAGATAAAGCCTTTGACATGTTGGATGTTCCTCCTTATGGATGTCCTCCAGATTACAAGCTCTGATTTTAATTTCTTATTATAGCATTTGTCTTTTTGAAATGTAACACGGATTTTCCGAATTTGCCCCCGACGCTTGTTGACCTGCCTTCGGACAAAGGGGTATGCTGGAACCAGGAAAGATACAAATGAGGGGACGGTATTGAACGTGACAGGCAGTATCGATAAATACTATCCCGCCCGGGGCAGGGTGGTGCTGCATATCGATATGAACGCTTTTTATTGTTCGGTGCATGAGGCGGAAGAACCGGAGAAGTACCGAAATCGGCCGACGGCGGTAGCGGGGAGTGTAGAGCTGCGCAAAGGTATTATTGTCACCTGCTCTTACGAAGCCCGCAAGCGGGGGATTTCCACAGGGATGACCGTGGCTCAGGGATTGAAGAAATGTCCGGAGCTGATTCTGATCAAACCGGATTTCCATTTGTACCGCAAATATTCCCGGGCGTTTATGGATATCGCGTATGGCTACACGCCTTTGCTTCAGGCCGTTTCGATCGACGAGTGCTATTTGGACATTACCGGCTCAAAACAGTTCGGGACCCCGCTCGACATTGCGCACGAAATCCAGGCCAGAGTGGCGGATGAACTCGGCCTGCCTTGCTCGATTGGGATCGCGCCGAACAAACTGCTGGCCAAGATGGCTTCCGATATGAAAAAGCCGAGGGGGATCACCGTTCTGCGCATCCGCGACGTACCGGCGCTTCTCTGGGATAAGCCGTGCGGCGAGCTGTTCGGGATCGGCCGGAAAACCGCCGAGAAACTGAAGCGGCTCAGGATTCATACGATCGGCCATCTGGCGGCCGCCGACGAACGGCTTCTGATCGAGAAATTCGGCGTGGCGGGAAGCTGGATGAAGCGGGCCGCGAACGGCATCGACGATTCTCCGGTGCGGGAGGAACGCGACAAGAACAAATCGATCGGGCACACGACGACACTGCCGCGGGACGTGACGCAGATGGAAGAAGTGCAGCGCGTGCTGTTGAATTTGGCCGATCAGGTAACCCGGCGGCTGCGGCGCCAGAACCTAGTGGCCCAAACGGTGCAGATTACGATCCGCACGCCGGACATGAAGACGATAACCCGCTCGCAAAGCCTGGAGACCGTCATTGAGCGGGCCGACGACGTGTACAGGGAAGCGTGCGAGCTGTACCGGCGCCACTGGAATGAAGGGCGGCCGATCCGGCTGCTCGGCATTACACTGCAGAATCTGGTCGCCAAGGAAGAATCGGCCGTTCAACTCGACCTGTTCAATTATGAGCAGCAACCGAAGAAGGAATCGCTGACCAGGACGATGGACCTTCTGCGCGACAAGTTCGGCGAAAATGCCGTTCTGACCGCCGGCATGCTGACCGACGATCCTTCCGCGCTGATCCGCAATCACAAAATTCGCGGGACTTCACTGCAGACGGATTTTCTCAGAGAACCGAAGGAACCGTGAGACGAAGGCTCCGTTGAAATCATCTGTTTTTGCGATGGGATTATTCGGAAAGAGAATTGAAATTGCTTTCTATTTATATTATATTGAACTTGGTGACAAACTAAGAACCGGACTTGTACCGTTTATTCAGGAGGCAGATAATATGGCTAAATATACTTGGGTTGAGAAAGACACTTGCATCGCTTGCGGCGCATGCGGCGCAACAGCGCCGGATATTTACGATTACGACGACGAAGGCTTGGCCGAAGTTATTTATAACAGCGATGGGAACCGCGGTGTCACCGAAATTCCGGATGACCTTTACGATGATCTTCAGGACGCCTGTGACGGCTGCCCGACCGATTCCATCAAGATTGCGGATGAGCCTTTCAACAAAGAAGGCTAATCAGGCTGCATATTGAACAGCAAAGACATCTCCTGTGCCATTGGCAGGGGATGTCTTTTGTATTTATAGGCAATTAGTCGCGATTTTTGTGTGGCCTTCGGATGCCGCTTAGCAACCCGGCTGGCTCTGCCGATAAAGAATAAAGAGAAATGTCATTTTTGCCCATGTGGAGGATTTCGATGAGCAACTCGGCTTACCTCAAGAAATACGTGGAGAACCACCCGAAAAATAAAATGGCCTGGTATTTGCTCGGCAAAGAGTATGAGGCATCGGGCCAAGAAGGAAAGGCGCACTATTGTTACATACAGGCCGGAAGCGTGTACGAGGCGTTCGAATCGAGCAAGGTTCCGGCTGATTTATGGAAGGAATATCAGGAAAACCTGCTGCGGGAGTCGATGCGCAAGGAGAAGCAGGCGAAGCTCTGGCGCAAAATCGGGCTCGCATTGATGCTGCTGCTATTATTATGGATGCCTTCGGCCCAGGCGCCGGGGAGCGCACCCGCCGCTCAGTCGGGCATGGAGGAGAACGGCCCCGGGCAGGATCCCCCCGGAGCGCGGCCGGAGAGTGATCCTTCGGCGGGCCAATCCGGGAAGAACGCCGGGGATGAAACGGGTGAAGCCGGATCGTATACGGCCAAGCCTTACTTTGGCGATCCGAAGCGCAAGCATACCGCAATGGCCGAACTTTTGACGGACGATACATCTACAGCGGGCCGGGAAACCGCGGTCCTCGGGATGGTCCAATCCGGCCGGTGGTCGATATGGTCAAAGGACATGCCCGTCGTATATGGGGTCGCCCGTCAAGCCGGCACCGGACGAACGACCCTTCAATCCTATGACGCCAAAGCCTGTCAGTGCACGCCGCCGGATGCTTCGGGACTCCGGAAAGGCGCTTTGGCCTGGATCGAGCGCCAGGAATCGCTGGCCGCGCTTTCCTCCGCAATGCGGCATTATAAAGAAAAGGAAGGACACTGGCCCGAAAGTTTGAAGTCCCTGACAGGTGCGTTTCCGGACAATTGGCTCGCGGGAAGCGACCCGGTGATGGAAAAGGCGTTCCAGCCGCTGCTGACGCGCCTGAAGAAGGGAGCGGGAACGGAAGCGGCGAAAGGTGACGACGGGGCGCATCCGGCGAAGGACCAGGCGGCTGCCTTATCCGAGGCGGATCCTTATTTTACCAAGCCCCTGGAGGTGATCGTCGACACGGCGAACCATCGCCTGGCCGTGGTCAGCGGGGATGTCATGCTCCGCAGCTATAAAGTGGGCTTGGGTGGCGAGCGAACGCCGCACGGCGTGTTCCGGATCACGGATAAGGTGATGAATCCGAACGGACGGGATAACGGCGAATTTGGGAGCCGGGGGATGCAGCTTTCGGAGACGAACTATGCGATCCACGGCACGAACGAGCCGGACAGCATCGGCAAGGACGAATCTTTGGGTTGCGTGAGGATGACCAAGAAGGACGTGGAGGAATTGTTCGATCTGGTTCCGAAAGGGACAAAGGTGACAATCGGAAAGGGGATTCTTCCGAAGCTGGAATCGGTGCCCGAGGAGCGTTTTAAACTGGGCAGCCGCCAGGATCAGACCAATCCCCAACGTACATATCATTGGCTGAACTAGCGGGGAGGGGCTAAAAACTAAACTTGCGTTAGAATGATAACGGCCGCGACGACGATGATTAAAGCGGCGATGACCGAGCTTGCCCAGATCAATGCTCTTTTGTTGACCTCATCCTTCTTTTGCTGGAGCGTCGGCGGTCTGCGTTTGGTCGACATCGTTATAATTCTCCTTCCATGGTATGGGTTTATATATGTATATTGTAAGTGTTTTCACAAAAAAATTCCATATCCCGTTCAGGCAATTCTGGCCCCGATGAACTTTTCTTTTGCGCCGGAAACCGCTAAACTGGATATGGAGTTTTTCTTTTGTCAACCTATGTGGATCGGAGTGAGGAATACCAGTGTTATATCGGCGTTTGGGGAAACCCGTATTTTTTAAATTGGATCCGGAAAGAGCCCATCATCTAGTGATCGGCGGTTTACATACAGCGGCAAAAATTCCGGGTATGCTCCCGGTGATGCGGGGATTGTACGGGATTTCCGAGGCGCGCGAGCTGTCCTCGAAGCTGTTTGGCGTTCATTTTCCTTCACCTGTCGGGCTTGCCGCCGGATTGGACAAAAATGCCGACGCGGTGGACGGTTTCTCCGCGATCGGCTTCGGTTTTATGGAAGTGGGCACGGTTACGCCGAAGCCCCAGCCTGGGAACGAGCAGCCCCGATTGTTCCGGCTTCCGCCGGAGGAGGCGCTGATCAACCGGATGGGCTTCAACAACCGGGGGGCGGAGCAGATGGCCGAGCGGCTGGCGGCGCTCAAGCGAAGGCCGATTCCGATCGCGGTCAACATCGGGAAGAACAAGGTGACCCCGAACGAAGAGGCGCATCTCGATTACAAGAAATGTATTTCGGTTTTGTACCGGTATGCCGATTTTTTCGTGGTCAATATCAGTTCGCCGAACACGCCGGATCTGCGCAACCTGCAGCATGGGAACGAGTTGGCGCAACTGCTCGGAGCTGTCAGGGAAGAGATGGCCGCCCAGGCGAACATTCATGGAACCGAAAAAGCGGTACTCGTCAAAATAGCGCCGGATGTCAGTTCTGAGGAACTGGATTATATGGTCGATACGATCCAAAAAAGCGGAGTTTCCGGCGTGATCGCCACGAACACCACGGTGTCCCGGGAGGGTTTGACCCACGCTCATGCCAAGGAGACCGGGGGGCTCAGCGGCAAACCGCTGCGTCAACGTTCGACCGAAATCGTTTCACATATTTATCGTCAAACCGGAGGACGGCTGCCGATTATCGGATCCGGCGGCATTTTTAGCGCGGCCGACGCTTACGAGAAAATCCGGGCCGGCGCGAGTCTGGTTGAAATATATACCGCATTGATTTACGAAGGTCCCGAAATAAACCGCAAGCTGCACCGCGGTTTAAGGGAACTGCTGAAACGGGACGGATTTGCCCATATTACCGAAGCGATCGGGGCGGATCACCGGTAGAGCGGTAGAGAAGACAGGAGGCACACGCATGGACAGTAGGGATTGGGGAACTTTTTTGCTTCCTTACGAACAGACGGTTGAGGAATTAAAGGTCAAATTCAAGACGATGCGGTCCGAGCTGAAAAAACGTGAAGAATACGCCCCGATTGAATTCGTGACCGGACGGGTGAAGAAAATTTCCAGCATTCTCGATAAAGCCAAGAGGCTGAACGTATCGATGGATGACCTGGAGACGGGGATCGAGGATATCGCGGGCATCCGCATTATGTGCCAATTTGTGGAGGATATCCGCCGGGTGGCGGAGTATATACGGATGCGCAAGGACCTAAGGGTGCTGTACGAAAAGGACTATATTACGAATTACAAGGAGAGCGGGTACCGAAGTTTCCATATGATCGTCGAATACCCGGTTCAAACGGCGCTCGGCCAAAAAATCGTGCTCGCCGAGATTCAGATCCGCACGCTGGCGATGAATTTCTGGGCTACGATCGAGCACTCCCTGAATTATAAATACAAAGAGAGCCTGCCCGACGAAATGAGAAAGCGGCTGAAGAAGGCGGCGGAGGCCGCGAATGTGTTGGATAACGAGATGAGCAGCATCCGCCAGGAAATCCTGATTGCGCAAAAGAGTTTTGAAGACGAATCCAACATCGTCTCTCTCCTGCTATCGGCGATCCATCAGCTCTATTTTTACCATCTGGTATCCGAGGCGATCGACGCTCAGGAACGTTTTAACCGGTTATGGGAAACAAGAGATATGGAAGGGATTAAAGATTTGCTGGCCGAGGTCAAAGCGCTGATCAAGGCCTCCAAGAAGGTGGAGGAGCCCGGGGATGAGCTATGACCCGCTCTACCTCGCGTATCTGGTGTATTTTAACCGGGACCGAGATTACTTCGAATGTCATGAAGTATTGGAGGAGCTATGGCTCAAGATGGACCGGGAGCCGCTGTATAAAGGCTTGCTTCAGGTAGCGGTCGGCCTGTACCATTTCCGCAACGGCAATGTGACGGGAGGGCGGAAAATGCTCCGCTCCGCTGCCGAGCGGTTGGAGGTTTACCCCGAAGACAGCCTCGGCATCGACCTGGGGCGGCTGCGCGATGAAGCAGCCGAGTATGCGAACTGTTTGGACGCCTACGAAATGGAGCCGTTCCCCTTTTACGATCTTGATATCGTCATCATAGACCCGCGCCTTTCCACGGAAGTGAGCCGGACGGCTTCCGGACTTCAACCCAATGTGCCCCAGCGCCGAGGTCCCCAGCGGGGAGCCAAGCACGAGGCAAGGGAGCAAAGCAGGAAGCGGGATACGCTGAACGGTTCGGGCGGATAAATCGAAATGCAGCCTTGCTTTGGGAGAGGCTGCATTTTGTCTATGTTGTGTTACAATAGGCTTGCCGGAAATGGACACAGCTTAAGAAACGGAAGGTAGATTATGGCGGTACAATTACCCGTTGCATTTTTAAAACGAATGGAAGCCCTTTTGGGCGATGAATACAATGACTTTCTTGCCTCGTACGATAACCCGCGCTACGCGGGCATCCGGGTCAATACACTGAAGATCGGCGTTCCGGAGTTCCGTGAGATTTCTCCCTTCGAGCTGCGTCCGATCCCCTGGTGCGACAGCGGCTTCTATGTGGATGAAAGTCTGCGGCCCGGCAAACACCCGTATTATCATGCTGGACTTTACTATATCCAGGAGCCGAGCGCCATGGCGCCGGCGGAGGTCCTGGAAGTCCGGCCGGGAGACCGGGTGCTCGATCTGTGCGCGGCACCGGGCGGGAAGTCGACGCAAATCGCCGCCAAGCTGAACGGACAAGGGATGCTGGTGACGAATGATATCAGCGCGGAACGGACGAAGGCGCTGGCCAAAAATATGGAGCTATACGGCGTGCGGAACGCCATCGTGCTGAACGAGACGCCGGAGCGGATCGCGCAGGCGTTTCCCGCTTACTTCAATAAAATTCTTATCGATGCTCCTTGCTCGGGAGAAGGCATGTTCCGCAAGGACGAGGATATGGCAAGGCAGTGGGAGCGGCATTCCATCGCCAAATGTACGGTCATGCAGCGGGATATTCTGGGGACAGCCGCCTCGCTGCTGGCTCCGGGAGGCAGGATCGTCTACTCGACCTGCACGTTTGCGCCGGAAGAGAACGAGGCGCAGATCGCCGGGTTTTTGGAACAAAACCCGGAGTTCGAACTGATCCCCCTCCCCGAAGGCGGCGGGTTCTTGCCGGGGCGCCCGGACTGGCTGGCCATGCTGGCGGAAGGAGAGCTGACCTTGCCCGAAGGGGCCTCCGCGCCCGTACCGGCCCTGTCGGGGCCATCGGCGGCAGCTACCTCCCGCTGCGGAAGATTATGGCCTCACAGAGTCGAAGGAGAGGGGCATTTTCTCGCGGTCCTGCAGCACAAGGAGGAGGCGCTGACCACGAATCGGGAGACGGCCATCTTGCCCGCGGAAGCGCGGAGCCAAGGGAAGGAGCCCGCTTCGCGGCAGCGCCGCGGACGAAACGATCCGGCCCGGCATGCGGGCAAAAAAGCCCCGGACGAGCGGGAGCTGACGGACAGCTGGCGCACCTTTGCGTCGGAGCAATTGGCGGTAACGCCGCACGGGGAAGTACTGCTGTTTGGAGGCCATGTGTATATTTCCCCGGTGGCGAAGGAGCGGCTTGACGGGTTAAAAACCGTACGTCCCGGGTGGTACGTCGGTACGGTCAAGAACGGCAGATTCCAGCCGGGACATCCGCTGGCTGCCGCGCTGAAAGCCGATGAGGCGCAAAGGGTCCTGGAGTTGTCGCTGGAGGATGGGGAAGCGGTGCGGTATTTGAAAGGGGAGACGCTGGAAATCGCGGAATCCCGGATACGCCGGAACGCGGACACCGGCCCGAAAGGCTTCGTTCTGGTGACGGTGGACGGATATTCCCTGGGCTTTGGAAAATGGCTGGACGGCCTGTTAAAAAACGAATATCCTGCAGGCTGGAGGTGGACCTAAACGATGAGCGAAGGCAAAAAAACGCAGCGGATCGATAAAATACTGGGCAACCTCGGGTACGGATCCCGTTCGAATCTTAAAAAAATGGCGAAGCAGGGCCGAATTGCCTTGAACGGTTCGGTTGTCAAGGATAGCGGAATGCAGTGCAATCCGCAGGCGGATTTACTTGAGGTTGACGGAGATAGAGTCGTGTATCGGGAGTTTGTATATATCATGCTTCATAAACCGCCGGGAGTCATTTCGGCGACAGAAGACGTCCGGGAGAAAACGGTGCTGGATCTACTGCCGCCGGAATTCCGCGTCTTCTCCCCGTTTCCGGTCGGCAGACTCGACAAGGATACGGAGGGCCTGCTTCTGTTGACCAACGACGGGCAACTGGCCCATGATTTGTTATCGCCCAGGAAGCATGTGCCGAAGACCTACCATGCCGATTGTACAGGCCTTCTCGGTGACCGGGAAGCCGAACGGTTTGCTAAGGGCGTGGAGTTGGATGACGGCTATGTGACACTGCCGGCCCATATGGGGGTTTTGGAGCGGGGGAGCTATGAAGATGGCAGTCCCCGAACGAGAATCGCCCTGACGATTTCGGAGGGCAAATTTCATCAGGTGAAGCGGATGCTGGAAGCGGTCGGATCCAGAGTCACCTATTTGAAAAGAGTCTCCATGGGCCCGCTTTCGCTCGATGAAACGCTGCCCAAGGGTTCTTACCGTGAGCTAACGGCCGAGGAGCTGGAAGCACTGCGCTTTTATAAAAATAAACCGGCGGAGTAAGCGCCGCCTGAAGAGGAGAGACATGGAGATGGAGAAGAAATACAAACTGATCGCCCTGGATGTCGACGGAACGCTGCTGAACGACGATCACGAGCTTACTCCCGGAACGGCGGAAACGATCCGCCGGATTGCCGGGCAGGGGACCGAGTTCGTGCTGTGCACCGGGCGTGCGCCGGTGAACTCGATCCCTTTTATGCGGAAAATGGGACTGGGCGGGTATGTGATTACCCATAACGGGGCGGCGACCGTCGATGTGCGGACGGAAGAGATCGTGCATGAGTTCGCTCTCGATGTGAAGGGACTGGACAGGTACATCGATTACTGCCGGGAGCATGGTGTTCATTATGACATCAATACCACCTTCGAGTTGTATGTGCCTGGGGCGTCCGAGCTCGGCAAGGAAGCGCTGGATATGTATCGCCTGTTTATGATGGAGCCGCTAGAGCTGCCTGCTTGGACGGAATTTACCGAACCGGTCGTGAAAATGACCGTCACCGCCAAGAAGGAAGAACTGGACCGGGTCCAGTCCGATTGGAATGTATGGCCGCAGGAATTCAATGTTTTGCGGAGCGGCGATTTTTTTATCGACATTATGCATAAGGAAGCTTCCAAGGGGGCCGCATTACAGAAGCTGGCTGAAAAACGCGGGTTTAAGCCGGAAGAAGTGATGGCGATCGGCAACTATTATAATGATCTGACCATGCTGACCTATGCGGGTCTCGGAATCGCTATGGACAATTCGCCGGTGGAAGTCAAGGCGGCGGCAAACGCCGTTACCGCATCGAACAATGAAGAGGGCGTCAAGCAGGCGCTGGAGAAATATTGCCTCGGTCAGTCCGTGAAATAAGCGGCACCTCCCGTAAGTGAAAAAAATGGAATATTTGCAAGAGCGCAGCGGAAAAAGTGCGGGCTGTCAGGACAAATGACCTTGGCAACCCGCACTTTTTTAATTAAAGGAAGTAGACGTTTCGTAGCCGGCGCACGAGTTACAGGACCCAGGCGCGGGATACCGGCTTCGGATTTTTTAAAAAGTGGGAGATGTTAGCGGAACATAACGCTGGTTCGAAGCGTCTAAAAGGAGTGTAAAATGCTTTATTATCATAAAATTAATGGAGGTTATTGGAATGTTCCGTAAGTTTCGACTACCTGTTGTCGCCGCTCATGCCGTCCTGGCGGCGGTGCTGGCTTTGTCGGTACCGGCATCCGGCTCGGCGGCCGCGGCCAAATCCGATGCCAAATCAAGCGCGATTGAGATTACGATGAATGGCGAGGAGTTTAAGCCGAATGCGGCTCCTTTCGTGAAGAACGGCACCGTCTTCCTGCCTTTGCGGGACTTGGGAGAAATGCTCGGCAGCGTCGTTTTCTGGAACGGTTCCGCGAAAACCGTGACGATGACATACCCCGAACTCACGGTCCAGTTAAACTACGGGACGCAGAAGGCGACGGTGAACGGAAAAACCAAGAGCCTGTCGGAGTCCCCGCGAGTCGTAGAGGGGCGGATCTATGTGCCGCTGCGCTTCCTGTCGGAAACGACCGGAGCGGACGTGAAATGGAACGCATCGAAGCGGACGGTGAGCATCAAGCACAGCAATGCTTTTGTTAAAGGGGCCGGAGTGAACTGCGTGATTTGGCTGAACCGAAACACCGGGGATCTTTATATCGCCCATCCTTATGAACAAAAACCGGTTCGTGCCGGAAAAGTTGAGGGCAAATTCGAGGAATTTTTGTCCATCCACCCGTATATCGCCGACTCGGGGGACATGGTCGTGACAATTCTGGACAATTATGGCGAACCTCATGTCCAATATGCCGCGTACGGCGTCCTTGTTCACGGCAACAAAATCGTCGCCCAGAAGAAGGCGAAGTACTTCCAGCGTTATGAAGAGAACGCTGTGGCCTACCAGGTCCACGATCCGAAAAGCAACAAATCCGAGGAACGTCTCCTGCTGACCGACGGCAAGACGCTGTCCGTGTACGATACGCAAGGGAAAGAGGTCCACAAATACGATCTCCCTGCTCTGGGAGGCAAGGATGAGACTTATGCCGTGCTGGGAGCGGGCGAGGATTACCTCGTTGTCCGGCCGAACCAGACGGGCCTGCTGACGCTGATCAATCTGGACGATAAGACGACAGTAAATCTGGCCGAAAAAATATTGAAAGGCGACGATCTGGAGTACGCGCTGAACAACGATGTTCCTTATCACGGGGATGAGTTGAAGTATCTGGGTCAGGAATCGGCAGGCGGGCTTCTGGTCATCGGCTATGACAGCCCGTTTGATAAGGAAGGGGTAAAGACGTACACGTATAACCGGAAGACCGGGGAAGTCGCACTGACTGCGGACTGATCCTGAGGATTTCATGAAAAAGAGGACGCAGGGCTCTGGGGAGCCCGCGTCCTTTTTGCTGTGCCTAGACTTAGCCGGGGTGGCGCAGACCTTTGGGCAGATGGTTTTTGAGCTGCCCGCCGCTCGCTTTGCCCCAGCCGAGCGGGAAGCTTTCCCCGCCGCAGGCGAGGGTGACGAGGCACCAGCCGCGGAGATGATCCTGCACGGGCAGCGTATCCCCGTGCAGGAACGCCGCCGCGGACGGGGTATCCGCGTCCAGCGTCACGACGCGGGCCGCATCGCCGGCGCCCGCGGCCATGGCCAGCGCATGGGCTGGCTCGAACCTGCCCTTGCGGGCTTCGCCCAGCTCGAGGCCGGCCCGCGGGATCTTCAGCCCGGACAGCATGCCGGCCGTGAGGGCGAGCCCTTCGCTGCGCGGGAGCAAATACAGCGCCTCCCCGAACAGGATCGGCTCGCCGTCCACCCGGAGGCCCGGCAGAGCTTCGGCCGCAAAGTCGCGGAAAGCCTGCCAGGCGGCCGCGGTTTCCCGCGTTGCGGCGGCGTCTTTACCCGAGCGGCCGCTTTGGCGCCCGCCGTTTTTCCGCTTGTGGCCGGAGCCGGCTTGTCCGTCCGCGTCGTCGGGACCGGAAGGCTCCCGCTCCAGCAGGGCGACGTAGTGGCCTTCTCCTTCCTGCACATGCGGCCAGATCCGCTTCTCGGCCACCAGCTTCAAAAAGGGGAAGGACGCGAGCAGCCGGGCGATCGTCTCCTCGTTCTCCCGGCGGTTGAACGTGCAGGTGGAATAGGCGAGGCTTCCTCCGGGCTTCAGCATGGCGACGGCATCCTGCAGAATATCCCATTGCCGGGCGGCGCACAGCTCCACCGCCTCCGGCGACCATTCCCGGATGGCGTCGGGATCCTTGCGGAACATGCCTTCGCCGGAACAAGGGGCGTCCAGCATGATCCGGTCGAACGCGAGCGGAAACCGCGCGGAAAGCTCCGGGGGAGCGGCCTGGGTAACGATGGCGTTGCGAACTCCCATTCTTTCGACGTTCTCGGCGAGAATCCGCGCACGCTGCGGGTGGATTTCATTGCTGATCAACAGGCCCTCGCCGCGCATCTTCGCCGCGATCTGCGTCGTTTTCCCGCCTGGGGCGGCGGCCAGATCCAGCACGGTTTCTCCGGGCTGGGGATCCAGCAGCTCCACGGCCGACATGGCCGAGGGTTCCTGAATATAATATAATCCGGCGGCATGGTGCGCCTGTTTGCCCGGGCGGGTCCGCTCTTCGTAGTAAAAGCCCGTCTCGCACCAGGGAACGGGCCGCAAGGCAAACAGCCCGGCGAGCTTGTCGGCCGCAGCCGTGCTGGTGCCGAGCTTCAGCGTATTGAGGCGCAGCCCGTAGCTGCGCGGGGCGGCATAACTTTGAAGGAAAGCCTCCCCCTTGGCCGGACCGAGCATCGATAAGACGGCGTCCCGAAACGCGCCGGGCAGGGCTGAAACTGTCATGTTTTTAACACTCCTTCCAATAGGTATCTCTGTCGGTATCCCCCTAGTCGTCTTTTGAGGCATAGCCGGTTCATCCGTTAGCTAATTGTGTTGAGTTGTGCCGGGAGTCGAGCGGATAGGTTTCAAAAGGTGCAAATCTGCAGCAATTTTCGCCGGTCCAATACGCCCAGGTTTGAAAAGATGCAAAAGTGCAGGAATTTCGAACTTATCCGGGCAATGAGCGCTGTCTTGCTCAAAAAGCTTGCAGATTTGCAGGAATTTTGATTTTTTGGCCCGCCGCGAGATAAAAGCCTGCAGATTTGCAGGAATTTTTACCATATCAATTGGAGGCAGTGCCGCCTAACAGAACTAGCCGGGCCGGGACATATTTTCCTAGAGCAGTTTATCACATTGTTTTTTAATCTCAAAAGGGGAATGGATGTTCCGTCCGGCCTATGGCATAATTGAAGTAGCAAGCGGTTCATACGCGACTAGAAAGAGAAGAGCAAAGGAGAACCCCTATGAGATTGCTGCAGGCCTTATTCTTTCCTCCGGAACAGCCCGGAGGCGTATCCTCTATGATTCCCTATTTGCAGGACCGGTTTAATCCCCCCCATTGGGAAATGGAGCTGTTTTCCTTACCGAAACGGATCCGCGGCAAGGGCAGCGAACCGGTGAAGTTTCATACCTTTGACTGGCATGAATTCGAGGAAAGCCCGATCGTGCAAAAATATGTGCAGACCTACAGGGACTATCTATGGTGGACGAAACTGCGTTTGCAGCGGCCGTTCGACCTGATCCATGCCCATCATCCGATCGTCGGCATGGCGATGAAGGAGGTTTTTCCGGAAACCCCGGTGATTCAGAGCATTCACTCCAGTTATGAGCGGGAATTGATTCTGAATGGCCGGATTCAGCCGGACGGCCTCGAGCACCGCTTTTTGACCTCCCTTTATAGGGAGCTGGAGCACCGGACCGATCTGATGCTTACCGTCTCCGGGTCATTCCGGGAATATTTAAGTCCTTACGTCAACCATCCCCAAAATATCGGCGTCATTCCCAACGGCTTTGATGAGAAACGGTTCAAACCGGTGCCGCACGAAAATGAGGTGGCCCAACTGGTCACCGTCTGCCGGCTCGTCCCGGCCAAAGGGCTCGATACGCTGCTGGAGGCTTGCGCCGAGCTGAAGAACCGCGGATTGCCTTATGTCCTTCATATCATCGGCGACGGGCCGATCCGCAAGGAACTGGAGGAATTGGCGCAACGGCTGGGGATCTATAACGAGACGATTTTTTACGGATATACCTTGCATCCCGAGGAGTTCATGCCTTTCTTTGATATTTTCGTCCTGCCTTCACGCGCGGAGGCGTTCGGCTCGGTGTTCGCCGAGGCCGCGCTTTGCTCGCTGGCGCTTGTCGGTTCGGACGTTGGGGGGATCGCCGAGCAGATCGAGAACGGTTCGAACGGTCTGCTCGTGCCGCCCGAGGAACCGGTTCTGCTGGCCGATGCGCTCGAGAAAGTGATCGGCGATCCGGATTACCGCTATCAACTGGCCCGTTCGGGATCGGAATATGCGAAGAACCATTATTCCTTAAACCGGGTCGTCCACGAGCTGAAAAAAGTTTACCTGCAATTTCAACCGATGAAAGAGTGAGCCTCATGCCTTCATTTCGATTCATTCATACCGCCGACCTGCACCTGGACACCCCGTTTGCGGGCATGTCCGGGCTGCCGGACCGGCTGCGCCGCCACCTTCAAGAGTCCACCTTCGCCGCCCTCGGCGACCTGGTGGACCTTGCCGTTTCCGCCGACGTCGACTTTGTCGTCGTCAGCGGAGATGTCTACGATGCTTCCGAATCCTCGCTCAGGGCCCAGCTTCGCCTTCAAGAAGCTTGGAACAAGCTGGCCCGTTCGGGTATTCCGGTTTATGTCATCCATGGAAACCATGATCCTTTAAACAGCAGCCGTCTGCGTTTGTCTTTGCCGCGAAATGTTACGGTATTCGGCGGCAGCCGGCCGGAATCCGCCACGGCGGTACGCCGGGCGGACGGGCAACCCGTGGCGGTCATCAGCGGCATTTCATATCCAACGGCGGCGGTGACGGAGAACACCGCTCTTCTTTTTCGGCGCGACCCGGCTTCGCCGTTGTACCATATTGGTCTCCTGCATGCCAATGTGGACGGGCAGGAGGGGCATGATGCTTATTCTCCCTGCTCGCTCAAGGACCTGCGCTCGTCGGGTTACGATTACTGGGCGCTCGGGCATATCCATAAACGCCAAATCCTTAGCGAATCCCCTTGGGTCGTTTATCCGGGCAATCTGCAGGGCCGCAGCCTCAAAGAGACGGGCCCGAAAGGCTGCTATCTTGTTGAAGTGGACGATAGGGGAGAGGCCAGGCTCGGTTTCCGCGAGCTGGATCATGTCCGGTGGGCGGAGCTTGAGCTTCCGATCGGGGAACTTGCCACGGAAGAAATCTGGAAAGAGCGGGTGGAGGAACGGCTGGAGGAAGTTCGGGCCGGCTTGTCGGGCAAAACCGGAATCGTGCGGTTTACGTTTACCGGGCGGGGCCCGCTGCATGCCCTGCTCCAAAACGGCAGGGAAGCCCACGATCTGCTGGCGGAGCTGCAGCGGCGGGAGACCATGCGGCTGGAAGCGGACGCTTCGCTGCCGCTTCATTCCGTGGTTTGGCCGGTCGGCTTCAAAGCCAAAACCGGACCGGACATCGACCGGGCTGGGCTGGCAGGGGAGGACAGCTTCCTCGGGGAACTGCTCCGGCTTACGGACCGGGCCTTGGCTCGCGATGATCTACGGGACGAGCTCATCGACACCGCGCTGTCCCCGCTGATGGATAACCGCCATCTTCGAGGACTTTTGAAATCGCTAGGCCCCAGGGAGCGTCAGGAACTGCTGGAGCGGGCCGAGGCGCTGGCGGTATCGCTCCTGGTGGAGGAAGACATGCGGGGAGGGACCGGCTGATGCGGCTGGAAAAATTGCAAGTCCAAGGCTTCGGCCATCTGCAGGACAAAGAAATCGAGCTAAAAGGACCGGTAACGGTCCTGTATGGCCCCAACGAGGCGGGCAAAAGCACCTTGCTCGGCTTTGTCCGCGCCATGCTGTTCGGCATTCCGTCACGGACGTACGGTGCGATGCGTTATGAACCGGTCCGCGGCGGAGCGCACGGCGGTTTGCTGACCCTCCGGGACAACGCGGGCAGCTTGTGGACGATCGAGCGCTATGCCCGTACGCGGGAAGGAAGCTCTCCGGCGGCAGGGCGCGGGGACCGTCTGCGCATCACCCGTACGGGCCCGGACGGCGAGCTCCGGGAGCTGCCGCAGGAAGAGCTGGAGCGGGAGCTGCTTGGCGGCATGTCCAAGGAGATGTTCCGCCAGCTGTTCGCCATTTCGCTGAGCGAACTGCAGGAGGTTTCCGCGCTGCAGTCCGAAGAGATGAGCCGCTTTCTGTTTCACGCGGGCATCGGGGGAGGCGCCGCCGTGCTGCGTGGGGAAAAGAAGCTGGCCCAAGAGATGGACAAGCTGTACCGCCCGCGGGGGCGGAATCAGGAGATGGCGGGGATCACCCAGTCTATCGAACATCTGGAGCGGCAGGCCGCCGCGGCAAAAGCGCTGCTTCCCCGGTACCGCGAAGTGTTGAAGGAGCTGGAAGAAGTTGGTGCGGATCTGGAGGCCGGGGAAGCGGAGCTGGAGCGGCGAAGCGCCGAAGCTCTGCGGCTGGACAAGGCCGCGGCCACCCGCGCCGACTGGGTGAAGCGGGAAGCGCTCCGGGCGGAGCTGGCCGAGCTGCCGGAGCGCGCCGCTTTCCCGGAGCAAGGGCTGTCCCGGTGGGAGCGGCTCCAGGAAGAGAAGGCGCGGCTGGAGCTGGAAGCCGCGGAGTTTATGAGAAAGCTCGCCGTATTGCATAGCGAGCTTGGAGCTGTCCGGCCGGACCGTGAGCTGCTGGAGCGAGAAGCCGGCATCCGCTCGCTGGCTGGCCGCCTGGCGCGGTACGAGAGCGGCGTCCGGGAAGCGGCGGAGCTCCGGTCGGAAGCGGAGCAGATCGAAGGCCGCCTGGCGCACGCCTTGCGGAGCATCCACCCGGATTGGACGGCGGACGAGCTGCGCGCCTTCGGGGGGACTGTCGGGGAGCGGGAGACGGTCCGGCGCTTTATCGCCCGGTTTCAGGAATACGATAAAGCGGCGGATCTTCTCCACCATGAGCGGGTGCAGCTGGAGCGTGAAGCCTCGGCGCTGGAAGCGGCCCATGGCGGGGCCATGGAGCAGCTCCAGGCCGGTGCCGAGGCCGGGCGGCGTCAGTTCAGCGATCTGGTGCCCGGAGACCGGAATGAGGTCCGCCGGCTATGGAGCGAAATTCAAGGGCTGCTGGACCGCTGGAGAGCGGTTTCCGCGTCCGTTCAGGAGCAGCGCCGTGCAGCGGAAGCCGAAGCGGCGGCGAAAGCCCATATTCGCCGCTTCCAGCAGCGGATGCTTAACGGGACGGGGGTGTTGACCATGCTCCTGCCGGTCCTGCTGTGGATGGTGACGCATTCCGTGTGGAGCGCCCTGCTTGGCGGCGTGGTGCTGTTCGTCATCGACGCTTACCTGTTTCTGGCCGTGCGGGAATCCGGCGGCCGGAAACCCCGGCAGCGGCGGCGCGGAGGCCGCCTGCTCTCGGAGCCTGCGGCCTCGCCCGAGGAACTGCGGCTGCGGGAGATCTTGCCGCGGCTGATTGCCCACCCGCTGACCGCCGCGGGTAGCCGGAGCGTGACGGCCAGTTTGGCCGAGTCGGAGCGCTGGGACGAGGAAGAGAGACTGCTCCGCCGGTTGATGGAGCAGTGGCAGCTGTGGGATCAACGCCAAGCGGCATTGGAAGCGGCCGCGGCGGAGGCCCGCCTGAAGACGGCCGGAAAGCTTGATGAACTGTCCGCCTTGCAGCGGGAATTGGCCCGCAAGGAGACGGAATTCGCCGGCTTGGCCCGCGAATGGGAGGACTGGCTGCGGGAACGCCGGCTGTCCGGCGATTTGTCTCCGGAGGCGGCGATGGACGTGTTCCGGCTGGCCGAACAAGGCCGGGAATGGCTTGCCCGGCTGGAGTCTTTGTCCGCCAAGCATGCCGCGGCCAAGCTGGAGGCGGACGCTTTTGAACGGGATGGCCGCGCCTTGTTGGGAGAGCTCCGCGGAACGGAATCCGCCGCGCCCGGCGCGATGGCCGCCACCGTCCGCCAGGCGAAGGCCGAATTGGATATCCAGCTGGAACTCGAGGCGCGGCGTCAGCGCCTGGCCGACAGGCTGGACCCGCTTGAGGAGGAACTGGGCAGACGGAAAGCACGGTTGGAAGCGATCGCCGCCGCCGAGCGGCATCTGCTTGACGAAAGCGGGGCGGAGGATGGTGAGATGTACCTGCGCTTCGGGGCCGAGGCCGCCAAAAGGGAGCGGCTTTATGCGGAACTCAGGCAGGCCGAGCTCGTTATGTTCGGAACGATGGATGAGGCACAGCGCCGACAGCTTGAAGAGCTGCAGCGGGATCATGAAGAGGAGACCCTCATAAGAAGGACCGAGAAAGCCGGGGAGCGGCTTCAAGAGGCCAAGCAGCATAGGCAGCGTCTTTTGGAGCGGCGGGGACGTCTGCTTCAGGAGAAGGAGACGCTGGAACAGCGGGGGCTGGAAGACGACGTGAATCAGCAGCTGGCGGAGCAACAGGCCGCATTGGGGGAGGCTTTCGACCGGTACGCGGTCATGGCCGTCTCCCAGGAGTTGATCGCAAGGGTGCGCAAAATTTATGAGGAAGAGCGGCAGCCGCAAGTGCTGCAGCAGGCTTCGCGTTATTTTGAGAAAATGACAGGGGGGGTATACGGCCGCATTCTCGTCAAGATGGGGAGCCAGGAATTGCTGGCCGAGCATCGGGATGTCGGGCCGGTCGCCAGCTCTTATTTGAGCCGCGGAACGGCGGAACAGCTTTATCTGGCGATGCGCTTTGCGCTGTCGGAGGCCGTTTCGGGCCGGGAAAGCTTGCCGCTGCTTCTCGACGATCTGTTCGTCAACTTCGATGCGGGACGATTGGCCGGGGTTTTGTCCGTCCTCAAGGAAGTTTCCGAAAGCAGGCAGTTGATCCTCATGACTTGCCATGCCCATGTGGCGGAAGGGGTCCGCACCCATCTGGGAAATGTCCAGCTTGTGGAGCTGGCTTGATCAGCGCTGCCGGTAAAGCGCGAGCATGACCGCCCACAGCAGGCTGAACATCCCGAACGCCGGATAGAGGATGGAGAGCAGGGTGCTGAAGCCGAACTGGCTTGTCACATAACAGATCAGCAAAATACAGGCTGAAATCAGCCGGGGCGGCAGTTGCAGCCGCTGTCTCAGCTGGAGCGTCACCCCGTAGACGTCGGCGACAAAGGTGCTGAAAATTTCCATGAAGATCAGCACAAGATAAATAAGCTGGATGGCGGTCCCCATTTGCTGGGCGATGCTGCCCATGGGGATCTCAAACTGCACGATCCCGGGCATATTGGCCGACAGGGCAAAGTGTCCGGCCATCAGCATAAAGCCGACGCCTGTCCCGCCAAGCAGGCCGCCCCAAATAATGACGCGGCGGCTCTCCGTCCGGCTGCCGATCGGGACGAGCACGGCCTGGGCCATGGAGAGATTGAAGGCCGTGTACATTAAGGGAGAGGCCCAGGTCGCCAGCAGGCTGTGGTCGGTGCCGAGCGTCAGAAACCGGGAGGCTCCCGGCGATCCCGCCGTATTAAAGATGATCGCCAGGGACAGCGTAATCATCATGGGGACGACCATGGAGTTCAGTTTCATCACCCCGTCGATGCCTTTGCCCAGCAGGATGAACGTAAGGGCTAGTGTGATCCACAGCCCGATTTGGTAGTGTATCCCGAAATGCTCCTGAAAGACCGAACCGGCTCCGGCCAGCATCACGCTGTTCACCCCGATGAGAACGATCATGGTGAACAGGCTCAAGATTTGGCCGATCCGGTCTCCGAACAGTTTCCGGTTCAGATCTTCGTAAGACTCGGCCCGGATACTGCGGGCCAGCAGCATCATTTTGGTTCCCAGCCAAATAAACAAGGCCGAGGCTAGCAGGATCGTCAATGCGCCCCATTTGCCGTACTGGGTAAAGAATTGCAGGATTTCCCGGCCGGTTGCAAAGCCGGCACCGACAACGGTGCCGATATAGGTGAAAGCGATTTGCAAAACTTTGACGGCATTTTTCATGGTTTTCCCCCCGGCCGATGTGCTATATATAGTACAAGGTATGTTGTCCGGGGACGGGACATGACTCAAACCCTAAATGGATCAAGTTCGGGAGGAATAGGAATGGAGAAATTGAAACAACGAATCGTGGAGCAGGGCGTGGTGGTATCCGATCAGGTACTGAAGCTGGATGCGCTGCTGAATCATCAGGTCGACCCGCAACTGACGATGGAGATGGGCCGGGAATTTGCCGAGCGCTTCCGGGACGCGGGCGTGACCCGGGTGGTTACGGTTGAATCCTCGGGCATTGCGATCGCTTTTGCCACGGCGTATGAATTGGGGGTTCCCCTGCTGTTTGCGCGCCGCAAAAAGACGCTGCTCGCCGAGCCGGACATGCTGTGCGAACGGGTCCCTTCCTTCACGAAAGGAATCGTGACGGACATTTTGATCTCCCGGGAACTGATTTCGCCGGACGACCGTGTTTTGTTTATCGACGATATCATCGCGAACGGGGATGCGGCCAGAGGGCTGGTTAAAATCATTGAGCGGTCGGGCGCGGAGTTGGTCGGAGCCGGGATTGTGGTGGAGAAATGCTTCCAGCCGGGAGCCAAAGCGCTGCGGGAGCAAGGCATCCGCCTGGAATCCCTGGTGCGCATCGCTTCGCTGGAGGGCGGCCAAGTTGTTTTTGCCGACGCCTGAATCATCCTGAGAAATTAATTCGTTCCAATTTTGCAACAGTTCTTTGCAGGCCTCTTTTTTTTCGTTATAATGGGGATTACTAGGGAGAGGAGGCTTATAAAATGGGGAATGATCCTGTAGTGAACGCGGAATTCTTTATTACTAAATTGTCCGATGCCAAGGTTACTTTCGAACGTGCCCTGGATTGCAAACATACGGAGTTTGACGACCTTTATCCCTATATGCTTGAGCATCCCCAGTTCTTCTGGTATAAGCGCTATGTCGCTTGGTCACAGTTGCTTACGATCGCCGAGCTATGCGAGGAGCTAGGTATTGACTGGAGAGCGGAATTCAGCCCGCAGCAGGTTGGATATGTGAAGCAGCGTGTCATGTCGGCGAAAGTGCTTGATTTCTGGTTCGAGAAGAACGACAGCAAGGAGCATGCCCAACGCTAGAAGGAAATGGGAGGATGGCTCTGCCGATCCGATTGCTGATTATAGTGTGGTTTTATCATGAGCGTTGACGGAAAGTGACGGTCATGGTGTTAAAGGACTCCGTGAATTGCTGCGGAGTCTTTTTTTAATTATCATGAGAGTGATAACTTATTTCCAGAAAGACGGTGAACACGATGATTTCCGATGAAGAACTGAATGCGTTTCGTTTATCGGGTGAAAAAGTCCGGGTCGTGCGCGACGCGCTCCCCGAGAACGACATCCGGGGGATTGTCGTAGCGTGGGACGATACCCACGTACTGATTCGCAGACCCAACCGGAATGTGGTCAAGCTTGACCGGCGCTATAGCATTCGTCCGGCCAGGGAGCCCCGGATTTCGCCGGAAATATAAGCATATTTTTGGCGGAGCGGGACATGGTAGTAAGGTAGTCCGGATAATTTCACGCCAAATCCCTGAGAAAGGATGCCTGAATAGCCATGTCACTCGTCAGTGAAAAGATAAAAGCCTATAAGGATCAGATTCATACTTATGGAGCCGCAGTTCCCGGGGCAACCGAGGCGTATCATGCGTTTACGGGGGAATGTTTTGAAAGCGGCAAGCTGGACGCCAAAACCAAGCAACTGATCGCGCTGGGGATCGCTTTGTCCACGAATAATGAAATTTGCACGTTCTACCATACCGAGGAAGCCAGATCCAAGGGAGCGACAGAGGAAGAACTGCTGGAAACGGTGGCGGTCGCTTCCGCCGCATTGGCGGGAAACGCTTTGTCCCAAGGCGTGATTCGCGTGCAGGAGGCTCTCGGTCAAACGCCGATGCATTAAGGATTCTTCCGTTAAACTAGGACCCCGAGGTTTCTTTAAGGAACACAGGGGTCTTTCTTTCTATGAGCGGTTTGTTATAAACGGATCGGCTCGGACAGCGGCGTCTCGGAGACGTCCGCGCAGCCGGAACCCAAATAAGCACGGATGCGGGAGGCCATTTCACTGCGGAGGACGGGCCAGAGCATCTTCATCGTCCCCCGGTAGCCTCTGCACAGATAATCGGCTTCGATTCCATGTTCATCCTGGGTCAGGCGCAGAAATTTGATCCGGCGCTTCTGGAATTCCGCCATAATCTCATGCTGTACCAAAGAAGCGCGCCGCTCGGCGCCGCGAAGGATCTCCGTATAGAGCTCCGGGCTCTTCAATACGCCGCTCTCCTCTAAAATCCGGGCATCCCGATCCAGTATCCGGCGGATGAAACGCAGCAGAACTACGCTCCGAATCAATGCCAATTCATCCTCCGTAATGCCGGGTACCGCCATTTGGACAACCCCCTTATCCTTATTGAATGGGAACTTATGTTCTTATTTTAGCCAAAGCGCTGCCGAATTAAAAGAGGAAATAAAAGTGTTGACTATGTCTGTGAGTTCATGCTATTATAAATCTTGTCGCTGCGGAAATTGATTTTCTGTAAGAGACACTAAGCGGTCGTGGCGGAATTGGCAGACGCGCACGGTTCAGGTCCGTGTGGGCTAACCCCCCGTGGAGGTTCGAGTCCTCTCGACCGCATCCTAATGTTAACGAAAGAGCTCCTGAATTGTCCTTGTGGATGAATCAGGAGCTTTTTGCATGTACGGGGGTAAATTAAAGGGAATTATTCCTGTTAATTTGGAGCCTAAACGGCTGGGGAGGCGGTTTAGCTGGAAAACCGCCCACTAATTCGACTTAAATGGGGATATCGGCAAATGAGCCGCAAAATAAATGGAGCTTTTCCAGTTAAATCCCATCATGAGGCCAAGAGAGCAGTAGTTTAAAATACTCCACTGCAAGAGTTTAATTTTGTCCAGTGAAGCGGATGGATTTTTCTAATACTATGAAAGCGTAAACAATTGCTTTAAAATGATTTTTACACATGATAGATCGCCGAATGTCACTATAAACTCAGGGAGGTCAATATGGAGAAGCTGTTATACGGTGTCGCTTATTATGACGAATATATGCCTTATGATCGGCTGGATGAGGATATCCGCATGATGAAAGAGGCGGGGATTAACGTGGTGCGGATCGCCGAATCGACCTGGAGCACGCACGAACCGCAAAATGGAGTATTCGATTTCACCTCGGTAGATCGCGTTCTTGATGCGATGCATCGGGCCGGAATTCATGTCATTGTCGGAACGCCTACTTACGCCGTACCGACCTGGATGGTCAAGGAGCATCCGGAGGTGTTGGCAACGACGGCAAACGGACCGGGCAAATATGGGGCACGGCAAATAATGGACATCACGAACCCGACCTATTTGTTTTATGCGGAGCGCATCATCCGCAAGCTGATCTCCCGGGTTAGCGAACATCCGGCGGTGATCGGGTACCAAACCGATAATGAAACGAAGCACTACCATACCGCGGGCCCTAATGTCCAGTTGCTGTTTGTTAAATACGTTCGGGACAAATTCAAAACGCTAGAGGAATTGAACAAGGCGTTTGGGCTAGACTATTGGAGCAACCGGATCAACAGTTGGGAGGACTTCCCGTCCATCATCGGGACGATTAATGGCAGCTTGGGCGCGGAGTTTGCCAAATTTCAACGGAAACTGGTCGCCGATTTCCTGAACTGGCAAGTATCCATCGTTAATGAGTACAAGCGGGCGGATCAGTTTGTTACGCAAAATTTCGATTTTGAGTGGCGGGGACATTCCTACGGCATTCAGCCGGATGTGGACCATTTTGAGGCTTCCCGTCCTTTCGATATCACGGGGGTGGACATTTACCATCCGTCACAGGACGATCTGACCGGGATTGAAATTTCCTTCGGCGGGGATGTGGCGCGATCCACCAAAGGAACGAATTATTTGGTGCTCGAGACGGAAGCGCAGGCCTTTCCCCACTGGACCCCGTACCCGGGGCAGTTAAGATTGCAGGCGTTCAGCCATCTGGCTTCGGGAGCCAATATGGTGGCCTATTGGCACTGGCATTCGATCCACAATTCCTTCGAAACCTATTGGAAAGGCTTGCTCAGCCATGACTTCGAACCCAACCCGATTTATGAGGAAGCCCGAACGATCGGCCGGGACTTTGCGCGTTTGTCTCCGCATTTGGTGAACCTTCAAAAAGAGAATAAAGTCGCCATTCTGGTCAGCAACGACTCGTTAACGGCGATGGAGTGGTTCAAATTTAATTTTTCCAGCACGAAAAAGTATAATGATGTCGTTAGAATGATGTATGATGAGCTGTACCGGATGAACATCGGCTGTGATTTCGTGTCTCCCGCAACCCCGCATCTTGAAAAATATGATCTGCTTATCGTTCCTGCGCTTTATACGGCTTCCAATGATCTTTTGGAGCGGTTAAACCGGTTTGTATATGATGGTGGGCATATCGTTTATACTTTTAAGAGCGGCTTCACGGATCAAAATGTCAAGGTCCGTTCCGAACGGCAACCGGGAATCATCGGCCAAGCATGCGGCATTTCGTATAACATGTTCGTCGAGCCGAAACGGGTGACGTTAAAAGACGATCCGTTCCGGGTCGGTGAAGACCAAAACCAGGTGCATACGTGGATGGAACTGCTCACCCCATCGACGGCGGAGGTGCTCGCCTATTATGATCATCCGCATTGGGGGAAGTATGCCGCGGTCACGCAAAACGGTTACGGCCAAGGGCAGGCCGTGTATATCGGCTGTATGACGAGCGAGGCGGTTATGGGCAAAATTCTGGAGCATGCCGTGAAGAAGGCCGGTTTATGGGGACTGGATCAAGAGATCCGCTTCCCGCTGATCACGAAATCCGGGGTTAACGGGCTGGGCAAAACGGTCCGATATTACTTTAACTATTCTGAAATGCCGGCTTCGTTTGACTATCGTCATCGTGAGGGAATTGAGCTGCTTTCGGACCAAACGGTAAGCTCTGGACAAACCCTGAAGCTTGAGCCATGGGGCTTTACCATTATCGAAGAACAATAAGCCATAGACGCTTTGTATTGAAATAAACGCCTCCCGCATCCGCGAGGCGTTTTCTACTATTTATGCGATATGCGGCATCACAGGGGGGAAGCGAATGTTTGGCAGACTGCGGCGGAGGGTCATTGACCCGTTCAAAACGAGTATCCGCAACAAATTGATTCTGACGATGATATTGATCGCGATCGTACCCGTCGTCGTCGTTACCGCGCTGGCAGCGGAGAACAGCAGCGCTTCGATGGAAGAGCAAGTGATAGGCACCAACCTATCCAATATGAAATGGACGGGGATTTATTTGAGTGATCAGTTTGCCAGACTAAACAACCTGGTCTATTCGCTCCAGATCAGTCCGGGGTTGGCCAATTATCTGAATCGGCCCGAAGCGGAAACCCCGGCCAGCCAATTTGTCGCTCAGCAGAATGTTTTTAATTCACTGAATAGCGTGTATTACAGCGGAGGGAATCACCTGGTCGGCGTCGTTATGTACCTGCATGAAACCGGGACGCTGTTTACGATCAATTCGATGCAAAACGAAGTGGAAGAGATCAGCGGCATACCGCGCGTTTACCGGGATTTGCTGCGGGAGAACAAAGATTTTATCGTGGAGACGGATTCATCGGACCCCGGCAAATTTCGATTGATTCGCAGCATCAACCGCTTTGAAAACCAGGAAAAGCTGGGCTACATCTCCCTGGAGGTACTCTGGTCCTATTTCGATCAAACGATCCGTTTACTTGGCGAAGGAAAGGAGCAGTCCGTGTTCGTTACGGATATGAACGGCCGCATTCTATACGGCGACGGCGAAATCTCTCCTGATGTGGCGGCGGAGCTGCAAGCTTCCAAGGATGCCGGGCCGGGCCAATTCAGAACGGATCGGGAATTCGTTTTTTACAATACGCTGGATCCCGTTGACCTTAGATTGGTAAAAATAATCCCGGTCGCCACGATCAACGAAAGCGCCCGGGCGACGATGAACTATGGTTTGATCGTCGGGATGATTTCCACGATCATCTCCGCTTTATTTGCTTTTTATTTTGCCTGGAAAACGACCAAACCCATCATCGGTTTGGCCCGGGCGATGCGGAAGCTCGATTTGACCAAGGAGCAGATGATTCCCCGGAGCAAGCGCAAAGATGAAATCGGGCTCCTGGAAGCCAATTTTGCCACCATGGCCCAGCGGATCAGAGACCATATTAATACCGAGTACCGGATTCGCCTGGAAAAGAAAACGGCGGAACTTAAAGCGCTGCAATCGCAAATCAACCCGCATTTTTTGCAAAATACGCTGCAGTTGATCGGGGGAATGATCTTCTCGCAAAAACCGGCGGAGAGCTACGGTATCATCCGTTCGCTTAGTGAAATGTTCCGTTATATCGTACGGGATCCGGATACGCTTGCGACGCTTCGGGCGGAGCTTGAACATCTGAATCATTATATGAATATCCAACAGCGGCGCTTCGGCAAGCGGCTCCATTACGAGCTAAACATAGACGGAGATGTGCTGGACTGCCGAATCCCGAAACTGGCACTGCAGCCGATCGTCGAAAATGCATTTGTTCACGGGCTGGATCATAAGACCGGAGAGTGGCGGCTGGAGGTGACGATCCGCCCCGAGTCCGAGGGCATACGGCTGATGGTCCGGGATAATGGGGCAGGGATGGAAAATGCGCAGCTCCAGCGGTTGCGAACGCAGCTGAACCGGGATCTGGAGCAGGTATGGACCAAGGGAACGAGCATCGGGCTGATCAATGTGGCTTCCCGAATCCAGATGTATTTTGGCGCGGAATACAAAATGAGCCTTGACAGCGTATGGGGCAAAGGCACCAGTGTCACGCTGCATCTTCCCGATCAAAAGGAGGGCTAAAGCATGTTCAAAGTATTGATAGTGGATGATGAAGAGTGGAACCGGAATATTATCAAAAATTTGGGCCGATGGGACGAACACAGCATGGAAGTCGTGGGGGAGGCGGAGGACGGTTTGGAAGCGATACGGATGATCGAACGGCTTAGCCCTGAGCTCATCATTACCGATATGCGCATGCCGGGTTCCGACGGAGTAGAACTGATGCGGAAGATGAGCGACCGTTTTCCCGACAAGCAGGTCATCGTGGTAAGCGGGTACGATGATTTCCACTACGCCAGGCAGGCGATCCGCTACAAAGCGGTCGACTATTTGCTGAAGCCGATCGATCCGCAGGAACTGAACGCGGTGTTGGCCAGATGTTGCGTGTCTCTACGGAAGCGCACGGAGCGGCAGGGAATCGATTTGGAGATGTCTTCGAGATGGGCCGCATACGAAAAGCGGTTGGGGACTTACTTTAATGATCTGAATGGCGGGGGACTCCGGAAAGTATGCCATGAACTGCAATCCGATTCGGAGCTTGAATCCGCGTTGAAGCCGGAAACGATCCGCTATCTGGTAAAAGATACTCTGCTGTACTTGAGAGAACTCTGCGCGGCGAACGCGTTAGCCGGCGAATCGGACCGCCCGGCTGAACTTACGGATATGCCAAACTCCTTCCAGGAAGGGGTCCGCTTGATATCCGAGTGTTATGTGAACGCCCTGGAAGAACTGATCAAACAGCGGAAATATAAAAATAAACTGCATTTGGGAGAAGTCAAATCGTATCTTGATCATCATTACGCGGAACCGATCGGTTTGGAGCAGCTCGCCAAGCTGTTTTTCGTCAGCAAAGAGTATTTGAGCAAGGCGTTTAAGCTGGAATACGGCTTAACGGTTACGGACTATGTCGTGGAATTAAGAATGGAGAAGGCGATGGAATGGCTGAAATCGGACGAAGAAGTCGCCATCAAGAGAGTAGCGGAAATGATCGGGTATGAGGACGTGTCCTATTTTCACAGGGTGTTTAAAAAGCATTTCGGAATTTCGCCGGGAGAGGCGAGAAAAGGTTCACAAGGTTTAAAAATATCCAATCGAAAAGTCTAATCCCGTCCAATGAAGCGCTTTCATAAATAAATTAGAATGAAGGCGTAAACAAACATCAACGTTCTGGGGGGTCATCTTATATGAAAATTTGGAAGGGTCTAGCAGGAACCGCGCTAATCGTCTCTTTGCTTGCCGGCTGCGGAGCGGGCGGCGGAAACCATGCGGCGAACAACGAATCGGCAGGGGGCGAAAGCTCCGGCGGGAAAAGCGTCAACTTGAAAATGTTTATCGCCCAACCTCGCCTAAAAGAACATTATGACAAGTACATCGATGCCTTCGTGGCCAAAGAAAAAGCGGAGAAAAACATCGATGTGTCGGTTCAACTGGAAATGCCGCCGGCGGATACCGCCCCGCAAATTTTAAAAACCAGACTGGCTTCCAACGACGCACCCGACATATTCGCGATCCATGCGGTCAACGAAATCCCTCCATTTTATAAAGCCGGGTATCTGGAAGACTTGTCGGATCAACCGTTCGTCGGCAAGCTGCTGGATAGCGTGAAGCCTTCGGTCATGACCGAAGACGGAAAAATTGTTGCGGTTCCGCTCGAGACACTGTCTTGGGGATATTTGTACAACAAGCAGATTTTTGAAGAGCAGGGACTGACGCCTCCTACGACATTGTCGGAGATGAAGACAGTCGTTGAAAAGCTGAAACAAAACAAGATCACCCCGTTTCTTTTATCCGACAAAGAGGCGTGGATTCCGCAATTATTCCTGCCGCTTTCCATAGGTCAACTGGTCAATACGGAAAATCCGGATTTCATCGAGCGGATGAACCAGGATCAAGGCTCCTTCACCGAAATGAAAGGGATGTTTGACATCATCGACTTGGTTTACGCGAACGGTACCAAAAACGGCCTCGAGGTAGGCGGCGACGACGGTGCGGCGATGTTTGCGCAGGGTAAGGCGGCGATGTGGGTTCAGGGCCCCTGGTTTGCGGAGACGATTTTGAAATCCAATCCCGACCTCCGTTTTGGTGTAGCGGCTTTGCCGATCAACGACAATCCCGACGCTACGATGATCAACTTGAGTACGTCTACCTCCTTGGCCGTATCCAAGACTAGCAAAAACAAGGAAGTTGCCCTCGATTTTGTGAACTACGTTCTGGACGACAAGGATTCCAGCGCATTCTTCCAGGCGCTGAAGTTTAATCCGGTCGCCACGGTACACGACTACAGCAGCTATCCTTGGGTGGACGATGCGATGGTTTATGTGAAAGAGGGCAAGTCCTATCAAGATCCACGGATTCCGCAAGCGGTTAAAGATGAATCCGGCAAAGCGCTGCAATCCTACATCGCCGGGCAAATTTCGCAGGACGATGTGCTCACAGCACTCGACAAAGCGTGGAAATCGTATAACAAGGTCAACAAGTAACGCGGCTGCCGGTGAGGAAGGAACGAGAAGTTCCTTCCTTCTCAATTCATAGACAAACGGAGGGGGAGGAAGAACATGCCGTCATCCAGGATCTTCAGGAAGTATATCTCTTTGCTGGCTTTTACGGCCCCGGCACTCGTTATTTACACCATCTTTCTGCTCATACCGACATTCGGCGGAATGTATTACACGTTTACGGACTGGAACGGTTTGAACCAGAATTACAGCTTCATCGGATTTGCCAATATCGTCGAAGCGCTCACGGAGGACCCGGATTTCATTAATGCGTTATTATTTACGCTGAAATATGTCGCATTCATGGTTGTATTGCAAAATGTAATCGCTTTGCTTCTTGCCGTACTCATCGAGACGCGGACCCGGAGCAAAGGATTTTTCCGTACGATATTTTTTATGCCGAATATGATCAGTCTAATTATCAGTTCCTTTATGTGGACCTTTGTTTTTTCGCAAGTGATTCCGCAGCTCGCCGAAAAAGCGGCGATTACTTTCCTTGACCATTCCTGGCTGGGCAATCCAAAATTTTCTTTCTACTCCATCCTGATCGTGTCGCTGTGGAACGGGGTCGGGTACATGATGATTATTTATTTGGCGGCCCTGCAAGGGGTGCCTCAGAGCTTGAAGGAAGCGGCCATTATCGATGGGGCCAATTCGTTCCAAACGTTAAGAAGCGTTATACTGCCGATGATTACGCATGCCGTGACCATTTGCTTCTTCCTGACGCTGAACGGCGCATTCAAAGTGTTTGATGTCGTATACGGACTTACCGGCGGCGGGCCGGGACGAAGCACGCAGGTGATTACGATGAACATCTATGAAGAGGCTTTCTCCAATAACTTCCGCTACGGTTACGCCAGCGCGAAATCGCTCATTCTCTTTGCCATCGTATTACTCGTTACCCTGATCCAGATGAACGTCATGAAGAAAAAAGAGGTGGAAGCATGAGAATGAAGAGAATCAATTCGCTCTTGATCGGGTTGATTTTGTCCGTGGGCGCCCTGTTCACATGTTTTCCCATTTATATGGCGGTCGTCAACTCGTTTAAGACTCAAGGGGAAATGTTCGAATCGTTCGTCGCCCTGCCGACGAAGCTGCACTTTGAAAACTACTCGCAAGCGTTCGAAAAAATCAATCTCCTGAACAGCTCCTTGAACTCGGTGATTGTTTCCGTGATCGGTATCGGAGGAATCGTCTTCTGCTCCGCTTTGGCGGGCTATAAGCTGTCCCGAACCCGGGGCAAATTAAGCAATTTTATTTTTCTGCTGTTTGTGGCCTCGATGCTCGTGCCCTTCCATTCGATCATGATTCCGCTCACCCGGATGGCCAAAACCATGCAGGTGCAGGGCAGCACTTACGGACTGGCGCTGATCTATATCGGGCTTGGCGTCAATATGGCCATTTTTCTGTATCATGGTTTCGTCAAGTCGATCCCGCGGGAGCTGGAAGAGTCCGGACAAATTGACGGCTGCAACGAATTCCAGACCTTTATCCGGATCATTTTGCCGCTGCTTTTGCCCATCACCGTAACGATCGCGATTCTCGACTTTCTGTGGATCTGGAACGACTTCCTGCTGCCGCTGATGATGCTGACGGACGTAGACAACTATACGTTGATCCTGTCCACCAACATGTTGTTCGGGGAGTATAACAAGGAGTGGTCGCTGATTCTGGCTTCGCTGGTGCTCACGGCGATTCCGGTGGTGATGATTTACGCGTTTTTCCAAAAGTTTATTATGGAAGGAATCGCTGAAGGGGCCGTGAAGGGCTAGGCATATGCATTAATTGAATAAGGAGAGGAGGATATTCATGTTACAACCGAAACGATGGATATCGAGCACAAGGGAGCGGCAATGGGAAGAGAAAGGTCTGCCTAATTTATTGACAAACGGGGGAACCGCGGATTTGACGCTAACGGATGCCGTTTATCAAAACGTGGAAGGGTTTGGGGGATGTTTTAATGAGCTCGGGTTTGTGGCGTTAAGTCAACTTCCCGAGGAGCAGCGAACAAGGGTATTGTTCGACTTGTTTCATCCGGGCGGGGAACAGAAATTCAGCATTTGCCGGCTTCCGATCGGAGCCAGTGACTACGCCCTGGAGTGGTACAGCCACAATGAAACGGATGGGGACTATGCGATGGAGCATTTCTCCATCGAACGGGACCGGAAATACTTGATTCCCTATATCAAGGAAGCCCTGGCGCTAAATCCCGAACTAAAACTGTTCGCTTCGCCTTGGAGCCCGCCGACTTGGATGAAGCACCCGAAAGCTTATAACTACGGAACACTTCGTTGGGAGCACGAAAATCTGGAAGCCTATGCTCTATATTTCGTGAAGTTCGTGCAGGCCTATAGGGAAGAGGGGATCACGATTCACCAGATCCATGTCCAGAACGAAGTGGTGGCCGATCAGAAGTTTCCGTCCTGTGTCTGGACGGGCGAGCAGCTTCGCGATTATATCCGCGATTATTTAGGACCGGCCTTTGAACGGCATGGACTCGATACGGAAATCTGGCTGGGGACCATTAATGCGCCGGAACCGTGGGACGAATGGCTAAAGAAGAAGGTCACCGACCACGACGCTTACGCACATACGGTGTTAAGCGATCCTGAAGATTAAGGGCGTAGGCTATCAATGGGCCGGAAAATGGGCGATCCAGCGCACTGTGCTGAGCTACCCGGAACTGCGGTACATGCAAACCGAGAACGAATGCGGCGACGGTACGAATACTTGGGAGTATGCCAAATACGTATTTAATCTGTTCCAACATTATTTCACGAACCGGGTAAACGCGTACGTTTATTGGAACATGGTGCTTGAGCCTAAAGGACGGAGCACGTGGGGGTGGGAGCAGAACTCGATGATTACGGTCGATAAGGAGCAACTAAGGGCGGTTTTTAATCCCGAGTATTATGTCATGAAACATTTCTCGCATTTCGTGACGCCGGGCTCAAAGCGGATCGGTCAGCAAGGCCACTGGTTCGGCAACGCGGTCAGCTACGTGACACCAAGCGGCGAGCGCGTCGTAGTGATGTCAAATCCGTTTAGGGAAACGAGAACCGTGCGGATTTCGGACGGAACGGAAATGTACGGCTTCGAACTGGAGCCGGAGTCCTTTAACACGATGATATTTTGATCGGTAGACCAGTTAGGCCAATGAATGAGGTATCCCGATCCTTTGCGATTCGGGGTGCCGCCATGGAGGATGGAGCGATGAACCAATGCATTGAGGAAATCATCAAGCAATTGACGCTTGAGGAGAAAGCAAGTCTTTGCTCGGGGGCGGATTTCTGGCATACCGAAAGCGTGGAGCGCCTCGGCGTACCATCGGTCATGGTAACGGACGGGCCGCACGGGCTGCGAAAACAGGATGAAACCTCGGATCACCTCGGACTTCACGACAGCGTTCCGGCAACATGTTTTCCCACGGCGGCAGGCATGGGCGCTTCGTGGAACCGCGACCTGATCCACCGGGTAGGCGTGGCGCTCGGAACGGAATGCCAGGCGGCGAATGTGGCCGTTCTTCTCGGCCCCGGGGCGAATATCAAGCGCTCGCCTCTGTGCGGAAGAAACTTCGAGTATTTTTCCGAAGACCCGTTTCTCTCTTCGGAGATGGCGGCCCACCATATCGAGGGAGTCCAAAGCCAAGGCGTCGGCACTTCACTGAAGCATTTCGCGGCCAATAATCAGGAGCACCGCCGGATGTCCGTCGACGCCATCGTGGACGAGAGAACGATGCGCGAAATTTATTTGGCCAGCTTCGAAGGAGCTGTGAAACAGGCACAACCTTGGAGCGTCATGTGCGCTTACAACAAGGTGAACGGGGAGTACGCCTCCGAAAATGAAACGCTGTTAACGCGTATTTTGCGTGAGGAGTGGGGGTTCGAAGGGTTCGTCGTGTCCGATTGGGGAGCGGTCAATGATCGCGTCAAGGCGCTCCGGGCGGGAATGGAGCTGGAGATGCCGGGGAACGGCGGGATCCATGATCGGGATATCGTCGAGGCCGTAAGGAACGGAACCTTGCCGGAAGAGACGCTCGATCGCGCGGTGGAACGCCTGCTCGCGTTTCTTCAGAAAGCCGGGCAAGAACGTAAGGCTCAGACGGTCGTCGATCTGGAAGCGCATCATGCGCTGGCCAAGCAAATGGCTTGCGAAAGCATGGTTCTGCTTAAAAATGAAGGCATTTTACCGCTGCAGTCCGGCACATCGCTCGCGGTCATCGGGGAATTTGCGGTTCGTCCGAGATATCAGGGCGGCGGCAGCTCGCATGTCAATCCGACGAAGCTGGATGAGCCGCTCGGGGAAATCCGCAGGCTCGCTTCGGCGGGATCCGTCGCTTATGCGCAAGGTTATCGGATCGATTCGGATGAGATCGAAACCGCGCTGATCGAGGCGGCGGCGGAAACGGCCGCGAACGCGGAAGTGGCGGTCGTGTTTGCGGGCTTGCCGGATCGGTACGAGTCGGAAGGATATGATCGCACACATTTGTCCATACCGGAAAGTCATTTGGCGCTAATCGAAGCGGTGGCGGCGAGACAGCCGAACCTCGTCGTCGTCTTATGCAACGGTGCGCCGGTGGAAATGCCCTGGCTCGATAAGACAAAGGCGGTGCTGGAAGGGTACCTGGGCGGGCAAGCGTTCGGCGGCGCGGTGGCCGATTTGCTGCTCGGCATCGCTAACCCGAGCGGCAGGCTGGCGGAGACGTTTCCGGTCAGGCTGTCCGACAATCCTTCGTACCTGTTTTTCCCGGGCGAAGGAGACAGGGTGGAATACCGTGAAGGTCCTTTTGTGGGATACAGATACTACGATACAAAAGAGATCAAGCCGTTATTTGCCTTCGGACACGGTCTAAGTTACACCTCATTTGAACTTCTGGATATGGAGCTGAACCGCGCAACCCTGCACGATGATGAGTCCCTGGAGGTCCAGGTGACCCTGAAAAATACGGGGAGTCGCGTCGGCAAAGAGGTGGTGCAGTTATATGTCCGCGACTTGAAAAGCAGTGTTGTCCGGCCATTCCAGGAGTTGAAGGGCTTCCACAAGGTGGAGCTTCAACCCGGGGAGGTCCAGACTGTCCGGTTTACGCTGGACAAACGGGCATTCGCTTATTACAACGTCGCCTTGGCGGATTGGCATGTGGAATCCGGCGAGTTTGAGATCCGCGTCGGCTCGTCCTCGCGGGACATCGCTTTGACACGAAAGGTTACCGTTAAATCCACGGTTCCGCTAAAGCAGGCGCCCGTAACTCAAAATACGCTCATCGGTGATTTGCTGCTGAATCCGGCTACGGCGGCCCAAGCGAAGGAGATCGCCGGACGCAGTGGGTTTGAGGCCATGCTGGAGGACAATCCGGAGATGGCACTCGCCATGCTGAAATATTTGCCGCTGCGCGGCATGGTTGCGTTTGGCGAAGGTAAATATACAGAGGAGATGTTGGCCAAGGACATCGCGGAGTTAAACGAATAATTCAAATATATGAAAAACGTGATTTAAACGACCGATAAGTTAAGCTGATTGAACGAATGAACGAGCCCTTGGATTTCCTTGCATGGAAATTCAAGGCTTTTTTGCATACTTGGAATATGCGTGGCAGTGCGGTTTGGTATAGTTTTCCTAAAAAAATGTAGTAGTAATTCCGAGTAAACTGATGTAAAATGACAGAAATATATTTTCCGGAGCTGGCTTAGTTCACAGAAGTCTAGAAAGGGTTGGACATCATGATTACTTTATCCAATATTCAAGTTACCTTTGAAAATGGGTCACAATCGGTTACAGCCGTCCAGGATGTCAGTCTGCAGGTTGACGCGGGAGACGTATACGGAATTGTCGGCTACAGTGGGGCGGGGAAGAGCACGCTGGTCCGCGTGATTAATCTGCTGCAGCGGCCTTCGGCGGGAAGTGTAGTAGTCAATGGGCAGGATTTGCTGGCTTTGCAGCCCAAGGAGCTGCGCTTGGCCAGGAAGCGGATCGGAATGATCTTTCAGCATTTCCATTTGATGAACTCGAGAACAATCTATGACAATGTGGACTTTCCCTTGAAGAGTTCCAAGCTCTCCAAGCGCGAAAGGGACCTGAAGGTTAAACAATTGCTAGAGCTGGTAGGCTTGTCGGATAAATTGGATGCTTATCCTTCCCAATTGTCGGGAGGGCAGAAGCAAAGGGTAGCTATAGCCAGAGCGCTGGCGAATGATCCGGAAATATTGCTGTGCGATGAAGCGACCAGCGCCCTGGACCCGAAAACGACGCTATCCATTCTGGAATTGCTGAAGAAATTAAATCGAACGCTGGGGCTGACCATAGTCATTATTACGCATGAAATGCAAGTTGTGAAAGAGATCTGCAATAAGGTTGCCGTTATGGAAGCCGGGCGGATTGTCGAGCAGGGCGATATCGTCTCGATCTTTAGCCGTCCGCAAAATACGTTGACCCGTGATTTCATTAATACGGCTACTCATATCGAGCAGATGCTGGACAAGCTTACGTCGCACCCTTCACTCCTTCATTTGAAGGATAACGATATGCTGTGCAAGATTTCTTATATCGGCGACAGTACCAGTGAACCGGTTATTTCCGAGCTGACTGCCCGTTACCGAGTTAAGACGAATATTTTATTCGCGAATGTGGAGATTTTACAGCAGACCCCGATCGGCAATCTGATCGTAGTGATGTCCGGCACTCCCGGTGATCTGGAGGGAGCTTTGCGATACTTGCAGTCGGCTCGGGTAGACGTTGAAGTTATCAATTCCCGACTTTTTCAGAATCGAAAGGTGGGTGATCCGGCATGAGTGAGTTTTTTACAAAATATTTCCCTAACATCTGGAATTTAAGGGAAGACATCCTGCTAAGCACCTATGAGACGATTTATATGGTGGTCGTTACCTCGTTATTTTCCGTGTTATTTGGGATCTTGTTTGGCGTCACCCTTGTTGTGGTGGACAAGGGAGGCATTCTGGAGAACAGGCTGGTCTATAGTGTGTTGGAGAAATTCATTAACCTGTTCAGATCCATTCCATTCATCATTCTTATCGCTGTTGTCGTGCCGCTTACCCGACTTATTACAGGCACATCGATCGGTATGAATGCCGCGATCGTGCCCCTGGTCATCGGCATCGTACCTTTCTATGCCCGACAGATACAAAATGCGCTGGTGGAAGTTGATTCCGGGATCATTGAAGCGGCTCAGTCTATGGGGTCGGGACCGATTGAGATTATTTTCCGCGTATATCTGAAAGAAGGCTTGTCCGCGATTATCAGGGCTTCCTCTGTGACGATCATTAACCTGATCGGACTGACCACGATGGCTGGGGCCATCGGCTCCGGGGGCCTCGGCAGCCTGGCTATCAATAAGGGGTACAACCGCTTCCAGACGGATATTACACTTGTGGCTACGATTCTGATCTTGATTCTGGTGTTCGTGTGCCAATTCATCGGGGATTATTTCACCAAGAAGACGACGCATTGACATCAGGGTATGACCACGGTTTGTGCAGTATACTGCCCTAGCCTCTGGGCGGGTACTGGTTAAACATACAACACTACAAAAAGGACTGAAGAACAATGGCAAAAGTAGAAAGCTTTCAATTGGACCACACGATCGTAAAGGCTCCTTACGTCAGGGCGGCAGGGCTTGAGCATGATGAAAAAGGCAGCACTGTGCAAAAATATGATCTTCGCTTCCTGCAGCCGAATAAAGACGCGATTCCGACGGCGGCACTTCATACTCTTGAGCATCTGCTCGCTACCTATATGAGAGACGAGATTCAAGGCATCATCGATATTTCTCCGATGGGATGCAGAACCGGATATTATCTGATTCTCTGGAATGAGCACGATCCCGAAGAGATCGCGTCCGCCTTGGAAAGAACGCTGAAGCGCGTGCTGGAAACAACCGAGGTTCCGGCTGTCTCCGCGCTGGAATGCGGGAATTACAAGGACCATTCCCTGTTCTCTGCTCAGGAATACGCGAAGATCGTCTTGCAAGCCGGAATCAGCAGGGATCCTTTTGAAAGAGTATTGTAACAGCCATGATTACTTTGGATTTATCGCATCAAACGGCGGTTGTCACCGGGGGCAATTCAGGCATTGGACAAGGCATCGTACAAATTCTACTGCAGAGTGGGGCCAAGGTCATTTCTGCCGATCTCGCTCATGAAGGGGATTTTAAAGAAATTAACGGGCAGTTGTTCGAATCCAGACTGGATTTGTCCCGATCGGAGGATATCTATCGCTGGTCAAATATGGTGTTGGAACAGGCGGGAGTTCCGGACATCGTCGTGAATTGCGCCGGCATTTCCACGATGGATTACGTGATTGACAGCAAGCTGGAGGATTGGGAGAAGGTATTCTCCATTAATTCTACGGGGTTATACCTGGTATCGAAAATATTTGCGAAAGCGATGGTCGATGCCAGAAGACCAGGGAGAATTATCCAAATGGCTTCGCAGGCCGGCAAGAACGGCTATCGGGCTATGGGCGGATATTGCGCATCGAAGCATGCGGTGCTTGGACTGACCAAGGTAATGGCGATTGAACTGGCGCGGCATAACATACTCGTCAATGCGATATGTCCGGGTATTGTGGAGACGCCCATGAAGCATCGGGAGCGTGTCGAAGGCGGATTAATCCGCGGCATGACGGCCGAGGAGATCTATGCGGAGGACTGCTCCCAAATTCCGCTGGGCAGAACGGCCGAGGTCAGTGATGTTGCCAACGTCGCCCTATTTTTGGCCAGTCCGTTATCTTCGTATATGACAGGCCAAGCGATCAATGTAACTGGCGGTATGACCATGCATTAGGAGAAAAATAGCATCCAGATCAAAAGGGGAGAGGATCATATGAGCAGTAAAGGGAAACTATGGGGCGGACTAGCACTCGGATTGGTATTGATACTGGCGACCGCGGGCTGCGGCGGCAAATCATCGGGCGATGGCCAGAAGATTGTCATTGGTTCGCAGGGCTCCGATGCTCAGATTTGGAAGCATATCGCGCAATCCCAGGCGGCCAAGGATGCCAAGCTTAATATTGAAGTCAAGGAGATTAATGGCGGCGTAGAGTTGAATAACGCTACCAAGGAAGGCGAAGTCGATGTGAATGCTTTTCAATCCTGGGCTTATCTCGTCAACTATAATAAAGAAAGCAACGCCAATCTGGTAGCAACAGCGACCACATATCTGGAGCCGATGGGCATCTATTCACAGAAGATCAAGGATATTAAGGAGGTTCCGGACGGCGCCCTCGTCGCCCTGGCGGATAACCCGGCCAATACGGCCAGAGGCTTAAGCCTGCTGCAGACTGCCGGTCTGATCAAACTGAAGGATGATTTTAATTTGGGGACAGGTACGGTTAACGATATCGTCGATAATCCTAAAAATCTGAAGTTCAAGCTGATCGACGATACGACCGGCCCGCGGGTGATCCAAGACGTCGATCTGGTATTGATCGGCAACACGATTGCCCTGGAAGGCGGATTGAATGTCCTGAAGGACTCCTTGTTCCATGAGGAAGTTTCTGTAGATACGAAGAATAGCATCAATGTGCTGGCGACCACTTCCGAGAAGCAGAATGATCCAGGCATTTTAAAATTAGGTGAGTTGTATCACAACGAGGATACGCAGAAATATATCGAGCAGGAGTTCGGCGGCACCAAGGTGCCCGTAGATAAGCCGATCTCTTATCTGCAAGAATAGAGAGGCTCCATGCGGACTGCTATCATTACGGCGATGGAGGAGGAGATGGCTCCCTTTCGCAATCAGGCGCAAATTACGGCCAGGACCCAAGTAGGCAAGGTTATCATTGAGGAAGCTGTGTACCGGGGCAAACCGCTAATCCTCGTAGAAAGCGGCATCGGCAAGGTCAACGCAGCCGTCGCAACCACGCTGTTGATCGAACGGCATCGGCCGGATCTGATTCTGAATGCCGGATCGGCCGGCGCATTTGGCGCAGGATTGAGCGTAGGCCATGTCGTTGTGGCAACGCAGTACATTTATGGGGATGTCGATGCGACTTGCTTCGGGTATGAACCCGGACAGGTTCCGCAAATGCCGGCCAGATACGATTTGGATGCAGCTTTGCTGGATCGGGCGAGAAGAGTAGCGGCAGCGGCAGAACTCCCCTATTCTCTTGATTTCGGATTAGTATTGACTTTGGACTCCTTCATGAGTGAACCGGAGCGGGTAGAAAGGGTTAAATCAACCTTCCCTGCCGTCAAGGTATCGGATATGGAAGGGCTCGGCATAGTGCAGGCCGCTGCGCAATATGGAATACCGGTATTAGCTGTAAAAGCGGTATCGGATATCGCGGGACATGGCGGTGTAACGGCTGACAGCTTCGATGATAATTTGGATGCCGTTGCCGCTCATGCCGCGCACTTTACGGATCTGCTGGTTAGCAGCTTCATTGGATGAGAAAGAGCGAGTGTTAGTGGGAGGATTTCCGCTAATGCTCGCTTTTTCATTTTTTAACATGGGAACGTTCCTGTAATGTGGTTTGTATGTTAAGGATAATTTCGTAATGGTCATACCGTCCTTTTTTTAAATAACCTCGATAGAAAGCTCGCGTTCAGATGTACATATTGGATATGCTGCTGCGGTTCATTTCCGTATACCTTAACGCTCCCATCCTTTGATCCCTATTTTCAAAAGTTACAAGTTGTATACAAGTTCTTCTCTATCATTTTGGAAAAAAATAATCTATACTTTTTCAGTACATGAGCATTTTGCGGATATGTCGGGTTCCCTGAAAACTTTCTCCAAGTCGGGAGAAGCCCATTTCTTATGTTCATCAGTCGTTACCCATGAAGACTCTGGTTATGCAAAATGTTCACTAGATTAATATATTGAAAGTAGGTCAATTTACATGAAGCAAAGGCATCATCTATTCAGGCTCATTGTTACTACCGTAATGATCGTTTTACTACTTATTTCAGCCGGAACCGGTTACTCGGCAGCCGCAGGATCTGTTTCCTCATCGGGAAATAAAGCCAATAAAATGGTGGCCCTAACTTTCGATGATGGGCCCGATAAAATATATACCGGGAAAGTGCTTGATATTTTAAGAGATTACAAAGTGAAGGGTACATTTTTTGTAGTAGGAAATAGGGTTAAACAGTATCCCGATGTGATGAAACGCATCGTAAAAGAAGGGCATGCTCTAGGAAATCATTCGTGGAGCCATTCTGAACTAACCAAGCTTGGCAAAGAGAAGGCTCGCCAGGAAATTGTAAAGACGGATAAAGCGATTCGGGAGATTACCGGCTCCGCCCCGACCATGATGCGGCCTCCCTATGGGGCGACATCGGGACGGGTGAAGGGAGAAATTCAGGCACTGGGACATGCACAGGCTCTATGGACTGTCGATACCCGGGACTGGGCGGCGGGCAGCTCTGTTGCCAGCATTCTCAAAACGGTGAAGTCCAGCTCCGGCAACAAGATCACCGTGCTGATGCATTCCGGGGGAGGAAAGCGGGATAAGACGGTTAAGGCGCTTCCCCAGATTATTGATTACTACCGGTCTAAAGGCTACACTTTTGTTACGATGGCCGAGCTGAACGGTTTGGCTGATAATCTGGACGGATCGACAGCCGCGGCCCCCGATACTGCAAAGCAGACCGCTCCTTCAAAGGACGTCCCTTCACAGGCCGCAAATTCACCGGCTGCGCAGAATAAGGACAAGGAGACGTCGGCTAATGCTGATGGCTCCAATAATAGAAACAGCGGTACCGAAGAGCGTAATATCCATTTGATATACGATGGCACGGAAGTCGAATTTTCGGATGCGAAACCACATGTCGATGAAAATAGCAGGATACTGGTGCCTGTAAGATTCATGGCGGAATCCTTGGGTTTTGGCGTCAAATGGGAGGGAAGCGGGGAGCAGAAACAATTGGTTCTGTCGAAGGACAATACACATGTCGATTTGAAGATTGGCGACAAAGTGGCTGTGGTCAATGAAGCGCAGATACAGATGGATACCAGCGCAATGATTATAAAGGAAAAAACGTATGTCCCTTTAAGATTTGTGAGTGAACTTGCCGG
The DNA here is from genome assembly GCF_036864765.1 of Paenibacillus sanfengchensis. NCBI lineage: Bacteria > Bacillati > Bacillota > Bacilli > Caryophanales > Paenibacillaceae > Paenibacillus > Paenibacillus sanfengchensis. The sequence goes on along the minus strand of NZ_JBAGJC010000001.1, from coordinate 689,112 downwards.
AATGGACATGACGTGGAACTCCGCAGACAGTACCGTTACCCTTTCTTCCAAGAAACCGGCAGAAGAAAATGACGAGAAGTCGGTAGAAGATAACGGCGAGGAAAGGGCCGTTGCTGGCGATACATACATCTTGTCCGCCCCAAGAGCTACGGTCCAGCAAGCTAAAGCATGGGCAAGTTCTAAAGGGGCAACGGATGTGTTTATAAATTTGGCGGATATTGTTTGGGAGGAAGCTTTAAAAGCGGGAGTCGATCCGACGGTCGTGTATTGTCAGGCCGCAAAGGAGACGGGCTTTGGAAAATTTGGAGGCATTTTGGATGAAACGTTTAATAATCCGGCCGGCTTAAAAAACCAGGAAGGGGGTTCCGACACGGATCATGCGGCGCATCAGCGCTTTTTCAGTTGGGAGGAAGGGGTTCAGGCGCAGATTGATCATCTGGCATTGTACGCCGGCGCGCCGGGTTATCCGAAATCGGATACACCTGACCCAAGGCACTTTCCTGCTTTGCAGGGAAAGGCGGTTACGGTGGAGGCTTTGGGCGGATCGTGGGCGAGTGTTACTTCCTATGGCGTCGAAATTGTAAAAATGATGATGGAGTTGGTACAGACAAACGGTTAGGTCGCGCTCCATAACTATAAACAAGCTCCTGATATTGTCCATGCGGCAATTCAGGAGCTTGTTCTGTTCCTAATCCGCTTATTCTTTAAAGGTAAACCGGGATATTTCGCTTCTTAAGCAATAAAAAACGTAACAACCGATAACACGATAGAAGTGATTAACATCGCCATGAGCGGTCTAAAAGCTTTTGCACCGAGGTCGCGCAGATTTACATTTAATCCAAGCCCGACCATGGCGGTTGTGAGAATAAAGGTCGTCAGATTGGATACGCCGTTCATGAGCCCATGGGAAACAGGAATGTACTTGCCTAAACAGTAACTGCCAAATAGACTCATCAGAATAAATCCGATAAGGAACCAAGGAAATTCAATTCGCGTACCGCTACTGTTTCCGGAATTTTTCCGTTTCATCCAAAAGATCAATATGAAGCATAAGGGAATCAGCAGCAGAACTCGACCTAATTTGGCCAGTAGAGCAATCGCCAGTGCATCCTGTCCCGCAGGGGCCCCCGCCAGTGCGACATGCGCAATTTCATGAAGGCTGATTCCGCTCCAAATTCCATAATGGATGGCTGAAATCGGCAAAAACGGCCGAAGAATGGTATAAGCGACTGAAAAAACGGTTCCTACTAGTGCTATAATGCCAACTCCAATGGCGGTGTCCTCGTCATCAGCTTTCAATATCGGGGATACGGAGGCAATAGCCGCAGCACCGCAGACCCCGGTTCCTACCCCGAGAAGCAAGGTTAATGATGGCTCCGCTTTGAGAACTTTCCCCAGCCAAACGGTTGTCACAATCGCAAATCCGATGACTGCCATATCACGAACAAGCAGGGGAAGACCCTGGTGAAGAACAGTATCTATGTTTAATTTCAGACCATACAAGATAATCGCAAAACGTAAAAAACGCTTGGATGAAAATTGAATCCCTGACCGTAATGCCTCCGGATAACCGAAAAATTGCCGGTAAATCACCGCGATGACGATCGCGCAGGCCAGCGGGCCAACATGATCGAATCCGGGAACCCGTGATAAAGCGAACCCCATTGCGGCAATAACAACAGTGAAGGCAATCCCTGAAAACAACATGCCCGCGGAAGCTTTCTTTTTTGGTTCAGGAAGTTTTTTCTCTTTTAACATATTTGCACATTGGATTTCCATATCATCACCCCAAATTAATTTCACAATCCCAGTGTACCTCCGTCATATTCATAAGAAAAATAACGATATATAATAGGGATAATAAGTGAATTTATATGGGCGGAAGTGTTCGAGATGGATCAATATTTAGAAGTATTCATGAAGGTCGTGGAAAAAGAAAATTTCACGAAAGCCGCAGAGGAACTGCATATGACACAGCCGGCCGTCAGCCAACACATTAGAACACTGGAGCGGTTGGTAGGGGCCAGGTTGTTGGAGCGGAACAATAAACACGTGCGAATGAATAAAGCCGGGGAGATTGTCTACCACCATGCAAAAGAAATCCTGGCCCTCTATACAAGAATGCATGATTTAGTGGATGATTTGGCGGGCCATGCCAGCGGTCCGATTGCTATTGGCGCGAGCTATACATTTGGTGAATATATTTTGCCGCATATTATCGCCAAGCTGAAGAGAGAGTACCCGCTGATCAGACCCTCCATTATTATTCACAACACGAAAGAAATCACCGATTTGGTGAATTCATATCAATTGGATATTGGGATTATTGAGGGTTTTTTCAACAATCATCAATTGCATTCGGAGGTCGTTTCGGAGGATCATATGGTCATCGTTGCTTCACCGTCGCATCCTTTATTACAAAAGGACGGTGAATTGCACCTTTCGGAATTAGCGGATGAAACATGGATTCTTCGGGAAGAAGGTTCGGGTACCCGACAGGCCGCAGACCATTTCTTTGAAATGCATAATTTTACTCCGACAATGATCATGGAATTCGGAAGTACCCAGGTGATCAAGGAGTCGGTTGAGGCCGGTTTGGGGATCAGTCTGCTGTCAGGGTGGGCCATTGCTAAGGAGCTGACGAACGGATACATCGGAATGCTCAAAGTGGGGGGGCTTCCGTTTAAGCGGGAATTTACCCTCGTCACCAGCTCGGTATACCGGACCAAAGCGCTGAATACGTTTATTGAAACGCTTAAGGAGTATTTGAATACTGGACTTATCAAGGAGTCTAGTGAGGAGTGAGTCAAAATATGATCGAAATCGATTGTATGGGAGAAGTTTGTCCGGTGCCGGTATTGATGCTTAAGAAGCATCATCAAGCGATTTGCCGCGGCGAAAAGGTGTTGCTGCTTACAGACCATAGTTGTGCGAGAAAATCGATTACGGAATATTGTGATCAGACCCGGCTGCGTTGCTCGGCCGAAGAAGTGATGAATGGCGTGTGGGAGATCAGCATAGAGGCTTGAGCTTGGGATCTTAGCATAACGTATCAATCAAGGTCTGCTCAATAAACTGAACAAGTTGCTTGGTATCGCGGTTACATTTTTGATGATGCCTCTTCACCATATAAATATCATTGTAAACCTGGAGATCGCGAATATGGATCGGTTTGAGCTGTTTGTAATACAGCTCTTTTTTTATGGACATATATGGAAGAAACGCAGCGCCATGCCCTTTGATTGCAGCCAGCTTAACGGCCTCAATGGAATCCAAGTTGTAGAGGATGTTCAACTTTACGTTTTCCGTCAAGACTCTCGCCAGCGAGCGTTGAACACAGCCAAGCTGGGTTGATCCGATCAGAGGGTATCGGGTCAGCTCTTCCAAATGAATCTCATCGGGAGCAGGCTTGGAGCTGCTGGAGACGAGCATGACTTGGTCGGAAAATACCTTATGCGAGACGATCTCTGACTTGGAGGGTGGACCGGAGATGAAGCCGATGTCTCCTTCTTCAAGTAAAATATGATCTTCAACGTGAGGGCTGAGCGCTTCGTTTAAGGAAATATTGCAGCAGGGGAAGTGATTCTTCACTTCAAATAAAGTACAGGGCAGTGCATAGTTGCATACTTCAGGGACCGCGTAAATCGATAGGTGTTGATATGGGACAGACTTGAATTGTTCGATTTCGGTGGCCATATCTTCATACAGCTTACAAATTTGTGCCGCGTATTTATGGGCAATTTCTCCAGCTTCCGTAAGCTGCGCCCCTTTGTTGCTTCTCTTCAGCAGCTCGGTGCCCAGCGTCGTTTCCCAGGATTTTAATTGTTGGCTTAGCGCGGACTGCGTGATGTGCGATCTCTGCGCCGCTTTGGAAATGCTATTGAGCTTGGCAACATCCAGAAATAATTTAAGCGTTTCCAGATTCATTGGAATGCGCCCCCTTTTGTCAACCTTTGACCACTGTATATCATAACCCGTCAATAATTAAATCGCTATAAAAAAAACTAATGCAGCATCAAAAATGCAGATAACCACAGATCTCATAATCATGTTACTATTTTCACATAGTAATTGACTTCAAAGTTGGAGGTGTTTATTTATGGAGCAAAACACCGGTGCCGCAGCGAAATCCACTCGCGCCCGGGCACCCAGAAAGCCGAAGAAGAGCCAACTGCCGATCGCTCTTGTGGCTACGGCTCTCGTCATTGGATTTGGTTTCTATTTGAATCAATACAATGACAAAATGGTGGTCTATTTACTTTTCGGGCTTGCGTTTGGCGTAGTGCTGCAAAGAGCGCGGTTTTGTTTTACGGCTTCCATGCGGGATCCATGGATTACGGGGAGCACATCCGTGACGAGAGCGGTATTAATTGCTTGCTCTCTTGCAACCATTGGCTTCACGGCGATAAAATACTCGGCCTTTGCAGCGGGCAACCGTATTCCGGGCATGGACAATGTCGGTCAGATCAGCCTGGCATTGGTCATCGGCGCCGTTATTTTCGGGATCGGGATGGTTATTGCCGGCGGCTGTGCCTCTGGCACGTTGATGCGGGTCGGGGAAGGTTTTACGATGCAGATGCTCTCTCTGGTGTTCTTTGTCATTGGCTCTTTGTGGGGAGCGCATGATATGGGCTGGTGGCGGACAGCGGTGATAAAGGATGCGCCGGCGGTGTTTTTACCTGATGTGTTTGGCTGGTTGGGAGCCTTGCTGGTTCAGTTTTTAATTATTTTGCTGCTTTACATTGCTTCTGTCAAATGGCAGCAGAAAAAAATGGGCAGTGCGGAGTGAGAGCTCAGCGGGCGAAGGTCGCTTCTCTTAAGCCTGGGTACAAAGGGTATCTTTGGTTTTGAAAAAAAAGTGAAATGATTCACAAAAATACTAAGTTAAGGTGGTAATGAAAATGGCAGAGTTTACGTTGGATTGCATGGGTGAGGCTTGTCCGGTTCCGTTGATGAGAACGGAGAAAAAGATGGAGGAGCTTAAGGTTGGCGACGTGCTGGTCGTATCGATTGACCATAGCTGTGCGATGAAGAATGTTCCGGAATGGGCGAGAAAGCAAGGCCACAACGTGGAAATTGAAGAAATTGATGATGGCGAATGGGAAATTGTGATCGAGAAGACGAAATAGCATGTCGGAACGAGGAAGATGGGGGGAATTAACAGGTGAACGCATTCTGGTTGAAAATATCCTCTAACCGTTTTTATAAGAAGTTGCTGAAAGAACCGTTAACATACGTAACCGGAGCCGTGCTGCTCGCGGTATTTGCAACAGCCCACCTTGCTGTGTTCTCGAAGGGGTGGGGGGTGACGAGCGCCTTTGCGGATTGGGGTGCCTGGATGTATCAACTCGTCGGAGGCAATGTGGACAACTGGGCGTATTTCAGCTCGGAAAAGGCACAAAAGACGCTGTCTGCAGGCTTTCTGAACGATGGAGGATCGATTCGTAATCTGGGCATTATTCTCGGGGCCTTGCTGTCTACGCTGTTTGCTTCGGAATTTAAGCTGAAGAAGATTCGTTCGTTGAAGCAAGTGTTTGCAGCCATACTCGGCGGTTTGCTGATGGGTTACGGAGCGAGACTTGCCAACGGCTGTAATATCGGGGCATTGTTTACTTCGATTTCTTCGCTGTCGCTTTCCGGCTGGATTTTCTGGCTGTTCCTGCTGGTAGGCGCTTTTGTCGGCAGCAAATTGTTGGCTAAATTTTTTATGTAGTGTGATGGGGGATCGGGCATATGGAGAAGAGAACAGAGCACTATGATGTCGTAATTATCGGCGGTGGTGCGGCGGGGTTAACGGCGGGAATTTACTGCGGACGCGCCAGACTCAAGACGCTGATTCTGGAAAAAACACTGGTTGGCGGTCTTGCCACGTATACGAACGAGATCGAAAACTATCCCGGGTTTCCCGAGGGGACGACAGGGACGGAATTGATGAGCCTGTTCCATAAACAGGCGAAGAAATTTGGCGTGGATTTTAAAATGACCGATGTCAAAGCGGTTTCTTTGACGGACGAGGTGAAGGTGGTGGAAACGTTCCGGATTCGTTATGAATCAAAGGTTGTGATCATTGCCAGCGGGGGAAAGCCAAGATTGACCGGTGCCAAGAATGAAGAAAAGTATTTGTACGATAAAGGGATTTCCTTCTGTGCGACCTGTGATGCGGCGGCCAATACGGGCAAAACGGTGATGGTGATCGGCAGCGGGGATGCGGCTATTGAAGAGGGAATGTTCCTGACGAAATTTGCCGATAAAGTGATCGTGTCCGTGATGCATGATCATGGCAAAATGGATTGCAATGAAATCGCCAAAAATCAGGCTCTCGACAATCCCAAGATGGAATTTATGTGGAATACGATGGTCGATTCTTTTGAGGGAGAGGAACGGCTGGAGACTGTCGTGCTGAAAAATCTGAAAACCGGTGAGCTGCAGCCGGTCAAAGTGGACACTTGCTTCCTGTTCATTGGATATATCCCCAATACGGAAATATTTGCGGAGTCGATCACGCTGAATCGAAACGGATACGTGCTCGTCAACGAGAAGATGGAGACGAATTTACCCGGTGTATTGGCCGCAGGCGATGTATGCGATAAATTCCTGAAACAGGTCGCTACGGCGGTGGGAGACGGTGCAATTGCCGGTTACGGCGCAGAGAAATATATTTCGGAATGCGAAGTTTATGAGAATCAGATTTTAAATCACGGTAACCCTTCGGTTGTCTACCTGTGGAATGCTACGGAACCGAAGTGTCGCGAGCTGCTGCCGCTGATCGAGAAGTTCGAGCAGGCTCACGGGGCACAATTGAGAGTAACCAAGGTGGATGTCTATAAGTCGCCCGGACTTGCCGGCAAGCTAGGCATAGACATCGTACCGGCTGTCGCTTACTTCACCGATGGGAAGATGCAGAGAATATTAACTGAAAATATTAATGAAGAACATTTAAACCGTCTTCTGTCTTAGAAGATTCGCGTTCTACTTAATGGCGGTTACGAAAAGTCCTTGTTCGGCTCCACATCACTATATCCCTGTTTCGAACGAAAGGCTACAATGAATGAGCTCATTCATCGTAGCCTTTTCTTTGTGTTTCTCGCAGTGCAGCGTGGGGAGTACAGAACGGAGGAAAGTGATGGATGGATCTCTTGTAGTAAACGTTTACGCCATTGTAATAACAATATATTATATATGGTGAACTATCCTATAAAACCTAATCAATACATCCACATTTGTCGGAACCCAAGTTTCCCAAAAATTACTTGAAGGAGAAGCAATTAAGAATGACGCTTAAAAGAAGGATCTTTTTGCTTTTTTTATTTAGTTCGATCGCGCCTTTTTTAAGTATTTTTATTTTATCGTACTATACGATTGATTCCATTTTCGCCAATAAAATTGACAACGGAATAAAAAGCAATCTGAAACAAGTAACCTACTCGTTGGAGAATTCGATAACCAACTTGAAGCATGTAACACAACAGTTATCTTACGAGGGGACGATCGGAAAGCAATTGAACAAAGTAATGCAACCAGATCAAGATCCTTTTCAACGCATGGAATCGAGAGAGGAGCTCATGAGTGAGCTGAGTGTAGTTACTTTTACAAATCCTAATATTGGGTTAACTTTGTATTATTTCAAAAATGACGGTGAAGTCCAATTCGAAAATTTTCCTATTAAGGAAGAGTTTTCTCCCGATTCAATGCCGGTACTTTTCCAATCTTATGGAATTACCTATTATGGACCTCACATTAGTATGAGCCAGTACGATAATCAATTTGTTTTCTCCGCTCTCCGTAAGGTGGAGCTGCCTGAACGTGATGACATTTATGTTTATATGGAATCAGGATTTCGATTGACGCAAAATATCCTGGATTATGACGAATATGGGGGGACACTCTCCCATTTAATTGTTAATGGAAAGGGGAAAATCGCTTATAGCGAAGAACAGGGGGTTTTTAAGCAGGGGGATGACGTATCCGCAGTATTCAACGGTTCTTTGGAGGGAACTTATAACGGGTACCATTGGTTCAAACAGGAGTCCAATCAGAGTTGGAGTGTCGTTTCCGTCATTTCGGATTCGGATTATAAGCATGAGAAGAATCAGTGGATGTTCCAGATTATGCTTGTTGCTTTGTTTTTTCTTGCATTAACCTTATTACTCGCCTGGCTGCTCTGGAAAATGGTGTATAGACCGCTGAATTTATTTCATGCGGAAATTAAATGGATGACACAGCATCCACAGGTTGCAAAACACAGAGCATATACGAAAATTCCTGAATTTGATTTTTTGTTGATTAAATTTTCGGAATTGCGGGATCAGATAGGCTACTTATTTAAAGAAGTAGAGCAAAAGGAGAAAAAAAGGGTAGACCTCGAAGTGGAGAAGCTGTTATATCAGATCAATCCGCACTTCTTGATGAATACGCTGGATACGGTTCATTGGCTGGCATTGATGAATGGACAACATGAGATTGACCGGCTTGTGCAATCTTTAAACAAGCTACTTTATTATAATTTGGGGAAGCTTGGGCAAGTCTCAACAATGGAGGAAGAATTGGATGCTTTAAAACAGTATTTGATACTCCAACAGATTCGTTATGATTTTCAGTTTAACGTACGGATTGAAGCGGACGAGGAAGTGCTTAAAATGCCTGTTCCTCGATTTATACTTCAGCCTCTGGTCGAAAATTCGCTCTATCACGGTTTAAATGACGATGGATTTATTGAAATTGACGTTAAGCTTGAAAAAGATATACAAATTTGTATTCAAGATAACGGGGCCGGAATGTCTGATGAGACGATACAAAGATTGTTGAACAGCCAGACTGTAGAGCAAAATAAGGTGGGGATGGGGATTGGAATAAACTATGTGCGCCGGATGTTAAAAGCAAAGTATGGGGAGAGGGCCAAATTGGAGATAACTAGCGAGATGGACATCGGTACAAAAGTACTGTTGATCCTGCCCCTAGATCGGGAGGAATAACGTATGATCAGAGTTCTTATCGTAGATGATGATAAACTTGTTCGGAAAGGACTCATGTCCGCGATGCCCTGGGCAGATTTTGACATGGAGGTCATAGGAGAAGCCAATAATGGAGAGAAAGCTCTTGAATTTCTGGAATCGCATCCTGTTGATTTGCTATTGACCGACTTAGCCATGCCTGTCATGTCAGGAATAGAGTTAATGCGAATTGCCAGACAACGGTACCAAAGCCTCCACATTGTGGTGTTGACGCTACACCAGGATTTTGATTTTATCCAGGAAGCACTTAGATTAGGTGCAATTGATTATATAGCCAAGGTGGAATTGGAGAAGGAACAGTTTGAAGAAGTATTGGGCCGAATAGCAGGACGTATTAAAGAACTGAAGACGCTCGAGCGAAAAAATATTGATTTTGATGAAAAGAATACAGACTTTCATGAGGCATATGTGCTGGTATCCATGGATCGCGAATCCAATCAAGCCTGGCCGTTTGAAATTGAGCTTAAATCCGGTGAATTCAAATTGGAGTTGGAGCGAAACAACTGGATTTGGGTTGCTCCAAAGGGAAACGAAAATGATTTATCGACCAGATTGTCGGATAAAGTATCTTCGGTCCCGGAGGGGATCCTGCTTACGTTATCGCATATTCATGGATTCCCCTGGAAAGAGATTCAGAAATGGGTCACAGAGTATATAGAAAAGGTAGTATTTTATGAATATGTACCGGGCAATCCTTATTTTTATGTCTCTATGAAAGAAAAACTTCCTGTCACCCAGGATCTGAAAGACGAAGATTTGAATAGGATTAAAGACATTTGGCTTTCTTCACCCTGGTCCTATAACGATAGCTGCTATGAAGGATTTCTTGAACAAATCCAGTCGCTAAGAATGCGCAAAAGCCAATTAACAGGGTTGTTTTATTCTCTTGTAATGGAATGGAATCACTTATTCGCAAATACCAATCTGGGGAAAATCCCGATGATTCATTCTATTAACTCCTGGTATCAGGTGAAACAATGGATGGATGAAATTCGAAGAATCATACGCAAATCAGCCGAGTTTACTTCATATTCCCAGGAGATTGTGGATTGCGTAAAGAAAGCGGTCTTGATGCTGCAGCATGAGGTGAGTCGTCCGCTTACCGCATCCAAATTGTCGCAAGAACTGAACATTAGCCGCAGCTATTTTAGCCAGTGTTTTAAAGAAATGATGGGTCAAACGTTCAATGAGTACTCCAGGTCAATCCGGATCGAAAAATCAAAAGAGTATTTGTTGAATACCAACAACACGATATTCTGGATCGCGGAACAAACAGGCTACGCAGACGAAAAGTACTTTAGCAGAACCTTTAGACAATTAACGGGTATGCTTCCAAGTGAATATCGACAGGTTCATCGGAAGGATAACAAAACAAGGGGAGAGTAATACTTGGGAATCTTAGGAGGTATTTTCATGATAAAAAGAACTATTCCGCTTATTCTTGCCGCCTCCCTATTATCTGCCTGCTCCGGCCAATCAGATTCTCCGAATCGCCATAATGGATCTGGTGGAATGCCGGATTCTACTACGATTGCCGGTCCCTTTGGCAAGTATCCAGAGCCAGTCGAGATTCGGCTGGGCTATATCGTTGACCCGAGTTTGAAACCCATGAATGGAAATTCGCTGGAAAACAATCCCTGGAGGAAAGAGATTAAAGAACGTCTTAATATTGAAATGAATGTGGCGTGGCAGGTCTCCAAACAAAATTTTGACCAGAAGATAAACTTGGCCATAGCTAGTTCTGATCTCCCCGATGCAGTCATTGTAAATCAGGCTCAACTGGAGGAGATGGTGAAAGCCGAAGAAATTGAAGATCTGACCAAAGTGTATGAAAATTATGCCTCTCCCGAAATGAAGCGAATTATAGACAGTACCCAAGGTTTTGCCTTGGATAGAGTGATCTACGACGGAAAAATGATGGCTATTCCATCTGTAGCATCTGAAGATTTCAGTATGCTCTGGATTCGGCAAGATTGGCTGGACCGCCTTGGGTTAACCCCCCCGAAAACCATGGATGAACTGAAGCTAGTCGCGAAGGCCTTTGTTGAACAAGATCCTGACGGAAACGGATTGGCGGATACTATAGGCCTTGCCGCAAGCACGGGGTTATATAACGATTTCAGCATCGGGTCGTTCGCCTTTGACCTGACTCCGATATTTTCTGCCTACAATGCTTATCCGGGATATTGGTTAAAAGATGCTGGTGGAAATCTTTCCTATGGGTCAATTCTCCCGGAAACCAAAGTAGCGCTTGCTAACCTGCGGGAAATGTACCTTGAAGGTTTGATTGATCCGGAATTAGGCAGCCGCAAAGCACCGGAGGATGTGGTTATAAGCGGCAAAGCCGGGATGTTCTTTCAAGGTTTCTTTGGAGGGTATTGGCCGTTGCCGAGCGCCTGGAAGAATGATCCGGATGCGAATTGGCAGGCCTATGCATTGCCGCTAGATGCGAAGGGAAAATATAATATAAAAATATCCAATCCCTCCCACTCTTTTCTTGTTGTACGTAAAGGGTATGCCTATCCGGAAGCTGCAATAAAGATGAATAATCTTTACCTTGAAGACGAATCCCGGTTGGGAAACGAATTCATGTTGATTCGAAACTTCATTGCCCCGATGGATGAGGCGAAGTTCGAGACTAAGGCTGCGCAGGAAGTTTTGGCAGGAACCAAGAACCCGGAAGATTTCCTGGACAAGCCGGAATATAAGTTGCTAAAAAACACGGTGAAGACGATTAAAAGAGTTAAATTGGAACCTTATAGTAACCTTGCTATACAGTACTGGAATCAAGACGATCCGAGTTTTATGCGAACTTATTCCCTACTTGTGGGAGGGAGAAATTTCTTTGATCCCAACCTGAACGAAATTCAAAGCCTTTCTTATAAACGAACCAAAACGGCGAAAGAAAAATGGGACGAATTAATTAAACTTGAACATGAAGCATTTTTGAAGATCATAATGGGTTCAGCACCGGTCGACTCCTTTGACCAATTTGTTGAGGATTGGAAGCAACGGGGCGGTCATCAAATTATTGAGGAAATGAAACCATCTATAAAGTAACAGAAATAACCGGCCGTAAACAGCACGAAGTATCGTGGGTTTTGCAGCCGTTTTTTTTATAAAGCTTAAGGCACCGAGGTAGACATTTGTACGACGAAGGGGGGAGTAATGTTGAAGACTACAGCTAAAATTTAATCTTGATTAAGAAAACTGCGTACAATTGTCTACCTAAATCCCCAACTCGCATCTATCTCGGCCCAACGAATTCTCTCTTATAATGAAAGCGAATTCAAAAACTGATAGTTTTTATGGGAGGTCGTAAATAAGATGGGAAGAAGCACATTTTTAAAGCGTTTTGCAGCAATAACCATGTCAGCAGTCATGATTTATTCCTTAACGGCATGTGGGAACTCATCGAATAGTGATAGTTCACAAAATAAGACGCAGAAACCGGGGAATGAAACCGCGGCGGTAGACCCGTTTGGTGCCTATAAGGATGAGGTTGTAGTGAATTTGGGCCGGGTTACGGCGCCGAATCCTAAATTGCCTCAAGGTGATACATATGAGAATAATGCTTATACGCGGCTCGTAAAGGAACAATTTAATGTAACCATCAAAGATGCTTTTGAAAGTAATGGCGATGCATACAATAGACAGGTTGCTCTTGCCATCGCCTCCGGAGAATTACCGGATATGATGCGTGTGAATTCCAAACAAGATTTGAAGGAATTGGTTGATAATGAATTGATTGAAGATTTAACCGAAGTGTATGACAAATATGCTACCGATACGATTAAGCAAGTTTATGATTCCTATAAGGGTAGAGCTCTAGGCAATGCGACGATTGATGGACGATTAATGGCCATTCCGGCTACATCCGTGGACTCTGCGCCGACTATGGTTTGGATTCGCCAAGACTGGCTGGATTCTCTGGGAATAAAGCTTGACAGTGATCATGATGGCGCCATCACTTTGGATGAGCTAACAACAACGGCAAAGACATTCGTGGAAAAGGATCCAGGGAAGACAGGGAAACCCGTTGGCATTCCTCTTATCAACCATTTAAATTCAAATGATTATGGCGGAACCGCCCATACGATGACGGCGATTGCCAATGTTTATTCCGCCTTTCCTCAATATTGGCTTGAAGGTAAGGAAGGAGGAGTTGTGTATGGTTCTACCACCGAGGGAACCAAGCAAGCCTTAGGAGTATTGGCTGATTGGTATAAACAAGGCATCCTAGATATACAATTCGGTACAAGAACTTGGGATGAAGTCATGGCTCTTCTCACGAGTGGACAAAGCGGCATTGCCTTCGGCCCTTGGCATATCCCGGATTGGGGCTTGAGCACGGTAAAACAAATGGATGGTAACGCTGTGTTTACAGCATATGCCTTGGAAGATGAAAATGGCAAAATCAATGTGGCCCATGCCAATCCAAGCGATCAATTTATCGTGGTGAAGAAAGGATATGCACATCCGGAACTGGCGATTAAGATCGTAAATCTGTTTTATGATAAGCTTGCCAACGACAAAAATATTGCTACGACCATGCCGGAAGTAGCCAAATACCAGAAAGACGCAGTGGATGGTTCCGCAAGACCATTTAACATCGAGATTAATTCGGCTACCTCCCTGTTGGATGACTTCTCCGATATATCCCGTGGTGCCAAGGATGAAATCACCATGGATGAAGTACGGACAACGGAATCCAAAAATAATATTGAGAGTGTCAAAAAATATTTGGCCAACCCGGGCACTGCGGAAGTAACGGATTGGGCGAAATATCATTCCCGCATGAAAGGCGTCGGTCTGATCGACCAGCTCACGAAAGAAAACAAATTTAACTGGGTGACTCCTGTATTCTCCGGAACCACGGAGAGCATGCAGCAATCTTGGGCGAATTTGCAAAAAATGGAGCAAGAAGATTTTATCAGAATTATCATGGGCGATCAGCCACTGGATTATTTCGATACCTTTGTTTCGAATTGGAAGGCACAAGGTGGAGACCAGATTATCAAAGAAATTGAAACAGAAGTATCCGAAAACAAGCAATAGGGAATTATCTAAAAAGCAAAATAGGGCTGCTGATGCAGCCCTTTGTATATGAAAGGAGCCTATTTATGAAGCAGCACGGCAGTATGGCTAAAAAACGGCTAGGTCTGGGGGCCATGTATCATATGATGATGCTTCCCGGAATGGTGTTTCTACTCATATTCAGCTATATTCCGATGTTTGGGATTGTTATGGCATTTCAGAACTATATACCGGCCAAAGGCATCTTTGAATCGAAATTCGTGGGCTTGAAGCATTTTAAATACATGTTCCAACTACCGGATATCGCGCAAATCATAAGCAATACCTTGGTAATCGCACTTGGGAAAATTATTTTGGGAACCCTTGCGGCCATCGTTTTTTCCATTTTGTTAAATGAAATCCGGCTCAGGTTTTTAAAGAAGACGGTTCAAACTATAGTATATTTGCCTCACTTTCTGTCATGGGTCGTTTTAGCATCCGTAGTGGTTAACATGTTTAATCTGGATGGGAACGTGAACCAGATTTTAACGTTTTTCGGTTTGGAGAAAATCAATTTTCTTGGAAGCAACACCTGGTTTCAGCCGTTACTTATTGGAACTGATGTATGGAAGGAATTCGGATATAGTTCGGTCGTATACCTGGCCGCGATAACAGCTATTGATCCCGGACTCCATGAAGCGGCTGCCATCGATGGGGCCAACTGGTGGAAACGGGTGTGGCATATTACACTTCCAGGGATGCTGCCTATTATTCTCCTTATGGGAGTCATGAGTCTCACCAATATTTTGAGTGCCGGTTTTGACCAGGTTTTTAACTTGTACAATCCCATCGTCTACGAGACTGGAGATATATTGGACACTTATGTATACCGTATCGGTCTGGTAGGGCGCCAATACAGTTTCGGAACCGCTGTAGGTCTGTTTAAATCAGTCATTGGCATTGTTCTATTGTTGTCCGCTAACGAATTGGCCAAAAAATATACAGATCGGAAGATATTCTAGGGGGCGGTTGTAATGACGCAATATGCAGGCTTTAAAGCCCGGTTTGGGCGGTTTGTAATCTATGCCATCGTTATATTTTCAGCACTTATTTGTCTTCTTCCCCTGTGGAATATCGTAGCTATTTCCTTCAGCAGCAGCGCTGCCGTTGCAGCCAATGCTGTGGGATTATGGCCGGTAAAATTTACAACGGTAGCGTATACGAGAATTATAGAGGATGCTCAATTCTGGAGGTCTTTCGGGATATCTGTTCTTCGCGTCGCACTTGCGTTGATTCTTAATATGATCCTAATCATTTTAATGGCATACCCGCTTTCCAAATCGAAAAGGGAATTCAAAGGCAGAAATGTGTATATGAATTTAATGATTTTTGCCATGTTGTTTAGTGGCGGTCTGATTCCCGGCTATTTGATTGTGAAAAACCTGAATCTGCTTAACAATGTGTGGGCACTAGTCTTACCTGGAGCCGTCCCCATTTTTAGTGTCATTCTCGTCATGAACTTTTTTATAGGAGTGCCCCGGGCATTGGAGGAGGCGGCAGTTATTGACGGGGCAAATCCGATGCAGGTCTTGCTGAAGGTTTATGTACCCGTTTCGGTCCCGGCACTAGCGACAGTAGCCTTGTTTAGCATTGTGGGGACATGGAATGACTTTTTCAGCGGTTTGATTTATATGACCAAAGTGAGCAATTATCCATTAATGACATACATTCAGTCATTGAGCATCAATATTTCGGATCTGGTAAAAGAGGGGACCAATTCGAGTTCGCTAGCCAATATTACGGAAATATCCAACAGAAACTTGAATGCGGCCAAAATCGTCATCTCCGTAGTCCCCCTTCTAATGATATATCCGATGCTACAAAAGTATTTTGTTACCGGGATCGTGGTAGGGTCGGTAAAGGAATAAACACCGGCGGAGGCGATCATTGGGTGCAGCATGCCAGTTCTGTTCTTGTCAAAGTTAATGACTCCTGTTCCATAATGACATTATCGCGGAACAACAACACAGGTTAGTTTTTTAGGTTGACTCTCTTGTGAGGATATGATATTTTGTATTTCTTTGCTGCAGAAAATTGGGCGACGAAAACGTGGTCGGTCCTCTCGACCGCATCAACTAGAGAATGGATGAGCTCTTGAATCTCCTCTGTGGAAATTCAAGAGCTTTTTGCATACTCGGAACCTCCTATAACTAAAGCACATGACATAATGTGCATTAAACTGTGCATAAACGAAAATTGACATGAAGTTTTACGTGCAAATGCAATATTAAAACCTGGTAATAACTTTACAAATGAGATGGTTTTTAAGCGTAATAATATAAAAATACATCTATATTAATGGAAAATGTTGTGATATTATGTGATTGATTACTGATAGTTTCTTTTTTGTGGTGCATTTGCACCTTTTGTTCCGTGCAAATGAATAATTAACTTAGTGAAAATATGTATTCGGAGTTGATTCTACATGTACCATTTATTAGTTGAAATATAACGTTACTACCGGCCTATAAGAGCTCCGCCTTCTGCGAAGTCCAGAATGACGACTTTAAAGAAGAGGAGCGGAATGGGTTGAACAAACGAAAATTACCTTTATGGCAATTGCTGCTGGAACGGGGCTTTTTTGAGGAGCGGAAGGAAGCGGCCAGTTGGGTCATGTCAAATAAGGTGTTGATTAACGGCCGACCTGCGGTCTATGAAGGAGAGCAAGTTAGAGAAGATGTTGAGATAGCCATTAAAGGGTATGAACAGAAATATGTCGGAAAAGGCGGTCTTAAGCTTGAAGGCGCATTGGAGCATTTTCAAATCGATGTTTCCGGTAAAATCGCTTTGGATACGGGAGCCTCAACGGGTGGATTTACCGATTGTTTATTGCAGCACGGTGCAGCTAAAGTGTATGCGATCGATGCTGGGTATGGTCAATTGGCGGGTAAGTTAAGGCTTGACCCCCGAGTCGTTAACATGGAGAAGACAAATATTGGTTCCGTTACGAAGCTGCATTTAAAGCCCGAGCCAGAATTCGCCACACTGGATCTTTCTTATTTGTCCTTGAAACAGGCGATTCCGCTTGTTGTTCGACTGCTGCAGCCGTCCGGGGAAATACTATGTTTGGTAAAACCTTTGTTTGAGGTTGCGGACCCGCAAATCCGCAGATCGGGAAAAGTAGACGATCCGGGTATATATCCACAAATTCTCATGGATCTCGTTAGTTTTACAGAAAATATCGGGCTCCGCATTTTGGGTATTACGAACAGTCCGGTTACTGGGAATAAAGGGACGAAAGAGTTTTTTCTATGGCTCGGTCAGAGCGGAGCTTCTGTAAAAAGAGATATCCGAAAAGATATCGATGTTGCCGTCAGTGAGGCCGCCAAACTAAAGGCTTATAGTAAATAAGAGCATCTGCGTATGGAACGGTAATATCACAGATCATTCAACTAAAAATACGCTAAGTCTCTACATATTGGAGACTTAGCGTATTTTCTTACAATCTACGCATGTTAAACATTGGAGGCAAAATGCGCGTTTGCGGCCGTACTGGCCTCGATTTACAGACTTTATAGTTTTATGAGCGAACTAGTTTCCGAAAGGATCGGTTGGGCATCTGAAAATGTGGGAACTGTTGAAAACTTCTTGGACTTTGTCAATGAGAGGAATAAACCTGAAAAAAGGGTGCCAAGGCCTCAAAAAGTTGATATTAAATTGAGCAATGTAAGTTTTAGCTATCCAATGACTGACAAGGAGGCCTTGGTTAATATCAGTTTAACGGTACCCAGTGGCCAGACTTTAGCGATCGTCGGTGAAAACGGCAGCGGCAAGACAACATTATGCAGAGTAATTATGGGGTTATATGAGGCGTCTAAAGGAGAAGTCATTTATGGAGATATGCCTGTTAAAAATTTGAGTTATGATCATACGTCCGCTGTCTTTCAAAAATATTGCAAATATAATATGACCGTGCGGGAAAATTTGATCATCAGTCAGATGGACAAGCCTACAGATGAAGCGATGCTTATGGATATTTGCGATAAATCGGGGGTGATTTTGAAAGACGAAAGCTATAGAGACGGATTAAACACTAGGCTTGGACGAGATTTTGACGGGATAGAGCTATCCGGCGGTCAATGGCAGCGGATCGCTATTGCACGCGGATTATTCAGGGATAGCCAATTGATGATTTTAGATGAACCAACGTCAGCTATTGACCCTTTGGAGGAAACACGCCTATATAACGATTTTGCGGAAATCTGCCAAGACAAAACCGCAATCATCGTGACTCACAGGTTGGGTTCGGTTCAGATCGCCGATAGAATTATCGTATTAAAGGACGGCAGGGTTGTACAGGATGGTAAGCACAGTGAACTTATTAGTAGGGATGGCGAATATAAAAAAATGTTTGAAGCCCAGAGAAAGTGGTATGTGGTTGAGTAATTGCAGGCGCTTGGCGTGTTGAGCGGCAAAGGAAACGGGCGTTTCAAAACGAAAGGCTACGATGATCCCATTCATCGTAGCCTTTTCTTTGTGCTTCCTGCATACTGGAATGATCTGGTGTTACGCGCCCAGGAACATGTTCATATCGTCCTCGACGTTTGTAATCCCGCCGATGCCGAATTTCTCAACCAGGATGTTGGCCACGTTAGGTGATAGGAACGCGGGAAGCGTCGGACCCAGGTGGATGTTTTTGACGCCGAGGTAGAGTAAGGCAAGCAGTACGATCACCGCTTTTTGCTCATACCAGGCGATATTGTACGAAATCGGCAGCTCGTTGATATCCTCCAGGCCCAGGATCTCCTTCAGTTTCAAAGCGATCACGGCAAGGGAATAAGAGTCGTTGCACTGTCCGGCGTCCAGGACGCGGGGAATGCCTCCGATTTCACCCAAATCGAGCTTGTTGTATTTATACTTCGCGCACCCCGCGGTCAAAATGACCGTATCGCCGGGAAGTTCCCGGGCGAACTCCGTATAGTAGTTGCGCGACTTCATCCGTCCGTCGCAGCCGGCCATGACGAAAAATCGCTTGATCGCCCCGGTCTTCACGGCATCCACGACCTGATCGGCAATCCCGGTCACGGTATGATGGGCAAAGCCGCCGACGATTTCGCCGTTCTCCAGCTCGGTTGGCGGGTTACAGCGTTTGGCGTGCGCAATGATTTCCGAGAAATCCTTCGGCTGCTCTTCCAGGCCTTCCGGAATATGCCGCACACCGGGATATCCGGTGTTACCGGTCGTATATATGCGGTCCATATAGCTTGATTTTGGCGGGACGATACAGTTGGTGGTCATCAGAATCGGCCCGTTGAACGCGGCGAATTCCGTCGTTTGCTGCCACCAGGCATTCCCGTAATTCCCGACGAAATGCTCGTATTTCTTGAAAGCCGGATAGTAATGGGCCGGCAGCATCTCGCTGTGCGTGTACACATCGATCCCGGTACCTTCGGTTTGCCGCAGCAGTTCCTCCAAGTCTTTCAAGTCATGTCCGCTAATGAGGATGCCCGGCCGGTTGCGAACGCCGATATTCACCCGGGTTACTTCCGGATGCCCATAGGTTCCGGTATTGGCCCGATCGAGCAAGGACATGGCCTCTACGCCGAACTGGCCCGTCTCCATGACCAAAGCGACGAGATCGTCCGCGGTTAAGGAATCGTCCAAAGTGGCGGCGAGAGCGCGGCGCATAAACAAGTCGATGTTCGCATCGGCATGGTTCAGGTGAAGTGCATGATACGTGTAAGCGGCCATGCCTTTAAGGCCATATGTCAACAGTTCGCGCAAAGAGCGGATGTCCGGATCGGCGGTGGCGAGGACCCCGACCTGCTTGGACTTGGCGTCAAACGAGGCTTCGTCGTCAGCCTGCCAAACGGCGGCATCGGGAAGCGTCCCCACATTGCCGGAGTGCCGTTCGCCCCAATAGCTTCGTACGTCGGCCCGCAGAGCGAGCGCTTCCCGGATTTTGGCGATGAACACATCGCGGTCAAAATTGGCGTTCGTAATCGTGGCAAACAACGAGTCCATGATAAAGACGGACACCTTCCGCTCCAAAGCTTCGGGAAGATGTGTCCCGATGGAAAGAAACGATATGCCTTTCAATACATAGATCAGCAAATCCTGCAGGTTGGCGACATCATGCGGTTTCCCGCAAACGCCTTTAATCGTGCAGCCGGTTCCTCCGGCCGACTCCTGGCACTGAAAACAAAACATGGATGGCTGCTGGGTGCCAACAGGGGATACGGATGTGGTCATCTTAAAACAACCTCCTATGGAAAAATATAGTAGAAACCTGTACCTGACATCCAGAAGCATAACGCCGGAGGTGGGAAGGACTGGTGATTTCAATCACAATTTTATGGGAGCCGGGCGGCTTCAGAACAAATGTCTTCAAGTTGACAAATTCTTTTTTTTTCGCTGATATAACATTTTGATTGACTCGTCCATCTAATCTTACAGAGGGCCCTCAAAAGGAGATGAAATTCGTGCAGCAAGATATGGAACTGGAAGTCAAGCGAGCGCAGCGGGGAGATCGTGAGGCGTTTATCCGGCTGTTCCGGAGGCTGGAACCCGAACTGTACAGCTTGGCGAAGTCCATTGTGGGACGTGATGAAGACTGTGCGGACGCGTTTCAGGAAACGACGCTTAAGGCGTATAAATCATTGGCGACATTACGAAAGCCAAAATATTTTAAAACCTGGGTTATCCGGATTCTGATCAATGAATGCAACCAACTGCTCCGTATGCGCAAAAGAACTGTTGTTATGGCGGAGTTGCCGGAGGTTGCGGAGTCGGATCGCTCGGCGCCTTATTACGAAGACAGCCGGAAGCTCGATCTTCGGGAGGCCGTGGAGAATCTGGATGAATCTCTGCGGATCGTTATCCATTTATTTTATTATCAGGATTTGCCGATCAAACAGATCGCCGGTGTGCTGGATATTTCCGACGGAGCTGTCAGAGCGCGCCTGCACAGGGCTCGCGGCATATTGGCCGATGAAGTAAAGCAGATTCGGAAGGGGGAGCTGGCTTATGAAAGTATTTGATGTTGAAAAAGAACTGCGGGAACTTGGCAACCAACCGCTGCCCGAGATCCCCGAAATCGTTCGCCGCCGGCAGGATGAAGTCTATGCCTCCCTGGCCGACCTTCCGATGGAGACTCGAACCGGCCAGAATGTTAGATTCCGCAAAACCCGCATAGTTGTCTTATCGACTGCCGCAGCCGCCGTGATCGCTCTGGTCGGAGGCCTGGGAGGCGCCATGGTATCGCCGGCGATGGCAGAGTCGCTGAAGAATATTCCGCTGATCGGCAGCATTTTCAAGCTGGCCGGTGATCTGGGTTTACGGACAGCGGACGAAAAAGGGCTTGCAGCCCATCTCGATGCCAGCGTGACCCATGAGGGAGTCACGCTTCGCATTCCGCAATTGGTCTATGACGGAACCCGGTTATCTTTGGCCGTAACGCGCGAAGGCGGAGGGTTAGGCGGGACTATCATGGGCTACGAGGTTATAGATGGAGAAATAAAGTTTTCCCCTGAGAGAGCGATTACTTCAGTAGATGTATTGATCGACAATACTCCAATTATTACCGATGAGGGCAGGGGAAAAATCCTATGGAGCGGGAAGCCGACTTCCGATCCGAATTCGGCCATCTACGAATTGACGGCTTTTCCCTCAGAGGGCGAAACGGCTCCCGTTTTACCGGACGCGTTTCAGTTGACGCTCGAATTCCGGCTGGAGGGCATTTCCGAGCCCTTCGCTTTTGAATTTCCAGTTCGTAAAAACGCGGATACTCTGGCGCTATCTTCCTCAGATACGAGGGAGTGGAAGGGAAATAAGGTTAAGGTCGAACAAATCCAGTTCACCCCGATCACAACCAAAGTAAAATTGAACATCCTGTCCAGCGATAAAGAGGCCAAGCTTTTAAGACATCATTTGATCTTTGAGCTTTGGGACGATCAAGGCAGAGAACTCGATCTTGTGAACGGCGTCGGAATATTCAAGAACGATGACCAATTGGAAATGATCAACGAATTTTTGTTCGACCGATTTGCCGATGTGCCGGCATCGGTAACGATTAAGGCGTTCCTGCCTGAGATGGAGATCCCGGGGGCAGTTTCGGGAAGATTCAAACTAGGTTCTGACGGCGAAATTATCAAAAATTATATAAAAGAACTGGAGATCACCATCCCGGTGGATCGGACCGCATTGAAAAAATTATATGAAGTTTCAAAATAGAAAATCTGGAGGGCTTAAATAATGAAAAAAGGGTATAAAGTGATGACGACCGCCGCACTAGCCGGGATGATTCTTGGCGGAGCGGGTTGGGCGACGGCATCAACGGACGTTCATGCTTCGGCGGCTCAGGCCAAGACGGGCTACAGCGCCGCGGCGCAGAAGGCGGGAAAAACGCCCGAGATTACGCAAAACGGGATTACGCTTGGGGTAAGCGAGGCACAGTATGACGGGAATTACATTGAAATTTCACTGAAGCGCAGCGGCAAGAATTTGGTCGGCGGCATCACCGACTCCAAATTTGACGAAAAGACCCAGGATCTGATCCGGGAGAAGGGGGCAATCAAGAATATCCAGATCTTTATTGACGGCAAAAACATTTATGAGATCGGTGGAGGATCTCTCGGCAAAAGACCGGGCTTGGGTTGGCGGCCAGGCCCTACGCCAGACGCTGCTATCGTTGAATTAAGCGATCCTTCCTGGCTCGGCGGCCAACAGTATGCCTTCCCGGACAAGTTCAAATTGACCGCCAAGATCACCCTGGAAGGCGTGGAGAAACCGTACACGTTTGAGTTGGCGATGCAAAAAAGCACGGGATCCCCGATGCTCCTGAAGCCGAATTTAACGAAAACATCAGGTAAGCAGACTTTTAACCTTAGCAAATTGAACCTGACCTCGACCTCTACCCGTATTCAGTTGATTCAGAAAGGCTATGAAAAGGGCAAGCCATCCGACATCATGTTTGAATTTGCGGATGATCAAGGCCGTAAGCTGGAAACTCTTTCAGGAATGGGCACTGATGAGAACAACAAAGACGGCGACATGTACCATGATTTTGTGCTGAGTGCTCTGGAGAAAAACGCGAAGTCGATTACGATAAAGGCCTTCAAACCCGAATATGCGGAACCGGGGGCAACAAGCGGACTCTTTAAATTGGACGAAAAAGGCGAGATTGTTAAACAATATGTGAACGAACTGGAAATGACGGTTAACGTGAAGTAGTTAAATAGTAATTATGTGAGTTGGAGGATTATAAGATGAAGAAGGTTTATAAGGTGATGACCACCGCCGCACTAGCCGGGATGCTTCTTGGCGGGGCGGGATGGGTGACGGCATCAACGGACGTTCACGCTTCGGCGGCTCAGGCCAA
Organism: Paenibacillus sanfengchensis; assembly: GCF_036864765.1. NCBI lineage: Bacteria > Bacillati > Bacillota > Bacilli > Caryophanales > Paenibacillaceae > Paenibacillus > Paenibacillus sanfengchensis. The sequence goes on along the minus strand of NZ_JBAGJC010000001.1, from coordinate 665,706 downwards.
GGCGGGCTATAGCGCCGCGGCGCAGAAGGCGGGAAAAGCGGCGGAACTTACGCAGAACGGCATTACGCTCGGTGTGAGCGAGGCCATTTATGACGGAAATTACATTAAAATTTCGCTGAAGCGCAGCGGCAAGAATTTGGTCGGCGGTATCACCGACTCTAAATTTGACGAAAAGACCCAGGATGTGCTCAGGGAGAAGGGCGCGATCAAAGATGTGCAGATCCTCATTGATGGCAAAGACATTTTTAAACAGGGCGGAGGCAGGATGAGCAAAAGACCGGCCCTGGATTGGGCTAAGGGGGGGATGCCGGATCAGGCTGTCATTCAAGTGTCCGATCCCTCCTGGCTTGGCGGTCAACAGTATACCTTCCCGAACAAGTTCAAACTGACGGCGAAGATCACCCTGGAAGGTGTGGATAAGCCTTATACTTTTATCCACTCGATGCAAAAAAGCGCGGCTAAACCGATTGTCTTGAAGCCGAATGTAAGTAAAAAATTGGGCAGTCGTACCGTCGTTCTGAGCCAATTAAACGCAACCTCCACCTCAACCCGAATTCAGTTGATCGAGAAAGGCTTTGAAAAGGGCAAGCCTTCCGATTTCATGTATGAATTTGTGGATGATCAAGGCAACCGGTTGGACGATCTTTCGAGCTTTGGTACCGACGAGAACAACAAAGCTGGCGATATGTACTACAATTGCCTGCTCGGCCCGTTGGGAAAAAACGTGAAGTCGATTACGGTGAAGGCCTACAAACCTGAATTTGTGGAACCCGGAGCGACAAGCGGAGCGTTTAAACTGGACGAAAACGGCGAGATCGTGAAACAAGAGATAAAAGAACTGGAAATGACGGTAAAAGTGAAGTGATAGGAAACTACAGACCGGGGCCTCTTGTAAGGGGCCCCGGTCTGTAGTCTTGTTTATTTTGCGCAGCAGCTTCTGTGTCAACGCTGCAATTTATTTTTGCTATTGATTCTCCAGAGAAATCGTGATATTTTTGTTTCAGAGTAAACAATATTCGGATCAAGAATTGCACCTCATGCCAATATAAAGAGGAGAGTAGGGTGAATATGGGGAAAAAATTCGATGCTCTTATGCCGAAGCATAAGGAGTTCATTCAGCGTCAGCATCTTTTTTTCGTCGGATCGGCGCCTTTGTCTGCGGAGGGACATGTGAATCTTTCGCCTAAGGGTTATTGCTCCTTGCGCATTCTGTCGGATAATCAGGTGGCTTACCTGGATATGTCGGGCTCCGGCAACGAGACGTGCGCGCATATTTTGGAGAATGGCAGAGTGACCCTGATGTTCTGCGCGTTTGAAGGGCCTTCCAGCATTGTGCGGCTTTACGGTAATGGGACGGTCGTACTGCCCGGCTCAAACCGGTGGGAGGAACTGTACCCGCTGTTTGATCCGCTTCCGGGCGCGAGACAAATGATTGTCGTTGACGTTCACATGGTGCAGGACTCGTGCGGCTTTGGGGTCCCGTTCATGAAGTACGAGGGCGACCGGGACACGCTAAGGGAAGTATCGCTTAAGTTCACCAATGAACAACTTGAAAAGTACTGGCACGAGAAGAATGCAGCAAGCATCGACGGCTTGCCGACAGCTTTTGGTTTGCCCGATTCGAAAGAGAACGAACGCTTGTTAAAATAATATAGTTAGTTCTTCATATATTGCGATACGATACATTTTTAATTGTTAACAAGTGAACAAAATACCCTTGTGGAAAGGGAGTCGGGTGACATTATCACAGCACAACAACATATTACATGTTTGCTTGTTGACTCACTTGGAGATGCATGATATTATATATTTCGTTGCTGCAAAACAATGCACAACGAAAAACGCGGTCGTGGCGGAATTGGCAGACGCGCACGGTTCAGGTCCGTGTGGGCTAACCCCCCGTGGAGGTTCGAGTCCTCTCGACCGCATTATACACATCACAAGCGAACTCCAGAGAAATCTGGAGTTTTTTTAATAGACGTGCGATGTGACAAGTATCCTTTTATATGGGGGAGAAAGCGGGGATGAGGCATATGACGGAAATCGCAGCATTGAGTGCGGAAAAGCTGGAGGAGTTTTTTGCTTATTGCAGGAAGCATCGCCGGGAAGTGGACGAATCATTTTTGTACGAGGAGGATTTACGTGACTTTGCGATTGGCGCAGATAACCCGACCTATATCGCCTTGGATCCGGCAGGGCACATGGTTGCCGCAGCCTCACTCATCAAGGATGCTTACCATCGCAAGGGGCGCCGGGGACGGTTCCGGATTTTTCACGCCGAAACGGCGGATCTCACTCTATACGAACAATTATTGAAGTCGATTGTGCGGCACGGGGAAGGGCTGGATCAGCTGTTTGTTTTTGTGCCGACCCTACAAGAGAAAGTGATGGAGCTATTGGGAAGATTGGATTTCAAACTGGAGCGGTATGCCTTTATTCTGGTTCATCACCATCTTGAGAAGCCGGCCTTTCAGGTGCCTGACGGATATCGGTTGGAAGCCTTTCGAACCGGGCGGGATGAGGAGGCATGGGCGGAGGTCCGCAACGCGGGTTTCGCCAAGTTAAAAGGAAATGAAACGCCTATCACCCCCGAAATGGTGGCCCAAATGGCTGCGGAGAACGATTACCTTGAGGGCGGGATGCAAATGCTGTACCATGGGGATCGCGCCGTAGGCATCGTTCGGGGGGCGGATGACGAGTTTGAGGGAGCGCCGACCATGAACATCGGACCGCTTGCGCTTCTTCCCGAATACCAAGGGAAGGGGCTCGGTAGAACCCTGCTGAAAGCCGCCATGGCGTTTGCGGTTGAGCGCGGTTATTCTCAAGCGATGCTATGCGTGAATGCCGAGAACGAACGGGCCAAAAATCTGTATTTGCAGGAAGGGTTCCGGCAGGTCGAAGCGGCCGCCAACTTCCGGTATGATATCGTCAAAGAAATGGTGGCGGATTAATTTGCTTGTTGACTCTCTTGCTGATGCATGATATTATAAATTTCGTTGCTGCGAATCAGCACAACGAAAACGCGGTCGTGGCGGAATTGGCAGACGCGCACGGTTCAGGTCCGTGTGGGCTAACCCCCCGTGGAGGTTCGAGTCCTCTCGACCGCATTACTTTAACAGGGAAGAAGCCTTTGAGTTTCCTTTTGGAAATTCAAAGGCTTCTTTGCTTGTCCAGAATTTGCAAGGGATTGCTCATTACTTTAGCCGATGAGGGCATTGAGCTGTATTTAAAAGTATAAAAACGTTTCCAAAATCACTTGAAACGTTTCCAACTTAGTGCTAAGATGATAACCATAAAAGAGCCAATAAGTGGGGGGTTAGATGTCAAGCATTAAAGATGTAGCCAACTTAGCCGGTGTTGCCGTGGGAACCGTATCCCGTGTCATTAATAATTCGGGTGCAGTAAAACCCGCGACACGCAGGAAAGTGGAGGAAGCTATTCAAGAATTAAATTATATCCCGAACGAGATCGCCCGGAATTTCAAAATGCGGAAATCCAAAATGGTTGCCCTGCTGCTCCCGAGCATCTGGCATCCCTTTTTTTCCGAAATGGCTTATTACATTGAAGATGAGCTGGACCGGGAAGGTTTCAAACTCATGTTGTGCAACAGCGGAGGCAAACCCGAAAAGGAGTTATATTATCTGGATATGCTTCAGCAAAACAAAGTAGCGGGCATAGTCGGCATTACGTACAACGATATCGAAAATTACATTAGCAACGATATCCCGATTGTCAGTATCGACAGACATTTTAACAAGAAGATCACTTGCGTCACCTCCGATAACTACGAAGGGGGGCGTTTGGCGTTAAGGGAGCTGGTCAAAGCGGGAGCCCGTAAACCGGCATTTCTAGGTAGTGTCACTTCCGTTTTTAGTGAAACCATGAATCGGAGAGAGGGATTCGTTCATGAGGCGAAAGCAATGGGCGTTAATTATGTAGTCTATGAGAAGCCGGACCCGGTTGTAGACGACGATGCCTATTTTGAGCAATTTCTGGATCAGTATCACGATGTGGACGGCATTTTTGCCATTACCGATATGTTTGCAGCTAAATATATTGAAAGAGCGGGCAGGCGGGGGGTTCGCGTTCCGGAGGATGTAAAAGTTGTCGGGTATGACGGCATTCAAGATCATCCTTATTTTCACCCATTATTGTCAACAATCAGGCAGCCTGTAGAAGAGATGGCGCGTACGACGATCAGGCTGCTCTACAAAAAAATTAGAGGCGAGACATTGGATCGGGAGGTTTACCGTTTACCGGTTATATTTAGGCAAGGCGAAACTACTTGAGTGCGGTTCTAGATCACGAGAAAAACATCGTTGCACGGTAGTTTCACCTTGCGGGTTAGCCGGTTGATGTTTTTCTTTTGACAAATTGGAAACGTTTCAATTAAATTGGAAACGTTTCAAAAACAACATATTTTGCGTAGAAAGGGTGCATAAAAGTGAATTCAAGTGATTCCGGGGTAGATCAACCCATAGTCAAGGCGAAACGCAAGACTTGGGCTCAAGTTAAACGAAATTACGAATTATATTTATTCTTGCTGCCCATCATTCTGGTTTATCTCGTGTTCAAGTACTATCCGATGTACGGTGTGCAGATTGCCTTTAAGGATTTCTCGCCGAGTCAGGGGGTTTGGGGCAGTGAATGGGTAGGGTTCAAACATTTTATTGATTTCTTCGATTCTTATAACTTTTGGACGATCATGAGCAATACACTGACGCTTAGTTTTCTGTCGCTGGTGTTCGGCTTTCCGGCGCCGATTATCATCGCGATCCTGCTGAATCAGATGCTAGGCAAGCGGTACAAGAAATTTATCCAAACGGTCATTTATGCGCCACACTTTATCTCTACCGTCGTACTGGTCGGCATGCTTCATGTTTTTTTGTCGCCAAACAGTGGAATTGTGAATCATCTCATTACCTGGTTCGGAGGCGAACCTATTCTGTTTATGGCCGATGAAGGCTGGTTCCGTCCTTTGTACATTTTGTCCGGAATATGGCAAGAGACCGGATTCTCCACGATTATTTATCTGGCCGCACTTGCGGGGGTCAACCCCGAACTGCATGAAGCCGCCATTATGGATGGAGCAAGCAAATGGAAGCGGGTATGGTACGTGGATATTCCTAGCATTTTGCCGACGATCGTGATCTTGCTGATTCTGGCGTTGGGGAACATCATGAGCATTGGTTTCGAAAAAGCGTTTCTCATGCAAAGTGATCTGAACTACGCTACCTCCAATATTATTCCGACCTATGTATACGAGTTGGGGATTCAGAAGGCTCAATATAGCTTTTCGACAGCGGTCGGCCTGTTTAATTCCTTGATCAACATCATCCTGATAGTCACCGTCAACCGGATCGCCAAAAAATTGACGGAAACCAGCCTGTGGTAGGGGGAATCACTTTGAACCAATTATTGAAGAGAAAAAGCAAAGGGGATATCTGGTTTGACGCCATCAATTATTTTGTATTGACCGTCGTCATGCTGCTCGTACTATTTCCGCTGTATTTTGTGTTGATTGCTTCATTCAGCGATCCCAATCTGATTTATTCGGGGGAAGTATGGTTGTTTCCAAAGGGCTTTACACTCGATGGTTATGAACGAATATTCAATGACTCCTCCATCTGGTTCGGATATGCCAACTCCATTCTTTATGCAGGCTTGGGAACCCTGATCGGAGTCGCCGTCACCGTATTTGCGGCTTACCCCTTAGCCCGGAAGGACCTCGTCGGAAGATCGGTCATCATGTGGTTTTTAATGATCACCATGTTTTTTAGCGGAGGATTGATACCGACCTATTTGTTAATCAAGGATTTGCACATGTTGAATACCATCTGGGCGCTGGTCATTCCCGGAGCCGGTGCAATATTCAATGTCATTATCGTAAGAACGTTTTTTCAGTCGTCCATTCCGGATGAAATGTGGGAAGCGGCTTCGATCGACGGTTGTTCCAATACCCGATTCTTTTGGAGCATTGTGTTGCCCTTATCCAAATCCATTATTGCGGTCATGGTGCTGTATCATGTCGTCGGCTTTTGGAACGGTTTTTTCGATGCTTTGATTTATTTAAACGATGAAAGCAAGTATCCGCTTCAGTTGGTGCTGCGCAATATTCTCGTCCAGAATCAGGTCAACTCCGGCATGATGGTGGACGTGGAATCCTATGCGGCGAAGATGCGGGTGACGGAGTTGATCAAATACGGTGTGATCATCGTATCCAGCCTGCCGCTGCTCATGTTGTATCCCTTCCTGCAAAAGTACTTTGTCAAAGGTGTCATGATCGGTTCGATCAAGGGGTGATGGGACTTCGCGCTTGAAAGGGGGGATGCGCAGACAATTTCGATGCGTGGCATTAGAGACCAACCCAGAAGACGTTCATGAAAGCATTCAAATGGCGAGAGTTCAAAAGGGAGGTTATGTAAACGATGAAATCTTTAATCAAAAACGCGGGGATTCTTCTGCTGGCAGGAGTGTTTGCATTAAGCGGATGTTCGGGCGGGGACGGTTCAAAGAACCAAGCGAAAAGTCCGGATCAGGACGCGAATTTCAACAAAACCGGTCTGCCGATTGTGAATGAAACGGTGACCTTAAGGATGGTATCCCCAAAAGCCGCTTTGGCGCCAAAGTTTTCCGAGATGGAAATCTTCAAGCGTCTCGAAGAGCAGACCAACATTAAGATTGAATGGGAGAACATTCCGGATACCGATTACGCCGAGAAGAAAAATTTGCTGCTGGCGAGTGGAAATTTACCGGACGCTTTTTACACGGCCGGATTCACGGATTACGAGTTGATCAATTATGGGGAAGACGGAACGATTATTCCGCTGGAGGATCTGATCGATCAATACGCGCCTAACTTGAAAGCGCTTTTTGAACGCCGCCCCGACATCAAATCGGCGATTACGGCGCCCGATGGACACATCTACGGGCTGCCGTCATGGGAGGAGAATAACCTTGGAACCAACCCTTTCTTCCACGTCATCAATAAAAAGTGGCTCGATAAACTCGGCCTGAACATGCCGCAAACGCTGGATGAATACACGGAAGCCTTGGTGGCTTTTAAAACGAAGGACCCGAACGGGAACGGCAAGGCGGATGAAATTCCATTAAGCTTTATGCATATGCAGTGGTGCATGGATATCGGCGGCATATTCGGAGCTTTTGGACTTCCGGATAACATGGAACACCGTATCGTCCGTGACGGAAAAGTGATTTTTACCGCTACACAACCCGAATATAAGGATGCTTTGAAGTATTTTCATGAGAAATGGTATAAACAGGGCCTGATCGACCCCGAGTCATTCACCCAGGATGCAGCGCAGTATTTGGCCAAAGGCAAAACAACGGACGAAACGCTAGGCTCCTATATTTGGTGGGAAGCAGAAGAGGTTGTCGGATCAGAGAGAGGCCGGGATTATGCTCTGTTGGCTCCGCTCAAGGGACCGAACGGGGATCAATTGATCGGCCGCGGCAATGGCGGAGGTCCGGGACGCGGCGCCTTCGTGATCACCAAAGCAAACCGCTATCCGGAAATCACGATGAGATGGATCGATGAGCAGTATGAACCTTATATGGCGGCGCAAATTCACTGGGGTCCGTTCGATGTAGTTTTCAAGAAAGACGAGAACGGAAAGTTGGTGAACCTGCCCCTTCCCGAGGGAACTTCCGCCGGCGAATTCCGGCAAAAAGTGGCTCCCGGCGCAGGCGGTCCCGGCGTCATTACCATTGAAGACTTGGGGAAGGTTGTTGATTTGGAGCCTCGCGCCCAGCAGCGAGTGAAAGACTTGGAGAAGTACTATGATCCGTATATGGAGAAGGAAAACTATCCGAGCATTTTCTTCAACCCGGAAGAATTGGACAAAATCAATAAGATCGAACCTGAATTGATCAAGTTTGTGAATACTCAAAGAGGCAAGTTTATCGTAGATGGCGGTGTCGACGAGCAGTGGGACAGCTATGTGAAGACGCTGGAGAAAATGGGATTGAACGAATTGATGGAGATTTATCAAACGGGGCTGGATCGATATAACACAAATTTAAAAAAGTAAGCAACTAATATGGATAGGTGGGGAGAAACTGTGCTAGATGTAATGACCATCGGAGAAGTATTGATCGACTTTACTCCAGCAGGCCAAACAGCGGAAGGTAACGGGCAGTTTACTTGCAATCCCGGAGGCGCTCCGGCAAACGTAGCGGCTGCGCTGTCCCGTTTAGGAGCCAGAGCGGGTATCGTTAGCAAGGTTGGGGAGGATCATTTCGGATCGTTGCTGCACCATACTTTGCTTAACAGCGGGGTTGACGTATCCGCGCTTTCGTTTACGGACGAAGCCAATACAACGCTGGCCTTCGTTCATTTGCAAGAAGACGGAGACCGGTCGTTCAGCTTCTATCGGAAGCCGGGAGGCTTTATTACCGGTACGACCGATGTGGAAACAGGATCGATAGAGATACAACAACATTTCGGCATTGCCTTGATCGTTGTTACTTTGGCGGAAAAAGGCTGCTATTTCCGATTGGCGGATAAGGATGGATATGTGCCTGGTTTCCGGGTAAAAACCATCGATACAACGGGAGCCGGCGACGCTTTTTTAGGCTGTTTATTATTTAAGATTTTGGAAAGCAAAGTATCACTGCATCTGCTAGAAAAACAGCAACTCATCAGCATACTGACATTTGCCAATGCCGGCGGATCGATTGTCACGACACGGAAGGGAGCTCTTCAGTTTATGCCAACGACAGATGAAATTAACAAGATGATCGAGTCAAACAGGCAGCACTATGATGATAGATTTAGACCAGGGTTTCATTATTCAACTCCATCTCATTGGATGAACGATCCGAACGGATTAGTTTATTACGAAGAAGAATATCATCTGTTTTATCAGCATCATCCCTTTAGTAACAAGTGGGGGCCGATGCATTGGGGACATGCGGTGAGCCCGGATCTGATCCGTTGGAAGCACATGCCAATCGCTTTGTTCCCGGATGAGTACGGGGCCATTTTCTCCGGCTGTTGCGTGGTGGACTGGAATAACAGTAGCGGACTGTTTGATGGTTCTCATGGGCTGGTCGCCATCTTTACCCATGCGGACACTTCTCCGAAAACCGGGCAGCCACGCCAGCGGCAAAGCTTGGCTTACAGCAGCGACAAAGGCCGAACTTGGCACAAATATGAGGGGAACCCGGTTCTCGCCGAGGATGATCTGATCGATTTTCGCGATCCGAAAGTGTTCTGGCATTCGCAAAGTGAGCGGTGGGTGATGGTGATTGTGGCGGGAGACCACGCTCGTTTTTATGGGTCGAATAACTTACTCGAATGGGAGCTGACCGGCCAATTCGGCAGAGGGGAGGGATCGCATGACGGTGTGTGGGAATGCCCTGATCTCTTTGAATTGCCAATCGATGACAGCGGGCGGTCCAAATGGGTGCTAATCATCAGCATTGGGGATCATCCTTCCGCTCCGGAAGGATCGCGAACGCAGTATTTTATCGGCGAGTTCGACGGAAATACATTCATCAATGACAATCCAGCGGATCATATCTTGTGGCTGGATTATGGACGAGACAACTATGCGGGGGTGACCTGGTCGGATATGCCTGAGCAAGACGGGCGCCGGGTGATCATCGGATGGATGAGCAACTGGAAATATGCCAACGAGACGCCCACCGGAGCCTGGAGAGGCGCAATGACGCTGCCTCGCGTCTTGTCGTTGACGAGCTGTGACGAGGGCGTGGTGCTGACGCAAATGCCGGTACGGGAAGTCGAGCAACTGCGCAAAGCATCCATGAGCTGGGATAATGTCACGGTAAAGCCGGAGGCGTCGTTTACGCTCCAGACGAACGAAGATCTGCTGGAAATTGAAGCGGACATTGATATCCGGACCGGGAACGGAGTCCACATCCAATTGAAATCCTCCGGGAAGAGCGAAACGAGGATCGGATATGATGCTGAGCGCCAGTGGCTATACATTGACCGCTCGAACTCGGGCCTGACCGATTTTCACCCGTCGTTCGCTTGCGAGCATGGCGCCAGAGTGGTACCGGACAATGGAAAGATCAAACTTCATATCTGGCTGGATCGCAATGCGGTTGAAGTATATGCGAATGAAGGAAAGGTTGCACTGACGGATCAGATTTTTCCTGACGCTCCGATTGAGAGCGTTCGTATAAGCGTGAATTCGGGGCAGGTTGTTTTGGACTCACTTCATATCCATACGCTGAAATCCGTTCCCATTCCTGGTGGTACCGTCGAGTTGACTTCAAGGGGGAATGACGCGTGAGCCAAGTATCCGACAATCGGGGGCTGATGATGCACTGGGCCTTTGATGAAGGAACCGGAGCAAAAGCTTTGGAGAGCCTATCCCAAACTCGGGATGATATTCAATATGTATTTAAGAAGGCGGAGTTTACGGAACCGCGCGATCCGCAGTGGAGCCAGGGTGTATTGGGCGGCGGACTTCTGTTTGACGGTTACTCGACTTATATTGCCCATCTGTTCAAAGAGGGAGATACGCCGGAATATCTGTCGGCCCTAAGTATCGGAGTATGGGTGGCGCCTCGTTCTTATGAATGGGGGGAAGGGGGCAAATTGGCATCCATCGTGAACCGTTACAACATGGACCGCAAGCAGGGCTATTTGCTGGGTATGTTTCGTCACGGATCGTGGTCTTTTCAAGTTGGGCTTGAAGGAGGAACCTGGGCGGAGATTTGGTCGCTGGACGGCTGTGAACTGCCCAAAAATGAATGGTCTTACGTAAGCGCGGTCTTTGATGGGAACCAGGGAGAAATGAGGCTTTATTTGAACGGCAGCGAAATCGCTTCGACTGCCTTGCCGCCCGGTTCCCGCTTGGTTGAGGCTGTGGACACGGATCTGCTCATCGGCAAAAACAATCATAGCAGCGGGCTGGCGAGAGCATTCAGCTTGCACATGTTTAGCGGAATCCTCGATGAGCTTAAGATTTACAACCGGTCCTTGAGTGAGGAAGAGGTTGCATCCGCTTACCGGGAAGTACTGGACACCGCCCATGGAGGAGTCCGGCCGCCATTAAAATACGATCAGATCAAGCTGGATCGGACGCCTCTGCTGTCGGACCGGCACAGACCGCAATATCATCTCAGCCCGCCTGCCCATTGGATGAACGAACCCCATGCGCCGATTTATTTTGAAGGTAAATATCATTTATTCTATCAGCATAACCCGCTTGGACCTTTCTTTCATCATATCCATTGGGGACATTGGGTAAGTGAAGATCTGGTGCATTGGCGTGACCTTCCTGTGGCGCTCGCGCCGGAGAAGGATGGGCTTGCACCGGACGGGATCTGGTCGGGAAGCGCGACCTATGATGCGGACGGCCTGCCAGTTTTGTTTTTTACGGCGGGTAATGACAGCGCTTCGCCGAATCAGAGCGTGGCGCTGGCCCGAAGCACTTATTCCCGGGATGGAGACACGGATCTGGTTCGTTGGGTCAAACATCCGGAGCCGCTCATCGTGCAGGAAAAGGGCATGGGCGCATTCGGCGACTTCCGAGATCCATTTGTTTGGAAGGACGATGACGGCTGGTATGCTTTGGTCGGGTCCGGGATGGAGGGCGAAGGAGGAGCGGCGCTGGCTTTTGCGTCCCGGGATATGCTGAATTGGACATATAAAGGCCCTCTTTTTAAAGCGGATATTCAGAAGTTTCCTTACCTTGGCCCGATCTGGGAGCTCCCCGTGCTGCTTCCGCTTGGCAGCGACCGACAGGGGGCAGACAAACATCTTCTGCTGGTCAGCCCTGTGGGAGAGGGGGCGGATGTCGAGGTGTTCTATTGGATCGGGCAGCTAGACAAGCAAAATCTTACATTTGTTCCTGATCAAGAGGAACCTCAATTGATTGACGTTGGTGATTTCCACTTTACCGGCCCGAGCGGAATGGTGGATCCGAGGACCGGCAGAAAGATCATCTTTACAATCGCCCAAGGCGACCGGACGCCCGAACTGGAATATCAATCGGGTTGGGCCCATAACGGAGGGTTGCCGCTCAGTGTATATTTGCGGGATGACGGACGATTGGGGATCGAACCCATTGAGGAATTGCAATCACTGCGCGGGGAGAAGCGGCTATCGCTTCGGGACAAGTCACTCGCCGAGGCGAATGCACGGCTCCGGGAGGTTCAAGGCGATATGCTTGAAATTCAATTGGAAATCGAGCCGGGCTGCGCCCGACAATTCGGAATCAAGGTCCGGCGCACCCCGGACGGGGAAGAAGAAACGCTGCTGTATTATGATGCGAACCAATTGATGCTCTTGGTCGACCGGACGAAAACGACGCAGCATCCGGGGGAAAGATGCGGAGGGATCCAGGGCGGTAAGCTGGAGCTGCCGGGTGAGAATCTAAAGCTGCACATTTATTTGGACCGTTCCATGGTCGAAGCCTATGCCAACGGATTGAAAAGCCTGACGACCCGGGTATATCCGAGCCGTAAGGATGCTATGGGGCTTGAGGTCTGGGGGGACGGCAATTTGACTGTAACGTCGCTGGAAGTATGGGATATGAAGCCGATCTGGGGAGAAGGGAGCGCCTGACATGAATCCAACGGAACCACAGTCTTATTCCTATCAAGACCTCGTGAAGCGATTATACGATCTCGAGGCGCTGGCGGTGCCGCCGCAGGCCGGCGAGAAATCGGGATGCTTCTCAAGTTTTGACCGAAGCTCGACTTATAATGCCGAGACAGGCCTGTACGAGAACTGGGGAGCCAATGATGACGGGGGAGGCTTTATTCGCAAGGAAGGGGACAGCATCGTTGCCATGGAACTCGACGGACCCGGGGTGATCTGGAGAGTCTGGTCTGCGCTTCCCGAAGAGGGCCATATCCGGATTTTTATAGATCACGCGGATACCCCTGTGATGGATCAGCCCTTTCGGGATTATTTCGAAAAATTTAACCGGGAAGGGCCGCCAGCCAATTTTCCGAATCTGTCGCCTACGTTATCCCGCGGAAGAAACTGCTTTATTCCTATCCCTTTTCAGCAACATTGTAAAGTGCTGCTGGATAAAGGGTGGGGCTCTTACTACCATATCACCTATACCGTCTTCCCAGCCGGGGTTAGGGTGCCGTCCTTTGACGGCAGCTTCGATAAGGCTTCGGCCATTGCATTGGCTGAAGCAGACCGAGTACTGCAGCAAAGGGGAAACCGTTCTTTCTTGAAAGCGGAAGGGCCAACTGACGAGAGCGTTACGGTATCCGTACCGTCAGGCGGTAAAGCGGTGCTGTTTGATCACCAAGGGGCCGGCGCGATTTCCATGATCCGGATCAGAACTAACCTTGGACGAAAGAGTGAGGAACAGCAGCGGATGTTGGCCAGACAATTAACCATATCGATGAAATGGGACCATGAAGCAGCTCCTTCGGTATGGGCCCCGCTGGGGGATTTCTTTGGCGGCGCGCCTGGGATCAAACCCTACCGCTCACTGCCCTTGGGGATGAACGAGATTGAAATGTACAGTTATTGGTACATGCCATTTTCGGAAGGCGCGAGGATTGAAATTGAAAATGAGGGAACGGACGCATGCGCGTTTGAGGCGGATATCCGGTACACACCTCTACCTAAGTCTCATGCGGAAAATCTTCTGCGTTTTCATGCAAAATGGCACCAGGATCAATATCTGGATCTGGATGCGGAGCGCTTCAAGGAAGACGGGGATCGCTGGCCGGATTGGCCTTTGCTGCTGACGAAAAGCCGGGGGAGATTTTGCGGCGTCCATCTGCACTTAAACAATACCTGGGTGAAACCGGCTGAGGAGGCCGAAACCTGGTGGTACGGGCGATGGGATCGAAAAACGATCGACTGGTGGTGGGGAGAAGGAGACGAAAAATTTTTCGTGGATAGCGAATCTTTTCCGTCCACGTTCGGAACGGGCAGCGAGGACTATATCGGTTATGCCTGGGCGGCCGAACCGCCTTTCCCGATGTTCGACAGTGCTTACGCCAGTCAGCCGTTTATCGAAACGGATGCGAACGGACACACCTCGGTCAACCGCTTCCACATTTGCGACAATGTTCCCTTCATGAACTCTTTTGAAGGATTTATCGAGAAATATAAAGGGAATCATTGGGGGCCCAATAACCACAGTTTGTATGCCGCTACCGTTTACTGGTACCAGGAGCGGGGGACAAGCGATGCGTATATGCCTGTTCCGTTGAATGAACGCTTAGACCACTTGAAACTCGGGGAGGAAGGAAGATGAGGGGATTTTTCTATCGGCCGGAGAACGCCTGGGTAGGGGACGTGATTCCCTATTATGAGGACGGAGAGTTTAAGTTGTTCTATCTCCATGGCTGGCGGGAGAATTACCGGGAGGGGCTTGACCATGGCTGGTATCTTGTCGGAACGAAGGATTTCGTCGATTATCGGGAAGATGGAGCCTGCAAGATTGAAGGTGGAACCGGCCATGTTCTGAAAGTGAACGGTATTTATCATATGTTCTACTGTATATTTCCCCCGGGGAAGCAACTGGTATGCCATGCGATCAGCCGTGACTTGAAGACCTGGGAACCCATCCCCGAAGATACCTTTGCCGCTGACAACCGCACCTATGAGCTGTCCGATTGGCGCGACCCTTTCGTGTTCTGGAATGAAGAGGAAGGCCAATACTGGATGCTGCTTGCGGCGATGGCGAAAGGGCTGACCAACCGGAAAGGATGTACCGCGCTGCTGTCATCCAAGGACCTTAAAACTTGGGAGTACCGCGAACCTCTGTACGCGCCGAATTTGCACGTAGGGGCCCACGAATGCCCCGATTTGTTTCGGATCGGGGATTGGTGGTATTTGATTTACTCCTCCTATACCGGGCGATTCGCAACCTTTTACCGGATGAGTCGTTCCCTGGAAGGTCCTTGGCTGACTCCCCGGGAGGACACCTTCGACGGGAGGGCCTTCTATGCGGCCAAATCCGTGTCCGACGGGCAAAAACGTTATTTGTTCGGTTGGAACCCAATGAAAAACGATGATTTGTTCGGTTGGAATCCGCCTAAATCCCGAGGCAAGGACTACAATACGTGGGATTGGGGCGGGAACTTGATCGTCCATGAAATCGTTCAGCGACCGGACGGTACTCTCGGCGTAAAAGTGCCGGATACGGTCGATGAGGCATTTAGGAATCCGCTCCCGTTGCAATTCCAAGGCATTGCGGGGGATTGGAACATTGCGGATCAGGCGCTCTCGTGCGCCTCGCCATATGGCTTTGCCGGCTGCACGAGCCGCGAAGAGCTCCCTGATCAATGCAAGATTTCCGCCAGCGTCTCCTTCTCCCGGGAGACTCAAGGGGTAGGATTGATGCTCCGAACGGAAGATAAGTTGGATGAGGCCTATTACGTTACCCTGGAACCGCAACGGAATCGCCTTACCTTCCGGGGGGCGATTATGCAGTCGGAAGAAGGCGGAAAAACATTCCCTTATGAGGTAGAACTGGAACGTCAGATTGAACTTATTCCTGATCGTTCTTACGATATCAAAGTGTTCATAGACGGATCGATTTGCGAAATTTACGTAGATGAGAACATATCGTTGAGTGCAAGAATGTATGACATCCCTCGAGGCAAGCTAGGCTTGTTTGTCAATCAGGGGCATGCCCGATTCGACGAAGTACGGATTGATGCCAGATTGGTGAGGTAAAAAACAGCCCGGATCGGTAAATAAACGATCCGGGCTGTTTTGCGTCAAGAAGCTTAGCTAAAGGGAGCATAATATGTATTTTCTGATGGTTAGTATAGATAGTCGATATGCTATACTATCAAGTGATCAATCTCCAAATCAGATCCGTACATTGCTCATTAAGAGGTGTAACATGATGAAAAAAGAACTGACGTCAATCAAGCAGACGCGGCTGAACACTATTTTGGATGAAGCGACCAAGCTCTTAATCAAGAAGCCGAATGCTTCCATGCACGAAATTGCCGAATCCGCCGGAATCGGTATCGCAACGCTGCACCGGTATGTTGAGAGCCGGGAACAATTGATGATTTACTTGGGGCTTCGTGCGATTGAGGTCGTCAGCGAGAAGATGAAAGAGATTCGGCTGGATGAAGAGAACTGTGAAACCTTCATTCCGGAGCTGATTGAAGCGTTGATACCACTCGGGGACAAAATTTATTTTCTGGCCCATGACGCTACCGTCAATTATAATCGGGAGATTGAGGAAGAGGATCAGAAATTACGGGAGCCTGTGCTGCGTGCGATCGGTTTGCTGCAGCAGAAGGGGTATTTTCGCCAGAATGTAGACAAAAACTGGATTGTCAATGTCCTGTATTCACTTCTGTTCCTGACTTGGCAGCAGGTCATAGACGGGGATATTGCCAAAAATTCCGCAGCTGCCTTGGTTGTGGATACGTTTTATCACGGATTTAAGAGACATTAAAAGTCAATTTTTTCTACGTATTGCTGGCGGTCCCCCTTAGGGAGAAAGTTGACTGACGCCCAATAATGATATAATTTAATATCAAAAGATAAATTTCACTATCGTTTTATGGTGAAAGACCATCAATTTGTTTTCAACAAATCGTGAAAAGTGGGGATGTGCATGTTCATTCAAAATGCGATGGGAAAAATCAATATTTCAAAACAAATAATCGCCAAGATCGTTGGCATAGCAGCAAACGCGACTAGCGGTATCATATGCACGTCAACCGGAGTTGTCGAGAATATCACGAATTGGTTAGGCGGAAACAGTATACAAAATGGAATCGAGTTAAAGGAAACGGACAGGGGACTGGATGTTCACTTATGCGTAACTGTCCAACACCGGTTGAAAATGCCGGAAGTCTGCAAGATACTGCAATCTAATGTTCTGGAGGCCGTTGAGAAATTTACCGGATTAAGCATCGTCTCCATCAATGTAACTATTGTGGGGGTATCCGTCAAATGATCTTGATAGAAAATGCAACCACCATCCAAAAGGCCGATGCCCGGTCGGCGGTCGGCGCCAGGCTTAATCAAATGGCGTTGGAATATATGGCGTACACATTAGCCGGGTCCGAGAAGAAGAGCATCGTTTCCGGCACTTTCCGCAAGCTGTGGAAGGGGAGGGAGAATCGCTTCAGTCATCAATATGCCTTTGAGGCAAGGGTCAACGGACAGACATTAGGAATGATCACATGTTATCCGGTCCGGGTGTTGAGACGCCTGAGCATGGTAACACCGGACATGGTGGTTTTCTCGGTTCCGTAGACGAAGAAGGATTTCCCCAGATTAAAGCGGTACTCGCCCCTCGTGTTCGTGAGGGAATGAAATACAGGGTTCGTAGTTGCCAAGGCAATTACGAGCCTTTTTGTCTGGCTGAGGACATAGGTTATTGCTTATGATATGGGGTGACGAAATCTTAGACGGTACTCCAGATAATATTAAATTTCCTTTATAAATAAAAGAAGGTAAATTAAGGGTTTATATAGAATATATTAAACTTGACAAAAGAAAAGGGGAATTTTTTTGATCAAGCGGCCTTTTTATTATCTGTGGGGGTCTCAGACGATCTCCAATGTTGCAGATATTATCTACATGTTGAGTATAACGGTATTGGTGTTCAGCTCAAGCAATTCTCTAATGCAGACCACTTTGATTCCGTTGTTCCGTTTGTCTGCCCAAGTGGTTAGCGGGCTGGTTGCACCTGTAATTCTCAGTCGATTCAGGCTCACGCGGATTTTGCTGTTCTCCCAACTTGGGCAGTTTGTCATTTTTACACTGCTGCTTCTTTACTTGTGGACCAAGCCTGGGCAAGGATCGTTACTTTTCATTTTTGTGATGGTGTTTGGCATGTCCTTTCTGGACGGCTGGACCAACCCGGCACGAAATACACTTGTCCCACGCTTGGCAAGCGGTGAGGGACTCATGCGCGCGAACGGCTTTGTAGCCGTCAGTGATCAAGTAGTTAAATGTGCAGGATGGGCGCTCAGCGGGATTGTTGTAGCCTGGCTCGGTTCACTGAGTACGCTTTTGATCGCATCCTGTTGCTATTTGTTGGCTGCAACTGTCACTTCGTTCATTCGTGATCCGCTGGATTATCAGGCATCAGGTTCCGAATCTCCAATCCTCGCTACTCAGCCGGCAGCAGCAGCCGAATCAAAGGGCTCCCATTGGAAAGAACTTGGGGAAGGTTGGCGGATTATTTGGCATAACCGCCGCATTCGTTCTCTGATGATCGTGGACAGTATAGACACCATTGGGGGAACCTCCTGGCTTGGTGTATTTATTCTGGCGTATGTAACTCAGGTGCTGCATAAGGATGCAAGCTGGTGGGGGTTTATGAATGCCTCTTTTTTCTCCGGCATGATTCTGGGCGGGCTGGTTGTTGTTGGCTTGGTCAAACGGTTGCAAAAGAACAGTTATTTGTACATGCTGGGAGCATTGTTCGTGTATGTGCTGATTACGGTAGTGTTTGCTCTCAATACGATTCCGGCCGCTGCGCTTGTTCTTTTTGCCGTCTCGGGATTACCGGTGCAAATGGCCGGAATTATTCGCCGTACCTTGCTGCAAACAAGTGCTCCGGCGGCTCAACTCCCAAAAGTGATGGCAGGAATTGACGTGCTTACGAACCTTGGCTTTGGCTTATCTTTGTTGTTTCTAGGTTGGTATGCAGACCGCTTTGGAATGGTACAGGTGTATCTGCTGGCTGCGGCTATGACGACAATTGCTGTCTTGATCGGGTGGTTCTATCGGAGGGATTTTCAGGAAAGTGCACAAGTGGATCATCCAACTGTCAAGGACACAGTGATTTGAAAATGGTTTAAGGTGTGACGATTTGCATATTTCCTTCTCCCAACGGGTAATAACTAACACCACAGCAATCGCGTGACGCAAGAATACGCCACAAGGGGGAAGGGGGAGAACGAATGAAACGCAAACTATTAATAACGGGAGCGGCGGGTACAATAGGGAATGTACTTTACAAGGGGCTGCAAAACGATAATCGGTACGACATTGTCGGAGCGGATATACAGGCGGACGATGAGCAAGGCATTGTGCATGCGGATATCGCGGATGAAGCGCGGCTGGCAGAGCTGACGCAAGGAATTGATACGGTGCTCCATTTTGCCTGGATCAAGGACAACGGGGATTTTCTCGGCAAGGTGTTGGCTGGAAATGTGAGCGGTGCATATAAATTATTTGAGGCGGCGGTGCAAAATGGCGTCCGCCGCATTGTATTCGCCAGTTCCAATCATGCGACCGGTTTTTACAAGACGGACGAGAAGGTTGATCCCGACGATCCGTACCGTCCGGATAGCTTTTACGGGCTCAGCAAATGCTATATCGAACTGCTGGGCCGGCTTTATTCTGACCAAGGGAAGATATCTTCGTTCAATATTCGCATCGGCAACTTTCCGGGGGACGATCGGCCCCATTCCGAACGTGCAGGGCATATCTGGATATCCGAGCGTGATATGCTTCAACTGATCGTTTGCTGCATTGAAGCTGGTGACGAACTGAAGTATTTGAATCTGTACGGCACCTCCGCCAATAGCGATAACTACTACAACATAGATTATCTGGAGGAACTGATCGGATATAAACCTCAGGATGACGCAACAAAGTTGCTTGAGCTAGCCAAGGCAGCGGGACGCAAGGTGAGCCGGGATGAAACGGCCTATCAGGGGGGACAGCAACCGTAGCCCGCCATTCCGCCGCCTCGATCCGTCATTTTTTCAAACTCCTTATATATTCCAAATGTTTGATAGACGCCGCAAGGCGTCTATTTTTCGGCAACGATCGCAAACATGGGCCGGTGGCGGTTTAGGATTTTTTCTCCTGGACTATAAAATTCAGCATCGAATCCTTCATGGATTTGGATTTTAGTAAAGCCAATAAACTTAAGCATTTCGCTGTCCCATCCAGGTCTTCTTACGTAGGTTAACGGCAAGGTAAGCGCCAGTTGATCTCCTTCCTCGATGTCTTTCTCTTCACGGTACGGCAAGTAACCTTGCTCCATCGCCTCCTCCTTGGCTTTTCTGAAAAGCTCTGCCTCCTGGGGATGGCTCAAAAACAAATTCCAATTTGCGTCGAAAATAATAACTTGGCCCCCGTCGTTAAGCATCCCATGCCAATTTTGATAAGCCGTAACAGGATTGTATAGGAACCAAGTGACATTCCTGGAAATGATGACATCAAAGGTTTCTTCGGTTTTATATTCGATGATATCTGTCTCCATAATCCTGATATTGCAGTTGTATTTTTGCGCATTTTGCCTAGCTCTAGCCACCATTTCAGGCGAGGAATCAATGGCGGTAACCAGGTGCCCCATCCGGCTAAGCAAAACCGCAAAAAATCCGGGCCCCGTTCCAACATCCAGGATCTTTAAATTCCGTTTTCCGGATAAAAGACCACTCAGGATCGCGTTCCATTGATCATATGTATTCGTTGCAAATTCGGTATTAACGATTTCATCATACACGGCGGCCCCTTTGTCCCAATAATCCCGATATTGCTCTGCAAGTTTATGCTCACTCATTAATCCTCGTCTCCTTCATCCCAAAAAAATATGTTGCAAATCGTAATAATTACGATTAATAATATACAAAGATTATTCCGTTTGCAAGTGGTCATGAACATTGCAGCAGTTTAATCACCAACATCAAGGGAGAAGAAGTAGGAGGAGTAGGGATGTTTAGCAGATATGGTTTCATTGTTGCCGCCGTTTTGACGTTGTTGTTGCTTGTGGGGTGCTCACAAGCCAAAAGCACGGTTTCCGGTTCCGGTCAAGAAGCGGACAAACAAATCGTTGTAGCGGTAACCCAGGATGCTGAAGGGGATAAACTGGATGCCGCGACCTTCAATGGAACACGCCATGTGCATGCCGCTGTATATGATGCGCTGGTGGAATATGAAGGGGAAGGCAAGATCGCCCCCAGCTTGGCCGAATCATGGGAAATCTCCGATGACGGAAAGACCTATACTTTTCAGCTAAGAAAACAAGTGAAATTTTCGGACGACAGTCCATTGAATTCAGCGGCCGTTAAGTTTTCTTTGGAGCGGGCGGTCGGCAGAGAAGAGAACGCTACGCTTGAAATATCCCGTTTGCTGAAAAAAATAGAAACCCCTGATGACAACACCGTCGTACTTACGTTTAAAGAAACCGCAACTCAAGTTTTGTATGAGCTTAGTCAGGCGAGGCCTTTTCGGATTATGAGTCCAACCGCGGTGACTCCTGCGGGAGATGTGAATGGAGCCTTTCACCAAGCGATCGGCACGGGGCCTTGGAAAATAGGCAGCTATCAGCAAGGAGTCGAGACGGTTCTGGTTGCAAATGAGCATTATTGGTTAGAGGAACCATCGGAGTATTCGCTTGTCTTTAAAGTCATTACTGATCCGCAGGCAAGGGTGCTTGCGCTGCAATCCGGAGAGGTGGATCTTGCAGGTGGGGAAGTTGGCAATATTCCGGCGGAAAGTCTAATTGTTTTTCAAAATAACGACAAGTATGTGGTGGAAACGGGAACCAGTACGATGTCCTATTTTTTGGTCATCAATCAAAATAATGCGGCTCTAGCGGATAAAAATATACGCCAGGCGATCAATTACGGAAATGATACGAGTAAATTTGCAGATGGAAGCGGTGAACCGGTCAAAGGGTTGTTTCAAGAAGAAGTCGCCTTTGTCACGGACGATAACCAGCCGTTCTACCCTTATAATCCGGAGAAGGCAAAACAATTGATCGAAGCCGCGGGTTACAAATGGAATGAGAAAAAGCAGCTTTATGAAAAAGACGGACAAGTCCTGCAGTTGCGATTGGTGATTCAAACGGAAGAATATCCGGAGTGGAAAGAGATGGCGGAAATTTTTCAGGACAACATGAAGCAGATCGGCATCCAAGTGGACATCGTGAATCAGGAACGGGCAGCTTACTATGATACGTTATGGAGCAGCAAGGATTATGACCTGCTTATGTATCGGACTTATACGGATGCGCAGTTGCCGTATCGATTCCTGTCTTCTCTATTCTATAGTTCGCCATCCGCGCCGGGGGTCGCTTATCAAGACCGTCCATTATCGGACCTGCTGAATCAGATTGCTTCCACCGTCTCGGTAGAGAAGCAGCAGGCGCTATTTGACCAAGTGTTTCTTCGCATGTACGAGGAAGCGATGTCGGTGCCAATCTACTACGCCAAGCAAACCTTTGTTCATACGCGCGAACTTACCGGCTTTACTTTCAATGCCATAGAAGACGATCCTTTAAAGTGGCATCACTTGAAGAAGGAAGCCCAATAATGCTGCGTTCCATTACCCATCGTCTGTTGATGTTAGTGCTTACGTTTGTCCTGTTTTCATTGTTCCTCTTCACACTTATGCGTCTGGCGCCGGGGGATCCGGCGTCGATGATGCTGCTAAACATCGGGGCGGTGCCGGAACGATCATTAGTGGCTCATTTGCAGGCGCAATGGGGGCTTGATCAATCGTTTATTCAGCAATACATGGCTTGGGTTTTTCAGATATTCCAAGGAGAACTGGGAAATTCTTTTATGTCCGGCGAACCGGTGTTACACGAAATCATGAACCGTTTAGAACCGACGTTCACACTGATCGCAGGCTCTTTTTTGCTTACGGTGACTGTTTCAATACCGGCAGGAATTTGGTCAGGGTTAAATGCAGGCTCGATTCCGGATCGCGTGGTTTATTCGGTAACCATTTTAGGGTTGTCGATCCCTTTATATTGGCTTGCTATTCTTCTCATGTATGCTTTCGGTGTGATCTGGCCGATTCTTCCGATCGTCGGAAGCTCTTCCGTACAGCATTATGTGCTCCCGGTAACGGCGATTTCCCTGGTCCAAAGCGTTTACTTCATTCGGATGGTACGCTCATACACCGTACAGTACAGTAAATTCTCTTATATTGAGGCGGCAAAAGCCAGAGGTTTGCGGCCCGCTATCTTTTATCCGGCTTATTTATTCCGCGCCATGTTCATCCCGATCCTGACGTTAATCACGACCAGCTTGCCGAGCTTTTTTGGAGCCTCGATCATCACGGAAACGATTTTTAGTTTTCCGGGGTTCAGCAAGTATATGCTCGAGGCCATTTACCGCCGTGATTTTCCCGTCATTCAGGGAAGCGCGCTGCTGGTGGCCGCTTTTATATTCGGGTTTAACTTTGTGAGCGATATCCTTTATTTTTTGGCCGATCCGCGTGTTCATCTTGACAAACAGAGGTGGGAACTATGATGAATCTCGTTCGGGCGAATAAACTTCCAACAACAGCTTTGTTGTTAATTGTGGCTCTTCTTATTGCCGGACTGAGCGCATCATGGATATCACCTTATGACCCGTTCCAAACCAATCATCAAGCAAAGCTCCTTCCCCCAAGCCTCTCTCATCCGTTTGGAACGGATTATCTGGGAAGAGATTTGTTAAGCCGGGTGATTCACGGGATCGGCGACTCGGTGTTCCCCGTTTTCATCGTTCTCGGCGTTGTCATGTTGATCGGACTGTTCGTTGGTGCACTGAGTGCTTTTTGGGGGAATAAACTTGACATGTTGATGATGAGTGTGACGGATATTTTTACGGCCTTGCCGAATGTCCTGCTCACCATTGTGGTGGTTGGCTTTCTCGGTTTTGGCATGGAGAATGTGTATTTTGCGGTGATTCTTTCCTGGTGGGCCAAGTACGTAAGATTAATTCGCGGTTTGATCCATGATGTAAAAAAGGAGCCGTATATTATCGCCAGCAGGGTAAGCGGTTCTTTTGGCATGAGAACGATAATACGTCATATGGTACCCAATATCGCCCCGCAGCTTGGAACCATGCTGATTCTGGATGTAAGCAAGGTGATCTTGACTTTATCCGGGTTGTCCTTCTTAGGAATTGGCGCGCAGCCGCCTTCACCCGAATGGGGTGTGATGTTGTTGGATGGGAAAAATTATTTGCAAGTTGCGCCATGGATGGGGTTTTTCCCAGGCTTTATGATTTTTCTGACAGCCTGTTCGTTCCAGATTGTTGGCGAACGGCTTAGGAGGGGAAAGTAATGGATTCCGCAGTAGAAATAAATAATCTGAGTATTAGAAACGCAAATGGTCGGCCGCTTGTAAACAACAGCAGTTTTTGTTTGGAGCCGGGGAAAACATACTGCTTATTGGGAGAAAGCGGAAGCGGCAAGACGTTAACAAGCAAAGCTATTTTAGGAATGCTGCCTGCAGATCTGCAAATGTCGGGCGATATCCTGTTGCGCGGCAAAAACCTGAATCGTTTATCCCAAAGGGACTGGCGCAAAATCAGGGGGAAACAGGTGGGCGTCATTTTTCAGCACCCTGAACAAGCGTTACATCCAGCGCTCTCGATTGGCAGACAATTAGGTGATCTTATGCTTAGTCATTTACCGGTATCGAGGCATGAGGCTGAGCAACAAGCGGAAAAGATGCTGTCTCAAGTGCTCTTGAACGATACGGCGCATGTGATGAAAAGTTATTCTCATGAGCTGAGCGGCGGAATGAATCAACGTGTCATGATTGCGATGGCGCTTCTGTTAAAGCCTGAAGTCGTCATCGCCGATGAGCCGACGAGCGCGCTTGATGTCACCACCCAGGCTGAAGTCATCTCCTTATTGCATCATCTGATATTGGAGCTGAACATGAGTATGTTGTTTATTACGCACGATATACTCCTGGCAAGTTATCTTGCGGATACGATCGGGGTGATGCGTGACGGAGAAATCATAGAGCAGGGAAGCACAGAGCGAATATTAGGACAACCCGAGCATGAATATACCAAGCAATTATGCAGGTATCGATCGCAAAAGCTCCTTAGCAAAGGAGGTGCCGGCCCCAATGCTTCAAGTTCAGCAGCTATTCAAAGAAATGAATGGAAGGCAAATTCTGAATGACATCCATTTTGTGATAGAAGACGGGGAATCTTTAGCCATCGTAGGCGAGAGCGGCAGCGGCAAATCCACGCTAGCCCAACTGATCATGGCCTTAAAACAACCGACATCGGGGCAAATTATATTTAATGGGCAACACCTGCCCCACAAAGGAATAAAAGCGTATAAAGAATGGTATCGCGATATTCAGATCGTTTTTCAAAATACTGCCTCAACATTAAACCCGGCGATGAGCTTGTTTCAGTGTCTGGAAGAACCGTTAAAGAACTTTACAACCTTGAATAGAGTGGAGCGTAAAAAGCGAATTTTAGAGTATTTGGACAAAGTGGGGCTTCGTGAGGACCTTCTTAGATACCGGCCAGATAAATTAAGTGGAGGCCAGTATCAAAGAGCCTGCCTGGCTAAAGCGCTGATCGTTCATCCCAAACTATTGATCTGTGATGAAATCGTCTCGAACCTTGATATCGTGTTGCAACAGCGGATCATAGAACTCCTTAAGTCCATTCAGCGGGAACAAGGGTTGTCTCTTTTGTTCATTACCCATGATCTCTCGCTTGTTCCCGGACTGTGCCAAGATATTTTAGTGATGAAAGACGGGAAAAAGATCGAGCAATTTCCTACTTCCGACCTCCATAATGAGAGCGTGCGAGACGCCTATACGATCGAGTTGCTTAAATCAACTGAAATGCTTGAAGCCAAGTGGATGATATGGAAAGAGCCGGGCCCTCAACCGATTATGGTAAGAGAATGCGGAAGGGCGTTGAAAGCTTGAGAACATAGAAAGGCCGGTGGGTTGGCCAGCAGATCAACATCCACCGTCCGGGCGCTTTGCACGATTATCCCGTTTGATCAGGTAGAAGAGAATAGACAAGCTCGAGAGAAGTAAGTATTTGGTGGGAAACAGATAGGTTCGAGATAATGAGACGGTCTTAAGACGATCTTAGGAGAAGGAAGCAAATTTAGGAGAAGTGAAGCAGACCGGACGGTAGATGAAGGACAAGATGCGGGGGGAAACGAAAAGACCGTGATTTTGCTGCAGCCTGAACCTTTCCGTCTGCAGCAACGCCCGCACTGTTCATGCTAACCCACACCCATCAAGTTGATCCGCATCAAACTAATCCCCTCTACTCCAGCGTCTCGATCAGGCTACAGCCGCAAGGGGCTGATTCAGTTGGCGCGCGATAAGCCGATGGTAGGGAAGCGTCGGTATCGCCACACACATCTGCAGCAACTTCTGCCGAATCGTTTCTTCCGCTCTGGGCAAGCGCAGCCAGCGGCGTCCGGTAAACTCGTTTAGGTAAGCCTGCAGATGCTTCAGTCCCAAGGCTCCATACGTATTCTTCAGCGATTCCCACGCCTCTCTCACCACTTTTCGCAAGGGCGCATACAGCCGATAGGATAGAGGGAACGATTGTACCGCTGATGTACTAACATTTACATGCCTGTTGATGAACGCGGCGAGTTCGAGACGGTTTGCCCTTTTCCCGTCTCCTCTCTTATACGGTATCAGGCGGATTTTGACCTGCTCCGGCTCGCCCGACTCCCTTACCGTGCATCCCGCTACTACCGCCAAAGCATACGGATGCGGAAACTGACACCGGGATGGGTTACGCCCATACAGATCGCTGTTCACCTTCACATCTCCGCAGAGCAGCTCCTGGGCATCGAACTCCCCGACGGCATGGCGTATTTTGTGCAGCATCAACCAGGCGGTTTTGTATGTGACCTCGATCACCTGGCTCAGTCGCATCGCCGAGATGCCGCCCTCAAGTAGGAATAAATCCAGGGACTCGAACCACTTGAGCAGGGGCAGATGTGTTCGTTCAAAAATCGTGCCGACCAAAGCCGACGTTTGATGCGCGCACTTTCCGCACTCGAACAAGGGGATTCGTCGGGAAGTCAGACGGCTGCACCGGGTGTGAGCGCAGCGCGGGCAGACGAAGCCGTTTGGCCACTTCATCGCGATCAGCGCCTCCATGCAAGCCTGTTCGCTGTTATAACGGCTGCTGAATGGTTGAAGTTCCCTTCCCGCATTGACCTCCATGTTCACTCGCCCCCGAATCAAGATTTAAAACGCGTGTTCGTTTTACTTCATTATATCGAACATGCGTTCCTATATCAAGCCGAAAATCTCACCTGAACCGCCTCATTTTTTTCTTATTTCGATTTATCCATTTACCTTAGCTCCCAACCTCTGCCCCTGAACGAAAGGGATAATCTTGCAAAGGCAGCAGGCGGGGACACCAAGACACGAACACTATAGTGTCAAAGTCATAATTTATTTCGTCAAGCACTGATCTCGGTTATGAGCGTCAACTCCAGAATTGGATTGCCGCTTTGTCCATTACTTCAAGGCTTACTTGCCAATTTTTATGCTGCGAAAGTTAAGTGTAGGACTATTGGATGCTCGTATTAAAGACGAAACGATTCCGCTTCGTCATGTGATCGGTCAGGAAACCAACGGAGCAGGCGGCATGTTTACAGAAATTTACATTAAATCCCACTATCAACAATTTCCATTCTTATGCATCCTCCGATATTGGGCTGGCGTCATTCCATACACCTTTTTGAAGATGGAATAAAACGTGTTAAGCGACGAAAAGCCGTATTTTTGGATGATCGGCTCAATTGGCGAGTCGGAGGCAAGCAACTCCTGACAAATGTAATTTAGGCGCTTCTCCGATATCTTCTCCGTAATCGACTGGTTTGTCTCCGCTTTATACAAACTGCGGAAATAATTCACGGACAGACCCAAATGGTCGGCCAGCATTTTTGCGGACAAGTTCGAATCGGTTAATTGTTCTTCAATGAACTGGTCCGCCTGCTCGATCAGGGCCGCGTTTTTGGACAGACTGCGGGCAGCCTCAATGTCTTCAAGCGTCTTGGTTATCAGAGCTTCCATCCATGGCACTACGTTTTCCATCGTCTCCTGCTGTATGATCTGATTCTCGATGGAAGTCAGCCCCCATGAATGGGGCAACGTCTGACTGGAGTGCTCCTGCATAAGCCGGCGTATGTCCATAAACAAGGTAATCAACGACATTTTGCATTCAAAATAGGGCAGTCCCCGCAGCTTGACCACGGCTGAGCGTATGATTTCCAGAACCGTATCCACGTTACCCTTGGAAAGAGCCTGAGCGATCTGCCGCTCTTTGTCCACAGGCAAATGATACAGTTCTCCTGGCGCGTCGGCCAGCCATGCTTTTATGATGAGCGCTCCGTGCCCGAATCGGAACCGTTCGTGCGTTAGTTCATACGTCTCCATATATACCTCATGCATGTCGGTCAGACTGGGCAACGTCCTACCCCAAGCGACGGTCGTGCCGATGGACAAATACTGCTCCATTAATTGCATAGATACTTGCAGCTTCTTTGCATATTCTTCGGACATTGGAGCGGATAAGACAACCGCCACGTGATCGTTCCCCATGTCCACCGTTTGCAGCTTGTGCTTGGAAAATTGCAGCGACTCTTGGATAATATTGGACATTGCAAATCGGAGTAGACGCCGGTCCTTCTCCGGGTAGGCCTCCGTAAATTCCGAGAAGTGGTCGATCCGAAAGATGGCCACCGACAGCTGATCTTCCGGCAGAGCAATTCCCCATTCTTGGAATTGAGAACATATTTCCTCTGCCGTATGGTAGATACCCCCCAGAAAATCCCGTAAAAACCGCTCTTTACCCAGAATTTTAGTATGCCGCCAGTGCTCGGTCAGTTCATAGATCTGCTTGTGTTGGGCTGTAAACACATTGGATAAGTAGTCAAGTTCATTTGCGCTAAATCCTTCGCCGGGCCTTTCCGCTTGATGCTGCCGCATCACTCTGCTAATCAGTTCTTGAATAGGCGAGTAGACCCGTTTGGAAATCAGAACGATAACGGTCAATGATGCTACGAACAGAATGAGGAACAAGATCATGCTTGTGTTGCGAAGAACAGTGATTTTTCCCAAAATGACCGACTTCGGTATAGTTTCGATAAAGGTCCAATCTTGAATTCCTTTGATGGAGGAGCTTGCGTAAACCATCAGTTGCTCTTCCTGATTGCGGGGCTGAAACAGCTTCCATCCGCTTTCGCCCTTATTCCCTTGGCTCCTGAGCTCCGCAATTTGTTCCTGATTCAAAGGAATGCTGCTAAAAACCGTCTTATCCCGATCATTCAGAACAGTGACCGACCTGTTCGCATAATTCGAATTGTTCTGAAGCAAGGTCATTAAATTATCAGTATCTATATTCAGAACGAAAGCCGAGATGGAACTGCCTTTTTCGTAAAATCTTACGATGCTAATCACCTCTTTGGCCTTAATGCCGACAAGCGGAATGGACAAGGTTCTCGGAATGAGAACGCTGTGGTCCGCTGTAGCCGGATCCTGCAAGCGCTTAATAATGTCCTGGTCGTAAAAAGCTTCCGCATCACTCAATCCAAGTCTGGAATCTACTACAGTATTTGTGTAATCGTTGATTAGGTATACCGAATCGATAGACGGATTGGCGTTCTTGATTTCGATAAGCCGTCTCCATACCTTATAAGTTTCAAAATCGCTGTATTGATCCGAAAGGGCATTTACCTTGAGGGTACTGTCATCGCTGGAGGAGAAGCTGAATTCCAAAGACCATTCCATCAGTCGCGCTGTGTTCCGGGCACCGTTCACTAGCAAGGATTCGGAATGATCGCCGATCTCTTCCAGAAGCGTCTGGGAAGACTGCCCATAGAGCAGCGCGAAAGATACAGCCAGAACCAGAACGTTTGCACTGACAAAATAAAAAATAAGTTTCATATAAGTAGGATGCCGCTTCAGCGATGT
Organism: Paenibacillus sanfengchensis; assembly: GCF_036864765.1. Classification (NCBI taxonomy): domain Bacteria; kingdom Bacillati; phylum Bacillota; class Bacilli; order Caryophanales; family Paenibacillaceae; genus Paenibacillus; species Paenibacillus sanfengchensis. Next base: position 636,073 of record NZ_JBAGJC010000001.1, on the reverse strand, counting down.
GAAAAGTGGAAGTCTGAACTTCATTGCTCTGAATCCCCCGTTATTATAACTTCCGATTCTTATCATTTTTAGATTATTAATTATAGCATAACGAGCATTCCTGTCTGCAGAATCGGTTATTTTCGAGGGTAGTGTTGTTTTTGGGAAGTTCGTAAATCTGCGCTTGCAGGAAAAATTGGAGCTTGCCGGAATTGCCGTTGCGGTGAGAGCTCGGTAAGGTAACGGTATAAATAACGGGACGCAGATGCGATTGCCTGTTTCGATGAAAGGGGGAAGTAAAACTATGCAATATCAACTTAATGCAAGGAAACGGTCCAAGCTGAAGCATATTGTTCGTAATCCTTTTCTCTATGCTATGGCCGTGCCGGGGCTGCTGTTCTTTCTCGTGTTCAGTTATTTTCCCATATACGGGATTATAATTGCCTTCAAGGACTATAATTTTGCCAAAGGAATTACGGGAAGCGAATGGGTCGGATTAAAAAACTTCAACTATTTTTTTACTTCGGATGACTTCTGGGTGATACTGCGCAACACGCTGATGCTGAACATGCTGTTCATTTTGTTTACTACGGCGGCTGCTGTATTAATCGCGCTAATGTTCAATGAAATTCGCAATAAGTATTTCAAACGAATTTCGCAGTCTTTTATTTTTCTTCCTTATTTTATGTCCTGGATTGTGGTAGGAATGATTGTCCAATCCTTGTTCGGCGGGGAAGAGCCGATGATCAATACTTGGCTGCAAAATTTCGGCTTGGAACCGGTCAACTGGATGTTTGAGTCGAAGCTGTGGCCTTTCATACTGACGGTTATCCGCGTGTGGCAAGGAGCCGGTTATCTTTCGATTATTTTTCTGGCCGCGATTACCGGCATATCGGAGGATTTGTACGAGGCTGCCCGGATAGACGGGGCATCTAAGCTGCAGATTGTGTTGCGCATTACGCTGCCGCTGCTCGTTCCAACTGTTATGATCATGACTTTGCTGGCCGTAGGCAAGATTTTCAACGGGGACTTTGCCATGATCTATGCCATCATTGGAGACAATTCCTTGCTGTATCCGACTACCGATGTCATCGACACCTTTGTATTCCGCTCCATGAGACAGTTGCACGACTTCGGCATGTCTTCGGCGGTTGGCCTGTTCCAGTCGGTTATGGGTCTGATCTTCGTCATTGCCGCCAACTGGGTAACCCGACGGGTGTCTAAAGAATCCGCTTTATTCTAGGAGGTAACGATGAGACAGAAACAGAGTGCTGCGGATCAAACTTTTACAGTATTTGCCTATACGTTCATTTTATTGTTCACCTTATTTTGTCTGTTTCCTTTTCTGCTGATGATTATCGGATCGTTTACGGACGAGGGGGAACTGATTGCGCACGGGTATACTTTATTTCCGCAAAAATTATCACTGGACGCTTATAAAGCGGTTTTGCAATCGGATGTGCTGCTGAACGGCTACGCGGTCACAATTTTTATCACCGCGGTAGGCGCATTAAGCGCCTTGTGCATTTCCGCAATGCTTGGCTATTCTCTGGCCAACAAGCGGAATGTCCTGCAAACGCCTTTTCTGATTTTTTGCTATTTGCCTATGCTTTTTTCCGGAGGCATCATTCCGTTTTATATTGTGGTCAGTCAGTGGCTGCATTTGCAGAATACCGTTTGGGTGCTAATTTTAACATTATTATGCCAGCCGTTCCTCGTCTTTTTGCTTGTCAGTTTCTTCCGTACAATTCCCGAGGAATTGGAGGAAGCCGCAAGAATTGATGGAGCAAATGAGATGAGAATTTTCTTTCAAATTATGATACCGATCTCGAAGCCGATTCTGGCTTCCGTCGGTCTCTTTTATGCCCTGAACTACTGGAATGACTGGTTTATGGGATTGATGTTCGTGGATAATGAGAAGCTGTTCCCGCTGCAATTGATTCTGCGCCGGATGGTATCCAATATGGAGGCCGCCAGAAATCTCATTCCCGCCTCGGCGGCCATTGCCGTGACGCCACCAACCTATGGCGTGCGGATGGCGACAACCGTACTGACAATCGGCCCGATTGTCTTGCTGTATCCCTTGCTTCAGAAGTATTTTGTCAAAGGTCTAACGGTAGGAGCTGTGAAAGGGTAATCGAGGATTTCCGGCATTAACCGGATCAGCCCGGTTAATCATAGATACTTTTTTTCTTCATTATATAAAGGGAGGTTAAAGAAATGAGATTGAAAAAATGGTTTGGCGCGGTGACGACCACAGTATTGGCTTTGTCATTGATGCTGGCGGGCTGCGGAGGCAAAACGGAGACTGGCGGCAATAAAGGAAATTCTCCAACGAATACGGAAAGCGCTACATCCGCACCGAAGGAAACGGTGACGCTGAAGGCTTATTTTCCGGGGGATAAGCCGGCGGGCTTTGACGATGTGCTGCAGGCGGTCAACGACAAATTGAAAGCGGACAACGTCGGAGCGGCTTTGAATATCAATTTCTTGCCGTGGTCCGATTACGGGAATGCGGTATCTGTGAAGATGTCTGCCGGGGAAGACTTCGATATGTATTTGGATGCCCCATGGTTGTCCATGAATCAGATGATCGCCAGCAATTCTTTGCTGGAACTGGATGCCATGGTGGCCGAGCGTCCGGAGCTCAAAGCGTCCATTCCTGATGAAATGTGGGATTATAACAAATTCGACGGCAAAATTATGGGCATTCCGCTCGGAACCACCCAAGGCCCGGTATACGGCCTGCTTATCCGCAAAGATTTGCGCGAGAAATACGGGCTTCCCGAGTTGAAAACACTCGAAGATCTGGAGAAATTTTTGTATACGGTCAAGGAAAACGAGAAGGATGTCAGACCCTTCGTCATTAATGGCATCAAAGCCGATAAACTTCCGTTTATCCTGAGTGAATCCGCTAATCTGGCGCTCGATGAAGTGCTGGAAATCGGCGTCAGCATGTTCGCCTATTCAACCAAGGACAAGAAAGTTGTCGGTCAATGGGCAAGCCCGATGATTGCCGATGGTTATGAACGCGTCACTAAATACTATAAGGATGGCATAATTTCCAAAAATATCGCGCAGGAGCAAAATGCCGAAACACTGTTCAAACAGGGCAAATATGCCGCAACCTATTATGCGGCTGACGGTGTGGAGGGATTGAAATATTCGGATATGCTGAAGGACGGCAGCGACAAGCTTGAGGTTTTCGTTCCAAACGGTGATAAGGCTAAGCCGTATACCGCTTTCCAGCAATGGAACTTCCTTTGCATTCCGGCTTCATCCAAGCACAGCGATTTGGCTCTGGACGTAGTCAATTGGTTGTCCATTAAGGAAAACCACGATTTGATGGAATACGGCATTCAAGGCAAGGATTGGGAGCCTGTCGGCGATACGAGCTATAAGGTGCTGTCCAACTATTCGTTCCCGGGCTTTGTGTTGACCTGGCGGCCAACGCTGAACCGCACGCCGGATACGATGATGCCGGATGACAAGAAGTGGTTCGACTTCTCCGCCGACCCGGCTAATTTCACGCTTAGTCCGACGGCAGGCTTCAGCTTTAACGCTGAAAAGGTGAAGACGGAGTATGCCAAAATTACGCCGCTTCACGATTCGCTCTTCCTGCCGCTTAGTCAAGGCTTGCTGCCTGCGGATGAAGGCAAGGCGATGCTGGAGGAAAAAATGGCGAGCCTCGGCGGACAAAAAGTGATCGATGAAATTCAAGCGCAAATCAACGCCGTTACATCCGGTAAATAACAATCATTGAAAGACGGAAAGAGGTATCTCACATGAACGTAAAACGCTGCGCGCAAAATCCTGTTATACGTGTCGGGGACGTTGCACCCTCCCGCCCCAACTTTCGAGTGCTTGGAGCGTTTAATGCAGGCGTTGCGCAAGTACGGGATGAAATTATTCTGTTGCTGCGCGTTTCGGAAGCGCCGGTATCGGACCGGGGGGACGAAGTGCTCGTCCCCCGGCTTAACGAAGCGGGCACCGATGTACTTATAGAGCGCTATGACAAGGCCGATCCGAGCTATGATTTCTCCGACTCGCGCTTCGTAGCAAGGGACGGACGAACAGTCATGCTCACATCCTTATCCCATCTGCGGGTGGCACGAAGTAAGGATGGCGTTCATTTCGACATCGAGCCGGAGCCGGCCTTGTTTCCGGAACACGCTCTGGAAGCGTGGGGTATTGAAGATCCGCGCGTGACCAAAATCGGGGACATGTATTATATCACTTACAGCTCCGCCTCCGCTCGCGGCGTTGGGGTTGGTCTGGCGGAGACCCGGGATTTTCGAACATTCAAGCGTCACGGGCTTATGCTCGCTCCCGAAAATAAGGATGTCATGATATTCCCGGAGAAAATTAACGGCAAATACTTCGCTTTGCACCGTCCGGTGCCGAAGTCGTTCGGTTCCCCCGAGATGTGGATTGCCGAATCGCCCGATCTCGTACATTGGGGGAATCATCGCTTCTTGATGGGGTTAAGCGAACAAGGCTGGGATTCGGCTCGAATGGGCGGCGGCGCGGTTCCTATTCGAACCGATCGGGGCTGGCTTGCACTGTACCACGGCGCGGACAGCAAGCATCGCTATTGTATGGGCGCGGTGCTGCTCGACTTGAAAAATCCGGCCAAGGTGATAGCAAGATCTCGTGTACCCGTATTGGAGCCGGAAACCGCCTATGAGGTGAATGGATTTTTCGGCGGGGTCGTGTTTTCGTGCGGAGCCATTTTACTAGATCAAACGATCCGCATGTATTACGGTGCCGCGGACGAAGTGATGGCTGTCGTGGACATCCCCTTGGAGGATATATATAGTACTTTTTTTTGAAGGATTGAGGGCAGTATTTGCTGCCTTCTTCAATCTACTAATGTGAAAGCGCTATCAAAAAAACTTTTTGAGCTTAATAAAGGAGGAACATGAGAATGGCTAACCCAAGGCAAAGGTTTGTAAAAAGGTGGATTTGTCTTGTTATTGTTTGTTCAATGATGTCTTCCCTATTTTTATACTCGCCCGTATCGGCGAGCACTCCCGAGGAGACGAATGCTTCTCAAGAGATCGCTGATATGAAAATGATGAAAAAGCGTATGGTTGATTTTTACATCTCCAAAGATATCATAAATGACGGAACGAACGGTCGGGTCGAGTGGACCTTCAAATCACAGGCAGGCACTTATTTATCCCATCAAAAATCGGATGGAAGCTGGGGGGATGTCGATTACACGAGTACAACTTCCGCCGCTAATGGGAGAGGTTGGTCGCCCTACCTTGCATTAGACCGGATGCAGTCGATGGCGCAGGCGTTTGCCGACCCGAATGATCCAAATTATCATAGTGAAACGCTGTTAGCCGGTATTCAAAAGGCGCTGGATTATTGGTTCATGGTAAAGCCGACTTCAACCAACTGGTGGGAGACCGGAATCGGCAAACAGCTAAGGCTGGAAAAAATTGCGCTTCTATGCGAAGGCTATTTAACTGCAACTCAAGTCTCCAATATTATCGGCACGTTAGACAGCAGCCCGCACACGGTCGATGGAGCCAATTCGTCCTGGTACAATCAAAATTATATGTACCGGGGCTTATTGCTGGAGGATCCCCAGATCGTTCGGAACGCCGTGAACGCGTTTAACGTACTGTCCAATGTGACGACAACCGTGACGGGAATCCAGTCGGACATGTCTTTTTTCATGCATGGCAAAACGAATTATACGACGGGCTATGGAAGAAGCTTTGCCAGAGATATGTCATTCTGGGCCTACATTACCTCGGGCACCATGTTTTCGTACAGCGAGGCGGCGATTGATTCGTTATCGTCCTACTTGTTGGACGGCACCCGGTATCTCGTGAAAGGCGATGTTGCCGATCTGGGCATGGGGATGAACGGACCTGATTGGCCGGGTTATTCGAGTGCGGCTTTGACCTTCTATGAAGATCCGATGCAATGGATGCAGACGGCCAATCCGAAGCGGGCTGCGGAGTTTACCAGTTTCCTTGACAATATTCGCAGGATCGGCACGAACACGAGCAACGGACTTAATGCCAACAATATGACGCAATGGCAGACGCTTGTCTCCTCCCATATGCGGACCGACTACGGAATTACGGTCAAGATGTCCTCCAGCACGGTTAAAGGCGGCGAATGGAGAACGATTCATCCCAGCGGATATAACCTGTTGTACTGGACGCCGCAAGGAGCCACTGCCATTCAGAGAACCGGCGACGAATACAGACCCGTTTACCCGTTGATGGACTGGGCCCATGTTCCCGGTACGACGGCCCCGTACGCCCTCACGAAAGACGGGAATTTCAACAATCCCAAAACGTTTGTAGGCGGAGTGACAAACGAGCGTTACGGAGCCACCGCATTTGATTTTAACAAGTTGAGTACAAGCGGAAAGAAAGGCTACTTCTTCTTCGATGATGAAATGGTGGCGCTTGGCGCAGGAATCGCTTCGACGAATGCCGCGCCGATCCACACGACATTGAACCAAAGTCAGGCGGTAGGCGAAGTTCTCGTAGACGGCAATCCGTTAGCAGACGGAACGATGCAAACGGGCGGACGCTGGGCCTATAACGATCATATCGGCTATATATTCCCGAATCCGACGGATTTTCAAGTAAAACGGGAGACGAAAACCGGAAAATGGAGCGACGTCATCTCGGGAAGTTCGACGGAGGCGATGACCAAGCCGATTTTTTCGATTTGGCTCGATCATGGCGTAAAACCCACAAACGCTTCCTACCAATACATTGTATTGCCGAACACAACCTCTGAAGGGGTCAGCAGTTACGCGAACGACAACCCGATAAGTATTCTTTCGAATACACCGTCCGTCCAGGCTGTCCGACATAATTCTCTGAGAATTGCGGAATTGCTGTTTTATCAACCCGGGACGGTGACGGTGAGGGACGGTTTGACGGTCACCGTCGATAAACCCGCCATGGTTATCGTTGACGAATCCGCAGCACCTGTCCGTATTTCAGTCGCCAATCCCGAAACACCGGGGATTACCGTGAACGTGGCGCTGGATCGAAACGGAGAAACATCCACGACAAGCTTTAGACTCGGCAAGGATACGTTCACAGGCCGAAGCATGACTTTGAATGAGGGAGAATCCATTGACGACAGCGGATTCGATCTCGCTTACAGTAAAGGCGCGATCGCTTCATCCAGCAAAGACAACCAATTTGCCTCGAATGCCACGGATCTTTACAGAACTTCGTATTGGAGCTCAAGCGATTCGGATCATGAATGGATATATGTTGATTTGCAAAATCAATTTTTGATTAATAAAGTTAGGCTAAATTGGGAGAAAGCATTCGGGAAGAGTTATAAAATTCAAGTGTCGAACGATGCCGTCACCTGGAATGATGTTTACTCAACGACGACGGGCGAAGGAGGAATCGAAGACATCTCTTTCAGTCCGGTCAGTGCCAGGTATGTTCGTATGCAAGGGATTGAGCAGGGTACCGGAAACGGCTACTCGCTTCATGAATTCAACGTGTATGAAGCAGTACCGCCCAATCTTGCGGAAGGCAAGCCGGTAGCGGCAAGCTCGTCCAGAGCCGCGAACGTGGGGCCTGATTATGCAGTTGATGGCTCACTTAGCACCCGTTGGGGATCCAACTATTCCGATCCGCAGTGGATCTATGTCGATCTCGGCACTAGCCAATCCCTCCAGGAGGTCCATCTACATTGGGAAGACGCGTATGGAAAGGCATACCAAATCCAGGTTTCCGACGACGCGACGAATTGGACTACAGTTTACAGCACCACAACCGGAGACGGCGGAGTCGACAGAATCTCCTTCGAACCCGTGAAAGCAAGATACGTTCAGATGTATGGCACGAAAAGAGGGACCACCTACGGCTACTCACTCTGGGAATTTAAAGTGTATTCGGCTCTTGCTACCGCACCGGACGCACCTGCCGATGTGCATGCCGTCGGTCATGACGGGTCCGCCGAGGTAAGCTTTGCCGCACCGATCCATAACGGCGGAAGCGAAATTACAGGCTATAAGGTCACCGCGTGGGCAAACGGAGAAGCTGTTGCGACGGCGGAAGGTTCGAACAGCCCCATCACCGTCACCGGTCTGACGAACGGTACGGCGTATACCTTTACGGTGATCGCAAGGAACGCCAAATGGGAATCGGCCTCGTCCGCGCCGTCGAACGAAGTGATCCCATCGCCGGATGAAGCATCTGTTCCGGCTTCGCCTGCGAATTTGACGGCGGCGCCCGGCGACCGATCCGTAACCTTAAGATGGGACGCTTCGGCGGAAAGCGTCACCTATTCCGTGTACCAATATGAAGGCATGGCGGCGCCGGCCGATCCGGGCAACTGGCAGTTGGCTCAAGCCAGCGTAACGGAAGCCACGTATACGGTAACCGGATTGACGAACGGAACGAGCTATGCGTTCGCGGTGAAAGCCGTAGATGCGAGAGGCGAGAGTGACTTCTCCACTGCCGTGACGGCGACGCCGAATTCGACCTTGTCGCAGGTTCCGGCAGCGCCGGTTCATCTTGCCGCCTTGGCGGACGACCGGAAAGTTTCGCTGAGTTGGGATGCCGTGGCTGGTGCGGATCGCTATGTCGTTTACAAGTATGCAGGGTCAGCGGCTCCGGTGGATCCGGCCGATTGGGTGCAAGTGCAGGCGAACGTCACGGACACCGCATACACCGTAACCGGCCTGACGAACGGCACCCGATACGCGTTCTCAGTGAAAGCCGTGGGAACGGGGGGCGAGAGCAAGTTCTCCAATGCCGTAACGGCAACACCTAAGGCACCGCAACCGGAGACGCCGAAGGATCCGCAATCGGAGAGGCCGGGGAGCGGCACAAGTGGTGGCAATGATACATCCGTTATTAAATCGACCAACGGCACCATCCTTATTCCGAGCGGACGGGCCGGCGAGGTCAGCCTCGATAACGAAGTTATTCTTACGATAGGCGCGGGGGCGGCGGTTCAAGAGCTGCGCATCGAGATCGAGAAGCTGCTCAGTACGGCAAACCACGTATTCGATAAGGAAACGCTTGTCAGCAACGTCTTTGAATTGACCAAAAATACAACCGGTAACTTCAAGAAGCCGATCGTCATCTCGATGAAGTTCGATCCGTCTCTCATAGGTGACAATCAAAGAGTCGCTATCTTCTACTATGACGAAGCAAAGAAACTATGGATTGAAATAGGCGGCATCGTGAACGGCGATCGAATTACGGCCGAGGTGGATCACTTCACCAAGTTTGCGGTCATGGCTGTAGGCGAGAAAAAGGACGAAAGCGGCGAACCGAACGCGCCCGCGCCATCGTTCACAGACATCGCGGAACATTGGGCGAAGAACGCCATCCTGAGCTCGGCGGGCATGAAGCTTGTCAGCGGCTATCCGGATGGAACGTTCAAGCCAAATGCCGCCATTACCCGCGCCGAATTTACGGTCATGCTGGCCAATGCGCTTAAGCTGGAAGGAGCAGGTTCAGCGACTGCGTTTACGGACGAGGCCAAAATCGGCGGATGGGCGAAGCAAGCGATCGCGCATGCGGTTGAAGCAGGCATTGTGAGCGGGTACGCGGACGGCAGCATCCGGCCGAATGCGCGTATTTCCCGCGCGGAAATGGCGTCGATGATCGCTAGAGCGCTTAAACTGTCCGATGAAGCAGGCGCAACGACCGGCTTCGCGGACGATAAGGACATCCCGAAGTGGGCGAAAGGCGCGATTGAGGCGGTTCGTAAGCTGGGCATCGTGAATGGCCGCGGCGACAATAAGTTCGTTCCGAACGGTACTGCGACCCGGGCGGAAGCGGTGACCCTATTGGTGCGGATATTGGAGCTTGGTACAGAACAATAAAACATAGAAATTATGCTTGGAATTGTCTTTGTATGCGGTCTTCCACGGACGACTGCGGGCGGGTATGCGTGTCTGCGCAGAACCCGCTTTTTTGTGTTTTCATGTTGGGCCTGCCGTTTCGGAGCATGGGTTTCTTTAAGCGGAACCGCAGTGCCTTTGTGCCAGAGGAGAACCTCTCCAGCCAGGCTTCTCTCACCTTGACCGACGTTTCCTCATTGCTCGCCAGCCTTTCTGAACCGCCAGAACAGGCTAATAAAATCCCCTTTAATTCTCGGAAGCGTCAGTCCGGCGTACATCAGCTCGTCGCCTCCGTATACCTTCCCGGTTTCGTGATGGCAATACAAGAAATCCGGATTCAATCCTTTGCATTTCAGAATAGGCACCCTTTCACCCGGCTGGCTCAGCACTCGGAAAAAAGCAAGTACGGCTTCGTTTTGGTCATCAGAAACAAAGGACCAGGCCGCTTCGTTGCCCTCGAACGGACTTAAAATCCGATAAAATTCTCCGAATTGGATAAGGTGGCGAATTTCTTTATACAGCGCAATTTGGGACTTGACCATGATCTTTTCCTGCGGCGACATCTTGGTAAGGTCGAGCTCGTAGCCAAAGTTTCCCGACATCGCGACATGTCCCCGGGTGTCAAGAGGAGTAATCCGGTTGACTTGATGATTCGGCACACCCGAAACATGAGCGCCCATGGATACGGCTGGATAGACCATACTGTTACCGTATTGGATTTTTAGCCGGCTGATCGCGTCCGTATTGTCGCTTGCCCACGTTTGCGGCATGTAATAGAGCATGCCGGGATCATAGCGCCCTCCTCCGCTGGAACAGCTCTCGAACAGTACATTCGGAAAGGCGGAAGTGAGCTCATCCAATACCCTGTATAGACCGAGAATATACCGGTGACCCGTCTCGCGCTGGCGCTCCGCCGGAAGCAGGGCAGAGCCGATCTCTGTCAGATGGCGGTTCATGTCCCATTTCACATACGTAATTGGCGCGGAAGACAGAATATCGGATAGCGCTCCAACAATATAGTCGCATACATCCCGCCGCGACAGATCGAGAACAAGCTGATTCCGCCCCACCGTACGGGGACGATCCGCCACATGAAGACACCAGTCGGGATGACGCCGGTAGAGTTCGCTGTCCGGTGAGACCATCTCCGGTTCGAACCACAGACCGAACTGCATACCCATTCCGGTTATACGCCGGGCCAGATTGTCCAGCCCCTCCGGAAGCTTGCGGCGGTCAACGGTCCAGTCGCCCAGGGAACTTAAATCATTGTCCCTCTTGCCGAACCAGCCGTCGTCCAGAACGAAGAGCTCTATACCAAGTTCTTTCCCTTCGCGGGCGATCGCTTCGATCTTGTCGGCGTTAAAGTCAAAGTAGGTGGCCTCCCAGTTGTTGATTAGGATCGGCCGTTCCACGTCACGAAATTTGCCGCGACTGAGCCGCGTGCGGTACAGCCTATTAAAGATGCGGGACATCCCGCCCAAGCCTTGTGCAGAGTATACCATGATGGTCTCGGGCGTTTGAAAGCTTTCGCCGGGAGACAGCTGCCAGGAGAAGCCAAACGGATTGATGCCGATCGACACCCGAGTCGTCCGGTATTGCTGAACTTCGGCCTGAGCAATGAAGTTTCCGCTGTAAACGAGATTGAGCGCATATACCTCGCCATTGTCTTCATCAGTCCCGGGACGAAGAAGGGCCAGAAACGGATTCTGCTGGGGACTGCTGGCACCTCGCCGGCTTTCCGCGCTCTGGATGCCGGGCATAAGGGGCCGCCGCGCGATATTTCGTTCATTGGTATGCGCCCCGTAGAAGGTCAACATGTCATACTCGTCATCTCTGAAATCGATGCTGGCGCTTAGCGCGCGAAGAAGGACCAGATTATCGGAGCCGGTATGGTCGAAACGAACCGACCGCGCGATGGCATCGTATTCATTAAAGACAGTATAAATCAAGGTAGCTCGCAGACCTGTCAGCGCATCTTCAAGCACAAGCTCCAGTGTATCGGCTTCGTTCTCCCGCTCGATGTAAGTGGCAGGAAGACCTGGAAGCATTGGCTTGCCAGAGTATATCCGATGAGTCTGGTAACGGAAATCACAGATTTCAGATCCGTTAGATTGGCCCACCTGATAGGCGGGTATGCCGAAATCGCCGTTCCCATAGCCCGGATACTCCTGCGGAAGGTTATCTAAAGAGAACTTTCTGTCGGCAGGGTCGGGATTCGGAGAAAAGCCCCGATCGATAAAATCAAGAGGTATAGAATCCCGATAGACGGCGATTCGTCGCCCCCAGTATAAATGCCCCAGGTAGCCGTCGCGAACAATCTGAAAGCAGTAACTGGAACCGGGGGTATGAAGGTGAAACACCTGGCGTTTCTCGTCGTAATGAATACCCATAAGTGAAATTATGCTCCTTTTAGTGTTATAATTTAGTAAGCGTGTGAAATAACTGATTATAAAAAATAGCCTTTATCATTAGCGTAAAGGTGTATAGGAACCGAAACAAGAGTAACTTCATGAGCTGGGGAGGGTGAAATATTGCAGTGAATCATGAGGATGTAAACGAGAAAGGGAAGCAGTCCTCCGTATCTTTTCACTTTATAACGCCAATGCCCTATATTTTGTTAAAAGGTGCTGGATATCATCTGATTACTTCGCATGATTATATCTGGGATGGTCGGAACCGTACCGGAGACCATTGCGTACTTCAATATACATTGGGGGGGCGGGGGGAGATTGAAACGGGAGGAAGGAAGTATTCTCTTGAGCAGGGAGATGCTTTTCTGGCTGATGTTCCGGGCGATCATCTCTACCGTCTTCCGCCGGATTCCCCCAGATGGGAAGTGCTCTACTTTGAACTGTCACACTTAGCGCTGCATCTCCTCCAGGAATGGCTGGACGTAAACGGATGCATTTTCCGGATTGAACCGGAGTCCGAATTGGAGCATCTCCTGTGGGCTACTTATCGGGAAGCGGTCGAGAACAGTTATCGCGATATGTATCAATGCTCACGGGCTGCTTATTCACTGGCCATGTCGCTGGCCAGCCATCTTGTCACTCTAGCCAACAGCGCCCCATTGCCTCCACTCGTGGAACGGTGTAAGACGTTTATTGACAATAATCTGCATCGGAGCATTGGCTTGGAGGACATGGCGGAGGTATCCGGCTGTTCGAAATTCCATCTCACCCGTGAGTTTGAACGCAAGCTTGGCCTCTCCCCCGGTCGCTATTTAACTCGTATGAGGTTGGAGAGAGCGGCTGCTCTTCTGCTGGAGCCCGTGAGCCTGACATTGGAGCAGGTGGCGGAGCAGTCCGGGTTCTCGAATGCGAATTATTTCGGCAAAGTGTTCCGAAAGTATACAGGGATGGCTCCAGGGGAATTCCGCAAGGAGGGCGATTTGCATCAAATTCGGCGGTTGGTCCGGAATGGATAATTAAAATAGGCTCTTGAAAATAGCAACAGGCTGACTCGATTCTATCAAGACAAAAAGCTCCCCGTCTTGCCGGAATGGAGCGGGTACTTAAGCTGCGGAGCATGCCAGCGGTATACCTGATAAAGGGCAATTTTTTACCCTGCTATCGCATTAACTTACCATTGAGGATGACATGGATAGTGTTTTATTATGATTACAAGAACAGCCCCTTACAAAATTTAATACAACACAAGTATTTTGAATTGAGCAATTTTTTATCCTATGGTAAGGGTTGTATGTCCATCTAATCCGTTACGGGAGGTCAAAAGGGGGCTTATTGAAGGGGGAGAGAAGTGGGGAAGTGGGGCTATAACCCTCTTGCGAGAAAGTAATAGAAGGGCAGTTTTTTTTGAACAAAAAGAAAGTGGTTCCCGGCACCAGCATTTTTTTTTAATTGAATTGGAACCGGTTCCAGAAAATTTGGAGGAGAGAAATATGGATTACAAGCAAGTTGCTGCTGACATCTTGGATGCCCTGGGAGGCAAGGAAAACATAAAGGCAGCTGCGCATTGTGCGACGCGATTGCGACTCGTTCTTGAAGATGAATCTCTGCTTGATCAAAAAGCGCTTGATCAAATGGATGCTGTTAAGGGGACCTTTTCCACAGGAGGACAATATCAAATTATCCTTGGACCCGGGATTGTAAATAGCGTGTATGGCGAGTTCGCCAAAATTACGGGTCTCGGAGAAATGTCCACCGGCGATGTAAAGACGGCAGGAGCAGCTAAAATGAATCCGCTTCAACGGTTTGTGAAAGCACTTTCCGACATTTTTGTTCCGATCATTCCGGCGATTGTTGCCGGGGGTCTATTAATGGGGATCAACAATGTCCTGACTGCCAGCAATCTGTTTGGTCCCAGGTCTCTGGTCGAGATGTACCCTGGTATTGCCGATTGGGCAAGCATTATTAATTTATTCGCCAACGCTCCTTTTGTGTTCCTCCCCATCCTGATCGGTTTCTCGGCCACTCGCAAGTTTGGTGGAAATCCTTATTTGGGTGCAGCGCTGGCCATGATTATGGTCCATCCCGATCTGCTTAATGGTTACAGCTACGGCCAGGCACTTGTAGAGGGGACAGTACCCACCTGGCAACTGTTCGGTTTCTCAATCGAAAAGGTTGGCTATCAGGGAACGGTTTTGCCAGTACTGGCGGTATCCTACATTTTATCGGTCATCGAGAAAAATTTGCGCAAGGTAATTCCATCTTATCTTGATAATCTGTTGACTCCCTTACTGTCTGTTCTCATTACAGGCCTCTTGACCTTTGTTGTTGTTGGACCGGTCCTTCGCGCTGCGGGCAACGGACTGACAGATGGCCTCTTCTGGCTCTATGATACGACGGGTTTCATTGGAGGAGGTATTTTCGGTTTTTTCTATTCTTCGATCGCTATAACGGGGATGCATCACAGCTTCCTCGCTGTGGATACCCAACTGTTGTCGGACGTTGCTAAAACGGGCGGATCCTTCTTGCTTCCGATTGCTTCGATGGCGAATATCGCTCAGGGCGCGGCTACTCTGGCCGTCTTTCTCATCACACGCAACAGCAAGACGAAGAGTATCGCTTCAGCTTCCGGCATATCCGCAATGCTCGGTATTACCGAGCCTGCAATGTTCGGGATCAACCTGAAGCTTCGCTACCCGTTCATTGCTGCGATGATCGGTTCCGGTCTGGCTTCCGCCTATATTGCTTATGCGCATGTGCTGTCCATTTCGATGGGACCGGCGGCACTACCCGGTATTATCGCGATCCGTCCACAGTCCATCGTTGGTTTCTGCATCGGTATGGGCATCAGCTTTCTGGTTACGTTTCTCATCACCCTGTTTTGGGGCAAACGGAAAAATGCGTCAGCCGAAGGGGAGACTTCGAACGAAGCAGCGGCTTAACTGTAATCTTAAGCAATTTTACCGGTTGTGCCAATGCTGTACCGCTCCATCGATCTTCGTACTTTCACTTGCTGGATCGTGGTTTTGATTTCTATGCTTCTCAGACAACACGTGGAGGACGGTCGATTGTACCAGATTCCCGATAGTTCCCCGTGAGGGGAGCCGGGGATTATCCTTTTTTGCCAAAGGGGCGATGTTCTATACCGTGCCAACATATGGGACATTGAAGTAGAGGGCAGCCAACTGAATGTTATTTAGGAGCTGGAGGATGAGGAAAGAGATGAGATGGTTTAAGAATAAGGAAAAGCTGGAGACTATCGAAGTTGGAATTCCAATTGCAGGCAGTGTCGTTGAGCTTTCGGAAGTACCCGATCCGGCATTCGCCGGCGGCTTCATGGGCAAAGGAATAGCCATTAAGCCCCGGGAAGGTAAAGTCTACGCGCCGTTTGACGGGACACTAGCGCATGCGTTCGGCAGTAGTCATCACGCGTTGCTGCTTGAGCATGCCAGCGGTATTCAACTGCTGATTCACGTTGGCATCAATACGGTATCGTTGAAGGGAAGAGGGTTCACCCTTCACGTTCAGACCGGTGACAAAATCAAGAAAGGACAGATGCTGCTGGAATTTGATATTTCCGAAATCGAGCAGGCGGGCTTTCCGGTGATCACACCGGTGTTGGTCCCGGACGACCAGGAAATGGTGAAGTCCGTGGAGACGATGGAAGGCGCTGGGGTGACAGACGGTGTCCCACTGCTTCGCGTTCACTTAAAATGATGGTGTAGCTTGGATTTCGGGAGAACCGCCAACCGTTGCAGTACATTGCCAGTGGATTTATATTCCGCTTGGTTCCGGGTCGCATACGCGATTCATGTCCGTGTGGGCTAACCACCGTGGAGGTTCGAGTCCTCTCAACCGCATCAACTTTACAATGAACGAGCTCTTGAATTTCTCCCTGTGGAGATTCAGGAGCTTTTTGCATATTCGGGGATAGCAAGATAGGGACAACTATGTACGTGCCTACCGGATGTTGGCAAGATGCTGCAGCACGGTGTTCGTAGTAAGCCCGAATGTTTTCAATACATACTGATAAAAATCATGATCACCATCAGGAGCCGGGAGATCTCGGCCTGTGTCATTTTGCAGGCGCAGAGCAGTTTATAGCATTTATAAGTACAACACCGAAACCATTGTAGGGAACTGCAATACGGCGCTGTTCTTACTATGATTTTTATTATCCAAATATGGTAGCTGACTAATTCTTTGTCACATTTCTTACTCAAGCTACAATGCGGGAGTAGTTAGCCTGATGATGCCTTGATGTAGGAACAGCTTTCGCAGTTTTTAAGGGGAATCCGGCTGATATCTCTGGAGATTCGAGCGACTTCTTTCCAGGATTGGAAAATTTGCAAGTCACCTGGGGTCATTTTGCCTAAAAGACCGTGGGTCAGGTCCTTATGTCGGACTTCACCAGGGCGGGTGGCAATGTATCCCATATAAGGCTTTTTTGTGAATAAACACATATTTCCGTAAGGAATCAGTGGGCAGTGGTGTCTTATAATATATAGTCACTTCAACAGGAAAAGGAGGAGTTATATGACATCAATCAAATATTAAACTTGGTTTTATTAGCTTTTGTATGAGTGTCCAAGTTATTTTTTTCACAATTCACATCTGGTGATTCATACTAACTCATATTCAAAATACAATTGAAGGAAGGGTGCAATCCATGTTGAAAAAATTATTACCTATGGTTATTGCAGTTGTTATGGTACTTGGTATGAGTACAAGTGTAATTGCGAGTAAGTTGAACACTTCTGATCAGTCAAACATATTTGAAACCAAGTTTGTTGAAATGGCATATAATGAAATTAAAGAACAAATATTAACCGATTACCAAAAATTTTATAAGGTGGATAATTTTGATTATGATTTTGAGTTGCGAAGCGACAATGAATATAAATATTTTGATATCAACATATATGTTGATATGGCCTTAACAAGACATCCATCGGATAGTCCGTTTGTTCAAGGCATGGAAAAAGCTTTGAAGGAAAGTTCGGATAAAGCCGAAAAGGAAATGTTACAGGGAGAGATTGATGCGTATGTGAATGAAATTGAATCCTTATATTACAATATTCCCAACCGTTCAACGTTTACTTATACTATCCGTTTTGACAATAGTACTCATTTAATCGCTGATGATTCAACTTCAGCCTATCAAATTTATTACAGGACAGATACTGATGATGGAATTATTTTAACTGAAAATAATAAGCTGGCGGATGTAGAGAATCCGACAACGGAATTCCGGGATGGGTACAATATGCGAGAAAGTGTAGATTTGTCGCATAGTGCTACTAACTCTTTGTTAGCATCATTCACATATGACCGGATTGCCGCCAGAGATTGGGCACGTGACAATTATGATGCAGCTCCAGAATATCCTTCTAAAGATGTTCCGGGTACGGATTGTGCAAATTTTGTATCTAAAGCTATTAATAATGGTGGAATTCTCCAAGACAAACAAGGGAAATGGTATCAAGCTGCCACCTGGGGAGGCTGGCCGGGAGATCACTGGTTTAGAACAGGGTACAACAAGAAAACGGGTGTTGTTATCTACATGACAGATAAAGGATATTTTTATAAAGAATCAAAAGAAAGTACAGTAAATGCTGGCAGTATCATGTATTGGAATAATAAAAGCCACGTTGCTTTAGTGACGTATGGAGATGGTATTACAATTAAATATACAGAGCATGGTGCTCGTCAAACAAAAGATACTGTTTACAGAACAATAGATGATGCCTCTTTTTATAAACCGTCCAGTTCTATATTAAAGTAATTACATGTCAGCTCGCGGGGGAGTTGGAGAATGAAAAAAGGAGCAGTGTTCGTAAATATTTTAGTTTTTATCATGGTCTTGATATCCTGTAGTACAGACAAACCTAATGCTTCACAGCCAGAGCAGCAAATTTATACTGGATATCTCTTTTTGGAGGGAAATACGCTTAAAATTGATGATTTTGAATTCATAACTTTTGAAGATAAAGAAAGAATGCAAGAATTAGGATTAACAGAAGCAGATATGCCTAATGGGTATGAAATTTATAACGAGAATGAGGATGTTAAGAGCTATTTGCTTGCCGATAACACTAAATTTACCTTTTATGACACCTCGAATCTCTTCGTAAAGGAAGAAGATGATAAAAAGTATATTACCACAGACAGGCAAAAGTTTAAGACCTTTTTATATAGGGGCGAAGATGTTCCAATGCGAACTCCCTTTGAAGTAATAATCCGAGGGAACAAAGTTATTTCCATATCTGAAATATTTGTTAACTAGTGTCCTCAAGATACCCTTGATTTTTATGAGATGTAAAACCCATTAAGATTGGTTCTCCGCTAAAATATCATGCTTACATAAAGTCGGATAGCGAGGAAGCTCTTTCTGTGATCTTCGGGGAGCCGCATACTCTGTTTTTATCATAAAACCCGCGAAAATCTTGGTTTTACAAGACTTTTCGCGGGTTTTATATATCAGTAGAGATAGTTGTTATGATTTATGGTCCATAATAGTCCTTTTGATTAAATTTTTTCCTTTTAATGAAATTGCTTGCATTTTCTCTATGAAAGCACTATCATAGAGGCGAGAGGAGGAAATATATGGCAAATAATGTGAAGTAAATCACTTAGTTGAACGCCATGCTGCATGATCAAACGCTATTTTCGTCATGAACATGCTAGGCAATCTATAACAACCGTGGGAGAGGATTGCTTGAAAGTATGATACGAGGAGGAAGTTTGATGAGCAACTCAGTTAGAGTAGCAGAAAATCACAATGAAATTCATAAGTTCAAGGAGCTATTTGTTAATTTGAAGAAAGGGTTGAGATTTTCTAGACTAGGTAAACCTTTCAGAACTTCAAATTGCAATTACTTTCTTGATTCCGGCACTGGAAAAGTACTTATGGTCAATGAAAACACCTATCGTGTATTGGAATGCTTATGGAATACTGATGAATTTGAACGTTTGTTTGAGTTGGAGATGCCTTCTGAGGAATTGTTAAATAGCTTAAAAGAAGTAGAGGAAGCCGTAAAGAGTGAGAATATATTGCAGATGCCACCAGTTGAGAAGATGTATAGCTTTGATGGTGAAGTATTCTATGATAAGGAAGCACCCAATACTCAAATCCAACATATTACTTTTGAGATGACAGAACATTGTAATTTAAGGTGTAAATATTGCATTTATCATGAAGGGGAAGCTGGATTCCGTTCATTTGGAAGTAGAAATATTGATTTAGAAACTTGTAAGAAAGCAGTGGATATGTTATCAAAATCAACGAAAGAAGAAGTCATTATTACTTTTTATGGTGGGGAACCTCTACTACAATTTGATATTATGAGGGATACAATAGAGTATAGCAAAGTAAAGCTTCAAAATAAAAAAGTGTTATATAATATGACAACGAATGCAACGCTAATCACTGAGGAAATAGCTAATTATTGGGCATCGTTGGAACATCACTCTACATTGATTAGCTTAGATGGACCGGAATGGATGCATAATAAAAATAGAGTCTTCTGTAATGGGACAGGATCTTTTGAAACAGTCATCCGGGGTTTAAAGAGGCTAGTGAAAGCTGAGGGCGCAAAAGCTTCGGCCAATATTGGGTATAACATCGTTTTAACTGATGCAAGAGTAGAAACGTTGGAAGAAATACAACATTTTTTTAGGAATTCAGAGTATATACCAGTTGGTTCAAGTATATCAATATCCTATGTTAATACTCCTCCTAAAGAGTTTAGTTACTTAGGAGTTGGTACAGAGGAAGATAGACAATTATGTGAGTTGGCAATGAAGGGATCCGACCCATTAACAAAATGGAGTGTAGACAAATTAAACTCTGGTGCGAGTGATATAGATAATAGATCACTAATATCAAAAGATTATTATGATAGAGGTCTAGCTAGAATACACAATAGAATGCTTAGAAGCGAACCTACTCAAGTATTCGCCATGAACGGATGTTGTATACCTGGTGGACGAAGATTATACATTACGGTAAATGGCGATCTTGCAGTATGCGAAAGAATGGGTCCATCACCGTTTATCGGGACAGTATATGAAGGTATAGACTATGAGAAAATTAATAAACATTATATTGATGACTTTATGAATGAAGCAACGAAATATTGTAATGATTGTTGGGCTGTTAATATATGTGGTTTATGCTACATTCAGTGCTATGATCATGATGGCATTAATATGTCTTATAGGCACAGAACGTGCGTATTAAATAGGATTCATACTGAGAAATTACTGATATTATACCATGAAATATTAGAAAAAGATCCTGAGTCATTGGCTTATCTAAATGAAATTACCTATTCATAAGGAATTTAGTTTGGAGGGGGATCGCATGAATAATTCAGTAGAATCAGTGGAGAATTATAATGAAATTCTTGAGTTTAAAGATCTATTTGTCAATTTGAAGAAGGAATTAAGATTTTCCCGACTTGGGAAGCCCTTTAAAACTTCGGAAAATAATTATTTCTTTGATTCTGGTACTGGAAAAGTGCTTATGGTCAATGAAAACACCTATCGTATTTTAGAATGTTTATGGAATACGGATGAATTTGAACGATTGCTAGAATTAGAGATATCTTCGGAAAATTTGTTGAATGGTTTAAAAGAGATAGAAGAAGCAGTAAAGAGTGAGAACATACTACAGATGCCAGCGGTTAAGAAGATGTTAAGTCATGCTGATGCATCCAGCAATCAAATTAAACTAATTTCATTAGAGGTAACAGAACGTTGTAATTTAAGGTGTAAATATTGCGTTTATCATGAAGGGGAAAGTGGATTCCGCACATTTGGAACTAAAGATATTGATTTAGATACTGCGAAGCAGGCAGTGGATATATTGTCAAGATCAACCAAAGAAGATGTTTATATCACTTTCTGCGGTGGGGAACCTTTGCTTCGATTCGATATCATAAAGGATACAATAGAGTATTCCAAAATAAAGCTTCACAATAAAAAAGTATCTTACAATATGACGACGAATGCAACACTGATTACTGAGGAAATAGCTAATTATTGGGCGTCTTTGGAGCATCATAATACAACAGTTAGCTTAGATGGGCCGGAATGGATACATAATAAAAATAGGGTCTTTTGTGATGGGAACGGATCATTTCAAATGGTCATGCGAGGTTTGAAGAGGTTAGTGGAAGCTGAGGGTGCAAAAGCTGCAGACAATATTAGATATAACATAGTTTTAGCGGATACAAGTGTAGAGACGTTGGAAGAAATACAATATTTCTTTAGGAATTCGGAGCATATACCAACTGAGTCAAGCATATCAACACCCTATAAAACTAATCCTCCCGAAAAGACTAGTTACTTAGGAGTTGGTACAGCGGGAGATAGACAATTAAGTGAGATGATGAGGCAGAGAATAGACCCTCTAATAAGATGGTGTGTAGATAAATTAAACTCTGGAATCAGTGATATAGACAAAGAAAAACTGATATCAAAAGATTCATATGATAAAGCTCTAGCTAGTGTACACAATAGAATGATCTTAAACGAACCTGTTCAACAATTCTCTATGAATGGATGCTGTGCACCGGGAGTGGGGAGATTATATATTACAGTAAGTGGTGAACTTGCAATATGTGAACGTATGGGTCCATCACCTTTTATTGGGACAATACATGAAGGCTTAGATTATGAAAAAATTAATAAACACTATATTACTGACTTTATGGAAGAAGCAATGAATTATTGTAATGACTGTTGGGCTGTTAATATGTGTAATCTATGCTATAAGCAATGTTATGATCGTGATGGTATTAATATGTCATACAGGCACAAACAATGTTTGGAACACAGAGTCAAATTAGAGCAGAGATTGGTATTATACCATGAGATATTAGAAAAGGATCCAGAGTCATTAGTGTATCTAAATGAAATATATTACGGATAAGACAGTTAACTAGTTATTAGAGGAAGTGATCTTCCTTTAATATAAACGAATTTACGTGGATTAATGGTGAGTATAGTAACATGCGAATGTGCGAAGCTGCCACGTAAAATCGACTTGATTTCCACAATTATGTAGAGGAGAATGATAAATGAAGATCATCAATCCTTTTGGTAAATCTGCGAATGATATCCAACCAAGAGCAGGTTGTACCTGCAGTAGTGGTAAGGAGGATTCTAAATCTTCTTGGGGTTGCTTGGGATATTGCGGTTGCCAATGTAGTTGTGCTGGATCATCTAGTAATAGTGACAACAAGAGTTCAAATTACTCTATCGGTGCTGATACACACATGTTTTAAATTAAGAACTAAGAGTCACATGGTATATTAGTTAGTTTTGATTCGACTTTCCCGTAAAGTGGAAGCTGTGATAAATTAGCTTTCATTGTGAAGCCATTCAATCTTCGCACATTCGCATGTTATCATGCTTCAGAGCTCTATGGGAAAGTTGAATCAGTTTTTTTCAAAAAGGAGGACTCAGCTTGCGCAAGTTCAATTTTACATCTTTGCTGCTTATAGGTTCACTTATGGTTGGATTGGCAGGTTGTACGAACTTGCCGGCGCCTGACGCTTCAAAGTTGAAGGTGATGAATCGCGACAATGAAAAAAGATACTTTAATGATACATACGGTGACATGTTCCATGCCCAGAACGGTTCGATTAAAATTGAGCTTGTTAGACCCAAAAGTATGAAACTTGAGAAGACTGCTTCGAATTATGTGCAAACTCTACAACAGTCTATCGAACAAGAACAACTGGATGTTCTTCAGCTAAGTATTGATGAATATAACAAGTTATCAGCAGTAGGCTTTTTGTTAAATCTTGAACCCCTAGTGGCGCGGGATCACTATAATATCGACACGATTTATCCTTCAGTCACCAGCATTCTCAGGGAGCAAGGCGGTGGAAAATTGTATGGTTTTGCACCTACATTTCAGCGACAAGTCATCTTTTACAATATGGACCTGTTCGATCAATATGGAATTGAGCCGCCACACGATGGGATGACTTGGAAAGAACTTATCGATTTAGCGGGGCGATTTCCTACCGATGGAGATGAGCAATCCAGGATATACGGCGGCTTCACGAGTTTCGGGTTAGATAAAAAAAGCCCTCTACGAGATTTAGGTTTGAGGATCGGCTTTTCTATGGGATTAAAGGCAGTTAACCTTGATAAAATGCAATCTACAATGGATACAGTAGGTTGGAAGAAAGCGTACGAACAAGCCCAAGCGGCATTATCAACGAATGCCCTGCACAAGGGAGGATTTAACACAGATGAAGACTTCAATGAACAGCAACCTTTTGCTAAGGGGCGGCAAGCGATGTTGATCGCTGATGAACCTAGCTGGGCATATAGTGTACTTGACTATATAAAAAGTGGGAAATCAGGGGTTAAACCCTTTAGAGTAGGAATGGTGGTTGGTCCAGTGGATCCGTCTAACCGAGAAATAACAAGAGACCTGAATATGAATAATGACTATATATATGCGATTCGTGCCAATTCCTCCAATGTAGATGCTGCATGGGAGTTGTTGAAGTTTATGCAGGGTGATAAGGCAGCAGGTAAATTGGCGAGAAGACCAGATAATGGAATACCATCTCGTATGGGGCAAACAAGTGACTTTTATGGCATTAACTTAGATGGATTTTATCACTTAAACTCCCTGCAACAGGAGGGTTACGTTGATGATCCTAAGAAGATTATTTCAGAAGAGTTCTATGAAAAATATGAGGAGATTACGTATCGTGAGTTGACGCAAGTAGAGAAATCTCAAAAATCCCTTGATGAAGCGCTACAGACGATTCAGCGAGATGCGCAAGTTGCCCTTGATGAAGCAAACCTTGCCAGGAAACTTAATGAAAAAAATGGAGAGAAAGAGCCGGACGAAAGCATGGTAAAGGAAAAGATGGCCGTTGATTGGGATGATTTCAAGACAGTACCTTTTAAATGACGATGCTGCATGTTGAGCAGAGACAGGAGTCGATGATGAATAAGACATGGTTCCAAGTAGTTACGATGCTTGTTATTAGTTGTCTGGTGGTAGTAGGTTGTACAACTGTGTCTAAGGGTACGATGGAACCCAAAAAGAATCAGGAGCCGACTACGCTTAAGGTCGTCTATAAGAATGCGGAATTATTCCGTCGGCAATATGGAGAGATGTTCACCGCGCTTAATAATCATATCCAATTCGAAGTAATCAGTGATGCGGATATTTACAAGAATATGGGGGACAAGACGAAGGAAGAGGTGTATGCACAGTTTGTTCGCGAAGAACAGCCGGATATTTTTATTTTGGATGCTCACGAGTTTCAGAATCATATTAATGATGGGACGCTTACCGATCTTGATTCACTGTGTACTAGAGACAACTATAAACTGGACGGGATCGTTCCCGGTCTCGTGGATCAACTGAGGGGAATAGGCGAAGGGAGATTGTATGGACTTGCCCCAACGTTCAAGAGCAGTGCTATATTTTACAATAAAGATCTGTTCAAGAAATATGGTGTGGAGTTCCCGTCTGATGGCATGAGTTGGTACGACATCATTGATCTGGCCCGTCGTTTTCCTACGGAAGGGAATAAACAGACACGAATTTATGGATTTACCGGTGGGGATGTGTATGAAGCCCCTATGGATCTGGTGACATTAATTGACAAGATGAGCCGGGCTGAAGGGTTGTCGATCGTTAATACCGACACGATGCAGATGACCATTGAGACAGAGGCGTGGAAGAAGTTGATTCAGACCGCTATCGAGGCCGACCAATCGGGAGCTATCTTTAATTCCATGGATGAATTATTCACCACTGGAACCAGTAAGGAGTTTTATGATAGCCAACGGTTTCTCATGGGGCGTTCCGCAATGCACATGGGCTCCGTAACGTCGCTGGCATTTATTGATCATTACAAGCAAGAATTGAAAGATGATATCCCCTTTGAACTCGGGATTGAGGCTGCACCTGTCGATCCCCTTGACCCGACATCAACCTATACCGTAACTCCAGGGGATATATTCGCCATTAATAAAGCATCGGCTAATCAAGATGCGGCCTGGAAATTTATCCAGTATGTGTGCGGTGAAGATTATGCCCAGGTTAGCTCTCAATCGAATGAATTGTTGCTAGGTCAGCAACTGTTATTAAGTCGCTCCGGATTTATGACTGAATATGAAGGATACAGTTTAGAGCCTTTCTACCGATTGAAATCTAAATCATTAAGACGTAGTGACGATTGGTACAAGCTGCCTGATCCATTTTTTAACGATTTTGCCGAGATATTAAGTCGAGAACTTAAACTTGTGGAAAAGGGGCAAAAATCCCTGGATGAAGCAATAGCGACCGTAAAGTCCGATGCGCAAGCGGTGCTTGATCATGCTGTAAAGGAAATAAAATTATGAAGTCTGCCAAGTAATTGTTGGATACTGTGTAAGATGGAGGGAAGTAGCACAATGAAAGATTATAAAAAAGATTTTGTGCTATTTTTTAATACTATAAAAAAGTTGAATATACCTAAAAGCTCAATATTTTTAATATTATCAATCATGATAATTTCGAATGTCTTATCATTAGCTTTCCCTCTATTCTTCGGAAACATAATTAATGGAATTGTAAGCAAATCATTTTATGCAATAAAAATGAATTTACTTTATATGTTCTTATGTTATGTAGTTTCAACTATTTTAGACTACAAAAATCAAAAAATGATTATTAAGCTTAGTTATTCAGTCGAACTCAATATCAAGGAAGAATTGTTTAATTCAATCCTAGAAATGCCCTATTCTAAGGTTTATAAAATTGATAAGGGCAGGTTGGTCAATAACATTGAAAGTGATTCAACTATTTTTTCATCAATTCTTTTTGATAATATGAATTTAGTAGTGCAGACTCTTAGTATGGTGATCTCCTTAATATTTATGGTATATATAAGTCCAATACTAACACTTGTAACCATAGTGACATTTCCTATTACATTCATGATATATATTTACTCTGGGAGAAGGATCAAATTAAAAGAGATTGAATATACAAAAATGCATGATTCGTTTATGTCTTTTTTATATGAGTCTTTATCGGGATTGAAATCAATTAAAATTTTTAAGGTCGAATACAAGTGGAATGAGATGTTTAGAAAGAAGGTTATGGGTATTAATGATAAAAATTTAGAGAAGTTCAATGTTCAATTAGCAACGCAAGTTATCATTGGTACTGTAACGTTTTTGATAAACAATTTGAATATCATTTTAGCAATATTTTTGATATTTAGCGGAAGGCTTAGTTTGGGAATGATGACAGCATTCAATGAATATTCGGACAGATTCAAAGGTGTCCTAATGTTATTGTCGAGTCTTAACTCTAAAATACAACAGGTATCTGTTTCATTACGTCGGGTTGGTGAAATCGTAGAGTCTAATAATAACGGGAAAAATGAGTTTGTCAATGATAAAGAAACATATGACAAGATTGAGAAAATTGAAATTAAAAATCTAAGTTACACTACACAAAGTAGTATAGATGTTTTCAAAGATTTAAATATTAATTTCTATAAAAATAATATTTATCTTATAAAAGGTGCAAGCGGTTCGGGAAAGACATCTTTATTAAATATACTATCAAAATTAATTGACGATTATGCAGGGGAAATAATAATAAATGGTATAGATTTTAAAAATTATAGTGAAGAAAACCTGAGGGATAAAGTAAGTTATGTCACACAAGAACACTACATGTTTTCAATTTCAATACGAGAAAACATATCCTTATACAGAGATGTACCGTTTGAAGATATAGAAAATATATGCAAACGCCTAAATTTACATGAATTAATCATAAGTTTGCCGAATCAATACGATACTGTGATTAATGACGAGGGTTTAAATTTCTCTGGAGGACAAATACAACGGGTATGTTTTGCGAGAGCAATTGTAAGCAATCCCGATGTATATTTATTTGATGAAATTACTTCAGCTATTGATCCAAAAAATATTGAAGACGTATTAAGGATAATTGAAGAGATTTCGGCAAATGCTATTGTTTTATTGGCTACTCATGATAATTTTAAGTTTAATGTTCCAATAATTGAATGTAGTGTAGTGAATAAAGGGCTAGTAACTAGCGAATTACATTTAGTACAGAATGGTTAAAACTAACTCAACTTTCACAGATTGAAATCGGTAAATAACTTAATATAGCTAGGTACATATCAATACAATTATAGGGTTCCTTTCGGTATTGATGTCTTTAGGAGTGTCTTGAGTTTCTAAAACTCATCTCGCTGTAGTTCCACATTTACATCCAGCATCTGTGCCATCTGCTCGAGAGTATACCCTTCACGAGCGAGGTCAATCACTTCGTCCAAATCAAGCAGTTGATGATCTGCAAGGACATTGGCTTCGTATTCACCGATGCTTCGGTTCATGTCCGATGGTTCGTAGCTGCCTAGGCGGTTACGAGCTTTTTTTATGCGGTGCGGGTTTAAACTACAGCAAACTATTTAAATTTGTAAATATACAAAATGCGGCAATAGGTGTAAAATGACATTACTTGAGACGATCGGACGGGCGTATGGCCTATTTTCAATATATCTTGTGAATAAAAGCGCAAAGTGGTGGAAGACGTCTTAAGTAAAGTAGGCACATTGCCATACCAATTCTATATAGAACACATAGGGGAGAGAGACAACTATGAAGTTTGGAGCAACAAGAAAATTGATGATGCTGTTGGCGCTTGTGATTGTCGTCAGCATAGTGGGCGTGGCGTGCGGCAGCAAGACGAAGAATGCCAACACAGGCGGCGCGGGCAACACGGCGGCGGAGCTGCCGGAGCTGTCGCTGGGCCTTTTGCCTTCGATTGACGCCATTCCGTTCATTATTGCCCATGAGCAGGGCTTTGATCAGAAGCGCGGGGTGAATCTGAACATTCAGA
The DNA here is from genome assembly GCF_036864765.1 of Paenibacillus sanfengchensis. Lineage (NCBI taxonomy): Bacteria > Bacillati > Bacillota > Bacilli > Caryophanales > Paenibacillaceae > Paenibacillus > Paenibacillus sanfengchensis. The sequence goes on along the minus strand of NZ_JBAGJC010000001.1, from coordinate 607,905 downwards.
CGTTCAAAAGCGCCAAAGACCGAGATGTAGCTTTTCAAGCAGGTAAGGTTGACGGGCTGAGCGCCGATCTGGTTGCCATTTCGATCTACAATGAAGCGGGGCTAGATGTAAAAATCACCAGCACGACCTTCGGGGAATTTGATCTGCTGACCGGCAATAACGAGATTCAGGACGTGAAGGATCTGAAGGGCAAAACCGTGATCCTGTCCAAAAACACCTCCACGCAGTACACCGTTGCCATGATGCTGAAGCAGGCCGGTCTGACGGAAAAGGATGTCCATGTAACGGAAGTGCCGCAAATTCCAACCCGGCTGGAGCTGCTGAAAAATAACAAAGCGGACGCCGCGATTTTGCCGGAGCCGTTCGTCACAATGGGGAAAGCATCAGGCTTACGCGTGCTTAGCTCCACGAATCAGGCCCAGGTGAACCCGTTTGTGCTGGCTTTTCCGCAAAGTGCGATAGAAGCCAAGCCGGAAGCGATCCGCGCTATGTACGCGGCCTATGACGATGCGGTAGCGTACATGCAATCCCATGACCAGAAGGATTACATCGACCTGGTGATCAAGGAGGTCGGCTACCCGGAAACCTTGAAGGACCAAATTGAGGTGCCGGCTTACATCCCGGCCAACCAGGTCGATGTCAAAGAGGTCGAGGCGGCTTTTGCCTGGGCCCGCGAACAGGGACTGCTGACCAAAAACATCACTCCCGAAGAAGTGATTTCCGATGTCCAGTTCAAGAAATAACGGACTGCGCGTAAAGGAGCTTGAGGTTGAATACAAGAGCGGGGAGCTGGCGCTTGGGAGAGTGGATTTCACCCTGCCGGAGCATGGGATTTACACCATTCTTGGGCCATCCGGGAGCGGAAAATCCACGCTGCTGCGCGCCGTGTCCGGCCTCCTGCCGGAATACCGGGGCGAACTGCTGTTCAATGGGCAGCCCCTGCGCGGACAGGACGTTCTGATTGGTCTGGTGCCGCAAAATTACGGCCTCCTGCCCTGGAAGACGGTGAAGGCTAACATCAGGGTGGCGATGAAGATTGCCAATCCTAAGGAGCAGGACAGGCGGGCCCGGGAGGCGCACATTGACCGCTGGCTGACTGCGATGGGCATCCCGGAGCTGGCGGAGCGTTATCCGCTGTCCCTGAGCGGGGGGCAGCAGCAGCGGGTTGCGATTGCGCGGGCGTTTGCGATTGCGCCGTCTATTTTATTGCTGGACGAGCCGTTCTCTGCGCTGGATGCCATTACGCGGGAAGCGCTGCAGCTGTTGTTTCTGGAGCATTGGCGGGCGAACCCGGCCACAGCGCTGTTCGTGACGCATGATGTGGATGAGGCCATTCTGCTGGGGCAGAAGATCATTGTGCTCCCGTCAAACAAGAGCGAGGCGCCGGCGATGATTGACAATGAGGCGGTATTTGGGCTGGAGTATGCGGAGAAACGGGCCAGTGACGCCTTTTTTGCCCAGATCAAGAAAATCAGAAAGGTAATGCAGGAGAAATGGTGAATAAACGGCGGCGCAACTATATTTTGAGATTATTGCTGGTGTTCTTGGGGATGAATGCGGTCTGGTACGCGGCGTATATGCTGGTGCATCATCCGATACTGCCCAGCCCGCTCGGGGTCTATCAGGCGATGGGACAACTCGGCGGAAGGGACATTGTGCTGAATGTCGGCTATAGCCTGATGCGGATTTTTGCCGGAGTCCTGCTGGCGCTGGTTGTCGGCCTGATGATCGGGCTTCTGATGGGGCGTTCGGCGCTCTGGAACAAGCTGTTGGACCCGGTGGTGTATTTGACTTATCCGGTGCCCAAGATTGCCTTGCTCCCAGTGGCGATGCTGTTCTTCGGCCTCGGCGAGACCTCCAAGATCCTCATGATCATGCTGATTCTGCTTTTCCAAATTATCATTTCCGTACGGGACGGGGTAAAAGCCATTCCGGCAAGCACTTATGATGTGTTGACAAGCATTGGGGCAGGGGCCGGTCAGAAATTTTGGCATGTGACCCTGCCCGGCGCGTTGTCCGTGATCCTCAGCACCATCCGCATCTCGCTGGGCACGGCCATTTCGGTCCTGTTCTTTACGGAGATCTACGGCACCGAGCATGGCATGGGCTTTTTCATTATGGATGCCTGGCTGAGGCTGGATTATCCGCAAATGTACGCCGGGATCCTGCTGTTCAGTCTGGTCGGCTTCGTCCTGTTCCTGTTGGTGAACCTGCTGGACTACCGATTTATGAAGTGGCGGAAGTAAGTGTTTTGGACATGATATTTGTAAAGGGGGATGGAGCATGAAAAAAGCAGACGCTAATTTAATGAAAGAAATCAATTTAAATATAGTTCGCCAGATGATGAAACGTGTCGAAACGGCCACCAAACCACAACTTGCCTCGCTGACCAAGCTGAGTGTCGTTACGATAAACTCCCTTGTGAAGGAACTGCGTGAACTTGGCGAGATATTTGAGGATGAGACCGCTCCATCCAGCGGCGGGAGACCTGCGCTAACCTATCGTTACAATTATGATTTTAGCCTAGCGCTCGTTATGTACATGAAGGAGAACCTAGGGCAAGAGCTTGTTTCTGCAACGGTCGTGAATTTGGAAAATCAAATCTTACACCAAGAAGAACATTTAATGTCTGTGTTTGATCGGGAGCGCTTTTATAAAATCATTGGACACTTCCTCACATTATATCCTGCCATTAAAGTCATTGGAGTAGGTATTCCCGGGCAGGCTGTCAATGGTGAAGTTACGGTGAGCGGCCATCGGGAGCTGACGGGTTTTCGATTAGTTGAGGAAATTGAATCGCAGTTTGGGCTGCCTATTATGGTAGAGAATGATATTAATGCCGCCTTAAGCGGGTATTGCGCGAAGCAGGAGTTGGAGGACGAGCAGTGTATACTCGGGATGTATTTTCCTGTGGGGTATCCACCGGGTATGGGGATTTATCTGGATGGCAAAATCGTTAAGGGGAAAAACGGGATGGCCGGTGAAATCAAGTTTCTCCCCTTCGACCTGGATTGGCGTCGTAAAATGGACAAAGAGAAGTTTCTGGGGGCTGTGTGTCAAATTATTCAAACGGTCAATGCGGTTCTTGCCCCCGATAAAGTCGTTATCTATCAAGACAGGGTGGAAGCGGATGGTTGGGCCTCGATGTGGGAAGCTTATCAGATTCGGCAGCCCATGCCGTCATATCCGGAAGTGATTTTTCAGGGGACCTTTCAACAAGATTTTGAGGCAGGCATGCGTTGGTTAACTCTCAAAGAATTGGAACCGGCCTTAATCCTTTAGTTAACTCCCGCCTGAAATTCAATTTGAAAGGCCTCTCAGTTGTGTGTCTTGACGCAGAAAAGCTATTGATATAAAGTTAATAAATATTCTTTATAAAGTCATTTTAAGGCTTAAACTTATTGGAAAAGGAAGAGTGGCACATGAATCAAAAGGAAAGAATGCTTGCCGGATTGCCTTACAAAGCCTGGCTGGATGGTTTAAGCGAAGAACGAGTGGAAAACAAGCTTAAAATTAGGGAGTACAATCTGCTTCGTCCGGATGAACCGGAGAAAAGGGATGCGTTGATCCGCAGTATTCTTGGACATGCAGGTGAAAATGTGCACATTGAACCGCCTTTTCATTGTGACTATGGAAAGAACATCACGGTGGGCAAAAATTTCTTTACCAATTTCAATTGCACCATTCTTGATGTCGGCAAGGTGGTCATTGGCGATAATGTGATGTTTGCTCCCAATGTAGCGATTTATACGGCGGGTCACCCGATCCATCCGGATTCCAGAAACTCCGGGTATGAGTACGGAATTGCCATCACGATCGGGAATAATGTATGGATCGGCGGAAATGTGGTTGTCAACCCTGGCGTGACCATCGGAAACAATGTTGTGATTGGCTCGGGCAGTGTGGTGACTAAAGATATTCCGGATAATGTAATCGCCGTGGGGAACCCGTGTAAGGTTGTCCGCGAGATAACTGAAGATGATCGGAAATATTATTATAGAGACAGAGAATTTGATGTATTGGATTATCTCTAATACAGATTTAGGAGATCTTACAAGCCGATAACGATTGTTCTGGGTGATTCGTGAAATCACCGAAACAGGATAGTGTGGTAGATAAGAGTTTGAACGAGTGACTAAAATAAGGGGTGCCCGCCGGGCACCATAACCCTTATATTCTAAGCCTTAATATACCCCGAGAAATTCTCCTGCAAGTACCGTGAATTGATATCCTTCCTCCCTCAGCATATATATCTTTGAAACTGTATTCTATATAGAAACGTGGCAAATCCTGTGTTTATAACAGGTTTAGGGATTAATTGGACATCGGCCCCCGGTGAGTGAGAGAATAGCAAGTATCTGCGACCATGCTTGCAGTTTTGCCCGCTACGATTACTCTAATAGCGGGTTGTATCATCAATCGTGAGCAAACGGACGATACACTGAAGAACATATTAACGATCCCCGTTACATTCCGCCGGCTGCTGATCGGTAAATTGATAACTGTGGGGATACTTTCCATTTTTCTTGGAGCGGTGAGTTTTGTTCTGACACTTGTTGTATTTTTAATAAGCGGGTTTACGGGGTTGAGCGCAGCGTTTATGGTACAATCCTTGTTTCAGATGATCGGGATAAATCTATGTGTATATTTGGCAGTCTTGCCCATCGTTGTTGTTACAAGCCGCAGTGCAAACGGGTTTATGGCTGGTGTCGGTTTTGCCTTTTTCTATGGTTTTGTAGGTGTGTTCGCTGCGGGACACGGCCTTACAAATATTTATCCGATTGCAGCAGGACTTGGCATTATCAATTATCAGGAAGAGGGGGGCTCCATCTACATTCTTCCGTTATGCTATCTGACCATGTTGATTGTATTCCTGGCTTCAGTGGCTTTAATCGCCGTGATAGGAAATCGGATCAAGGAGCCAAAAGCCAGAAAGAAAAAAGTTCAGCCAAACTCGAAGGGAAGAAGAAGGTAACTCCTTTTCCGAAAACAAGGAGATTAAGCGGTACAAGTCGAATTGTAGGAGGAGATAGGTTGGCAGGCGAAAAACCGCAGATCCATGCGACAAAAAGGTTCACCGAGATCTCTATGCAGCTTGCCGATAGAGGACGGAGGATACATTGAGGAAAATCATGATTGTAGAAGACGACGAGACGATTTCGTTCGGTCTGACTGTTGCGCTCCGTAAAAATGGCTACTTGCCACTGGCTTGCGCGTCTTTGGCGGAGGGGAGGACGATGTTAGCCGAGATCGAAGATCTCGCGCTTGTTCTGCTGGACTGGAATCTGCCGGACGGGACCGGGGTTGAGTTCTGCCGTGAGGTGAGCACGGTCCGGGATGTGCCGGTGATCTTTCTGACCGTACGGGACGATGAGCAGGACATTGTGTATGGACTCGATTTGGGGGCCGACGATTATATCGTCAAGCCGTTTCAGTTGTCCGTCTTGTTATCAAGAATCAATGCGGTGCTGAGGCGGACAAAAGATGCCGGTCAAACCGTCATGCGCTGCGGAGAAATTATGCTGGATAAGCAGAAGGCGGGGGTCTGGGTTGCGGGGCGGGAGTTGTTGCTGACCGCGGGAGAGTACCGGTTGCTGACCATCCTGCTGGAAAACAAAAATCAGACCCTGACGCGTCCGCAGCTGTTGGACAGGCTATGGGACACTGAAGGGAATTTTGTCAACGACAATACGCTTACCGTGACCATGAAGCGGCTGCGCGAGAAGCTGAATTATCCCGCCTGCCTCAAAACGATTCGCGGCATCGGTTACCGAATAGAGGAACTCTCGTGATGACCAAGCGTTCCTTCCTTCAGGGTCTGACGATATTGGCCGCCTGCCTTCTGCTCGGGACGGTTTTAGGACTGCTGGCCGATCGGGTCCTCGCCCGTCAGGAATACCGGACGATCGCGCAAATGCTGGGCGCTGCACAGCAAATAAACCCGCAAGCCGAGGATGGGATGATGCAGGCGCTGAAAGCGGCGTCCCCCACGGACTTTGCCGCGGGAGATCGAATCCTTCGCCAATACGGCTACGCCCCCGCCGTTTTCCATGAGCGGCACGCTTTAACCCTGACTGGGATCGGTATAGGAATCTTGCTGATTCCGGGAGTAGGGCTATTCGTTTGGCTGCTGTTCCATTCAAAAAAGAAACAGGGGCGTATTCGCGGATTAACCACGTATCTGGAACATGTCAATCTCGGCCGGGAAATGCTGCTGGTGCGGCAGGAGGATGAATTCTCCCGGCTGGAGGACGAATTGTACAAGACGGTTACGGAGCTCCGGCAAACCCGGGAGAAGGCCTTGCGGGAACGGCAGGCCCTGGCCGAAAATTTGGCGGACATCTCGCACCAACTTAAAACGCCGATGACCTCCATGTCGTTAATGACACAGCTTTTGGCGGACTCGTGCAAGGGGGAGGAAGCGGACTACGTGGATAATCTGAGCCGGCAGCTTCGGCGTCTGGAAATGCTCGTTTCCTCGTTGCTGAAGCTGTCGCGGTTGGATGCGGGCACCTTGGAATTCAAGCGGGAGCCGGTGGATGTATATGCTATGCTGCTCCGTGCCGTTGAGCCGCTGGAAGAGGCGCTTCGTCTAAAGCATTTGCGGCTCGACATTTCAAGCGAATCCGGAGTGAGCTTTAAGGGAGATTCTACATGGACGGCGGAAGCCTTCCTGAATCTGATCAAGAACTGCAGCGAGCATACACCGGCTGGAGGGACGCTTACCCTCCGGTATTCGCAAAATCCGCTCTATACGGAAATCGTCGTCGAGGACAGCGGCGGAGGCTTTCCCACGGAGGAGTTGCCGCACTTGTTTGACCGCTTCTATAAAGGAAAAAATGCGGCGAAAGACAGTGCGGGCATCGGCCTGGCCATTTCACGTTCCATCATCGCCAACCAGAACGGAAGCATCCGGGCCGAAAACGCTCCTGACGGCGGTGCCCGATTTACGGTGAAATTCTATGCCTGACTCCATGTGCCGGGGGAAGGCTTTTTTTATTTCTCCCTGTCACTGAAATGTCATTTAAGGCTGATACCATGAAGACTGTAAAGGAGGCCATGTCCATGAAGTTATTAACGTGTGACAATGTAACTAAAACTTATGGTTCCGGCGAGGCGAAAGTTACAGCGCTAGATCATATTAGTCTTTCGGTGAACAAGGGTGAATTCGTTGCCATCGTAGGCGCGTCCGGGTCGGGGAAATCCACGCTTCTTCATCTGCTGGGAGGCGTAGACCGTCCAAGCAGCGGGAAGATATGGATCGAAGATACCGACATTTCGACGCTGAACGAGGAGAAGCTGGCGGTATTCCGCCGCCGCAAGGTGGGGCTGATTTATCAGTTTTATAATCTTATCCCTACGCTGGATGTGCGCAAAAATATTTTGCTCCCCCTGCTCCTGGACGGCAGGAAACCGGATGAAGAACGTTTTTCCGAAATCGTCACCGCGCTTGGTTTGGCGGATCGGCTAAACCACCTGCCCAGCCAGTTGTCCGGTGGTCAGCAGCAGCGTGTCGCCATCGGCCGCGCTTTGATTTATCGGCCGGCCCTGTTGCTGGCGGACGAACCGACGGGGAACCTGGACCGGAAAAACTCCGAGGACACTGTCGAATTACTAAAATTATCCCACAGCCGCTTCCGGCAGACGATCCTGTTGATCACCCATGATGAGAAAATCGCGCTTGAAGCCGACCGCATCATCACCATCGAGGACGGAAAAATCGTCTCCGATGAGGTGGTGAAACGATGAATATCCTTGCCGAGTACACCCTGGACTATGTGCGCCGCAACAAAAAAAGCAGTGTTGCCATCCTGATCGCGATCCTCATCGCTACAACACTGCTGTCTGCGCTCTGCGGCTTTCTGCATACGATGTATACGGACGAAATCCGTCTGACGATTCATAAAGAAGGCAACTGGCATGCCGAACTGTTTGATGACACCCCTGGCGATAAGTTGAAATATGTGACAGGACACCCCAATGTGGAACAGGTCATGATCAAAGGTCCATGGGAAGTGGCGCAAATCGAGGATCCGCGCCGCCCCTATCTGGTTATGCGCGGGCTTACCTCAAGCTACTGGAGCGATATGCCTGAGCGTCAACATATCCTTGAGGGCCGGATTCCGCATCATCCCGGGGAATTAGCCCTGTCCAAACAGTATTTTGAGCATCATCCCGACCTAAAGGTAGGGGATACGATTCGCTTGCCGGTGGGCAGCCGGGTACTGAACGGCGAAACACTGGAATCCCGATCCATCTACAAAAAAGGAGAACGCTTTGTCCCCACGGCGGAGCGGAGCTATACCGTGGTCGGGAAACTGGATATCACCACCAATTCCACCACCCCTGCCTATCTTGCTTACGGTTATCTGGATGAGGCGTCGATGACTCCGGAAGACAAGCTAACCATCTACATGCGCTTTAACAATCCCGGAACGGCGTATGAGGATATTGTCGAGATCGCCCGCTCCGTAGGCTACAAGCCGGATGAATACGGCGATTACATGGTGAGAACGAACAGCAGTTTGTTAGCCAAATATTTTGTGTTCCCTTCCGGGCAAGGAGGACAATTTCAAATTTGGCAGTTTTCATGGCCGCTGATGTTTGCGGCTATGGCCCTCCTGGTCACCGGCCTGTTCGTCGTGATTATCAGCAACGCTTTTGCCATCTCGGCAAATGCACGGCTCCGTCAGTTAGGGATACTGCAGAGCATCGGCGCTTCACCGAAACAAATCCGGCGTTCGGTCATTCTGGAGTCGCTGATTTTATCGGTTATCTCGATCCCTTTAGGATTGTTCTTCGGTTGGCTTCTGGACTTTGGCTTGTTCGCTTATATCAGCTCACAAGAGAAGCTGCGGGAAGTTCAAGACATCCGGTTTACCTTTGGCCTGCCCGCCGTGCTCCCGTCCGTACTGTTGGCCCTACTGACCGTATGGCTATCGGCGTCTATCCCGGCGCGAAAAATCAGCAAAATGTCGCCGATCGACGCGATTCGCCAGGGCGGTGAAATACGGGTCAAGAAATTGCGAAAGCCTTGGCTAAGCGGTAAGCTCTTCGGGATTGAAGGAGAACTCGCGAAAAACGCCCTGCGTGCCAGAAAAAAGTCGTACCGTACCGCGGTCATCTCCCTCACTTTGTCCTTTTGCTTGCTGAGCGGATTTTTGCATATGTTTTCAATCCTTGAGGTAGCCAATACCCTTTTCAGAGAAGATAGCCTTCATGAATCTGAGGAAAATATTGCGCTGCGAATTTTGGACGGAAATGTGATGGACCCGCAAATGGAAGAGCAGATACGGTCCGTCCCGGGAGTGAAAAGCGCGCTGTTTGTAAGTCATGTTCCTGCGGCAATGTGGGTAAAGGAGGATCGGCAAAGTGAAGCGCTTGCCGGGATCGGCGGTTTTTCCCGGATTGCCGACAGCGGCCAATACTCGTTGTATGAAGAAAACGGAAGCTACCGTCTGCAGACGAATTTGGTTGCGCTGGATGATCAAAGCTTTGCCGAGTACAGTCGGCGGATCGGCGCGGACGCCCGCTTATTTTACGATAAAGACGTGCCCCGTACTATCGTCGTTAACCAGGTTCGGGACGATTTACGCAGCAACCGGCGCGAGACTGTGCATATTCCTTTTTTAAAACTTCGTGCAGGTGAACGGTTGAATTTGGAGGAGAAGGTCTATTCGGAAGACAAGGGCAGTTATACTTTCACTACCGAAGTTGCTTACTTGACGGATGAAATGCCCCCCCTCGGAGATAGATACGATAACAATTTCGAGCTTGTGCAGATCATGCCGAGCAGCGTTTATCTTGGCATCGTTGGGCAAATGGCGGAGGAGCGCGCTATCCGTGCGCGATATGTTTCGATTCCGGTCGTGGCGGAGTCCGCGGATAGGATTGAACGCGTCACGGCCGAGCTGAAAAACGTCGTAGACAGATGGTATGGTTCGGGTGACTATGAAATTTGGAATATCATTGAGATAAAGGAATCGGGCGACAAGGGACGGCAGATGATGAAGTTCATTATCGTTTGCGTATCGGGTTTCCTTGCGTTGATTGGAATATCCAACGTATTTTCCACCGTTTCCGGAAATTTGCGGCAGCGGCAAAAGGAGTTTGCCGTGCTGCGATCCGTGGGAATATCGCCCCGAGGAATCGGGCGAATGCTGCTGCTGGAAGCCCTGTTGTTCGGCTTGATCCCGATTTTGCTCAGCATTCCGGTTACTATGCTTATCATTTGGTCATTCCTCAAGATCAATATGGTCTATTTAGGGGAATTCTTGCCCCACATGCCGGTACTTGAACTTGTGCTATTCGCAGCGTTGATTATCATTTCTGTGGTACTCGCTTACATCTTGGGCGGCCGGAGATTGAAACAGGGTACGATCGTTGACGTTCTCAAGGATGAAACGGTATAAGATTAGAAAGTACGTTTGGAAGAATTAATATTAACTCCTGAAAATGAAAGAGAATCGCAAAAAAAGGGGAACGCTTGTACGCGTTCTCGTTATAGGATAAAATGGAAATACAATTGAATCTTGGGTGGGCATGGTCTCCCTTCGAAGGGAGGTGAGCCATGGAGGTTAAAGATGCGATTCTCATCATGATTGCTTTTGGTACATTTATTATTGCACTTTTAACATACATCGGGAATAACAACAAGAGAAAGTAAAAAACCCACCCTAAGGTTGCACGCCGAAGGTGGGTTTTTGCCTTTTGAATACTCAGAGGGGAATCCCCATCCAAGCCAATTGTCGAGGCCAAGTGTTCGCAGCACTTGGTCTTGTTACATAAATAATACCATAGAGAGAACTGATCGACAAGTTTAAGGACAGAGTAGAAACATTACTGTTACACCGATTACGATGGTAGTTAAAATTTACGAGGAATACAAATCAAAAGGCGTAATCATTGCATACGATACTGCGGGTGATCGGCAGGACCCCTTTAAAATACAGACGCCAGAACAGGGCTTGAACCTTCCTCCGAAGGTCCAAGCCCCAAGACCCGGCCGACTACCGCTTCTGGTTCACGCTTCCTTTCACATGGCCGACTTGGACTTCCCCACTGCCGGATTGTTTGACGGTGACATCGCCGTCAACCTGGTCGATGTCGAGTTTGCCGTCACCCACGTCGACGATCGCGGAGCCGCCGATCTGTTCCGCGGTTATTGCTCCATTCACGTTGTCGATATATAGATTAGCCGCCGCGTTGCTAATATTTATGTTACCGTCGCGATTGTGGATAGTGACATCTTTTCCGATGTTTTTGACATCGATGTTTCCGTTAACATTATCAATCTTGACGGCGGATGCAAGATCGGCGATTTGGATCGAACCGTCTTGATGAGATTGGATTTCAACCGATAGATCGGCCGGAATAGTTACCTTTAGACCGACCGTCCCCTTCCCGCTGGCTAAAAACTGTCCCTTGAAAAATGCCATCAAGTGCGCTTCCCCATCGCGTTCTTCCAATTGTAATTGGAGCTTGTTTGGGTCTATATTTCCGGAATGGCTAATCTCGGCAGCGACCTGAATGGTCTCGCTCCGGGGATCTCCGGTGATTTCGATATCGCCGTTTCGATGGTCGATAATCAGCGATTCCAGCGAGGCCGCATCCAACTTCAGTTCTTTGCTGTCGGTCGTCGTCTCGCTTGTTGATTGGCAGGCGGACAGCAGAAACAAGGCGGCGATAAGCAGCGAGTAAATTATCTTTTTCATAATAACCTCCGGATGAATTGTTTTAAACCACATCACGCTTGACAAAAGCAGGGTAAGAGATCAAGTGCATAACAAGAAGATGGAGCAGAATTAGCCCGACCGAAAACCCAAAAGTGATACCTGCAACGGAAGGATCGTCAAGAACATATTGGGTGAGATTCGTATGCGAAAATACAAAGTATCGGGTCCATCCCCAGCCGTTCATCGCCGTAGCAATGACAAAGCCGGCTACAGCAACTAGCAAGGATACTACAATGGAGAAGGTTGAGCTTTTGAAAGCCGCGGATATCATAAACGCTAAAGTAACGGTTACCAGTAAAAACGGGATATGCAGCAAGTAAGACTCGAATAAGGCCTGGATAATGGTCGTTTGCTCGACAGCGCCATTTTGAACATAGAGGTACGAACCGCCCAATCCCTGAAAACCGAGCACAACGCCTCCAAGGACAACGGAGATCACCGCTCCGATGAGCAACAATACCAGTCCAAAAAGGATGGAGGCGATATACTTGGAGAGATAGATTTGGGTCCTGCTTGCGGATCGCGTCAGCAATAACTTGATGGTACCGCTGATAAATTCGGCGGCCACGATTTCCCCGGCAATAATGACGGAAATGAACGAGATGGCGACGATCAGATTTCCCGCCTGGTCTACGGCAAAACTCCAGGTGTTCGTTGAAGGGGGCAGGTCCGTATCCAGATGATACTGGTTAAGCAGGGTCCTTTTTTCCGCCTGTGTGATTTCAATGGGGAGAGCGTCCGGCTTGGTCAGATCAAGTTTGAGAAAAGCAATTTCCTGTTCCAATTGTGTCCGCCAATCTTCCTCAATAAGGACGTTGTCGGAGGATTTCAGGTTTACGAATTGAATAATGATGAACAAAATGATAATGCCGATTAAAATCCAGTTCCGTTTTCTTTTGAATATTTTCATATTCTCATTTCGAATCAGGTTGATCATTTTTGTCGTTCTCCTTCCGTCATCGCCATAAACGTATCCTCCAAAGATGGCTTGAGTGTATTGACGCCATACACTTGGATCCCTGCCCCGATCAATTTTTGCGTAAATTCCGGTATCCTGGATTTTGCCATGCGCAGGACGATGTGGTTACTGTCCCTTAAAATTTCCTGACCCACGGTCAAGGCCTGAAGAATTTGGACCGCTGCCTCGGGCCGGTCAACTTCAAATTGAACTTTAAAATCGTCCGCCTGCTCTACCTCCGACAAGTCGCGGATGCCGATCAATTTGCCCTGCTGAAGAACGGCCACCCGGTCGCACATCAGCTCCATTTCCGACATCAGGTGGCTGGATATCATAATGCCTACTTCTTCTTGACGAGCCAGATGAATCAGATGCTCTCTGAGCTCGCGAATCCCCGCCGGATCCAGACCGTTTGTAGGTTCATCCAGCAGGAGCAGGGAGGGGCGGTGGATAAGGGAGACGCCCAGTCCCAAGCGCTGGCGCATCCCCAGCGAATAGGTGCCTACCTTCTCATGAATGCTATGCTCCAGACCGATCAGAGCGATGATGTCCTTGATTCGTTGTTCTGTAACCCCTTTGCTCATTCTCGCAAAATGAATCAGGTTGTCATATCCCGATAAATATTTGTAAAGATCCGGGTTCTCGACAATGACACCGATGCTCTTCATCGCCTTTTCACGATCGGTTTGCGTATCGACTCCATTAATGAGGATGTTTCCCGACGACTTGCTCATCAGGCCGACAATCATGCGGATTGTGGTTGTTTTGCCAGCGCCGTTCGGCCCCAATAAGCCGAGGATTTCCCCTTTGTTCAAGGTAAGGCTGACGCCATCTACAATGGTTTTCTTGCCGATTTTTTTGGTGAGATGATCAATTTGTAATACGGGCACCCTAGCACACTCCCTTTGTTTTATCGCATGGAATAGGCTATAATTCATTCATTGTGGATCGCGCTATTCATGAGTACATCCTACTGAACGGGCTGTCATATTGACCAGTTACAAACTGTCACAACCTTCCGTGACAATACCAGTAGAGCTAAACTGACAGGTTTTATTCGACCATGACAGGGGACTTATTATATGTTTGAACGTTTTCAAATCAACGGGAAATGGTCCTGGCCAGATTGGACCTTGTTGTGTATTCACGGCGTGTGGGTTACCGCCGTCTTGATATTTATGTATCAGGATCAGCCCGCTTTTCCGTTGGGAATCATATTGCCCGTACTCTTGTTGTGCCATTTGCTGCCGTTCTTCTTGGTGCATTACAAGTATCGGTATTATCTTGCAGCCGCGCTAATCATAGCTGGTGGAGCATCGGTCCTGCTGGCGTATAGCTTCGGTTTGCTTCGCTTGTTTCTCCCCGTTCTTCTCATGCTGGGGTTTTACAGCCGCGGGAGAGCCCATGCTCTAGCCTTGCCGTTAGCCGTGGGCATATTTGTCCTGAGTGCGGTGGCCCCCGGTAGTATGCTTCCGTTACAGCGGCCTTTCTGGGGACAAAGTGTAGCGGACGCGCTGGTCCTTTACGGCGTCGGTTTTGCCTTGCAAAAAGGTGCTGCCGCTATAGACAACATCAGCAACAAACTCGCCATTGTAAAAGAACAGTATACGATTCTTGAGCAATACTCTTCCCAAATCGAAAAGATGACGCTGCTGGAGGAACGTTACCGTTTGGCTCGGGAGCTGCACGATACGATCGGGCATAGTTACACCTCGTTGATTCTGGGCATGGAGTCGTTGCGGCCTCAAATTCAATCTCCGGAGGGCGAAGAGAAGCTTGAGGCACTGCTGGGCTTGGCCAGAAACGGGCTGGATGATATACGTCGTCAAGTGCACCGGATGGACCCCCTGGAGGAATCGGTGCCGATGGATCAGGCTCTGATGCGAATGATTGAAGAATTCAAAACGAGTACAGGAATTCGTGTGTTTTTTCGGACGATGGGACATCCGTATCCCGTGATGAAGCAGGCCAAGCTGGTCCTGTATCGTTGCCTTCAGGAATCCCTGACCAATGCCAGCCGCCACGGCCGGGCCAGCCGGATTGAAGTAACGCTCCAATATGACATGGCCTGTCTCATGCTGCAGATTCAGGATAACGGTGCGGGAAATTCGCAGCTTCAATATGGATTCGGCCTGACCGCGATGAAGGATCGCCTGACCGCTCTGCAAGGGAATCTGTATATTCACTCCAGTGAAGAACAGGGTACACTTGTTACCTGCACGGTTCCTAACCGGACGAATGAGGGGACCGAGCAAATCAAAGTCCTGATTGTGGATGACCACTTGCTGGTTCGTGAAAGCCTGAGATTGCTGCTTGGCGAAGAAAAGGACATGCGTGTGCGCGTTGCCGGTGACGGGAAGCAGGCAATGGAAACCTGCGAGCGGGAGTTGCCGGACCTCATTCTCATGGATATACATATGCCTGAAATGGATGGCCTCCAAACAACCAAGAAAGTGAAGGAAGCCTGGCCGGGTGTCCGGGTAATCATGATGACTACGCTGGACGAGGTTGATGTTGCGGCAGAGTCGCTTCGCCTGGGGGCGGAGGGTTACCTGCTCAAGTCGATTCATCCGAAGGAACTCGCGGCAACGATCAGGCTGGTTTATAGCGGGGGGACAATGATTTCGCCACATGTCGCACAACAGCTTTTTCAACAGCAGACGGAGAAAAGTGCGGCAAATCCCTACGGATTAACCGAGCGGGAACTGGATATTCTCCAGTGCTTGACGGATGGGAAACGAAACAAGGCTATTGCCGAGAAGCTGCATTTATCGGAGGGGACGATCCGCAATTATATTTCAGCGATCTATTTAAAGCTGCAAGTGAGCGACCGCGACACGGCCATTGCGAAAGCCAAAAAGGAACAGTTAGGCACAAAAAGCTCTTAAGAGGCGGATATTCGCTTCTTGAGAGCTTTTTTTATTGCCCATCCCTTCCAATGCTCGAACGTTGAAGTCACGTCAGCCAAAGGACGCCGTCAGGCCGGAGTGCCGGGTAACATTTCCGCTCAGCCTTGTTTCATGCTATCTTAAGGGGATGGTGTTATTCAAATTCTGGCGAATCATGGAGAATAAACATGAACTATGACTGCTTAATTGTGGATGACGAGCGTGTGCTTGCGGAGACAACATGCGAGTATTTCAATATGTTTGAGGTTAAATCGGCCTGCGTGACCAGCGCGGAGGCGTGCGAACGGTTCCTGCGGGAGCATGACACCTCGCTGATCCTTCTGGATATCAATCTTGACGGGAGTTCGGGGTTTGATCTGTGCAAAAAATTGCGGCAGACGCTGGATATCCCGATCCTGTTTATCAGCGCCCGCTCCAGTGATGACGATGTACTGATCGCCCTGAACATCGGCGGCGACGATTACATCCAAAAGCCCTATACGCTAAGCGTTCTGCTGGCCAAGGTCAAAACCGTGCTCCGACGTTACGGAAAACAGCGTCCCTCAGCGAACCTGCTCGAATTTGGACAGGTGCGGATCGACTTGGCGCTTTACCGGGTGCGGGTGAACGGTGAGGAGGTCAAATTCAAAGCGCTGGAGTACCGCTTGCTCTGCTATTTGGCGCAGCATAAAAACCGGGTAGTGCCCAAGGAAGAGCTGTTCGCCAAGGTATGGGGCGACACGTTTACCGGGGACGGAACCCTGAATGTGCATATCCGGCATTTACGCGAAAAAATCGAGGATGATCCGAACCGTCCCCAGTACATCAAAACGGTGTGGGGCACGGGATATGTGCTGGAGGACGGCGAGCGATGAGAATAAAGGGGATGCTTCTGACGCTGCTTGCGGTATGGCTCCTCGGCTTCATGCTATCGCTCCGGGCGATTGATAATGAAGTCGACCCCAGGCTTGATATCGTGATGGCGAACCGGTTGCTGAAGACGGTGGAAAGCCACTGGGGCGAGATAGGGGCAGGCGATTACAGCGGCATCCCACTGCAATTTGTCGTGCTCGACCAGCGCGGGAAGGTGCGCTACCGGTCGACTGGCGGACTGCCCGAAACCGTAAATGATGCCGTCAGGAACAGGGATGCGGTGCTTGATGTGACGGTTGCGGGGCAGCCGGCGGGAAAACTGATTATCCGGGATAATTATGGGCAAACCGTCCGGCGCAGCAAAAGGCAATGGGTGACTATAGTGCTGACGACTTTTGCGGTATTGGCAGTACTGTGCGTGCTTTATGTCCTGTTTCTGAACCGCACCATTTTCCGGCCGTTCCGAAAGTTGCAGAAATTCGCTTTGAATGTGGCCCGCGGCAACCTGGATTTTCCCCTTCAAATGGATAAAAATAATCCGTTCGGCGCGTTCACCGAAAGTTTCGATATTATGCGGGAGGAACTGGCGGCGGCGCGGCAGAGCGAATATGAAGCCAACCGCAGCAAGAAAGAGCTTGTGGCCGGTTTGAGCCACGACATCAAAACGCCGGTCTCGTCCATCAAGGCGATCAGTGAACTGATGTTGGTGCGCACAAACGATGAGAAGACGAAAAACCAGCTGGACATGATCCACTCCAAGGCTGAGCAGATCAACCTGCTGGTTACGGATATGTTCCATGCGACTCTGGAGGAATTGCAGGAGTTGAAGGTGAATGTCACCGAGGAACATAGTCTGATCCTGCAAGAAATGATCAGGAACGTAAATTACGATGACCGGATCGTATGCGGCCCCATCCCGGGATGCCTTATTTTGGCGGATTCCATGCGTTTGCAGCAAGTCTTCGACAATGTTCTGAGCAACGCTTACAAATATGCGGGCACCACGGTCAAAATCGGAGCTTGCATTCTTCGCACCCACCTGCAAATCGAGATTATGGATTACGGGAAAGGCGTTAACCCGGAGGAGCTGCCGCTTCTGTTCAACAAATTTTACCGCGGCAGCAATATTGAAGGCCAGAACGGGGCGGGGCTTGGGTTATTCATTTCCCGATATTTGATGCGGAGCATGCAAGGGGATATCGAGTGTCATAACCGTGCCGACGGTTTTACTGTGACCTTAAGAATTAAGCTAGCCTGACCGATTTAAGGAATGGTTAAGGATTGGACAAAGATTAACTAAGAATTGATCTTGTAGGATAGAAATATGGCGGACACCCGATTGCGCAATTCGTAGAACAAGGGAATGATCGTTTCGTGCCAAATACGCTATTGAGAACGGAGAAACTATGCAAAACCTTCTCCACCGGCGGCAATCAACAGCATGTGCTCAAAAATCTGGACCTCGATCTGCTGGAAGGAGACTTTACGATTATTATGGGGAGCTCCGGCTCCGGTAAATCGACATTGCTTTATGCGCTTTCCGGCATGGACAAGCCAACCCTGGGCGAAATTTATTTTGATGGGGAAAATATTACGCGGTACAGCGAGAGCCGGCTTGCCGTTTTTCGCCGGACCCATTGCGGATTTGTGTTTCAGCAAACCTACCTGCTGGACAATATGAGCGTGATGGATAACGTGCTGGCGAACGGGTTGCTGGTGAACCGAAACCGGCGGTCCGTCACGGCTAAAGCGGAGCAACTGTTCACCCAAGTGGGATTGCCCGCATCCTCATGGGGCAAATTCCCCTCCCAGTTGTCCGGCGGCGAGGCCCAGCGAGTCGGCATTGTCCGCGCCTTTATAAACAGCCCGAGCCTCGTGTTCGCTGATGAGCCTACAGGCGCCCTCAATTCCGCGTCCGGCGACAGCGTGATGGATGTGATGTCGGAGATGAACCGTGACGGACAGAGCATCGTGCTGGTCACGCATGATCTGAACACGGCTTTGCGGGGCAATCGCATCCTTTATCTGCGCGACGGCAGCATTTACGGTGACTTGGCGTTGGGGGCATTTCAGAACGAGCAGGGTGGGGACCGCCGGGAGAGGCTGAAGGCATTTTTGGCCGAAATGGGATGGTGAGTTGAACGCGTTGAATCTGTCCGCCGCCCATCTCAAAAAATCCAAAAGTGCAGCCGTCTTCCTGTTCATCCTGCTCATGATGGCCGGGATCCTGTTGAACCTCGGCCTGACCACCGTGTCCGACATGGACACTTTTTACGCGGACAAGGTGCGTGAGCTGCACGATCCGCATGTCGGCATTGCGATGGACAGCGCAAGCTGCAAGCCGGCTTACCGGGATTTTCTGGCATCCTATCCGGGCGTAAGGGAGCTGGAGACGGAGCAGGTGATTCTGCTGTCCGCCTCGACGATTCCTTTCTATAAGAATGATTCGGGTTTTGGCATTCATACCATGGTGCTTGATGCGGATGCTGCCCGAAACATCGCTCCGGTAAAGCTGATTGAGGCGGCCCCTGCCGATACGGGAGGAGGGATCTATATTCCTTATACTCTGAAAGTGCGGGGCGGTTACGAACTGGGGGACAGCTTTCCGATTACTTATCGGGATAAACAGTATAGCTATCGTGTCGCCGGATTTTTTGAGTCGACTTTAATGGGCACTCCGAAGCTGGATATGATGAAATTTTATTTGCCGCAAGCGAGCTTCCGACAGTTGTCCAACGACTTGGGGCCCGCAGTCCAGGGAACGCTGATGTCCGCCATCTTAACGGACAGCAAGCGATCGGGCACGTTGTTAATGGATTATTACAAAGCGTTCCCCCGGTCAAACGAGACTGTAATCCCCGGTTTTTGGGCCGCGAATACGCAAATGGCCGAGGACGGCGGGGCATTCGTCGTTTATTTTGTCTCGATGATGCTGGTCGCATTTGCGGCAGTCCTTATGCTGGTGTCACTTTTGGTCATCAAATTCCGCATTGCGGACCGTATCGAAGAGGGGATGATCCACATGGGCGTCCTCAAAGCGATGGGCTACACTAATCTGCAGATTGTATTATCCTTTTTTGTACCGTATGTATTGCATGCCTTCGCGGCCAGCATCGCAGGTGTCGCCGTCTCCTGCGCGGTTATGTCCGCATACGGGAAAGCGGTCTCCGCTTTGGCGGGGCTGGTATGGAACGGAAGCGCGCATGCGGGCTCCGCTCTGGCCTGTGTCGGGTCGGTGACTTTACCGGTATTTGCAGTGGCGTTCCTGTCCGCAGTCCGCATCTGCGGGATCCATCCTGTCGATGCGTTGCGGGGCGGGATCAAGTCCCATAATTTCAAACGCAATTATGTTCCGCTGGACCGTACCAAAGGCAGCCTGCATGGGCTGCTTGCCTGCAAAACGATGCTCGCGAGCGGCCGGCAAAATCTGCTGCTCGGGTGCATTATAGCCGCAGTCACTTTTGCTTCGGTTTTCTCGGTGGTGCTGTATTACAACATGGCCTGGGATAAAGCGGCCCTGTTCCAAATGCTCGGTTCGGAAACGCCTGATGTCGGTATTCAGGTCCAGTCCGGCCAAGACAGTTTGCAATTGCTGACGGCGATCCGGCGGATGGATGGGGTGGGCAAGGCTAATTTAACGGCGTCGATTCCGACGGTAGTCCATGGTCAAATCGTAAGTACGGAAATTTCCGATGAGTTCGAAACACGGGACAACCAAACGGTTTACGAAGGTCGTTATCCGCTATATGACAATGAGATCGCCATTAGCGGCAGGCTGGCCGGGCTGCTGGGCAAAACGATCGGGGATTCCGTAAGGGTGGAAGCCGGAAACGGAGCTTATCTTTTTCTGATTACGGGGCTGAACCAATCGTTCAGTGCGGAAGGAAAGGGAGCGTCATTAACCCTGTCGGGCCTCAACCATCTGATCCCTGGACATACGGGGATGTCCATTAATGTTTACCTGCAAGGAATGGGCAAATCGGTTTTCACGCAGGAGGTTAAAGCGGGGTATGGAGATCTGATCCGTTCCGTAACCGATGTGAATGCATCAAAGGAAAGCGGAACGCAAGTATATGGCTCGGCATTATGGGCCGTGATGACCGTGATTCTGTCCATATCGATGCTGGTGGTTGTCCTGGTTCTCTATCTTGTCATCAGGACGTCCATTCTGAAGCGGCGAAGAGAAATGGGCATTCTGAAAGTGGCAGGTTACACCTCATTCCAACTGATGACCCAAGTTACACTAAGCATCATTCCGGTAACCGCAGCCGGCGTCATGGCGGGGGGCGCGCTCGGCGCCCTGTATACCAATGCCATATTGGAATTCCTGCTCGCGGACGCGGGGATCTCCAAAGTCCGCTTTATTGTCCCGATGCCGCCTGTTGTAGCGTTATGCACAGCCATTATAGCCTTTTCCTATGTTGTGTCGCTTTTTGTGGCGCGCAGAATCAAAGAGGTCAGCCCGTATGTATTAATTACGGAGTAACCGGACGGCAGCTTATGGGTTGAAAAAACAAAGATGGGCTGCGAGGATGAGTTACGTCGTGCCTCGAATCCATAAGCTGCGGAAGTCCGCGGGCCAACCCAATATATATTATAGTTATAAAACATCTGTTATATCTTTGAATAATAAATATGTAGCCTCTGTAAGAAGGAAGGAGCACAACCATATGAATATGAGAATACGAAAGCCTGCTTTTGTATTTCTGATAAGTGTACTGCTTTTCACTGTCTTATCGGTCCGGGCCTATGCGGCGAATACCGCCGCAACAGGGGAAACCCCTTCGGGGATACCCTATAGCCGGCTGGGGGAAGAGATCGACAGCTTTGTAAACTCCCATATCGGAAAGTCCACTCCCGGCGCCGCGGTTGTGGTCACCAAGGGCGACAAGATTATTTTCTCCAAAGGGTACGGCTATGCCGATATGAAGCGCAAGGCGGCCGTTGATCCCTCCGCTACCGTGTTTGCCTACGGCTCCATCAACAAAGCGTTCGTCTGGACGTCTGTGATGCAGATGGTGGAAGCGGGCAAGATGCGGCTGGATCAAGATATCCGGGCGTATTTTCCCAAAAAGGTCGCGGAGCAGCTGCGTTACGACAAGCCGATCACAATGCTGGACATTATGAGCCATACGGCCGGTTATGAGCAGCATCCGCTCAGTACATTTACGCTGTCGGCGGAGAACTTGACCTCGCTGGAAGAGACGCTGCTGTCAAATCAGCCCGAACAAATCTATGAACCCGGACAGGTGATCGCCTATTCCAACTTTGCCACGGCACTGGCCGGTCTGGCGGTGGAGAAGGTGAGCGGGGAATCTTTTTCCGACTACGAAATGAACCACATTCTGAAGCCTCTGGGAATGAACCGCACCTCCGGGCATCCTACCCTGGCGGATCACCGGGATTTGCGGGAGGCGGAGGCTATGGGTTACGCGGTGAAACAGGAGGGGGGCTTCGAAACGAGAGCTCACTATTATGTTCCCATGTATCCGGCGGGAGCTATGGAAGGAACGGCGGAAGATCTGGCCCGGTTCGCCATGGCGCTGTATGCCGAGAACAGTCCGCTGTTCGCCCGGCCGGAGACCGTGCGGACGATGCTATCCCGGAGTTATACGCCGAACGGGGAGATTCTGTCCAATGCGCACGGATTCTGGGAATACCGGGCAGAGCCCCATGCCGTTGGACACAGCGGGAATGTGAAGGGATTTTCCGGCAATTTCGCGATCGTTCCCGCGGAGCGGCTTGGCATCGTTGTCTTGACGAACACGGAAATCGAGCAGAAGCTCACCTCCGGCATCATTAATCTGCTGGTTCAGGACAAGACGAAGGAAGCCGAGGGACCGGTCCCGGCGGCCGATTTGTCACCGTCCGGCGAGTTGGCCGGATACTACGTTCAATCGGGCGGTACCTACTCCACATATCACGAGGTTACCAACTATCTGGGGTTGATCAAGGTGGAAGCAAAAGGGGAGCATGATCTTACGCTGAGTGTGATGGGCATGTCGGGCGAGCTTAAACAAACAAGTCCCAATGTATACAAGTTCGCCAAGTCCGACAATCCGAGATTTGAAAGATTGGCCCCGGTGCTGTATGCGGAAATTTCGGACGGAGAAGTGGTGCGCTTAAGCAAAGGGATTGCTACGGATATATTGCCGCTCAAGGGAAGCCGTTCGCTTCCCGCGCTGATTAGCTATTTGGCGTTGGCCATCCTTGCTGTCGTATTCTTTTTGCTGGCTCCATTGGTTCTGCTGATTCGCTGGCTTCTGCGTAAAAGAAAAGGCGCTTCGTCCGCATCGGCAAGATTGGCAGGTAGTCGTTTGCTAGCGGCCGCTGTCCTGTGCGGGACACTTCTCGTAGTCAACATTCTCTATTTGCTGGTGAATGCCATGATCAACGAAAACGTGACGGTAGGCCAGATGAATTTTGGCGTTGCCCTAAATTGGGTGCTGAGCTTGCTTGCCGCGGGATTGTATGTGTTCTCCCTGGTTAAAAGCAGAAGTGTACCGCAATCCAAATGGCGGAAATGGGGGCGGATCGCCACGGGCGTGCTGTTCACCGGCTTTGCCCTGCTGCTGGCCGATTGGCACTTCTTCCACTTCATCCCGTAAGGCGTTGCAGACTATGCGTAGTGGCTTCTCAAGAAAGTGAAATTTATTAGGAAGAAGGTCGCCAGACGATGCGGTTTATTTTTAAAAACAAGTCCAAACAATTGCGCGCGGGATGGGAAATCTTGCTGGTGATCGCGGCCATGTTTGTGTTGAAGAGGATCTGTTTGCTCGGTATGTCACTGTGGACGGATTCCGGAGACGGATGGGCGCGCCTATTTAATGGGCTTGGCTTGTATATCCTGCTTGTTGTCGGGTTTGTCGTCAAAGTTGTTCGTAAAATGCCGCTCGCTTCGATCGGGCTTGTCCGCCCGGACGGCAAAAGGTTATCCGGCGGTTTCTTAAGCGGAGCATTGCTGCTGAATACCGTCGTCGTGATTCTGCTGGCATTGGACATCGCAAGTTTGCAAGGAGGTTGGCTGCATCCGCAATGGGGACGGATCGATCCCGTTGATTTGTTCATCGTCTCCATCCTGGCGGGGATTTCCGAAGAGGTTCTCTGCAGGGGGTACATTCAACAGCTCCTCTCCAGCCGTTTGTCTCCCTTCTGGGCTATGATAATCATAGCAGCCGGATTCTCGCTCGGGCATATGATGAACGGCGGTTTCACCTGGATCAGTGCGCTTAACATCGTGCTCGTGTCGCTGATTTTCTCGGGGATGACGATCTTGACGGGGAATCTTTACTTCGCCATCGCTCTCCACGCGGCGTGGAATTTGTTTCAGGGTTATATATTTGGCGTTCCGGTCAGCGGGCATCCGGTTGACGGCATCTATACCCTGGAATTGCAGGGAGCAAGCTGGCTCAGCGGGGGCGGCTTTGGCCTGGAGGGAAGCGCCGTTACAACGCTGGTGCTTGGGCTGGCTTGTGCGGCGATGTTAATTGCAAGCCGCAAGAAGACTAGCGGTCGCAAAGAGGCAGTCGATGATCCACGGTACCATAGTCCATTGTGATGATTGTTTTCCTTTAACGGGGTTTACCAAGATGGGGCGACGAGTCCGTCGGAGTAACCGGCCTCCTCCATACAAATGAACGGGATAAACTCCCGGTATTTGGATATTGCCGCCCGCGGTCTGTAATTATATGGGTTGAACTATTGAATTGTATATTAGACAGCCGTGTAAAGGGTTCTTTTCACACTCTGGGTCTACAACTCATGGTTTGGTTCGAATTAAAGGGAATTCTTCCTGTTAATTTGGTGCGTATATGGCTGCAGAGGCGAATTAGCTGGAAAATCTCCCGTTAATTCGCCTGAAATTGTGTATATCGGCCATTGGGCCACGAAATAGATGGAGCTTTTCCAGCTAATTCCGGCTCCAGGGCCAAGAGCGGTCCATTAACGGGAGGTTTTCCCGTTAATTTATGCGTAGACTCCAACGGTGGCGCTTTATATCTACAATTGTAAATGTTGGCAACCTATCTCCGAAACCATTTCACATCCTTGCCAACGCCAATTCTTTAGTTCAACCTATATAGCAGGAAAACCTCCAGCTAATCCTCGGCACTGCGGCTTCTTTCGCCCTTTTGGGCGGAATTAGCAGGAGCATTTCCGGTTAAAGGGTAACGTTTGCGCGAAACAAGCAAAATTAACGGGAGAACTCCCGTTAATTGGATTTTAAGCCATCTGTCTCCCAAATCTCGTAGTCAGCCGCACCGATCCTCCCCATAGCTGGAGTCTACGGATAGGAGGCGATGAGTTCGCTGGAGCAACTTATTTGATAGAATGGTTCGGCGGCAGGTAGGAACGCAGACAATCAAGCTTCACGCCGCCAACGATTTCCTCCGGAACATATACTTACCCAGTAAGAAATAAAAGACAAAGCTGATGCCTACCATCGCATATAAGCTCCATTCCTGAACTCTCGGCGAGAAAGGGGTGCCTTGCGGCATCATGGTATAGAAGGGCAAAACAAACGGAAACCACATGCCGAGCGTTGACGGGAGGCCGGAGAACACGATGTTCAGCAGGACGCAGACGACATTGATGCTGAAAGCGATGCCGAAGTTTTTAAACCGGGTGGAGAACCATAACTGGATGGCGGCAAACGGCAGAATGCCGATCCAGCCCAACACGGCGCTAGACACCACGAATAGCCAATCGATGCTGCCTTCAACACCGGCAACCATGCCGCTGCCGATCTCCGCCGCGATGAATAACACCTGTATAATCGCCAGCATGCAGAGCAACACGGCGTATTTGGCCGAATAGATGCTGGAACGGGAGTAAGGTGTGGCAAGCAACTGCTTCCATCCCCCCGACCTATGCTCGTACATGCAGATCAGACCCGCGATGGTCCCGGATAACAGCGGAAAGAAAAACGCCGTATGCAGGTTTATGATATACATCAGGTAATTCGGCCAACTCGGTTCGTAAACCGCGGAAAGCATGCCCCAATTGCTGCTAGCTAATGATACATCCGCAATCATGGCGATGAGAATAAGGACGGCGATCAGCCCCCATTGAATTTTTATGAATTCTGCGGTAAGTAGTCTTTTCATTTCTATTTTCCTCCTACCAGTCTTTCCTGTTAAAGTGCCAACATCCTGCCGCCAGCAAAACCAGTCCTACAGCTACACCGGTAAAGATCCATTGCATATGCCCGGGGATTAGAGGGGTGGATAGCGCCGGGTAAGTCCACGGCATATAATGGAGGACAGGAAAAGTCGAACGTGCCAGAAACAAGCTCGCCATGGAACCGGCGGCTCCCGCCCCTATCGCAATCGATTGGTTGGCAAACAGAATGGATAGCCACGTTTGAATGGAGATAAAGGCAAATACGGCCAAGTAACAATAGAGTGGCTGCTTGATGATGATTTCGAACGGTGCCGGTTCATGGAATAGCAGCTTCCAAAGCACGATCGTTCCCGCGATAATCAGCAATACTTCAATGAGCAGTAGCAGGCAAGTGACGATCCATTTGCTTAAGTAAATTTTTGGCTTCGGTACAGGAATCGTGCACATCCGGTTCCAGACTTTCGTCTCATGCTCCGTAGACGCCATGACGCTGGTAATCAATGTAACGCTAAGCATAAGGGTAAAAGAAAGAAAAAAGTACATCACGGACATCGTGGCGTATGCACCGCCGGGCGCTTCCCGGAAATTCATGTACCAGAATGCGCTTATCACCCCCAGCAGCAAAACCGCCGCGATAACCGGCAGCACGAGACAAAACGTTCTCAATTTCATCCATTCCGTGCGAATCAGCTTGATCATAAACTTCTCCCCATACCGGTCATGCCGAGGAAGATTTGTTCCAGCGATCGATCCCCGCCTTGTTTCCTTAGGGAGGATAGTGTTCCTTGATAAATAAGTTTTCCTTCATTGATGATTCCCACATGATCCGCGACCTGTTCAATTTCATACAATAGATGGCTCGACACCAATACGGTCATGCCGTACATTTTTGGCATGGCGCTGATCAAACTGCGGATCTCCTGTATGCCCGAAGGGTCCAAGCCGTTGGTCGGCTCGTCGAGAATCAGTAATTTGGGGCGGTGGAGGATCGCCATCGCAATGGCGAGTCTCTGTTTCATGCCCAGCGAGTATTTGCGGACCGCTTTGTTGGCCTGATCCGTTAAACGGACCAATTCCAGCGCCTCCGTAATGCGTGACTCCGAGACTCCCAGCAAAGTGGCTGCGATTTTCATGTTTTTGTATCCCGATAAATGCCCGTAATAAGATGGAGATTCAACCAGCGATCCGATCTGCTTTAGAATTTCAATCCGCGCTTTTGGAAAAGGCTTGCCAAAAATCGTCATGGTTCCGCCGTCGGGCTTGACCAATCCGAGCAGCATTTTGATCGTTGTCGATTTGCCGGCTCCATTAGGTCCCAAAAACCCGTAAACCGAGCCTTCGGGAATTTGCAAATCAACCTGGTCTACGGATAGATGATCGCCAAATTGTTTGCATAGAGCGTCTGTTTCGAGGACATACTGTGCCATTCTCTTTGTTCACCTCTGTTCATATTCTTTCCACAGAGTAAGCGAACAAAGTAAACGTCAGGTAAACGAATTTACCTGACGGCATCGAGCGGAAGTGTGATCGTGACGGTCGTTCCCTGTTTCGGGACGCTGTGGGCCTCCAGCTTTCCCCGGTGTTCCCCGATCAAGTCTTGGACGACGAACAAGCCGATTCCCTCGTCCTTATCCTGAATATCGCCCGGATGGCGGTGATGGAGACGTTGAATGACTTCGGGGGACATGCCTACACCGTTGTCGGTTACAATGATTTGAACGTCTTCATGCGCTCTCACCTGGACGGCGATACTCGTTTCGGGCGGGTTGTGCAATACGGCATTCATCAAAATATTTTGGACCGCTCTTTTCAAAAGTTTGGAGTCAAAATAGTACGGCAAAACGGAGACTTGGGATTCGAAGCTGAACTGAAAGGAAGCGGATTTGGGATTGTTGGCCGCATCGAGCGTTAGCTCTCTCAAGAAACGGACAAGATCGCTTCTTGTCTTCAGCACTCGGGGCTTTCCGCGCTTGAACTGAAAAGTTCGGATCAACCCCTCGATATCTTGCACTTTTTGCAGCAGCAATCGGAAAATTCGCTCCTCATCCTCCTTGGCCAATTCGACTTGCGGGCTGGCCATTACATCCAGATATCCTTTTATGTAAGAGAGTGGAGTTTTTATGTCGTGGGATACACCGGAAATCCATTGTTCTTTTACTTCGTTGGCCTGCTCAAGTTCCTGGCGGTTATACTCAAGCGTGGCGGTCAATTCCTGAAGGCGAAGAATCATATCTTTGAAAGGGGTATAGCGAAACCTGATCTTTTGCTGTTTTTTCCAAAGAAAGGCATACCGCTCGCCATAAAGACGGGAATCGTACTGCCCTTCGGACAAGCCTTTCATCCAGCCTACTACAGCCAGTGACGGCTTGCCGATCAACCAGCCCGCCGTATACATATATAGGCCTAATACCCCGACCATAACTAATATATGGTAAACTTTGATATCAAGCAGATGAAGCGCAGGGATATATTGCATTAAGAGAATGATGACAACGGTAGCGGCCACAAAGCCGACAGAGATTATAAATACGGAAGCCAACAAAAATACAAGGGACAGCAGCATGGAGCGCCGAACAATCGTCATAGAACATTCCTCGCTTCTTTCACCAATTTATACCCCAACCCTTTCATATTGACGAGAAACTGCGGTTGTCTGGGGTCGGGTTCGATCTTCTTTCGAATTCTTGAGATATGAATGACCACCGTTTTTTCATCGCCCTCCTGATAGGGCCTCCACACTTTTTCATATAATTCGCTCACCGTAAAAATAAAATTGGGATGCTCGCAAAAGAAAGCAAGCAACAAAAATTCCATCGGCGCACATGAGACTTCCCGCCCTTGAACGAATAATTGCCCGCTTTGCTTGTTCAGTTTAAAATGCCCGAAATCGTAAACCGCTTTGGACAGCGTTTGCAGCTTGACCATTCTGCGCAAATGAACCTGAACTCTCGCCGCCACTTCGGTCGGGTTAAACGGCTTTGTAATGTAATCGTCCGCCCCCAGTTCAAACCCGGTAATTTTATGCATATCCTGATTCTTGGCGGTCAGAAACAGCACAGGCGCTTCGCTAATCATTCTGATTTGCCGGCAAACCTCAAATCCGTCACCGTCCGGGAGCATCACATCCAGGACGATCAGGGATATATCATGGCGAGCGATGATTTCCAGCGCTCCTTGCGCCGTCGTTGCGGTTAACAGGTTAGTGATCCCGAATTTCCGTAATGTAAAGGCCAACAGATCCAACAAGCCTTGCTCGTCATCCACAAGCAGGACGGTACCGTTCTCCACTTGACTCACTCCATCTGAAAGTTTCTTTTTCTAACTATTATCATACCATTCGATGATTTTTTTTAATTGTCTTTTTTCGCTTTCATCTATATAGTTAATTTATCGGATAAACAAAGTTTCGGCGCTCGGGTTGGAGGCCGGGGGGAGAGAATACGGTGATTTACGGATTTTTGCTGCTGCTGGCGGCAAGCTTGTTTCAGGGCAGTTTCGGATTAGGCATGAAAAAATACCAGCCCTTTTCCTGGGAAGCCTTCTGGGTTTTGTTTTCGGTGATCGGTATTTTGCTGATTCCGATCGGATGGACCTGGCTGGAGGTTCCGTCCTTCATGGATTATGTTCGGCAAACCCCGGTGCAGGTGTTGGTGCTCGCTTCGTTTTGCGGCCTGCTGTGGGGAGTCAGCTCCATTCTGTTCGGCAAAGCGGTCGATACGATTGGGGTTTCCTTGACCTACGGCGTGAACATGGGAATTTCGGCTTCCCTGGGGTCGCTGATTCCGCTGCTGATCTTTGGGAACATTCCGCCCGCCCGTTCCTTTGTCCTTTTATTGATCGGGATGGCTGTGATGCTGGGCGGCGTCGTTGTCATTACGAAGGCGGGACTGGATAGGGACAATAGTAGGAAAACGCAGGGATCGGAGCGGCAACCCGAACAGGGAGGGCAGCAAGGAAGAGGGCTGTCCAAAGGACTGCTCATGGCCTCCTTCGCCGGGTTAGGCTCGGCGGCGATGAATATCGGTTTCTCCTATGCCAGTCAGACGCTGAAAATTGCCGCGGAGCAAGGTGTTCCCGAGATTAACGCCAGTTTGATTCCCTGGGTTGTCGCGCTATCCGGCGGTTTTGTGGCGAATTTCGTATACGCTCTCTACTTGCTGATCAGAAACCGGACCTATCGCGATTTCACGAAAACAGGCTCGGGCAAAGCTTATTTCAAAGCGATTGTCACCTCTTTCGTCTGGTTCTTCGCCCTTGGATTTTACGCCAAGGCTACCGTTATGCTCGGGCCGATCGGCTCCAGCGTCGGTTGGCTGGCCTTCAACGGCCTGGCCTTGATCGTCAGCAATGCCTGGGGGTTGAAGGACGGCGAGTGGAAGGGCTTTGCCGGGCCTAAAAAATGGCTGCTGGCGGGAAACGTCATTCTGATCGTGTCATGGATTGTCGTGGGGATCTCCAACAGTTTGGCTTGAACGTTATGCCGGAGGGGTCCACTAGCAAAACATCGCCGGAGGAAGTGGAAAAAGGCAAGAAAATCGAAGCGGAGAAGCAAAAAGAAAACGCGGAAAAAACCCAGCGGTTAATCCATTGCTTTCTTCCTCTTCCGGAGCCATGACTACTCAGGATTGGGTGGGGCGGAACTTTCTTTTGAAGCCTTCGTGATCTCGTCGGATAATGATAAAAAGGGGTTGTCCTCAGGTCATTTTATGACCTTTGGGGACAGCCCCTTTTCTTTTTTATAAGTAAGTGTAGTCATTTTTCGTGATCTAACGGCTGTGGCAGCCGTTAGATCACGGTGCTCATCCTGCGGGCTTACTGAAATTGCATCCCGGTGCGCCCCATTTCCCCTAACCGCCGCCGCAGACGAAAATTACGCTAACGGTTGCCACAGCCGTTATTTGCCCTGAAAACGCCGATTTCCCATTCTAACGGTCGCCACAGCGCTTATTTGGCATAAACAGGCTGTTAGGGCAAGGAATCCAGGGAAATAACGGCGCTCACGACCGCTAGAATTTCGAAAGGGGTACTTTTCGTTAAATAGCGGCTGTTACATCCGTTAGACTTCCCTCAGGCGTTAGTACCAGCCAGCCGGAAAGCCTGACCTGCCAAGCTGCATTCGACAAAATAGCGCCGCATCAGGCCCTAATTTACCTGCAAACATGGTTTGTACGCCTTGCCCTTATGGGGCTGATGGAAGCCATCGGCTTAGCCGACAGTTATGACTCACCCATTTCCAGATTAGCAACCGTTTCCAGGTAATGTATATGTCATGTTATATAACATGTAAATTGACAAAATTGCAAACTAGTGCTGAAAACGAGGAAACATCGTGGGAAGTTAATTGACGTAAAATTTGCTTGTAAATATTATGAATGTAAATAAAAGTAATTCGATACACGGGAATAAACCAAAACCTGACATCAGTGAAAAATGAGAGGACAAGAGAAGGGAGGGGACGAAGCGTGGAATCCGGAAGATGCAGCGGCTCCGATGTAAAGGAAGAAGTTAGCCGCCACCCCTGTTACAGCGAAGAAGCACATCGTTATTTCGCCCGGATGCATCTTCCCGTGGCTCCGGCTTGCAACATTCAGTGCAGGTACTGCAACCGGAAGTTCGACTGTGTCAACGAGAGCCGCCCCGGCGTCGTAAGCGAAGTGCTGTCGCCGGAGCAGGCGGACAAAAAGGTTAAAGGAGTTGCCGCTCAACTGATGCAGCTATCCGTCGTCGGGATTGCCGGCCCCGGCGATCCGCTTGCGAACGCGGACCGGACTTTTGAAACGTTCCGCAAGGTCAAATCAAGCGTGCCCGGCGTAAACCTGTGCCTTAGCACCAACGGATTGACGCTGCTTCAGCATTTGGACGAAATCGAGGAATTAGGAATCAAGCATGTGACCCTTACCATCAACGCGATTGATCCCGAAATCGGCAGCGGGGTTTATGCCTGGGTGGTAGAGAATGGTGTCCGGTATGAAGGGAAAGAAGCCGCGGAATTGCTGATTTCCCGACAATTAGCCGGCCTGAAAGCCTTAAGCGAGCGGGGGGTATTATGCAAAATCAATTCCGTATTGATCCCGGGGATCAACGATGCCCATCTCCCGGAGGTGTCCAAAGCCGTGAAGTCGCTGGGCGCGGCCCTGCACAATGTAACGCCGCTCATCGTCGCGCCGGGCAGTCAATACGAGCAAGAGGGACAGCGGGCTCCCCGGCCCAAGGAGCTGCATGCTCTTCAGGAGAGCTGCGGACGGGCGGGAATGAAGATCATGCGGCACTGCCGTCAGTGCCGCGCCGACGCCATCGGCTTGCTTGGCCAGGACCGGAGCGCGGATTTTACCTGGGAGAGCATTGAGCAGGCGCCTCCCCTGAATTTGGAAGTGAGGGAGCAGTTGCAAGCCCAACTGGAGGAGAAAATCAGGCAGCGGCGGCTGAGGAGGGAGGAAGGGCAAGGTTCGTCCGCGGAGATATCGGAAGTTGCGGCGGCCCGGCGATTCGTTACCCGAGTTGCGGTCGCTACCCGAGGTTCGGGGAAAGTGAATTTGCATTTTGGCCATGCGCGGGAGTTTTTGGTTTACGAGTGCGATGGTCAGACCGTCAGTCTGTTGGGCGTACGGAAAGTCCAATCCTACTGTCACGGGCGCGCGGAATGCAACGGCGACAAGGAAGCAACGCTGCGGGAGATCGGCTCCATCCTGAAGGACTGCCAGATTCTGCTCTGTTCCGGCATCGGCGATCATCCCCGGAAGCAACTGCAACGAGCCGGCATCGTGCCGATCGTGCGAAGCGGGGACGCGGAGCAGCTTATTCTCGAAAGCTGCCGATACAGCTATTACTTTCAAAACAACTTATTTCGAAAGGATGATGTAACATGAGGCAAATCGCTTTTTACGGGAAAGGCGGCATCGGTAAATCGACGACTTCGCAAAACACGTTAGCCCAGTTGGCCACCAAATTCGGCCAGAAGACGATGATTGTCGGCTGCGATCCGAAGGCGGATTCGACCCGGTTGATTTTGAATACGAAGGCGCAGCAAACGGTGCTCCATCTTGCCGCGGAACGCGGGACGGTCGAAGATCTGGAGCTGGAGGATGTGGTGCAGCAAGGGTTCGGAGACATCGCTTGCGTGGAATGCGGCGGACCGGAGCCGGGCGTAGGCTGCGCGGGCAGAGGCATTATTACGGCGATCAACTTTCTGGAGCAGGAAGGGGCCTATGACGGACTGGATTTCGTATCCTATGATGTGCTCGGCGACGTCGTTTGCGGCGGGTTTGCGATGCCGATCCGCGAGAATAAGGCGCAGGAAATCTACATTGTTTGCTCCGGCGAAATGATGGCCATGTACGCCGCGAACAATATCGCCCGCGGTATTCTCAAATATGCCAATAGCGGTGGGGTTCGCCTGGGCGGATTGATCTGCAACAGCCGGAACACCGACCGGGAAGATGAGCTTATTACGGAACTGGCCCGGCGTCTGAACACGCAGATGATTCATTTCCTGCCGCGGAACAACGTCGTGCAGCATGCCGAGCTTCGCCGAATGACGGTGGCTCAATATGCACCGGAGCATGCGCAGGCGAATGAATATGAAATTTTGGCGGGGAAAATTTTGCACAATGACATGCTGACGATTCCGACCCCCATTTCCATGGAGGAGCTGGAGGATCTGCTTATCAACTTCGGCGTGATCGAGGATGAAGAGACCCAGCTCAAAAAACTGAACGGCCAGCAAAAAGCGGTTTAAACCGAAATAACGGAAGCCGGATACGAATTCATTGGCACACTGAATAGGGGAGGGGAAAAGATGAGTACGGACCTCGGCGGCAGACAGAGCCTGATCGACGACATCCTGGAAGCCTATCCCGATAAGGCGAGGAAGGATCGAAGCAGGCATTACGAAATCAATGACGAGAATTTGATCAACTGCGGCAAATGCGCCATCAAATCCAATATGAAATCCCGCCCGGGGGTCATGACGGTCCGGGGCTGCGCTTATGCCGGTTCCAAAGGCGTGGTGTGGGGGCCGATCAAGGACATGGTTCATATCAGCCATGGACCGGTCGGCTGCGGTCAATACAGTTGGGGCACCAGGCGGAATTACGCCGGCGGGGCGCTGGGGATCGACAATTTTACGGCCATGCAAATCACGAGCGACTTTCAGGAGAAGGATATCGTGTTCGGCGGAGACAAAAAGCTGGAGGAGATCTGCCGGGAGATCAAGGAGATGTTCCCCTTGGCGAAAGGCATCTCGATCCAGTCGGAATGCCCGGTGGGGCTGATTGGAGACGACATCGAGGCGGTGGCCAAAAAGATGTCCGCGGAAATCGGGATTCCGATCATCCCTGTCCGCTGCGAAGGCTTTCGCGGGGTGAGCCAGTCGCTGGGACATCACATCGCCAACGATGCGATCCGCGATTTCCTGATGGGACGCCGGGAACTTGAGGAGAGTGGGCCCTACGATGTCAGCATTATCGGCGATTACAATATCGGCGGGGACGCCTGGGCGTCCCGGATTTTGCTGGAGGAGATGGGCCTTCGGGTGATCGCCCAGTGGTCCGGAGACGGGTCCCTCAACGAGCTGGCGATCGCCCATAAATCGAAGCTGAATCTGATTCATTGTTTCCGTTCGATGAACTACATGTGCACGACCATGGAGCGCGAGTATGGCGTACCGTGGATGGAGTACAATTTCTTCGGACCGTCCAAAACGATCGAGAGTCTGCGGGCGATCGCGGACCGGTTCGACGATCAAATCCGCGACAATTGCGAGAAAATGATCTCCAAATACCAGGTTCAGATGGACGCGATCATCCGCAAATACAGGCCTCGTCTGGAAGGCAAAAAAGTGATGCTCCTGATCGGCGGACTCCGTCCGCGCCATACGATCGGAGCTTATGAGGACCTCGGGATGGAAATCGTGGCGGCCGGGTATGAATTCGCCCACAAGGACGATTATGTCCGGACTTTTCCCGAGTTAACGGAAGGCACGATCATTTACGACGATCCGTCCGCTTATGAACTGGAGGAGCTGGCTCAGAAGCTGGACATCGATCTGATGGGAGCCGGCGTCAAAGAGAAATACGTCTATCACAAAATGGGCATCCCGTTCCGTCAGATGCACTCCTGGGATTACAGCGGCCCGTATCACGGCTTCGACGGTTTTAAAGTGTTTGCGAGAGATATGGATATGACCGTAAACAGCCCGGTGTGGAAACTGCTGGAGCATCCGCAAGAAGAGGCGGTGGGCGTATGAGTGTGGAGCGAGAAATTCAAGATTTCAACGATCTGTTTCGAAAAGAGGAATATAAGGACCTCCTGGAGCGGAAAAAAGCGTTCGAAGCTCCATGCACCCAGGCCGAGGTGGCAGAGGCGGCCGCTTACTCCAGAACCGACGCCTATAAGGACAAAAATTTCGCGAGAAATTCCCTGGTCGTGAATCCGGCCAAGGCGTGCCAGCCGCTCGGCGCGGTGATGGCCGCGCTCGGATTCGAGAAGACGCTGCCTTTCCTGCACGGCTCGCAAGGCTGCACGGCGTATTTCCGCAGCCATCTGTCGCGGCATTTTAAGGAGCCGGTGCCGGCGGTGTCCTCTTCCATGACCGAGGACGGCGCGGTGTTCGGCGGCATGAGAAACCTGATCGAAGGCCTGGAGAACAGCATGGCGCTGTATAGGCCCGGGATGATCGCCGTGTCCACGACCTGCATGGCGGAAGTCATCGGCGACGACCTGAACGCCTTCATCGAAACCGCACGGCAGGAAGGCGCGGTCGCCATGGATATCCCCGTTCCCTATGCGAATACGCCAAGCTTTGTCGGTTCGCATATTACGGGATATGACGCGATGTTGAAGTCGATTCTGAGCTACTTGTACGATCGCAGCGAAGGGGACCCGGATATACCTCAGGCGAACTCCCCCACATTGAATGTGTTGCTCGGCTTTGAACCGTACACCGGCAATTTTGCCGAACTGAGGAGGATTCTCGGTTTTTTTGGCGGCGGGTATACGATCCTTGGCGATCACAGCGGCAATTTCGATTCGCCGGCGGCGGGGGAATACAGCTATTACTATGGTGGGACCAAACTGTCCGATGTGCCGAAGGCGGCCAAGGCCGTAGGAACCCTTTCGCTGCAAAAATATGCGGTAAAGAAAAGTCTGGAATATATCGAAAGCGGCTGGGGGCAGCGGGTCGTCTCCATGCCGACACCGATCGGCATCTCTGCCACGGACCGGCTCATCCGGGCGATTTCCGGGCTCACGGGCTTGGAGGTGCCGAAGGAGCTCGTCAACGAACGCGGGCGAATCGTCGATGCCATGACCGATTCCCATAATTATTTGCACGGAAAAAGGGTGGCCATGGCCGGAGATCCCGATCTGCTGCTCGGACTGATCGGTTTTTGCCTGGAGGTGGGGATGGAACCGGTACACATCGTCTGTACCAACGGGGACAAGGAATTCCAACAGGAAGCGGAGCAATTGCTGGCGTCCAGTCCGTACGGAGAAGAGGGGACTGTGTATATCGGACGTGATTTATGGCACATGCGGTCTCTGCTGATCAGCGATCCGGTGGATTTGGCGATCGGAAGCTCGCACTTGAAATACGCGGCCAAAGATGCGGATATCCCGCTGGTGCGGCTGGGATTTCCGGTCTTTGACCGGCACCATATGCACCGCTACCCGATCATCGGGTATCAGGGAACCCTCAACGTACTAAGTCTGATCGTGAATACGGTGCTTCAGCGATTGGATGACCGTGCGCCGGAATACGGCTTTGATTTGGTGAGATAAAGGTTCGTTAGGCAAACAAGTTTGACCAACATGGAGTCAGGGGAGTGGTGAAGGATGGAGGCGGCCCCAAAAATAATTGCGCACGATACGGATTGTTTGAACCTTTGCCCGAAATCCCAAGCCTGTCCGCGCCCGAAACCGGGAGAGTCCGCCGGAGGCTGCGCTTTTGACGGGGCACAAATCACGCTGCTGCCGATTGCCGATGCCGCCCATTTGGTCCACGGGCCCGCGTCTTGCATCGCAAACAGCTGGGAGAGCCGGGGGAGCTTGTCCAGCGGTCCCCGGCTGTCGGATTACGGATTCGGCACGGCGCTCAGCGAGCGGGAAATAATCTTCGGCGCCGAAGGCAAGCTGGCGGCGGGCATCGATTATATCGCGGGGCGGTTCGCTCCGCCCGCCATATTTGTGTATGCGACCTGCGTTACAGCGCTGATCGGCGAAGATCTGGACGCCGTTTGCGGCGAGGCGGCAAGCCGGCTGGGGCTGCCGGTCGTCCCCGTCAACAGTCCCGGATTTGTCGGGAGCAAAAATCTGGGGAACCGGCTGGCGGGAGAAGCGCTGATGCAGTACGTGATCGGCCGAAGCGACCCGGATGACACGTCGCCGCCATCCGGCATCAATTTGCTCGGCGAGTATAACATCGCCGGTGAAATGTGGGAGATCGAAAAGCTGATGAACCGCGCGGGACTATCGATCCGGTCCAGAATTACGGGCGACGGCCGGTTCGAAGAAATCGGCCGGGCTCACCGGGCCAGGGTCAATATGGTCGTTTGCAGCCGGGCTTTGCTGGGCCTGGCGAAGCGAATGGAACAAACGTATGGTATTCCATTTTTTGAGGGCTCTTTCTATGGTGCCAAGGAAACCAGTTATTCACTGCGCCAAATGGCTTATTTGCTGAACGACAGGGACACGGAGCTGAAGGTGGACCGCCTCGTGGAACGCGAGGAAGCGAGGGTGGCGGAGGAGTTAAAGCCATACCGCAGGCTTTTCAAGGGGAAGAAGGCGGTATTGTATACGGGCGGCGTAAAAAGCTGGTCCGTGATTTCGGCATTAAACGAGCTCGGCATTTCAGTCGTCGGCGTGGGAACGAATAAAAGCACGGCCGAGGATGTGGGACGGATCGTGGACCGGATCGGGGAGAACGCGGAGTTCATCGCGGAGGGCGGAGCCAAGCGGATTTTGAAAGCGGTCAAGGACCGGAAAGCGGACATGATCATCGCGGGCGGGCGAAATATGTATGTCTCGCTGAAGGAACGGATTCCGTTCGTGGACATCAATCAGGAACGGCATACAGCCTATGCGGGATATGACGGATTATTGCGGCTCGCCGAGCAAATCCGGCACGCTTTGCAGCATCCGGTGTGGAAGCTGGCGGAGCGAGCGGCACCTTGGGAGGAGGCGGGGAAGGCTTATGGGCGTTAAGCGAACGGCAAAACCGGTCGCGGTGAATCCTTTGACGATCGGTCCGTCTCTCGGCGGAGTGCTGGCCGTGCAAGGCTGCTACCGCGCGATCGCGCTTCTTCATGGGGCCCAAGGCTGTTCGGCGTTTTCCAAATCGCTGCTTACGCGCCATTTTCGCGAACCTATCGCGGTTCAGACGTCGGCGCTCCAGGAGATGGATGTCATCTTCGACGCGGACCGCAACCTGGAAGAGGCGCTGAACACCGTAATTGCCAAGCATCGTCCCGATCTGATCGCAGTCATCGGTACGGAGCTTACGGATGTATCGGGAACCGACTACACGGCGTGCGTGAAAAAATATATCCGCGAGCGCGCTCCCCGCGATTGCCTCATTGTTCCCGTGACGCTGCCCGATTTCGGAGGAGGATCGCTGGAGACGGGATATAGCGCGGTCGTCGAAGGTATCATCGACGCGGTCATCCAGGGACACAGCGGCAAACCTCCCGGCAAACCCATCACCGGTCAGGTCAACTTGCTTCCGGGGCCATGCCTGACTCCAGGCGATGTGATGGAGTTAAAGGAAATCCTTGGCGATTTCGGGTTTGAAGTCATTACGCTTCCGGATCTGTCGACCTCGCTGTCCGGCCATCTGCTGACAGGTTTCTCCCCGCTGACCCGGGGTGGCGTGCCGCTGGATGCTTTAAAGCAGATGCTTCGTTCCCGTTATACGATCGCCATGGGAGCCAGTATGGAGCGTCCGGCAAGAAGACTGCAACATGCCGCCGGTATTCCCTATAAAGTAATTCCCGGAATGCACGGGCTCGCTGCCGCCGACGAGCTGATTTCATTCCTGCAGCAACTAAGCGGGATACCGGTACCACTGCGGTATCGATGGCAGCGTGAGAACCTGCTCGACTGCATGCTGGACGCTCATTTCCATTATGCGGGAGTTTCGGCGGTCGTCGCGCTGGAGCCGGACCACGCGCTGTCGATGGCGGCTTGGCTCGGAGAGATGGGCGTGAAGATCAAGGGGCTGGTCGCGCCGTGCGAATCCCCCTTGTTGAAGGAAGCGGAGCAAGAGGTGTGGATCGGCGATCTGGACGATGCCGAAACCTTGGGCCGGGGGGCCGACCTCTGGATCAGCAACGGCCACGGAAGAAAGGGGGCCAGGCGTATGAAGTCCGCTTTCATGGCCGCCGGATTCCCGGTCGTCGACGAGCTGGGATCCTATATGAGCGTAAGTGTCGGCTACCGGGGCGCGATGGACCTGGTGAACCGGGCCGGCAATTTGCTGATTCGAAGGGAGGAGGATCGTCATGAAGATCGCTTTCGCCAGTGATGACGGCTTGACGGTGAATGCCCATTTCGGCCAAAGCAGGCAGTTTGCGATTTACAAACTGACCAAGTCGGGAGCGGCAGAGCTACTGGAGATTCGGCGAATCCCCACGGATAGCGGACAGGATGAACACGGCAAGATCGCGGCGCGGATCGCGGCTGTGGAGGATTGTGTTCTAGTGTTCCTGATGCAAATCGGCGCTTCGGCGGCAGCCCGCGTAACCCGCAAGAAGATTATGCCGGTCAAGGTGCCTGGAGGGAGCAGCATCGAGGCGCAACTCAGGCGTTTACAGGAAATGCTGCGGGGCACTCCCCCGCTGTGGCTGGCCAAAATTTTTAATGAAGAAGAACCTCAGGAGGAAGGAGAGAAGCAAAATGGCGGAACGGGCTGCTAATTCAGGGCATGTCATGGCGGAATACGAGAAGGCCGCAGCTCGGGAGGGAGCCCGGAGCGGATGGGACGAGGAAAGTCTAGGGGACTTGTTTATATCGAACCTGGACCGGTCTCTTCAATTATCTGATCCGTGGGGAAAAGATGCGGATTTGCCCCGGGGTGAGCGAATCGGCAGGCATTTTCTCTGTACCCCCGAACAAAAAACGGAGATGATGTCCGGCTGCCGCGCCTTACCTGTCTTGCGGACTCAGGTTCCGGTATTCTTTCAAGCGGTCGCCGCCTCCTTGGAGAAGGTAAGCGGGGATCTTGTTCAAAGCATGGTGGAAATGAATGAGGAAGGTTTTGGCCGTGCGCTCGTTTATTCCGGGCGGACGGTGCTGGTGGTCCACAGCTTTCGCGGAGGCGTTCCGTTTCCGTTTGCGGAGCCTGACAAGCTGCGGCTCTACGGTATTTCCTGTATCCGCGAAGGGCTGAAAAACCGGGAGAGATTCAGGCAATTGCCTCTGTTTTCTTAAAAGAGCCGAACCGCAGCGAAGGACGGTGATTCCATACCATGACGGAGAAAATGTTGGCCGGGTCCGAAAAAGAACGGTTTGCCCGGCAGCTTGAATTGCTGGGGACAGGAGGACAGCGGAAACTGGGGCTGGCGACGGTGATGATCGCGGGCATCGGCGGGCTGGGAGGAACAGCGGCTGTCTATCTGGCGGCCGCCGGCGTCGGGAAGCTGATTCTCGCGCACGAAGGGGTCATCCGGCCGCCGGATATGAACCGGCAAATTCTGATGGATTCCTTCCGGATCGGCGAATCGAGGATCGATACGGCGCTGGAGCAGCTCCGCCGGGTAAATCCGCATGTGAGGCTCGAAGGTTATCCGGTAAAGATCGAGTACGACACCGCAAAGCCTTGGGTCGAAGCGGCGGATATCGTGATCGATGCCCGCTACGATTTCCCGGAGCGGTATGAATTGAACCGGCTTTGCGTCAACTATGGCAAACCGATGGTGGAGGCGGCCATGTATGGCTTTGAGGTGTCGCTGACGACGATAGTTCCGGGGATAACGCCGTGTCTTGCCTGCATTTATCCCGAAGGTTGCCCGGAATGGGAGCCTTTCGGGTTTCCGGTGCTGGGGGCAACCTCCGGCATCGCCGGCTGCCTGGCCGCGATAGAAGCAATAAAGTGGATCACAGGGATCGGAGAACCGGCGCTTGGCGTCATGCACCGCATAAATACGCTGAATCTGCGGAGCTTCTGTTTTAAGGTGAAGCGAAGAGCAGGGTGCGAATGCTGCGGAAATGCGACGCGTGAGCGATGCGCTAATTCGGATAAGGGTTGATGCCATTGATGCCAGGGTAAGAAAGCCAGAAAGATACAGGGGAGCGGCGGTTAAACCGGCTTTCGGAGAAAGGAGGGGAGATCGTGAGAAAACTGCGCATTTGTGATACGACGCTCCGGGATGGGGAACAATCGGCCGGGGTGTCCTTTACGCTCAGAGAGAAGCTGAACATCCTTACCCTCCTGGCCGAATGCGGCGTTGAGCAGGCAGAAGTGGGCATCCCGGCCATGGGCAAGGAAGAACAGCGTCATATCGCCGCGATGGCGGAACTTGAGCTGCCGGTCAAGCTGATGACCTGGAACCGGGCTCTGCCGCAGGATATCGACAAAGCCCGGGAGACCGGCGTTTCCTGGTGCCATCTCTCCATCCCGGTCTCCCCGGTGCAGTTGAACTCCAAGCTGGGCTGGTCCGGCCGGGAAGCTTTGTGCCGGGTTCTGAAGGCCGCGGAATACGCCAGGAACATGAATATGACCGTATCGGTCGGCTTGGAGGACGCATCGCGCGGGGACCCCCTTTTTTTGCGGGAACTGATTTTTCTCTTGTACCGGGAACTTGGCATTACCCGGTTCCGGTATGCGGACACGCTCTCCTTGCATCATCCGGCGAGCATGGGGAATGCGATAGCGGGGTTAAGGGCCGATATACCGCCGGATGTGGAACTGGAGGTGCACTGCCACAATGATTTCGGATTGGCTACGGCGAATACATTATGCGGTC
Organism: Paenibacillus sanfengchensis; assembly: GCF_036864765.1. Taxonomy (NCBI): domain Bacteria; kingdom Bacillati; phylum Bacillota; class Bacilli; order Caryophanales; family Paenibacillaceae; genus Paenibacillus; species Paenibacillus sanfengchensis. The sequence goes on along the minus strand of NZ_JBAGJC010000001.1, from coordinate 566,375 downwards.
TGGCAGCGGGAGCGGTGTGGGCAAGCACGACGGCAACGGGGCTTGGCGAACGCGCCGGCAATGCTCCGCTGGAGGAAGTGGTGATGGCCTGGCGCCATCTTTACGGGGGAGAGTGCGGGGTGAAGACGGATCGTCTTCAAGCGCTGGGAGAAACCGTGGCTTTGGCGTCCGGCCGGCGTCTCCCGGAGGGTAAACCGATCCTGGGAACGATGATCTTTTCGCATGAATCCGGAATACACGTCGACGGGCTGGCCAAAAACCCCGAAACCTATCAAAGTTTCGATCCGCTGGAACTTGGGCGGGAACACCGGATCGTCCTCGGCACCCACTCGGGGAAAAGCTCCCTCCGGCATGTGCTGGCGGGCAAAGGGATCGTCGCCGATGCCCTTACATCGGAAAAGCTGCTGCGCCGAGTCCATCGGCAGGCCCGGGAACAAAAACGGAACGTGGAGCCGGAGGAACTGCTGCAATGGTGGGAAGAATTCCGGAACGAGGAGCTCATGCAGAGCATGAAAACCCGATCGTAACCGCAGAATCAAAAAAGGTTGTCTCTTTTTGCCCCGTCTGGCTTATCCTTCGTGAGTTCCTTGTTAGGATTGTCGTGTGGATATCAACAGTTTGGTCTGCCTGATATAGAGATTCAAAACGCCACCGAGGGTAACGAGTCTGCACACCTTACCACTTTTTAACGGGAGGAATTCCCGTTAATTGGGTGCCTCGCCTTCTCCAGCGTATATCGCGACAAAGGGTGACCTTTTATGACGGGGAGCCGTTTAACGCGGAGGCGGTAACGCGGAATATCGATGCAGTGCAAAGAAACGCAAGCCAGCATTCCTGGATTAAGCTGTCAACCCATGTCGTGAGCACGAAGGCATCGATGAACACTTGTTCGAATTGGTTAGTACTTCCTCAACGGGGAGGCCAAGGACGCGTGAACGGTTACAACGGAACGGTACGGGGCCTTACAAGCTCAGCGAGCACAAACCGATCAATACGCCATTTTCGATGCCAATGAGAATTATTGTTTACGGCCGACGAGAATAAAAACGCGGCTCCGGGAGATATCTCCCGGAGCCGCGTTTTCCATTTACTTCAATAAACTGCGGACCGTTTCAACCACCAGCTCGGGCTGGTCATGGATGACCATGTGACCGCTTCGCTCCGCGACGATGAGCTGGCTGTCCGTGGAAATGTCCAGCATTTTCCGTTGGCCCTCCTGCCAAATGGCCTCAAGCTTCCGGCCGCTCTCCTCCGAAATGCCTGCCTGGGCATAGTTCTGCGGCAACCCCCGGGCGATCACCCGCACCGGCAAGTTCCCCAAGCGCTGGCCACGCAGGGCTTCCTCCGTCGTCCAGGCCAAATTTCCTTCTTCATCTTTTGCCTCGAAATAACTGTCCTTGGCGATCACGTTAAGAAACCGGTCCCGGTCCTCCTTGGGGACTTGGCCTTCCAACAATGTGTCTCTAAATAAACGCAGCAGACCCGAGTGCTTGATCAGCTTGAGCGTCGAAGCCTGGGGATTACCGGTAAATCCTCCTTGTTTCAATATTTCCGCGGTATCGCGAGCGTCGTCTTCCGGTCTTGCATCGATAAGAACCAGGCCGACGACCTCGTCCCGGTAGGTTTCGGTAAAGAGTCGGGCGTACATGCCGCCCAGCGAGTGGCCGACCATAAGATAGGGGCCATGGATCCCTTCTTTCTCTAAAGCGGTATGAAGTTCCCGGACGATATTCTCGCCGGTGCGTTCCGTGTTGGCCGGCTCGCTCCAGGCATAACCCGCGCGGTCGTATGTTACGACGGTGGCGAATTTGGACAGTTCCTCAGGGATTTGGCGCCAAGACAGGCTGGTTTCACCGCTTCCCGCTTCCATTAGAATTGTGGGGGAGCCGGTGCCGGCCTTGACGAGATGAAGCTTATAGCCGCCCGCATCCACCAGTTTGCCCGGAGGCGGATAATTCCGGGCGGCTTGTTTCGAAGCGATGGCTTCGTAAGTGAATCCGGAGCCGATCGACAGCCCGATCAAGGCCAAGATAATCAGCAGCGACCATTTTAATTTCCGCCACTTGGATGGTTTTCTGTGACTTTTTGCAGTTTTGTTCATGTTGGTTTTCCTCTCCACATCGTTTGTTTATTTAGCACAACGTACTACGAAAATCATTTTAGCACGTTGTACCAAAAAAGAAAAGAGAGTATAATAGGCCCATGCCAAAAATTGTGGATCATGACAAACAAAAGCGTATCGTCGCCGAGGCGGCTCTAAAAGTCATTCGGGAATCGGGGCTGGAGCGGGCTACCGTTCGCAGAATTGCGGAGGAGGCGGGCCTTTCCGTCGGTTCCATGCGCCATTATTTTGCCTCGCAGGAAGAATTGTTCGCCTTTTGCATGAATTTGTTTGTGGAACGGGTGGAGGAAAGGCTCGCCAAGTTCGAAATCGAAGGGCCGATTGTGTATGACTTGAAACGGATGCTGCTGCAGTTTTTACCCGTGGATGAAGAGAGAACATTGGAAATGGAGGTTTGGTTTTCTTTTAACGCCAAGACGCTGGTCTACCCGGAGTTGAAAAAATTGAGCGCCAGCATGCAGGACGGATTGCTTACAGCGTCCCAATACGCGCTCCAGGAATTGGTTGCAAGCGGGATGGCCAGAAACGGGCTGGATGTTGAGCTGGAGACCGAGAAGCTGTACGCGTTGATCGACGGGCTGGCCGTACACCGGCTCATGCAGCCCGAGAGACTGCCCGTGGACCGGCTCGAGGATATCGTTGAACAGTATCTCCAGTCGCTTTGCATTCCCGCCGATGACAAAACATTTGCATAAGATGGAGCTGGCTTAAGAACAAATCAGCCCCGGAGCGGGTCCGGGGCCTTTCGTTTACATCACCGTAAAGTATTCCGCGATCCCGGCGTAGATCGACTCCGCCAGCTTCTGTTGACCGCGCTTGCTCGTAAGCATGGCGCGGTCTTCGGCGTTGCTGATAAAGCCCGTCTCCACGATCACGGCCGGGGCTTTAACATGATTGAGCAAATAGAAAGGCTTGCCGAGTTCCGGAAGCCGCGAGCCGGGCATGTCAAACAGATCTTCGAGTGCGTGCTGCAGACATCCCGCCAGCATGGCGCTTCGCCCGTCCTTCTGGTGCAGGACGAGCGGTCCCCGCCTCGCCGTGTTTCTGGCCCAGTTGACGTGCAGGCTGACTACAATCGCGGCGGGGAGCTGCTCGCTTAAGCCTCTTCGCTGGGCCAGATCCCGCATATGTCGGGAACGGCTGTTCAGCCAGCGGTTCTCGTCACTGAGGGCGTAGTCGCCGGTGCGGTTCAGGATCGCCCGATATCCGTGACTGCGCAGAACCATGTATAGTCTGCGGCCGACTTCCAGATTGATGTCTTTTTCCAAGGTGTCGCCGTATGCGGTGCCGCCGTCGATGCCTCCGTGCCCGACATCGATCAGGATCACGGGTACCGGGAAGGCGTGACGCAGGTCCTTGGTTTTTTCGGTTAGCGGGTCGGCCGAGCACGCGGGGCTGCCCAGGTTGACGGCCAGGGCGAATCCCGTGAACAGAAGCCCGATTTTTCTTATCAGCATGTTCTCACCCTTCGATCGAGAATGAAGCTTGCTTCGCGCCTTCCTTCTTTTCTGCGTTTAGCTTGATCACATCCCCGGAAAAACATGCATGCTCAGGAGGCTTATACGGTGTGCGCCTGTTTATGTTCCGGCGGTTCGGTGCACAATAGGGATAGAGATCTTGCTTGCCGGGAGGGAAGTATCATGGCCAAAGGCGACGAATTGGTGAAATACATTACCGAGCGGTTTGTCGACTATGTCGAGACGCCGCGCGACGTACGGCGGGAGCGGGCTAAGGAGCGGGAGCCGTGGACCAATCGGTGGTTCGGGATGATCCCCTTTTCGATCTCGCTATGGATGGAACAATTGCCGTGGAAACGAAACAAACAAGAAAGGCAGCGGTAGAACAACTCTACTCGCTGCCTTTTTGCATATAAAGGGAAAACGGATTAATCGGGCATCGCCAGAAAGCTGCCGCTCGCGAGCAAGGCATCCAGGGCAATCCATCTGGGGGAATCTTCGGTTCCCGTTAACATGTACGCCGCCGCGCTGCCGGAGGAAGGAGGAGAAGGACTCCAGATTTGATAGCCGATAACGGGCAATGGAACGGAATAAGTGCGCTTGGGACCGGTGGCGGCAAATACGAAACGGCGTTGCTGAGCGAAGGCATTTTCCAGATTACCGGTGTTAAGATGAATCTTGTCTTTCCCGGTGATCCACAACAGATTATCGTAAGGATCAAACGGATCGGCCAGCCGGATCGCTTTCCCCGGCGTCCAGCCCTGCTTCGCGCTTCCGACCGCCGAGGCGGGGGGAGTGTACTTGGCGGACTGTCTGGCCCAGCTCTCCCGGCTCTCCGGCAGCAGTTCTCCGGTCAAGGCATCCAGGAACCGGACCTTCCCCGCTTTGCCGGCTTGGGAGGAAATCATCCAGGCCGCCAGAACCGGGCCGCCGTAGACGGGAGTGATCCCGGAAGCCGATTTGCTTCCTTTGGACAACCCGAGGCCGGAAAGGCCGGAATGGAGAGCTCCGCTCCCGTAAAGGGATTCCGCGCCGCAGCCGTATTCGATCAATTTGTATTCGCCGTCCGGCGTGGCGCTAATAATCATATACCCAAGGGGCTGAATGGCTTTGCCCTGTCCCTTTGTTAACGTTATCAGCCAGCTGCGGGTCCCCGGACCGAGCGGCTCGATCACCATCGCGGCTCCGGCCCAAGCGGTAAACGGCTCGCTTCCCGCCAAAAGGGCGGATGCTTCTTCGGCAAATTTTCGCAGTCCGGCGGGGGCTGGATTGTCAGAGCGGCCTTCTTCGGCGGCCGCGTTCACCGCCGCTTGAAAACCGGGAAGAAGCTGGCTGCTTCCGGCGAAAATTAGGCCGAGGCAGAGCAAAAGTTTGATGAAGCGGTTGCGTTTTGTACAATTTTGCGAAAGCATATCAACGGATCACCCGCTATTCCTTAGAATGCGGGACGCCGGGTCCGCGCCCCTGCTGTCAAATATCCCAGGTGCTTGTCCCATTGTACTTGGGACGGCTTGAAAAGGTTGCTGCAATCTGTCGCGCGGCTAAAGCGCGGACAGCTTCTATTTTTGCTTTTTTTTAGCGAGGGAGGTCAATGTCTGGCTAACCCGGCGAACGCAGATGAAAGATGCCGCTGCCGATCGCCGAAACGACAATTCTCGGCTCGTACTGCCAGCGGATTTCTCCTCGCCGGGCCTCGTACTGTTCCGCGACGGCCTTTTTTCGTTCTTCATCCGGGTCGGCCAGCAGATCTTTATAATATGCATCGATGAGCGACAATTCCTCGCTTAGCCTTTCCCGGGCTTCGTCCGCCCAGGCGCTGTCGCAGCGGCCCAGCCTTTCGCCGATCACGTTCTCCAGCGCCTGAAGCCCCTGAGCCAGCGTCAACTGGCTGGGCAGCACGTGCATATTCTCGGGGACGCGCGGAACGAAAGCTTTCCCCGCCAGCCGGGGGGAGAAGGGATCCGCAATCTGTCCCGTCCGCAAGGATACCCCGAGAAAATGCAGCTCCTCCCGCTTCATGTCGCAGCAGAACTCGAGCTTGAAGCGGACGCCCAGCCAAGGCTCGTAGGCGGCGGAGAGCAAGGTGTCCCGCTGGAGGGGGCCGGGGTCCTCAAACAGATAGATGCTGCGTCCGCCTTGCTTGACCGCGGCAAAAATCTGTTTGAGGCGGGGGCTGCCAAAATGTAGCTCCTCCCGCTGAATCCGGCCCGGCCCGAGAATGGGCAGCGGGCGGACGGCGCCGAAGTGGCGGGACATTAGGGAATCCTCCCCGGCGTCCGCGGCCCCGCCCGATTCCTCCTGGGTTTCCCGGTGGCGTTCGGGATCGAAAATAAACGAGAAGGTCATCGTTTCCGGCTCGGTCCCCGTGCGTTCGATGAAACCCCAGTAGTACGGCCGGTTGGTCAAATCGCGGTCCGCCCGGGGAGACAGTTTGACGGTGACGTGGTACGGCGATTTTTCCAGAAACCGGCATTCCGTCGTCTCCAGATAAGTCATCACAAAATCGCGAATCTGTTCCTTGGTCATGGCCATATCCGCTCAACCTCCCAGCAGCCGCTGGATCGCCATGTTTTTGCCGGCTGGATCCCCTTCGGCCCCCAGATCGTGACGGAGCGAATGAAGCGACTGGCCCAGGGAATCGACTTTGCTGGCGATTTCCTCCTGGCTGCCGGACTCCAGCAGAATCTTATATAAGCTTTTTTCCAGGGAATCGTTCTTTTCAAAACGCTCCAAAATGACGTCGAGCTCCCCGATGACCATTTCGAACATGTTAATTTTTTCGTGCAAAAGATTCAGGATATGCTCCTCGATCGTTCCCTTGGTTGACAGGTTGTAAATTTGAACGTCGTTTTTTTGTCCGAGCCGGTGCACCCGTCCGATCCGCTGCTCCACACGCATCGGGTTCCAGGGTAGGTCGAAGTTGATCATTTGATGGCAGAATTGGAGATTGATCCCCTCGCCGCCGGCTTCGGTCGCGATCATAACCTGGGCCCGGCCGCGGAACAGGTCCATCATCCAGTCTTTTTTGCCACGGTTCATACCCCCGCGATAGGGGACGGCACTCATGTTCCGGTCGCGGAAATATTTGAGCAGATATTCCTGGGTGGCCCGGTATTCGGTGAAAACGATGACCTTGTCGTCCATTTGCCCGATCAGTTCCATCGCTTTTTCGGCCTTGCTGTTGGCCTGGATCTTTTTGATAATGCCGACGAGGTCCCATATTTTATCGCGCAGGGGCGAATCGGGAGCGAGCTTCTTGGACAGATTGACGAGTGTGACGAACACGGCGTCCCGGCTGCTGCATACTTCCCGCTGCAAGGTCACCAGGGAGAGCATGCTGTTCAGGTCGCCGCCGGCTGCATGATATTGGTCTTTGACAAAGGAAGTAACACCATCGTATAATTCCATTTCTTCGGGTGAGAGATGGACATCGATATTTTTGACATTGCGTTTCGTAAATTCCAACTGTCCGTCTCCACGGCGGTTGCGGATCATAATTTTGGCGAGCTCGCTTTTGAGCTGGCCCTCGTTTTTGGGGACCCGTTTGTCGTAGACGAAATTGGACGCAAAATCGGTTTGTCCTCCGAGTTGGCCGGGCTTGAGCAGCGTGATCAGGTTAAACAGCTCGCCCATGTCGTTCTGAACCGGGGTCGCGGTTAGAAGCAGGCAGTATTTTTTTCGCAGTTGCACCATGAATTGATAGTTGGTTGTCTTCTTGTTCTTCAGTTTATGCGCTTCGTCCACGATCACCATGTCATACTCGCTGCCCAGCAGGATTTCGCGATGTGGTTCGCGCTTGGCCGTGTCTATGGAGGCGACGACGACGTCGTTTTGCCAGGAATGCGCCTTTTTCTGTGCGACGGCGGGAATGCCAAATTTCTGATTCAGCTCGCGCACCCATTGCAGCACAAGCGAGGCCGGGACGAGAATGAGCGCTTTCCGGACCAGTCCGCGGATGATATATTCCTTCAGAATAAGGCCGGCTTCGATCGTTTTTCCCAAGCCTACTTCGTCCGCCAGGATGGCCCGTCCGCGCATCTCGAACAGTACTTTGCGGGCGGTTTCGGTTTGATGCGGGAGCGGCGTAACCTCCTGAAGATGCTTCAGACAGAGCATTTCTTCAAAAGTGGTGACGAGCGAAGCTTCTTCGGCCTGACCGGCGAGGTTGAACAGCTTCCAATCGTCCCAAGGGCCGCCTTTGTCCAGCCGTGCTTCCAGGTCTTCGTACCAACTGCGGTCAAACTCGACCGTTATGTTGCCAGGAACGGCGGTTGTCGAAGCGGCAGCGGCGGTGACGGAACCCGGGGCATGAGGATTCATGATGTAAAACCTCCCTTTGCGTGTCGGCTGACCGGGGCCAGCGTCTGGTGAATGCTCACATTAAGGAGTAGTATGGACGAAATCGGGATACTTCATAACCTTACGGCTGAGCGGCCGGTTTTCAGGGCAATTTTCATAGAAGGCGGCTCGAAAAAAAGAGGATGGGGGAGGAATTCGGCGATCGGTCGGGCTTGACCCATTTTCTTGGCTAAAATTTCATGCTGAATTCCCGTGACAACGAGATATTGTATAGTATAATGGTATTCGCACACAATATGTTGTGATTTTTACATATGATATACCGTTTCTATCGTGTGCATTCCGGTTATAGGTTGGTAGGGAAAAGCCCGGATTTCACGTTTTTTAAGGGAATTGCGGGGCGTTTCGAGAGCCTGTGGCCGCTATTTTTTTGCGATCATCGACAAAGCGTAACCTTCGAGCCTTTGCACTCGATCATTTTAGATTCCGAAGCTTGCGCCGACCATATTTAGAGGAGGGTGTTTTCTTTGAAAACAGAACATAAGCAACGCCTGGAAGGGCTTAGCGAAAAAATCTTTTTGGACCGGTATGCCTGGAAGGACGCGGACCCGAGTCATGCCGAGGTAGGCGACGTGGTATTGGTTCTGACCAAAGACGATCCGAAGTTTCCGACCAAAGAAGTCGGTGAAGTCGTGGCCCGGAACGGGCGGACCGTGACGGTCAAGACGCGTAAGGGCGAACTGGTGGAGTCCGATGTGGAGAAGCTGACGCTCAACATCGAGAAAACGCCGGAAGAAATGTGGGACCGGCTTGCTGGCGCGATGGCTTCGGTCGAGAAAACGCCGGAGCTGCAAGAGGAATGGCGCGAGAAGTTCCGCTATATTCTGGACGACTGGAAGCTGGTGCCGGGCGGACGGATCGCTGCCGGGGCGGGCGCGAGCGAGGAACTGACGCTGTTCAACTGCTATGTGATCCCTTCACCGAAAGACAGCCGCGGCGGGATCATGGAAACCTTGTCGGAAATGACGGAGATTATGGCCAGAGGCGGCGGAGTCGGCATTAACCTCAGCTCGCTGCGTCCCCGCCGCGCCGTGGTTAAAGGCGTCAACGGATCTTCGAGCGGTGCCGTGTCCTGGGGCGGACTGTTCAGTTACACGACCGGCCTGATCGAACAAGGGGGAAGCCGCCGCGGCGCCCTGATGCTGATGATCAACGACTGGCATCCCGATGTGCTCGATTTTATTACCGTCAAACAAACGATGGGCCAAGTAACGAACGCCAACCTGTCGGTATGCGTGAGCAACGCCTTTATGAAAGCCGTCAAGGAAGATCTGGACTGGGAACTCGTGTTCCCGGACACGACGTATGATGATTACACCGAGGTCTGGGACGGCGATCTGGAGAAATGGAAAGCGGCCGGGCGCAACGTGGTGCACTACCGGACCGTCAAAGCCCGCGACATTTGGCATACGATCATCGAATCGGCGTGGAAATCCGCCGAGCCGGGCGTTGTATTTATGGAATATTACAATCAGATGTCGAATAGCTGGTATTTTAACCCGATCATCTGTACGAATCCGTGCGGTGAGCAAGGGCTGCCGGGTTGGGGCGTATGCAACCTGTCGGCCATGAACCTGTCCAAATTCTACGATGAAGAAAACCATGATGTCGCTTGGGACGAGCTCGCGACCACAACCCGCTATTCGGTGCGTTTCCTGGATAACGTCATCGACAAAACGCCGTACCATTTTGAAGAAAACGAGAAAAACCAGAAGAAAGAGCGCCGCGTCGGGCTGGGAACGATGGGTCTTGCCGAACTGATGATCAAGCTGAACATCCGCTACGGCAGCCCGGAATCGCTGAAGTTTCTCGATAAATTGTACGGCTTCATCGCCAAGGAAGCTTACCTCGCTTCCGCCGAGATTGCGGCGGAGAAGGGCTCCTTCCCGGCGTTTGAAGCGGATAAATATCTGCAAAGCGGGTTTATGAAAGTGATGACGGGGGTATATCCGGAAGTCGGGGCAGCCGTCCGCGAAAAAGGCGTCCGCAATGTCACGATCATCACCCAGGCGCCGACGGGCAGCACGGGGACGATGGTCGGAACGTCGACCGGGATCGAGCCGTACTTTGCCTTTAAATACTACCGTCAAAGCCGCTTGGGCTTCGACGAGCAATTCGTGCCGATCGCCCAGGAATGGATGGACGCCCATCCGGGCGAACCGCTGCCGGACTACTTCGTCACCGCCATGGATTTGTCGGCCGAGGATCATATCCGTGCGCAAGCCGCCATCCAGCGCTGGGTGGACAGCTCGATTTCGAAAACGGCCAATTGTCCGGCCGATTTCACGGTGGAAGAGACGAAGCGCCTGTATGAATTGGCGTTCGACCTTGGCTGCAAAGGCGTGACGATTTACCGCGACGGAAGCCGCGATGTTCAGGTGCTGCAGACGGAGAAGAAAGAAGAGAAAGACGCCGACGCGAAGAATGAGGCATCGGGGGCCGATGAGGCGGCGATTGCGGCCAAAACCGGATCCGAAGGCGAGGCTTTGGAAACGGAAGCGAAGGCGCTGAACGGATTGAACCAAAGCCTGGCCGTTTCCGAGGGGACCTCGAAACAGGAGTTGCTCGACAAGCAGTACAAGAAACGCCCGCAAGTGCTGCACGGGGCGACCTACAAAATCAATACGCCGTTCGGTATGGCGTACATTACGATCAATGATTTGAACGGCGTACCAAGCGAGATCTTCCTGAACGTCGGCAAAGCGGGCTCCGATGTGTTCGCGATGGCGGAAGCGTTGGGCCGCGTGTGCTCCCTGTTCCTGCGCTACGGAGATCACGGTCACAAGGTGGAACTGCTGATCAAGCACCTGAAAGGCATCGGCGGCTCCGGAGCCATCGGGTTCGGCCCGAACCGCGTCGAATCGATCGCGGACGCCGTGGCCAAGGCGCTGGAAACCCATGTGCAGAACGGGCCTTACGGGGACCACGATCCCGCTCCGGTAGCGGCCACGATCGCACATCATGAAGAGCATGCCGAGCATGCGCACGCGGATAACGGCTCCGCTTCCCATACCCATGCTGGCGCGGTTGCCACCTCGCGAGACCTGTGTCCGTCCTGCGGCTCCGCCTCGTTGATCAACATCGAGGGCTGCAAAACTTGCAGCAATTGCGGGTACAGCAAGTGCTCGTGAGGTTTTAAAGTATGGAGGCATTGGGCAAGGATTGAAATGATTTCGGAGATACGCTGCCAGCAGTCACAATTGTAGATATAAAGCCCTACCGTCGGAGTCTACATCATTAACGGGAAAATCTCCCGTTAATGTACCGCTCTTGGCTCCTCGATCGGATTTAGCTGGAAAAGCTCCATCTATTTCACGGCCCTATGGCCGATATACACAAATTCAGGCGAATTAGCGGGAGGTTTTCCAGCTAATTCGCCTCTGAAGCCGCATACGCACCAAATTAACGGGAGGAATTCCCTTTAATTTGAACCTAACAATTAGTTGCTGGTAAACTATATAGAAGAAATAAACAGACAGAAATAGTATTAGATATGAAAAAGGTAATATAGGTTGGATTCGGAAAATGAAAAGAACCGTCCCACGTTTTATACATGGGGCGGTTCTTTTGCGTTTAACCTACATAATAAACCCGTCTTCCAGCGCGTCAACGGCACGTTGTGCGACATAAAGCTGCAGTCTGGCCAGTTCCAGCTGAGCCTCCTGCTGGGTCAGACTGAAGCTGGATTTTTCATAATCATGACGCGATACAAGCGCATTGTTGTAACGGACTGTTATATGTTGAACATCCAGTTGCGCATTATTCAAGTCTTTTAACGCGTTTTGATAAGCCTGGTAGGCGGTTTCCTGATTGCTATATAACTGGTCGATTTTTTTATTGAGATCGATGCGCGATTTCTCCGCCTGCTGCTCCGCGATCCGAACATTTGTCTCTAGATAATCCCCCTGGTCCTCGTTCGCGGCGTCGGTGTGACTTTTTTGCTGCTCCGCCAATATAATGGAGTTCCATTGTCTTTTCATCTCAAATGATTTCTCCAAAATCCGCTCCCGGCTCATTTGGGTAACGGGCTGCGCGGAGAATTCCCTCAAATCCCCCAGCTCAATGTCCGGGTCGTAAGCTACGCCGAGGTCAAAGCAGAGCTGAACCAGGGCAAGAAGGTACTTGTTTCTTAATTGATTCAGTTGCTGCTCCTGTTTCTCCACCTCCCTTTGCGCTTCGGTGACTTTTGCCGCCGATGTCATCCCCTGCTCCTGCATCAACTCGGCCCGCTTCACATCCGTTTTTAGAACATCCAAATAGGCTTCGTTCGTACGAACCTGCTTCTTTAGCGATAGCAAATCTACATACTGCGAAGTCATTTGCAATTGAATCCCTATTCTGGCTTCCTCCAGATCGAGCAATGTATTGGCCTGTTCGATGTCGATTTGTTTTAGAGAAAGGATCAACTGGTCACGCTGACCCTGCAATTGTTTGTTCATGGCATCGGCAATGTTGCCGAGTCCGTTGATCAACTGATTGACCACGGCGTTGGTCTCCAGAACCGGATATAGGGACGGAAGCAGTTCCTCAGGGAAGTCCTCATACTTTTTTTGAATTTCCTCCAGTGATTCCGGCAAAGTGTAGGAGCCCCCCGTTCCGCCGGAAGTGGATTCATCAAGCTTTTTCTTTTGTTCTTTGAGGTTTCCTTCATTTTCTTTAAGGGCGGTTATTTTAAAAGTCAATAGCTTGTAATTTTGAGAATAGTCCAGCGCGAGTTTCAAAACCGTATCCAGATCCAAGCGTTTTAACGGCGCCAAGGTACCCGAATCGATAAAGTGCTCCTTTAATACCCCGCTGCTCGTGGCCTCCTTCCCTGAACGAATGGAATTATCGTTTTCATTACTGTCCGCATAGGCCGAAATCGGTCCAGCCGCCAAAAGGGCCATGCTCAGCAAGGACGACATCATTACCGACAAACTTCGCTTCATAGCCATTCTACCTTTCCCTCCCAAGCCTTACATGTGACATTGGTGTTTGTTTTGCTTTCCATGCTATCATCCGCAAATTCATCCGCGCAATTTGTACTTTCGTACATGCCCTTTTGCCCTTAGGTACATGTACTAAAGCACGATTTTATTCGGGGATGGAACGCCTATAATAAGCCGCAGAGATCAGGAAGACAACAACAAAATATCATGAACAAAACGGATCAGGGGGGAAGAACCAGATGAAAGGACGCGGGACGACGGTTTTATGTTCAATACTTATTATTATGATTCTGGCAGCGTGCGGTTCGAATAAAGAGAAAGCTGCAAATGGAGAAGATGCCACTTCCGCCGTACAAGTTATCACGGTCAAAAAGGAACCGTTGGCTGCAACGTATCATTTATCCGGAACTTTAAAGCCAAATCAGGAGGCTAGTATTTCTTTTCAAGCAGCCGGCGAAATCAAAAAAACATGGGTAGAGGAAGGAGACGAGGTAAAGGCAGGACAGGTATTGGCTGTCGTTGATGACGCGGCCGCGCAGTTGCAGCTGAAGCAAACGCAAAAGGGCGTGAAGCAAGCCGAAGGTCAATTAAACGCTGCGAAAGCGGGAGTCGCTGCCGCGGAGGCCCAAGTGGATGGTGCGGCCGCCCAGTTGGAAACAGCGGAAGCTAACTTGGCAACCGTAAAGAAAGGAGCGTCTGCACAAAAGCTTGCCCAGGCCCAAAATGCCGTCACCCAAGCACAAAAAGCTTATGATAAATTAAAGACGGATGCGGACCGGTATTTAAATTTGTATGCTAATGGACTCATATCGCTGGATGAATACGAGAAATTTCAAGTCCAATTTAAGGATGCGGAAACCGCACTCGATAACGCCAAGCAGTCGCTATCCGAGTTAACCGAGGGCGCGACGCCGGAGCAGATCAGAACGGCTAATGCCACGGTAAGCCAAGCCAAAGCCGGAAAGAGCTCGGCAGAGGCCGCAGTTGCTCAAGCAAGAGGGTCATTAACGCAAGCGCAAGCTGCTTATGATCAAGTGGTCGCCAAGCAGCAGCAGGCTGAATTAGCTCTGTCCCAAACCAAACTGATCGCGCCTGTTGGCGGGGCTGTTTTGAATAAAAAGGTTGTTGTTGGGCAGACGGTTTCAGCAGGAGCGGAAGGGTTTGTCATCGGATCTATTGATACATTAAAGGTATTGATTCCTGTTCCAAATGATCAAGCTTCAGAATGGATAGTGGGACAATCCCTTACCTTGGAACAGAACGGAGTTGCGTTGCAGGGTACCGTAAAGCGGATTTCCCCGGTAACCAATCAGGGGACCGGAACAATAAGCGTGGAGGCCAATGTCCCCAATCCCAAGCATCAGTGGATTCCTGGGCAAGTGGTCCGGGCCGGCAGGTCGGTTTCGGAGCAGGAAGGTATCTTCGTTCCAGTCGGAGCAGTAATCAGCAATGGCCAGGAGCCTTATGTGTTCAGATATGTTAACGGCAAGGCCGTAAAGACGATCGTTAAACTTGGCACTCATTTAAGCGAAGACAATCGACAAAGTATCGCATCGGGGCTGAAAGAAGGAGATGTGGTTGTCAGCTCCGGGGCGGATAGCTTGTTTAACGGGGATGCAATAACGATTTTGGAGGAAAACGCCAAATGATTGAGTACTCCGTTAAAAAACGCAAAATTACATTACTGCTGTTTGTGATGTTCATTGTTTTCGGGATATTTAGCGCTACCCGGTTACCGCGTCAAGATATGCCGGATGTGGTGATAAAAAACGCGGTAGTTACGACGGTTTTTCCTGGAGCGACCCCGGAGCGGGTGGAGCAGTCGGTAACAAAGGTGTTGGAACAGGCTATTAAAAAGGTAGAGACCATTGAAAAAATAGAATCTACCAGTTCGAGCGGTGTTTCGAACATTACAGTCACCGCTTATCCCGACGCGGATGCCAAAGCGACTTGGGATGAATTGCGGAAAGCGGTGGAAGATGCCTCAGCAGACTTGCCGGACGGCACTATACAGCCCATGGTTAATGACGATTTGTTCTCTTCTTTTATCGGCTCCTATGTAATTTACGCGGATAAGATAGATGCGCTGTATGCCTTAAACGACCAGATGATCGATTGGCGGGACAAGATACGCCAAGTTGGCGGTGTAGCGGATGTACAGATCAGTGGGATCCCGGAAAAGGAAGTGCGCATTCAAATCGATTTGCAGAAACTGGAGCAATACGGCATCGCCTGGGAGCAGATTGTACAGGCAGTCAAGAATATGAACAACCGTACTCCACTGGGGGCGCTGGAATTTCAATCGCGCAGCTACGAATTGGTAGTTCCCGACATGAAACAGGCCGAAGAGTTGAATGAAGTGCTGATTTCCAGAAGCGAGAGCGGGTTCCCTATATATTTGAAAGATGTGGGTCAAGTTCAAACGGCGGATAAAGCCTCAACTTATCTGGCGTATTACAACGGAAAACCGGCCATATCGATCAATGTTTCCGCGCAGACCGGCTCCGATGTTCCGAAGATGGATAAGCGGATCTCGGCCAAGTTGGATGACCTCAAGAAGGGCTTGCCAAGTAACGTGCATTTTAGCCGAGCTTTCGGCCAAGAAGAGGTTGTCAGCAAAATGTTCGGCGAGCTAATTCGTGAAATGCTGATCGCAATCGCTTCCGTCATTCTAATCTGCACACTGGGGCTCAATCTGGTGACATCGCTGGTTGTGGCCATGGCCATACCGATATCAATTGCAATAGGTATGATTGCAATGCCATTTACTGGCATTTCCCTGAATGAAATTTCCATCGTCGGTCTGATCATCGTGCTGGGTATCCTTGTCGATGATGCGGTAGTCGTGAACGATAATATCGAACGCCGGCTTCACGTCTTGGGGGAAAGTCCCGACGTTGCGGCGGTAAAAGGCGCGAAGGAAGTATCGGTGTCCATTCTGACCGCTACGTTATCGACGATTTTCGCTTTTGCCCCGTTATTGTTCCTGACGGGGGATATCGGTTCCTTCATCAGCCCGATCCCTATCGTCATTTCCTGCTCCATGCTCGCGTCCATGATTATGTCGCTGACCATTATACCGATTTTCCGTCAATGGCACGAGAAGCGCCGGAGAATAAAATCAGCGGCCAAGCACAAATTGCTTCATAATGAAAATGAAAACGATCAAAACAGCGAATCTTGGGAACAAAAACCCGCCGGTTTGCTCGGCAAACAAATTCAGGCTGCGACCCAGTGGTATTCCGGCACCTTAATTCCGAAGGTGCTGAAACGGCCAAAAATGTTCGCGACTGTTGGGCTTCTCATCGGTACCGCCTCATTCGGGTTGGCACTGATTACACCGATTGATCTGTTTCCCGAGGCCGAGGAACCGCATGCCAGCATTAATGTAGAGATGCCTGTTGGCACAACCTTCCGGGAAACTCAACGGATGGTGGATAATATCACCAAGTGGGTCGAGAAACAGCCTGAGACCGAGTTCATTAGTGTCGGTATTGGCGGCAAGGCACCAACCATCTATTCCGATATCACCAATTCTCTCCCTTCTGCAACGAATGTCGGGCAAATTACGGTTATGGGCAAGTCGGATAGCTTTAAATTGGATAAGACCGTGCCGGCTTGGGGGGCGGAATTAACAAAACGGTTCCCGGGTGCGACCCTATCCATACACGTTCCCCGGCTTGGCATACCGGTCGGTTCGGCCGTCTCCATCCGAATCGCCGGTGATGAACTGGATACGCTGCAAAAACTGTCCCAACAAGTCAAAGAAAAAATCGCCAAAATCGATGGCGCTACCGGTATTAAAGATAACTTTGGAAATCAGAGCTATACGTTGGAATTCGAAATGAATAAGCCGGCTATGGATGAGTATATGATCGATTACAGCACGCTGACTCAGACGCTGCGCCTTATGGGGGACGGACTGGATATCGGGGACTTTGATACCGGAAAACAGATCGTTGACCTTAATTTACACGTTTCTAATCAGGAAGCAAGTCCTAACCAGTTGTTCCAGCAAATTTACATTACCAATAAACAAGGGGTGCAAGTGCCCCTAGCGCAGTTGGCTGAAATGAAAACGTCATTCACGACTCAAAAAATCCAACATTATAACCTTGAGCGTATGGTAACGGTGGAAGCGAACGCGGCAGGGAAGACGGCAACGGAGCTAACCGCCGAAGTCCGCGGCATGCTCAAAGATCTGCCTGTTCCGGAAGGATACACCCTCCAATTTGGCGGCGAAACTTCAGAGCAATCGGATATTTTCGCGGATTTGGCAACCTTGTTCATTGTAGTTATCTTTTTAATCTTTATTTTGATCACGGTTCAGTTCTATTCCTTGTCGGCACCGATTATCGTCATGACCACGGTGTATTTGGCGGCCGCCGGCGGAATCATCGGCATCTTTGTCTCCGGTTCTTCCATTGGCTTCATGAGTATGATGGGGATTATTTCGCTCGCCGGGATCGTCGTGCGAAACGGGATCGTCCTGATCGAATTTATCGAGGAATCAAGACGCGAAGGTATCGGATTGTATGAGTCGGTCATTGCAGCCACAGGTGCGCGATTCCGCCCGATTGTACTCACTTCGCTTACGGCCATGATCGGAATGCTGCCCCTGGCGATTGCCGGCAGCATATTGTTCAGACCGATGGCCTACACAATTATATTCGGCTTAATGTTCTCGACGGTTTTAACGTTGTTTGTGGTGCCTTCGATTTACATGGTGGTAGCCGGGTGGAAAGAAAAGCGTCAAATGCGCAAACATAAACCCGCTCAACCGGTCTCATCCGGTTCTGTATCGATGTAAGTAAGTGTCCCCTCTGCTTAAACGCAGAGGGGATTAATTATTCGCGAATCGAACTTATTTTCCAAGCTGTACTTTGGTATATGGGCTGAAGTATGATTTAAACCGGGGGGAAATACCTATCATGTGCCTATGGAGGTGATCTGGTGAAGGCGTTGAATTTACATCAAAGACAAGAAACGACTCCAGTTCAAGCAACAGACCAACTGGTTATCTCTCGGTTTCCGATTCTTCTCTGGATATCTCTGGTTTATGTGGCTTCCATTATACTGCAAAGCATTGAAGAGCTACTTATCTTTAACAGCTTGATCTTTACATTTATCTTCGGCGTTCACGCTTTTCTTCACTGGAACGCCTACCGTCTCACCGTTACAAAGTCTTGGCTGTACTTTTTCATTCAGGGCTTTCTCATTTATACAAGCGCTTTGTTGGTGCCGGGAGGCTCTCCTGCTATATTAATCGGTTTTCTTCCAGTATTAATCGGTCAGAGCATCGGACTTTATTATCACAAAAAGAATATACTCTTCGTGGTACTTTGCTGCTTTTCATTTTTTTTCGCGGCTCAATTCTATTTAGGCCAACTTTATGATCTTGTACTACTGGTCCCGATATTTCTTTTTATGGTGATCCTTACCGGTGCCTATGCTTTGTTGTATTTTCAGCAAGTGCACGCTAGGATACGAACACAACTCTATGTAAAAGATTTGGAAACCGCACACCGAAAGGTCGAAGAGTTGACACTCATGACTGAACGACAGCGTATGGCTCGCGATCTTCATGATACGTTGGCCCAAGGTTTGGCCGGTTTGATCATGCAGCTCGAGGCTGCAGATGCCTTCATATCTCAAGGGAACACCCCGCGGTCCCAGGAGATCATTCAAAGGTCCATGAGCCAAGCACGTAAAACTTTAGCCGACGCACGGCGCGCTATTGATAATTTGCGCATCAAATCAGTAGAAGGAATGAGCTTTCAAGAAGCACTGACCTACGAGATCCGCCGTTTTATTCAGGCCACCGGCATCGAGGTTGTTGATCATGTCCAGATTTCCAGCCATTTATCCCGAACTCTGATTGAGCATAGTATGCAAATCATCAGCGAGTGTTTTACAAATATAGCAAAACATGCCCAAGCTAATAAGTTATGGGTTTCGATCATCGAACAAAACGATAGGGTGCAAATCAAGATTAGGGACAATGGGATAGGTTTCAATACAGAACGTATTGGCAAAGAACCAGGGCATTATGGCATACTGGGGATACAAGAACGTGCGCGGTTGATCGAGGGGGAAGTCAGAATTAACAGTTATCCGGAAGGTACACAAATTTTCTTGGAATTCCCTGTTCACAAAGGAGCCTAAATATGAATCCGTACAAAGTGCTGATAGTTGATGACCATTCCATCGTCCGTGAAGGACTGAGGCTGATTCTTGAAACGGACGACCGCTTCGCCATTGTCGCTGAAGCCGAAAACGGCAGGGTCGCGCTTCAACGGATTAAGGAGCTTAACCCTGACGTCGTGCTAATGGATTTGAATATGCCCGTAATGAGCGGGCTGGAAGCTATGGAAATTTTGAAGAATCATCAAAATCAGGTTCCGGTCATCATTTTGACAACCTATAACGAAGATGAACTGATGGTTAACGGACTGGCTTTGGGGGCAAAAGGCTATTTGCTTAAAGATACAAATCGCGAAAACTTGTTTCGTACCATTGAATCGGCGGTGCGTGGCGAAGCGCTTTTCCAGGCCGACATATTGGCGAAAGTGTTTGAAGCCAAAGACCGAGCAGAGCCTGCTGGCAACAAGAACGGAGGAGCCTTCACTGACGGAGCGTGAACTTCTGATTCTTCAATTCGTAGCCAGAGGGTATAAAAGTAAAGAGATCGGCTTTGATATTGGAATTTCGGAACGCACCGTAAAGGCGCATTTGACCAATATCTATAATAAGCTCGGCGTGGATTCACGATCTCAAGCTGTCGCGATCGCCATGGAACGTGGGATTCTACTTATGTAACCACCTGACGATTTTATTTTCGGGCCCATCCGATTATATAATGTAGGTATAGTTATTGTATTCCGATTATTTGAAAGTTAGGTGCTGATGAGAATGAAGCTGTTGGAAAGATGGACGCGCATCGCGAAATTCGTTTTGATTTTGCTGGCTATCGTCTACGTATTTTCTTTGGTGAGGCCCTTTTTTCTCCCGATGCAAGCTGTGATTGGAGCCATTTTAATTCCGATCCTGCTGGCCGGTTTTTTTTACTATTTGCTTCGTCCGGTCGTCCTTTACATGGAGCGGCATAAGATCAGGCGGTCTTTGGCGATCCTGATCCTTTATGTCATCATGGTCATTTTGGCTATCGGATTTATTGCCGGGGTATGGCCGCTTTTGCAAGCCCAATTAATCAATTTGGTGCAGAACATTCCCCAATTCGTGAATCTGCTGGATGCTCAACTGAGAGAGTGGGGAGAAACGCCTTTCCTTTCGTCCATTATTCCTTCCGATTCCGGTTTGGCAGCTAATTTTTCGGAGTACCTGAGCAAGGGGATTTCCTTCTTAACGAATTATGTGACCGGTTTCGTCTCTTTCCTGTCCCAATTCGCCATTGTGTTGTTTACTTTCCCGATCCTGCTCTATTACATGTTGAAGGAAGGATATCGCTTCAAACGCAGTTTGGTCAAGCTCTCTCCCATTCGTTATCGGAAAGAGGTGTTTCGCGCGGCCGGGGACATGGACAAGGCGCTGAATGACTATATTATCGGCCGGGTCATCGTGAATGCGGCCCTTGGCGTTCTGATGTTTGTCGGCTTTTTGGCGATCGGGCTGCCTTATGCACTCCTGCTGACGACGATCGCGGTCATTTTAAACTTCATCCCCTTGTTCGGGGCAATTATATCCGCCATTCCCATTGTCATCATCGGCTTGATTCAGTCCCCGTCGACCGGCGTCTGGGCGTTGGTCATAATTTTGCTGGCGCAGCAGATTCAGGATAATGTCATATCTCCTTATGTTTTCGGAAAAAAACTGGACATCCATCCGGTCACCACGATTCTTCTTGTATTGGGTAGCGGCAACTGGTTTGGCATCATCGGCATGCTGGTCGTGATCCCGGTGTACATGTTGTTGAAAATCGCTTGGAAGCGGCTGTACAAGTTGTTCTTTAGGACTCATTGGGAAGCTTTATAATCAGGAGGGCTACGGCCGCGTGATCTATGAAAAGGCAGTATAGGTTAAAGCGGATGATGGTCAAAAGAAAACCGTCCCTATTTTTTACGGGGACGGTTTTTTGTGTTTAAATGTTTACGGCTATATAGGTTGAACTATTGATTTGCATATTAGACAGCGGTGTGAAGGGTTCTTTTCACACTCTTGGCCTACAGCTAATTCTTTGGTTCAAATTAAAGGGAATTCCTCCCGTTAATTTGGTACTTATGCGGCTGCAGAGGCGAATTAGCTGGAAAACCTCCCGCTAATTCGCCCGAAATTGTGTATATCGGTAATTGGGCCGCGAAATAGATGGAGCTTTTCCAGCTAAATCCGATCCAAGGGCCAAGAGCGATACATTAACGGGAGGTTTTCCCGTTAGTGGCAACGTATCTCCGAAACCATTTCATATCCTTGCCTAACGCCAATTCTTTAGTTCAACCTATATAGCCGAAAAAACATAGTATATGACTCTATTCTTTAACCGCTCCCAGGACAATGCCTTTGACAAAATACTTTTGGAGAAAAGGATAAATCAGCAGGACCGGTACGGCGCCGATAAATATTTGGGCGGCCTTGACCGTGCGCTGGGAGATGTTTTCCAGCATTTTCGGGTCCACATTCATTTTGCTCATATCCTGCTGTACGAGAATCGTCTGCAGGAAGGTCGCAAGCGGATACTTCTTGTAATCCGACATATAGAGGAGGCCCGAGAACCAGTCGTTCCACTGACCGACCAAGGTGAAAAGAGACAAGGTGGCGATCGCCGGCATGGAAAGCGGCAGGTAGATACGGAACAGGGTTGTCAAGTGACCGGCCCCGTCGATCAAGGAAGCCTCTTCGAGTTCCTTCGGGACACCCCTGAAGAAGTTAAGCAGCAGGATCATGTTCCATACGCTGACCAGCCCCGGAATGATCAAAGCCCAGATGGTGTTCATCAAATGGATTTTTTGAATCAGGATGTACATGGGAACCATGCCGCCGGAGAACAACATCGTGAACACGAAGAACCAGGAATACAGGTTTCTTCCGCGAAAGACTTTTTCATCCTTGGATAAAGCGTAGGCGGCCAGGAATACGACTAACATGCTGAGGGATGTTCCCACAACGACTCTCTCCACGGAAATGATCAAGGATTGAATAAAGTTTTCGTTACCCAGTGTTTTTTCATAAGCGTCGAGGGTGAAGTCGACCGGCCATAAGCCGACCCGATTTGCGCTCGCCGCAGCCTTTCCGCTGAAAGAAACGGCCAGGACGTGAATCAGGGGAATGACGCAAAGCAGGGACAGGAGCGCCAGAAAAACATGGTTGAATACATTGAATATGCGATAGGATAGCGTTTTGTGATACATACATCCTCACCTCCGGGATTTTAAAAAATTCGGTAATTGGCATATTTGTAAGCCAAGCGATAGGCGGTAATAATCATGACCGCGCCGATGACGGATTTGAACAAGCCGACGGCCGTTCCAAAGCTCATTTCTCCGTTCAAGATGGCCATGCGGTAGACGAAAGTATCGATAATGTCGCCTTTGTCGTAGACGAGCGGATTATACAGGTTGAAAATCTGGTCAAAGCCCGCATTTAGAATGTTGCCTAACGCGAGCGTTCCGACGACGATCGTAATCGGCAATAGGGCCGGAATTGTAATGTGCAGGGTTTGCTTCCAGCGTGAAGCTCCGTCGATTTCCGCCGCTTCATAGAGCGACGGGTTTATGCCCGACAGGGCGGCCAGGTATACGATGGTGGAGAAACCAAACTCCTTCCATATATCTGAAACCACAATCGTGACCCGGAACCAGTTTCCATCTCCCAAAAAGAAAATCGGCTTGATCCCCAACACACCGAGTGCCTGATTCACCAGGCCGCCTTCAGGGGACAGAAGATCAATCAGAATTCCCCCTAAGATGACCCATGACAGGAAATGAGGAAGATAGACCAACGTCTGTACCACCCGTTTGAAGGCTATTTTGCGGATTTCATTGAGCAGGATGGCAAATAGAATAGGGATAATCATCCCTATCGTGATCTTGAGGACGGAAATAATAAGAGTGTTTATAATTACTTGGATACTGTCTTCTCTCTCGAACATGAATCTGAAATGTTCCAGGCCAACCCAGGGAGAGCCGGAAAAACCAAGCCAAGGTTTGAAATCCTGGAAGGCCATAATCACGCCGAACATGGGAACATAAGAAAAAATAATGGTTAAAATTACTGCCGGTAGCAGCATGAAATGAAAGACAAAACTGCTTTTACTGCGCTTTGTACGCGAACCCGAAACGTCCGTACGCCGGGGATTTTGCGTTGCCGTTTCACTAACAGGCGCCATAATCATTCTCCTCTCAAATTGTCAGGCTTACGCTTGTGGCCTTATTATACTTGAGGGCTAAAATGTGAGATATGGCAGCCTGTTTACCCAAAGGGCACGAATTTTACAAAGAGGGGCGAAATCTAAAAATTGTTCCATCCAGGTAAAAAAGCAGCCATTTTAAGTTCAAGGGAGCTCATCTACAATAAACGTTGTATTTACAAGATTTCCTTACAGGGGGATGAAAAAATGAAAGCGATTAAACAGTGCGCGGCGGTCTTGTTGACATCGGCATTGACCTTCACGCTTGTGAGCGGTTGCTCCGGAGGCAAAAACAACGGAAGTGAAGCGTCTAGCCCGCCGGTTCAGGAAACGTTGAAGCTGGTCAACGGAAAGTACGATCCGCCGGTAACGATTAGCACCATTCGCGGCGTAAATGCGGATGTGACGTTCAAGAACGGCGAGACCATTGAAAACAACGTGCACACCCGGTGGGCGGAAGAAAAGTTAGGTATCAAGATCAAATACGATTGGACGGTGACGAACACGAACGATGCGTTCGCTACCAAGCTTCGCCTGGCGCTGGCCTCCGATGAGCAAATGCCGGACATTATCGCCATGCGCGAGGATTCGGACATTCTAGATGCGCTCCTTGACTCCGGCAAGTTTATGGAAGTCGGAGAATTGTTCGACAAGTATGCCTCCGAAACCTGGAAAAAAGCCATGAATGAGGACCCAACGGTATGGTATCGTTATATGAGGGACGGGAAAAAATACGGCATTCCTATTTTGGACTACGCTTATAATTCGGATCCGGTGCTGTGGATTCGCGAGGACTGGATGAAAAAGCTCAATCTCCAGGCTCCGAAAACGATCGAAGATGTCGAGAAAATCATGGACGCCTTCGTCAATCAAGATCCGGACGGAAACGGTCAAAAAGATACCTGGGGACTGACGCTTGGAACGAAGAACGCGTTTAACACATGGATGTCCGATGTCAGCTGGCTCTTCGGCGCTTACGGCGCCATGCCGAACCAATGGAATCTGAACAGCGAGGGGAATCTGGAATTTGGTTCCGTTCAGCCCGGCGTTAAGGAAGGGCTCGTTAAGCTGAAAGAATGGAAAGAGAAAGGGTACATTCCAACGGAGTTTTCGCTATGGGATGAAAGCAAGGCAACCGAGGCGTTTGTATCCGGAAAAGCGGGGATGATCGCCGGCCCGCACTGGATGGTTTCGTGGCCGCTTGGAGATTTGAACAAAAACGTAAAGGGTGCGGAGTTTAAGGCCTACCCGCTGCCAACTGGCCCTGACGGCAAAGGCGGCCGCCACACCACTTTCGTTCGGAACGGAGTAGTCCTGATCAACAAAAATATGAAACATCCGGAAGCCTTTTTCACATACCAAAATTACTGGTTTGACAATTACGCCGAAAGGAAAGCCGGCAGCGAGTTTGAATTCGGAACATTTAAAGGTTACGACTACGATTTCGTGGACGGTAAATGGGTGGACGAAACGAAGGTGCCGGGCGGCGGTGCTCCAGCGTACAAATATACCCTAACTTTTGACGGAGCCCGAATTCCGTCCTTGAACATGAAGGCCATGTCCAAATTGGCTGACGGCGAGCCGCCGACGACCCCGTTCGAGAAGATCATTGCGGAGGGCACGCCGAAGGCGATGCTCGACGCGGCCAAAATCGTAATGGATCAAAAGGATTTGGCCGTTCCGAGTATGTTCCAAACGCGCCAAACGCCAACGATGAAGAAGAGACAGGAATATCTCAACAAGTTGGAGAAGGACGTGTTCTCGAAGATTATCTACGGAAAAGTTGGCCCCGAACAATTCGACAAATTCGTAGCGGAATGGAAGTCGTCCGGTGGAGACGACATGACCAAAGAGGTTAATGATTGGTATCAGTCGGTAAAGTAAATATCGAGGGAGATTGAGGTTTAAACCATAGGGCCGAATTTGCCCTATGGTTTCCTTTATTCTCGAGGCCGAGAGGAGAAACGAAATGACTAGCAAATGGAATTTTTTTAATAAATTTATTATATTGTTTTTCCTCTTCCTGATCCCCGTCGTGTATTTGTATTCCAACAGCCATCGCAATACGATGGCATTACTGAAGGAGCAGATTACGAACTATAATTTGAACCAACTGTCCTTTCTGGTGAATGAAATCGACACCAACGCCAGCAAACTCGCCACCTTTCCCATTATGTTGAACCAGGACCCCGATATCCGGGAGTTTCAAAGTATCTACCTGTCCAGCAAGCTGTTGGACCTTGACCAGATCAACATTATCCACCGAGTGGAAACGAAGCTGGTTCTTCAAAGCACTTCCAGCGTTTGGCCTAATGAATTGAGCTTGTATTCAACAAGCCTTGATCTGTTGGTATCGACCAATACGATGAATAATAAACAGGCATTTCTTAAAGAAGTGCTGACGCACGGCCAAGGTTGGAATTTTATCGGCAAAGGCAAACAAAGAGCCGTCTTCTCCTACACACTATTCGACCCTTTTCATAAAGCGGGCGGCACCGAGGAAACGGATTTCATTTTGGAAATGCAATTTCCAGTCTCCAATATTGAACATATGCTGAATCGCTACAAGGTTGAGGACGGGAATCAGGATCCCTTTTTCTACAGCCCGTCTCCCGGCGGTGATTCGATTTTATATAACGCCACATCGGACCGGGGCAAAGTGCGGGCACTGATTGGCGACATCACCATCCCGCAGAACCGGGAGAAAGGCGAACTGACAAAGACGCTGGACGGAAAGAAATACAAAGTCTTTTACGTGAAGTCCAAGCAGTTGGGCTGGTATTTGGTCGATTACATCCCGGAAGCGGAAGTGCTGGGGCCCATCATTAAAAACCGGGACATCTTTTACAGCTCGACCGGGCTGCTGTTGCTGCTGGTTATCGTGGCGATCACTTTTATGTACCGGCAGGTCAAGCTGCCGATTCAGCAGTTGATTTATGCGGTAAACCGGATCAAGATCGGAGATTTCTCCTATCGGATCTCCATTCGGCCCAAGAGCGAATTCCGATTTTTGCTTGAGCGGTACAACTATATGGCCATGCAGATTGAACAGTTGATCGAGAATGTATACAAGGAGAAGATCCATTCCAGAGAGGCCGTTCTAAAGCAATTGCAATCCCAGATCAACCCGCATTTTTTGTACAATTGTCTCGCGTATATTAACAGCATGGCAAAGCTGCAGGACCACGACTCCGTCATCGCGATGTCCTACCATTTAAGCAAATATTACCGGAAAACCACACGAGTCGAGAACCAGACGATCCAATTGCAAGAGGAGCTTGACTTGATACACAGTTACCTGGAAATATACAAACTGCGGATGAACAGGCTGGAGTATCGGATTGACATTCCCGCGGCTATGGAGCAGTTATCGATTCCTAGGCTTATCCTTCAACCTATCGTAGAAAATGCCATCGTTCACGGGATTGAGCAGAAGAAAAATTCCTCAATGCTCCGGATAAGAGGGGAAATGAAGGGAGGGATCTGCCTGATTCATGTCGAGGAGGATGGATTCGGTCTGACTGACGACGAGATGGAGCGACTTGCCGAAAAGCTAAGGACTCCGCTGAACGAAGAGATGGGCTGCGGTCTGTGGAATGTGCATCAGCGGCTGATTATCAAATACGGAGAAAGCAGCGGGCTGAGCTTCTCGCGTTCGGAGCTGGGAGGTCTCCACGTTGTAATCAGATGGGACGAGCCTAGCGAAAGTTAATTTACAGCAGGAGGAGTTACGTATGTATTGCGTGTTGATTGTCGATGATGAGGAGCATTTAGTGGAGAGTTTGGCGGAAACGACGGATTGGAGCAGGATGTCCGTGTCGACCGTGCACAAGGCTTATTCGGGAGAGCAAGCGCTGGACATTTTGAAATCGTCCCAGGTCGATATTGTCATTACGGATATCAAAATGCCGGAGATGACGGGAATCGAATTGATCGAAATCATTCACGAAAGATGGAAAAAGGTCAAGTGTATTTTGCTGACCGGTTTTTCGGATTTCAATTTCGCCAAACAGGCGATTAAATTCAAGGCTATGGATTACTTGCTGAAGCCGGTCGAGACCGAGGAATTGGAGGCTTCCGTCACGCAAATTATCGCCGGTTTGAGGGAGGAATGGGGGAGGATCGCCTCCTATCAACAAGCGGTTTCCGCCATCAAAGAGAACCTTCCGCTCTTGAAAAGCAATCTGCTGCAAGACTTGCTGCAAGGGAAGAAAATCGACTTCCAGTCGTTGGAGGAAAAGATGGCACTTCTTGAAATGCCGTTTTACACGGGGGATTCTCTCGCTCTGCTGTTGATCCGTATGGAAGGGACCTTTGCCGAATATGATTACCACACACTTTCCCTAATGGAATACGCTGTTGGAAATATCGCGGCAGAGGTTTTTGCCGACCAGTTTTGGATTTGGATCGGAAAAGACCCGCACGACTACTTGACGATGGTGGTCAAGCCGAAATACAAATCGGACGCGCAAAATAAGAACAATTTATTGGAACTCAAGGCAGGGGAATTGCAGCGCAGTGTGCAGATGTATTTGAAGGGCAGAATATCCGTTCTGGTCAGCCCCTGGTTTGGTTTCCCGGAGGAACTCACCGCCACTTACCGGAACAGTATCGGGACCTTGAGACAACTGGCCGGCAACGAGGATGAACTGGTCATCACCATGAATTCGCTCACCTTTGCGGAGTCGAGCATCGTGGAACGCTTATATGAGCCTCCGCTGCCGATCGTACTGCTGGAGTCGGCCCGCTGGGACGCTTTTCGGGAGAAGGTCAGCCGGGTGATTGATGAGCTTGAGGCCCGCTGGTCCGATTCCTATGAACACATCATGGAGGCATTCTTCGTGATATCCGGGGCTTTTACTTATATTGTGCACAAAAACGGCTGGCGCTTTTTTGAGTTGATGGGCCATGATCACCGCATCCTGGATACGAGCCGAATGACTACGGTGAAGGCGCTGCGGGAGTGGACCGATAGAGTGTTGGATAAAATTATCGAGGAGAGTGAGAAGGGCCGGAAGGACAACCGGCAAATGCTGATCGATAAAATTCAGGCCTTCATCCAGGAACACTTATACGCCGACCTCACTTCACACATGATTGCGGAGTGCGTCAATCTGAATCCCGCCTACGTATCGAGAGTGTACAAGCTGGAAACCGGAGAGAGCATCACGGAGTATATTTTCCGGCTGAAAATGGAGGAGGCGGCCTACTTGCTGAAATATTCGGACAAAAAAATCTATGAAATTTCCGGTGAGCTGCGATATCAAAATCCTCAGTACTTCAGCAAGTTGTTCCGTAGACAGTACAATATATCTCCACAGGAGTATCGCGATGCGATGCATCGTTGTAGTAGTTGAAGCGGCAAGGCGGTTGTTAAGGTGTTCCCGGAACTGACCCGAAGGGAAGTATATGAAAATGCCAACCAGTTACGGTTGGCATTTTTTGCGTTAAACAATCAGTTCAAACCGGTCCCCTAAGATCAACTGCTTGGAGCGGTGGATTTTTTTGCCGTCCGGGCTGCTGACGGTACTTCGGATACAAAGCAAAGGATGGCCCTCCTCGATATCCAAGTAAGTGGCCACATCGAAGGAAGCGTATTCCAGGACGATGTATTTACGGGAAATGCCAAAGGTAATATTGTGTTTATTCCTTAAAAGCTCGTACAGTGATTTATGATTTAAATCCTCATGCAGCAAAAAGGAGTAGGACGAAGGAAGACGGGTGTATTCCACGGATACGGGAACATCGTCGGCATATCTGATTCTTTCGATGTTGATGATTTTATCCCCGGGGTTTAAACCCAAGTGCTCCTGATCCGCAGCGGTAGCTTCTTCAATCACGCATTTGATGACTTTGGCCCCGGGAACTTTATTCTGCAATCTGCAAGTATCGCTAAATCCAATCGTCTCCGTGACATTCTTCCTGATCTTCTCTTTCGTGATAAATGTGCCTTTTCCGGGAATGCGCACCAAATACCCATCAGAGGTGAGGGAGTCAAGAGCGGCGCGGACGGTTACGCGGCTCACATTGTTGGTTTCGCTTAATTCCAATTCCGTAGGGAGTTTGTCTCCCGGCTTTAGCGTGCCGTTATGGATGGAGTCCAAAATTTTGTCCTGCAGCTGCTTATATAACGGTGCGGATTCCGTATGATCGACCATGGTTTTACCTCCAAAAAAACTTTGTATTATATTGTTATGTTGCCTTGCTTCTATATTATAACAATATGTGTAGGCTGTGTACAAAAAAAATGGCAAAGTGCACTTGTTTAATGTATTACTATGTGTTATCCTTCAGTTAAGACATTCCAATACATTACACCGGTGGGGAATGTAGAGAAACTAAATGTATCATACAAGGAGAAGGCCATGGATATAAAACAAATTATTGCAGAAATTGTGGCGGAGAAACAAGAGGTCGGAGGTATTAAACAAGTTTATTATGTAGCTTGCGGCGGTTCTTATGGCGCTTTTTATCCGGCGAAGACGTTTCTGGAAAAAGAGGCCAAGGACATTAAAGTAGGCTTGTACAACAGCAATGAGTTCGTACACAACACACCTAAGGCGTTTGGCGAAAATTCGGTACTGGTCGTAGCCTCCCATAAAGGCAATACGCCGGAGACCGTGAAAGCGGCGGAGATCGGCAAAAAGGCGGGCGTTCCGGTCATCGCGCTAACCTGGATTACGGATTCGCCGATTACGGAGCATGCCGATTATGTGGTGAAGTACACCTTTGGCGAGGGCAAGGATATTGCTGGGGAAAAAACCATAAAAGCCCTGTTGACGGCGGTAGAGGCATTGAATCAGACTGAGGGATACGAGCACTACAATTCATTCCTCGATGGAGTGGCCAAAATCGATCATATTGTTAAAAGCGCTTGCAAACACGTGGCTAAACGCGCTCTGACGTTCGCGAAAAACCACAAGGATGATAACGTGATTTATACGATGGCCAGCGGGGCCGGTTACGGGGCCGCTTATATGGAGAGTATTTGTATCTTTATGGAAATGCAGTGGATCAACTCCTCCAGCATTCATTCGGGCGAATTCTTCCACGGTCCGTTCGAGATCACGGATGCGGAAATTCCGTTCGTCATTCAGATTTCCGAAGGAAGCACCCGGCCGCTGGATGAAAGAGCCCTGGAGTTCCTGAACCGGTATGCCAAGCGAGTGGAAGTACTGGATGCCAAGGATCTGGGCCTTTCCACCATCGACGCTTCCGTAGTCGATTATTTCAACCATTCCCTGTTTAACAACGTTTACCCCGTTTACAATCAAGCTTTGGCGGTGGAAAGACAGCATCCGCTTACAACCCGCAGATATATGTGGAAGGTTGAGTATTAATTTTACCTACATTAGCAGCTTTAGAGGGGATTATTTTATGGAACAATATAAGGTTATCGGGATCGGCGACAACGTAGTAGACAAGTATGTCCACCAGGGTGTGATGTATCCTGGTGGAAACGCCTTGAATTTTAGCGCCTATGCCCGCATGTGCGGAATGAACTCGTCTTATTTGGGGAAATTCGGCAACGATCAAGTCGCTCACTATATCCAGCGGGTCATGGATGAATTGGAGATTGAACATAGCCGTTGCCGGATATTTGAGGGAGAGAACGGATACGCGCGGGTAACGCTGGAAAACGGGGACCGTGTATTTCTGGGTTCGAACAAAGGCGGAATCGCGAAAGAAAAGCCTTGGAATTTTACGGAAGACGACTTGGATTATATTAAACAGTTCTCCGTGATCCATACCAGCCTGAACAGCTATATCGAGGGAGATCTGGCGATCTTAAAAACAAGCCATGTACCGGTCTCCTTTGACTTTTCGGTGCGCTGGAATGACGAGTACTTGGAGCGAGTATGCCGGTATGCGGACATTTCCTTTCTGTCCTGCAGCCATATAACGGAAAGCGAACGGGAACGAGAGATGCGGAAAGCTCAGGCATTCGGCTCCAAATTGGTTATCGGAACGGTGGGAGAGAACGGCTCATTCGCGCTTTATAAAGATCAATGGATCTACCAACCGGCCGTATTAACGGAAACGGTAGACACGATGGGAGCGGGCGATTCCTATTTAACCGCTTTTCTTATAGGGATGATAAGAAGCTCGGAAAACGGCACCATATTTTTGGATTCGGATGAGGAGATGCTGCGAAAAATCAAAGCAAGCATGGAGCAAGGAGCCGCCTTTGCCGCAAAGATTTGCCGGTTTAACGGCGCATTTGGCCATGGAACGGCAATCCTGTAAAGCAACCCTCCGACTCAAAAGAGACACCTTTAATCGGGGATTTGTAAGCGTATTCAGAAATAGCGCAGCAGATGCCGCGATAGTTTAGACAAGTCGGCAAAATCACATAAGGAGGGTGAACCTTCATGTTTTGGTTACAGCTGTTCATCATCATTTTGCTCATCTTCTTTGGCGCCAGAAAAGGCGACGTATTTATGGGCTTGCTCGGCGGCGTGGGCGTGGCTATATTTATATTCATCTTTCACGTCCAGCCGGCGGCTCCTCCCATCGATGTCATGTTGATTATTTTGGCGGTCGTGCTCGCGGCCTCCGCGCTGCAATCTTCGGGCGGGCTTAATTTTCTCGTCCATCTTGCGGAAAAAATGCTAAGTAAGTCGCCTAAAAATATTACGATTATAGCCCCGATTATCTCCTGGTTATTTACGTTCATGTCGGGAACGGGACATGTCGTCTACAGTTTACTTCCGATTATCAATGAACTGGCCATCGATAACAAAATCAGGCCGGAACGGCCGATTTCAAACAGTATCATCGCGTCCCAGCAGGCCATCACCTGCTCGCCGGTATCGGCGGCGACCGCGGCCATGATCGGATTTATGGCCCCCCTTGGAGTGGGCTTGGGAACCATCTTGACCATTGCTATACCGGCTACCTTACTGGGCGTTGTGGTTAGTGCGGTGTTGACGATTCGCAAGGGCAAGGAGTTGGCGGAAGACCCGGAATATTTGCGGAGGCTCGCGGAAGGATTAATTGTCAAACCGGAACAGAAGGCTGAGAAACAAGCCGTACCAAAAGGAGCGAAAGCTTCGGTTGTGCTCTTTTTGCTGGGTGTTCTGGCGATTGTCATCATGGGTCTGTTTAATAACCTGCGTCCATCCTGGGTGCAAGGTGGCGAGACTACGATCTTATCCATGCCGAATACGATTGAAATTATTATGCTGGTTTGCGCCACGCTCATCATTATCTTTGGCCGTCCGGCGATTGAAACGATCCTTAACGGCCCCATCTTCAGGGCCGGGGCGCTGGCGATGGTTTGCGCTTTTGGACTCGCGTGGATGAGCAGCACCTTTATCAACGGACAAACCGCCTTTATCCAAGAACATGTCGCTACGATCGTAAATAGTTATCCCTGGATGCTCGCCGTAATCATGTTTATTGTCGCCGCCCTGACGACAAGTCAAGGCGCCACGACATTGATTATGGTCCCGATCGCCATCGCGCTTGATTTACCTCCTTACATCATCATTGGAGCGTGGATGGCCGTAAATGCCAACTACTTTTTGCCGGTTGCGTCGCAGTGCCTTGCCGCCATCTCGTTTGATACCGCGGGTACGACCAAAATCGGCAGGTTTGTGCTCAATCACAGCTTTATGATACCGGGATTAATCAATACCCTGACCTCCGTCATTGTTGCTACATTAATTGGAAGCGTTTTAATTTAGAAGTCAGTATTTATTGCAGGATAAGATAAGGAGGGGTTTGGACTATGATACAACTCTCGCAAGTGGCTGCCGCGAATTATCATTACAAAAGGTATTCCGTGGATTATTTTTTGGACTCCGTTGCCGGGTTGGGCTTCCGGAATATCGAGTTATGGGCATCGGGACCGCATTTTCATCTGGACTATTTCACGTTGGAAGATATCAAACAGTTAAATAAAAAAATCAAAGAACGTGAGCTAAAGGTCATCTGTCTGACCCCCGAGCAGTTTGTTTATCCGATCAGTATCAGCCACCCCGATCCGGACTACCGCAAGCAAAGCGTGGAGTTTTTCCGTCGGCATATTGAAGCCGCGTCGCTTCTGGAATGCGACAGAGTGCTGGTGACGACAGGGATCGCTTATTTGGACGCCGATGAGACGGAAACGTGGAAATGGATCCGGGAATCTTTGGGCGAAATCTGCAAAACGGCGGAAAAAGAAGGAGTCTACCTTCCCGTGGAGGCGTTTACCTCCTTTACCACACACGTGTTTAACAGCGCGGCCCACATTGCCCAGATGATCCAAGAAGTCGGAAGCCCCAATTTGAAAGGGCTGGCGGATACGGACGTCATGGCGACGACAGGCAAAGATACGATTCACGACTTCATCGGGGAGCTTGGAGATGATTTGAACCATGTGCATTTCGTCGACGGCAATCCCGGGGGACATTTGGTTCCCGGAGAAGGCAAACTCGACATGGCCGGGGCGTTAAAGGCGCTGAACGATATCGATTACAAGGGATATCTGGGCCTGGAACTGCTGGATCGAAGATATATTTTGGACCCGGAAAAAGCGATGCGGGATTCGCTGACCTGGTTTGAAAAGCACTTATCCTAATACCCATCTGCGAAATGTGAAAGGAATGGTAGAACGATGAAAGCAGATATATTTATTCATGAAGGCGAAGGCATTCAATGTGTGTACAAAAACGAGAAATGGCTGGTATGCATCAAAAACTGGAAACCGGATAACGATATCGACGGCATTCATCGCCTCGAAGTCCATCGCGAAACCGACGAACAATTCATTTTGGTACGCGGCAAAGCGATTCTGCTGGCTGCGGACCGAAGGGACGACCAGTTCGACATTGAACTGATCGAGATGGAACCGGGGAAGGTCTACAATATTCCTCAGGATACCTGGTTTTATACGATTATGCAAAAGGATACGGTAATGACGTATGTCCAAGACGCCAACACCACCAATGAAAACAGCGAATATTGCGAAATGAGCGAAGCCGAGTTGGCTTTGGTCAGTAAAAAGGCCCGTGAAATATTGAATAAGTAAGATGGATCTCAAAAAGAGACGTTCGTTGCCGGAACGTCTCTTTTTGGCATGCAAAATTATTTTTGACGCAGTACGGGAAACTATTTTTCATTGTCTGAAACAAAGGGCTGTCGCTATAATGGAATTTATTACATCATAAAGCGGGGGGCCGAAACGGTGATCGAGAGGATAAAGAGGAACCACTTCATTTACGGCAAGCCGAAAAAATTAGCTTTTAAAATACCGTTTGCCTATTTCCTGGTCATTTTGTTTACGGTCGGACTCAGCTATCTGGTACTTACTCAAATATCAACGAATTCGGCTCAAAAAAAAATCAATGAGGCGTCTTTGCAAACGATTACCTCCATCCGGACAAACGTCGATTTGATGATCGAAAACGTAAACAACTATTCCAAAATGATATTTTCCGATCCTAATTTGCAAAACTTACTTAGGCAAGGGGATGTGTATTCCAACTTGCAAACCCAGTCCAAGGTCAGCGCGTACTTGTACAATTTAATGCAAGCGGTTCCAATCATTGATTCGGTATATATCTATGACAACTCGGGCCACCGTTTTTCCGTCGGTACCCAGGAATTGCCGACTTACATGGAGGCGAATATTGAGGATGCTCCGTGGTATGAGCGGGTTGTTAGCAATAAAGGACGGTATATTCTGACACTAAACCAAGGCCAGTCTTTTTCGGGGGGAAAAGCCGAGAATGAGGGCGACGGCAATACCGTATCTTTTATCCGATTAATTCGGGACATTGACAATACGTCTCCTCTCGGGGTCCTGGTCATGAACATCAAGGATGAAGCGTTTGTGCAGGCGTATTCCAATCTGCTGGATCAAAATTCCTTGGACATTACGATTTTGGATGAAAACAATCAGACCATCGTAGCCGACTCCGCCGACGAACCCAATGGAGCGGTGTATCAAGAGATTCTGACCGACAATAAAGTCAAATTGGAACAATTGTTTCAGCAAAGCGATTCCGGGTTTCTGTCCGCGAACATCGGTTCACAGAAATATACGGTTACATATCTTGCCAGCGGGGAGTCTGATTGGAAATTCGTGAGTATCTCGCCGCACGATACCTTTCAGGAGAGAAATAAATCGCTGGTGCTTCTGGCGCTGGTGTTGCTTATTGTCAATGGAGCTATCTTTTTTGTGAGCTCCTTCGTGATCTCGCGCAGCATTATCAAACCGATTCAAAAGCTGCTGCGGTCGATGAACAAAGCCCCTAGCGGAAATTTCATGAAAGTGATCGCAGAGCAGAACAGCTATGAATTCGAACAGTTGTATAACGGATACAATCATATGATTGAGCAGATTGACCAACTTCTGAAGCGCATGATCGAAGAGCAGAAGACGATCCGCAAGGCCGAATTGAATACGCTGCAATCGCAAATCAAACCTCATTTTCTGTATAACACGCTGGACTCTATCAACTCGTTGGCGTTGTCCGGGCTAAACGACCAGGTATGTTACCTGATCGAGGCGTTGGGGAGTTATTATCGCATGAGCGTCAGCAAAGGAAAAGACGTGATCACGGTGGGCGAAGAAATCGAGATGGTCCGCAATTATTTGAAAATCCAGAAGGTGCGTTACCACGATGTGTTCGAGGCTCAATTCGAGGTGGACGAAGATTGCTGCCAGACCCCGATTCCCAAACTGGTCTTGCAGCCGTTGGTGGAAAATTCGCTGTATCACGGCATACGCCCCAAAGGAACGAAAGGTATTATACGGATCAGCGCGAAAACTACGGATGGCAGCGTGAGAATAACCATTTCCGACGATGGTGTCGGCATGTCGCAAGAAGAGATCGAGCAAATTTTGCAGACGGAAAGAAGAGGCCAGATCAAGAGCTTTGGATTATGGGGAACCATGGAACGGCTGCGCATATTTTACGGGGACAAGGATTGTATCACCGTGGATAGCGAACCGGGAAAAGGAACGACGATTACGTTAATTATACCGAATGGAGCAGATGCATCATGGGACAATTAAAGGTTTTGATTGTGGACGACGAATATCTGATTCGGAATCTACTTAAAATGCGCATCGATTGGGAACAACAAGGCATGATGATCGTCGGCGAAGCGTCCCACGCTCAAGAAGCGCTTGATATGGTGGAGCAACAGCAGCCGGATATTATTTTTACGGATATCTACATGCCGAATATCAATGGAATCGAGTTTAGCCGGAGGGTATTGGAGAAATACCCGGAGATGAAAATCGTGGTCGTTACGGGTCATGACGAGTTTGAATATGCGCAGCAGAGTATCAAAATCGGAGTTTTCGATTTCCTCCTCAAACCGATTCGGGCCGCGGACCTGCTGCATGTCACCGACAAGCTCAAACGGAAAATGAATGAGGAACGTACGCGTGAGAACGAATTGAAGCGGCTAAAGGAAGAGCTGGAACGGAACCTCCCTTATTTGCGGGAGAAGTTTTTATTCCAATGGATTCAGGGTGCCCTGTCCCTGGAAGAAATCCTGGATAAGGCGGCTTATTTCAACATGCCCATGCTCCTTCACGATGGAGCCTATCAAATCGCTGTTGTCGAAATCGCTCCGGCATCCCAGAAGCACACCGAGGAACAGTTGATTTTATTGGGGATGGAGGGCAAGAACAACATAGAGGCGTTTTTCTGGGATGACGACCGGGTTCTCATTTTGTCGGACACCCGGAACCAATTTGTGCTTGTTTCCTTTAACGAGGAAGCGGATCTCGTGAGCGACGGCGAATCGCTGATTACCAAGCTGCTTGAGTCCTCCCCCTGCCTGGTAAACATCGGGGTAGGGCGCAAGCGCGGGAATCTGCAAGAAGCCCACCTGGGATATCAGGAGGCATGCCGTGCGATTCGATACAAGGCATTCGCCGGAAACAATCAGGTCGTCTGTTTTGAAGATATGGTTGACAGTAGGGAGCAGTCTTATCAGTCAAATCCGGAACTACTCCAGCAGTTGCAATTTTATGTCAGCGTAGGTTCGTCCGAACGCGCGGCAGAGATGCTGCCCCGCATATTCGCTGTTCCTTTTTCCGGTGTGGCGCAGTTTCGGCTGGCGGCGATGGATGTGATTGCCGCATGCCAGCGCGCGGCCATGGAACAACAGATCGAGGAGGAACACGCGTTGAATAAAGCAACGCTGGTTTCGATCATCACGGCGGACAATCTGCCGGAATTAACCACTATTTTGGAGCGATACGTCCTTAGCACTTCACGAACCATTTTCTCGAAAAAACAAGCCAAGGAAGGCAACCTGATCGGTCAAGTCAAAGCGTATCTTGAAAAGAACATGAGCGACCCCCAGGTGGGGTTGGCAAGTACCGCCGCGGCGTTTTTCGTCAGTCCGGGCCATTTGGGACGGCTGATGAAGAAAGAGACGGGCCAGACCTTTGTGGAGTACTTGACCCATTTACGTATGAAAAGAGCTGAAAATCTGCTGAAAACGACCGATTTGAAAGGATACGAGATTGGCGAACGAGTTGGAATCCCGGATCCGCATTATTTCAGTATCTTGTTCAAAAAGACGACCGGCAGGTCCATGAATGAGTATAGGAACGTGAAATGATTAACGAAGAGATGCTCGAATTTTACAAGGGAATGTGCTTATTTTGAATGGAGTATATCTGGCGGCTTCCCTAAAATAACGATAGATGCATCAAACTTTATCAGGGAGGTCAAAAGATGAAAGCGTTACTAAAAAAATCGATGAGTATCGTATTGGCGTTGGGGCTTGCAGGCAGCTTGGCCGCATGTTCATCCGAATCTTCCGGGGGGAAATCCTCGGGTGAAAGTGGAAGCGGTTCCATTAAGTTGACCCTATGGGATCAATCCGTAGGCAATACGGACCCGTCGGCCAAATTGCTGCCGCAAATCATTGAGAAGTGGAACAGCGAGCATCCCGATATCCAAGTCGAACGGACAGGTACGACCGGCGAACAGTATAAAACCAAAATCAAAACATCGCTCGCCGCCGGCGAAGCGCCCGACATTTTTTACGGCATGGGCGGCGGCAGTTTCATGCAGCCTTATATCGAATCCGGAAACGTGCTTGATATCTCCGGCTATCTGACAGATGAAATCAAGTCGAGAATGGCACCGGGCATGTTAGAAGCCATCGAAACGGACGGGAAAATCTATACGCTTCCGGTGTTCACCCATATTGCCAACCTTTATGTAAATACCGAATTGTTTGAAAAAGCGGGAGCGAAAATCCCGACGACATATACGGAACTGCTCGATGCGGTAGAGAAATTGAAGGCGGCGGGAATTACTCCGGCACTCATCGGCGAGAAAGACCGCTGGCCGGGCATGTATTGGTACGACATGATTGCGATGCGCCAAGCCGGACGCGACGCCGTAATCGAGGCGTTTAAGGATCCTTCCAAATGGGATTCGCCGGACTTTGTTGCGGCAGCGACCAAATTGCAGGAGTTGGCAAAAGCGGGCGCATTCAACAGCAGCATGCTGAGCATGAGCTACGATGAAATGCTGGGCGCGTTCAATGCGGGCAGCGGCGCTATGATGTTCCAAGCCAACTGGGTAAATGCCGGGATCGAAGATCCGTCGGCGGCGACGAAAGGAAAGGTTCAAGTTATTCCTTTCCCGGTCTTTGAAGACGGTAAGGGCAAAGCCAGCGAAATTTTCGGCGTAGCCGTTGACGGGAACTATATCAACAGCACGACGAAGCATCCGAAAGAAGCGGCTGAGTTCCTGATTTATTTGAGTGAGCAGCTTGGTACCCAGGGTTATTTAGCCGGTGCCGGACTTCCAACCTGGAACACGGAAGGGCTGGATACATCAACCCTTTCCACACTGGATAAATCGGCTGCCGAAATTTTGAAAACGGCAACATCGTTCATTTCATGGTGGGATAACATTCTTCCCGCCGAGTCTGCGGAAACGCATAAGAACCTGATTGCCACGCTCCTGGCAGGCGATATTACGCCTGAAGAGTTCTGCAAACAGATGGCGCAGCTTAAACCGACGGAACTCGATCTTTGATCCTTGAATAATCTCAAACCGGATGTGGCCAGAGGAATCCCTGGCCACATCTTTGAGAGGAGAACTCACGATGAATTCAGTATTTTCGAATAAGGCAGCGATTGCGATATTTGTTCTTCCTACCTTACTTATTTTTTGCGGGATTGTATTAGTTCCGATTTTCGTCTCGAGTTATTATAGCGTATTGGATTGGAACGGCGTCGGTAAAGGTGTTTTTATCGGACTGGATAACTATGTAGAGATGTTCACGGATGCCAGGGCCTTGCATTCCATCCGGAACTCCTTCCTGTTCGCCGCGGCTTCCATCTTCATTCAGTTGCCGATTTCCCTGCTGCTTGCCTTGGTCCTGGCTTCTTCGGTGAAAGGCGAAGGCTTTTATCGGACGGTGTATTTTATCCCGGTGTTGATTTCCACCGTTGTTATCGCGCAATTATGGTCCAAAATCTACAATGCGGATTACGGCCTTTTAAATACATTGCTCGAGAACTTAGGCCTTTCCGGGTTGGCCCAGGACTGGCTTGGACAGAAGAAAACCGCGCTTGTTGCCTCTTTTATTCCGACCTTATGGCAGTACGTCGGTTACCATATGCTGCTGATGTATGCCGGGGCGAAGTCGATTTCGCAGGATATTTTCGAAGCGGCCAAAATTGACGGGGCTTCCCGCATCCGGACGGCATTCGCCATTACCATCCCGCTCATGAAACCCATCCTTAAAGTCTGTCTCGTCTTCTCGGTCATTGGAGCCTTCAAGGTATTCGATCTGGTGTATGTCCTTACGGGCGGCGGCCCCTTGTTCGCCACCGAGGTGCCGAGCACTTTGATGTACACGACGATTTTCAATACGTACAGATATGGCTACGGCAGTGCGGTATCCGTCTTTATTATCCTGGAATGCTTGATATTTACGGTAATGATCAATAAATTCTTCAAGACCGAATAGGGGTGAACATGTTGAGTACTGCAGAAGCAAGGTTGCCCAAGAAGCCGTCATTCATAGGGAAGTTCCTGTTGCAAGCCTTTTTAGTCATCGTGGCGATTGTACAGATTTATCCCCTTATTTGGCTGGCGTTCTTCTCGCTGAAAGACAATAGCGAAATCTTCAGCGGCGATGTGGCGGGATTTCCGAAGAAGCTCCTCTGGAGCAACTATGCCAAGGCGTTGTCGGACGGCAACGTAATGAATTACTTCAATAACAGCGTGTTGGTGACCGCGGCCTCCATTATTCTGGTTTTGATTTTGTCCTCGATGGCGGCCTATGCCATCACGAGAATGAACTGGAAGCTTAACAATTTGACGATGACGCTGATCCTCCTCGGGATGATGGTTCCGATTCACGCGGCGCTGCTGCCGTTGTTTATGGTTCTGAAAAATCTGCATTTGCTGAACACCTACTGGTCGTTGATTATTCCTTACGTGGCTTTTGGGATTCCGATGGCCGTGTTTATCCTAGGCAGCTTCTTCAAGGGTGTCCCCCGCGAGATGGAGGAATCCGCGGTTATTGACGGATGCGGCATCTACAAAACCTTCTTTCACATTATTCTGCCGTTGATTCGTCCTGCGATCGCTACAGTTGCGATCTTT
The DNA here is from genome assembly GCF_036864765.1 of Paenibacillus sanfengchensis. Taxonomy (NCBI): domain Bacteria; kingdom Bacillati; phylum Bacillota; class Bacilli; order Caryophanales; family Paenibacillaceae; genus Paenibacillus; species Paenibacillus sanfengchensis. Next base: position 525,558 of record NZ_JBAGJC010000001.1, on the reverse strand, counting down.
ACCTTCCTCTCCTGCTGGAACGAGTTGATGTTTGCGGTGACCTTCATCAATGACGCTCACTATCAGACGCTGACGGTCGGGATGATGTCGATGGTCGGAACTTATATTACGCAGTGGGGAATTATCGGGGCCGGGCTGATGATTACGACCGTCCCTACGGTAGTTATTTATTTGCTGCTGAATAAGCAAGTCCAAAATAGCATGATTGCGGGCGCAGTCAAAGGATAAGACGTGAAGGGAGAACATGCGATGAAAGCAAGGATCACGGTCAATGTCGATCAACCGGTCGGAACGATCAGCCGCCATATTTACGGGCACTTCGCCGAGCATCTCGGCCGCTGCATTTACGAAGGCATCTGGGTGGGCGAGGATTCGCCGATTCCGAACACCCGCGGCATACGAAACGACGTATTGGAGGCTTTGCGGGGCCTGAACATCCCGGTGCTACGCTGGCCGGGCGGCTGTTTTGCCGATGAGTACCACTGGAAGGACGGCGTCGGTCCGCGGGAGCAGCGCAAGCGCATGGTGAATACCCACTGGGGCGGCGTCGTGGAGAACAACCACTTCGGCACGCATGAATTTTTCGATCTGTGCGAGCTGCTGAGCGCGGAGCCGTACATTTGCGGCAACGTTGGCAGCGGTACCGTACAGGAGATGCAGGAATGGGTCGAGTACATGACCTTTGACGGGGAATCGCCGATGGCCAACTGGCGGCAGGCGAACGGACGGGAGAAGCCATGGAAGCTGAAGTATTTCGGCGTTGGCAACGAGAACTGGGGTTGCGGCGGGAACATGCGGGCGGAGTATTACGCCGACGAATACCGCCGGTTCCAGACGTATGTCCGCAATTACGGCGAAAACCGGATTTACAAAATCGCCGGCGGGGCCAATGTGGACGATTATCACTGGACGGAGACGCTGATGCGCGAAGCCGGCGCATACATGGACGGTCTTAGCCTGCACAACTACACGGTGCCCGGCGGATTCGAGGTCAAGCGTCCGGCGCTGGGCTTCGACGAAGCGGAATGGTTCGAGACCCTGCAACTGACACTTCATATGGACGAGTTGATTACGCGCCATTCGGCGATCATGGACCAGTACGATCCGAAAAAACGCGTCGGCCTGATCGTCGACGAGTGGGGTACCTGGTTCCAGGTGGAGCCGGGCACGAATCCGGGCTTCCTGTATCAGCAAAACTCGCTCCGAGATGCGCTTGTCGCCGGACTGCATTTCCATGTATTTCATCGTCATTGCGACCGCGTGCACATGGCGAATATCGCGCAGACGGTTAACGTCCTGCAGGCGATGATTCTGACGGAAGGCGCCAGGATGGTGCTGACGCCGACATATCATGTGTTTGAGATGTTCAAGGTACACCAGGATGCGGAGGCATTGGCGCTTCATCTGGTGAGAGGCGAGTACGAATTGGAAGGCGAGTCGATTCCACAAGTTAGCGCATCGGCTTCGAAGCGGCCTGACGGTACGATCGACATCAGCCTATGCAATGTCGATCCGCATCGCGAGGCCGCGGTATCGCTTTAGTTGCGCGGACTGGCGGGAATCGCGAATGTCTCCGGCCGAGTGCTGACGCATGCCGACATGACCGCGCACAATACGTTCGAGCAGCCGGAGACGGTGAAGCCGCGGGCGTTTGACGGGATTGCGAACGTAAGTGTGGACGGCTTGACGGCAATGCTGCCGCCGATGTCTGTCGTCATGCTGTCATTTTCCTAAGGGAGGGAATGACCCATGGAATATCCTATGAATCGGAGGAATGGTATCGTGGGCGAATTATCATTGGTCCATCAAGTCTCCACCCAGAAAAAGGCCGTCGCCTTTACGTTTGACGATGGACCGGATCCGTTGTACACGAAACAACTGCTGGACATTTTCCGCAAGGCCAACGGCAAAGCGACCTTTTTCATGATCGGCCAGGAGATCGAAGCGTTCGAAGACATTGCAAAGGAAGTTCATGCCGCCGGGCATGAACTTGCCAATCATTCTTACTCGCATCCTGATTTGACAAAGATTACGCTTGAGGAAGCGCGTGAGGAAATAAAGCGGGCGGACGAGATCATTCGCCGGGTAACGGGGCAGTCTCCGTCGAATTTCAGGCCCCCGTATTTTGCCGTGAATGATGAACTTCTTTCGCTTGCCGCGAAGCTCGGGTACCGCTCGATCGGATGTGTTAACGGCCAAGCCAAAGATTGGGAGCAGCCCGGTGTCGATTTTATACTGGAGCAGACGAGGGCAGCATGCAGGGAAGGCAGTATATTTATATTTCATGACGGGTATGGCGAACGGGCTCAAACGATTGAAGCCGTCCGGGTATTGGTCGATGAGCTGGCTGCTGACGGTTATCGGTTTTTGACCGTCAGCGAGCTGCTTGGGCTTGGGGATCTCATCGTATGAACAAGACGTTGATCATCAACCCGATTATATGGGCGGACGTGCCGGACGTGGATCCCATCCGGGTCGAGAACGCCTATTACTTGGTCAGCACCAGCATGCATTCGATGCCGGGCTGTCCCATTATGAGATCCGAAGATTTGCTGCACTGGGAGATCGTCGGTTACGTATACGAGACGTTCGAAGACAACGACGCGCATCGACTGGAAAACGGTAAAAACATATACGCGCGAGGCTCCTGGGCTGCCAGCCTGCGGCATCATCGGGGCAAATTCTATGTTTGCTTTTCAAGCAATGATACGGATCGTTTTTATGTGTACAGCACGGCCGATGTGGTTCAGGGGCCTTGGCGGCGCTCGGTCATCGACGGACTGCGGCATGATCCAGGCCTGCTCTTCGATAATGACCGGGTGTTCGTTATATACGGCAACGGGGACATTCACATCACCGAGCTGACCGCCGATGCAATGGCACTCAAGCCTGACGGAATCCATCAACTTCTGTTCGAAACGGAGCGGGAGGGTATCGGATTGCGTTGCGAAGGTTGCCATGCCTATCGGATCAACGGTTATTATTATTTGCTGTTCATTGAATGGCCAAAGCCTGGGATCGGTAACGGCCAGCGCAGGCAAATCTGTTACCGCTCCCGGGAACTGCTTGGACCCTATGAACGGAGGATCGTGTTGGACGACGATCTCGGTTACCATAACAAAGGAATCGCTCAAGGAGGCATATTCGATACGCCGGATGGCAAGTGGTACGCGATGTTGTTCCAAGATCATGATGCTGTCGGCAGAATCCCGTACCTGGTCCCGGTAGCTTGGAAAGAGGATTGGCCTGTGTTCGGCATGGAAGGAGGCAAGGTGCCGGAACGACTTGAGGTCGAATTGCCTTCCGTGCCTACGATGCCGCTCGTGATCAGCGATGAATTTGAATACGAGAAGGATAAGCTGGTTCTGAATTGGCAGTGGAACCATAACCCGAATAACCTGCTGTGGTCGGTGACGGAACGCCCCGGTTTCTTGAGACTTACGACGGGCAGCCTGGCAACAGGCGTCCTTCAAGCCCGTAACACGTTAACCCAGCGCACGGAAGGTCCATCATGCAAGGGGGTCACCTTGTTGGACACGGCCGGCATGAAGCCCGGCGATCATGCGGGACTTGTTGCCCTGCAAAGCCGTTTTGGCACCATCGGCGTCAAGGTGGGGCAGAGTGGCGACAAGTTCATAACCATGAGCGTGAACGGGGGGGACGGCAAAGAAAAGGAACTGGAAACCGTGCGAATTTACGGCAACGAGGTGTATTTGAAGATTCATTTTAATTTTGAGAACAGCGTGGACTTGGCAACCTTTTATTACTCCGTCGACGGGTCGGAATGGAAGAGGATCGGCGGCCCGCTGAACATGCGGTATACCCTGGATCATTTTATGGGTTATCGCATCGGGTTGTATTACTATGCGACCGGGGAAATCGGCGGCATTGCCGACTTCGATTATTTCCATTACGAGAAAGGCGTACGATGAACGGGAGTCTGCCAAACACACGGTGGAGATTGAAATGGCGGAAGGACAAAAGAATAAGCGGTTTACGATCCTGGGATTCGGCTATTCACCGTAATGAATTCATTTTGGAGGAAAATACGAAAGGAGAGGACGGAATGAGAACAACAGCTCCAGAAGGCTACGATCAGTACAGGGAAAATATTGCCCGTGGAAACGTGGAGATGGTGGAGTATTTCTCCGAAACCGTAGGGAATCCCCGTAAAACGAGGATATATATGCCCCCAGGATATTCCCGAAACCAAACTTATAACGTATTGTACCTTTTGCACGGTATTGGAGGGGATGAAAACGAATGGTTCAACCATGGGCAGCCCCAGATCATCCTGGATAACCTTTACGCCGACGACATGCTGGAGCCCATGATCGTCGTGTTTCCTAACGGCCGAGCCATGCCGGACGACCGTCCCGTTGGAGATATTTTCGACCCGGAGAAGATCCGGGCGTTCGAAAGATTCGAATCCGACCTGCTCCAGGATCTGATTCCGTGGATCGAGTCGAAATACTCGGTATCGACAGACCGGGAGAGCCGCGCGATCGCAGGCTTGTCCATGGGCGGCGGGCAGTCCCTGAACATCGGCTCGAACCATCTCGACCGGTTTGCCTGGATCGGAGCCTTTTCCCCGGCGCCTAATACCAAAGCTCCCGATCAGCTATTTCCCGATCCGCGGGAAGCTGCGGCTCTTCTCCGACTGCTGTGGCTTTCCTGTGGAGATCAGGATGATCTCAAGCATCTCAGCGAACGGACGCATGCTTATTTGGCGGATCATGGTGTACCTCACATATGGTTTGAGGAAAGCGGAGGCCACGATTGGTCCGTGTGGAAAAACGATTTGTATCATTTCTCCCAGCGGTTATTCAAAGTTACAAAATGAGAAGAGAGTGCTTCAGTTGATGAGGAGGACGTCATGAAATGAAAAAGCAAGGATTAAATCCCTACCTGCCGTCATGGGAATATGTACCTGACGGAGAACCCTATGTTTTTAACGGCAGGGTTTATGTGTACGGCTCGCACGATCGTTTCAACGGAGATGTGTTTTGTATTAACGATTATGTGTGCTGGTCGGCACCCGTGGACGATTTGGGCGACTGGCGATATGAAGGTGTGATTTACAAGAAAACGGATGACCCGCTTAATCCGGACGGCAGAATGTGCCTTTATGCGCCTGACGTTACCGTCGGCCCGGATGGTCGGTATTATCTCTACTACGTTCTGGATAAGGTTTCTATTGTTTCGGTAGCCGTTTGCGATACACCGGCCGGCAAATATGAATTTTACGGTTACGTCAGGTATGCGGACGGAACACGCCTGGGAGAAAGAGAAGGCGACGAGCCCCAGTTTGATCCGGGCGTGTTGACGGAAGGAGAGAAGACCTATCTGTATACCGGTTTCTGTGCAATTGGAGACAAATCCAGACACGGGGCCATGGCCACGGTGCTTGGTCCCGATATGCTGACGATCGTGGAAGAACCTGTCTTTGTCGCGCCGAGCGAACCTTACAGCAAGGGCAGCGGGTTTGAAGGACATGAGTTTTTTGAGGCTCCTTCCATAAGGAAGAAGGGCGATACCTATTATCTTGTCTATTCCTCGATCGCCATGCATGAATTGTGTTATGCCACCAGCCAATTTCCGACAAAAGGATTTGTCTACCAAGGGGTTGTCGTAAGCAACAACGACCTTCATATGGATTCCTACAAGCCGGCGGACAAACCGATGAATTACGGCGGCAATAATCATGGCAGCATCGTTCAAATCAACGGGAATTGGTTTGTTTTTTACCATAGACATACCAACGGCACAGCTTTCTGTCGGCAAGGCTGTCTCGAGCCGATCGCTTTCCGGGAGGACGGAACGATCCCTCAGGTGGAGATGACCTCCTGCGGTCCGAATGGCGGACCGCTTGCGGGGCGCGGGGAATATCCCGCTTACCTGGCATGTAATCTGTTTTGCAAAGACGAGGCGCTGTATACCGGCGGTTTCGGCTCGGGGGCATGGCTGGATAGCCGATTCCCGAAAATATCCCAGGATGGAAAAGACGGGGATGAAGAAATCGGGTACATCGCCAATATGACGGATTCCGCTACGGCCGGTTTCAAGTATTTTGACTGCCATGGAATCCGGAAGATTAAAATCAAGGTGCGCGGCTATTGCCACGGTGTCTTTGAGGTGAAAACAGCTTGGGACGGCCCGGCTCTCGGAAATATACCGGTTAATTTTACGAATATCTGGACGGAGTATTCTGCCGATCTCGCCATACCGGACGGCATACAAGCGTTATATTTTACATATAGAGGCTCGGGAGGCGCAAGCCTGTCCTCGTTTACGTTACTTGGAGATGAATAGGAACGCCAATTCAAAAAGCGGTCTCAGTTCGCAGGGTTTGCGAAGAGGCCGCTTGTTGTTCTTTTCTATTTGACCGAGTTTCTATTTCATATCCCGCCAGTTTTGGATATTGTTCTCCCAAATATATTTATATTTTCCGATAATATCTCTTGCTGTTTTTGGCTTTTGTCCAGTCAAAGCTTCAATGGCATCGGATTGAACGTTTAATAGCCCTTCTTTAATGCTGGCATCGGTTGTCACGAGATCATCGCCGCAGAAAGGAACAGGCGAGCGGGAGAAATCTCCGGTAATTTCTCTGGGAATGTGCAGTTTTTCCAGGTGCTCGTAATATTGCTCCGCATTCACAGGGACATACTCCAGGTCTTTGCCGGAAACTTCCTTGATGAGGTTGCACAGATCCCTTACGGAAACGGACTCTGATCCGACGATGTTGTAAGCCTTGTTGTTCTCGCCCTTTCCGAGCAGCGCTGCGGCTGCGGCCCGTGCGCAATCGTCTTTGTGGACGAGAGTAGCCCGCTCTTCACCGGCTGTGCTCAACCATTTATTGTCGGACATCAGCGCCAACATCGTATACATGGTCAGATAGTTTTCTAAATATAAGTTATTTCTCATTGCATTGTAGGCAATGCCTGTCGACTTTAAGTAGTTTTCAGTCGCCGTATGGTCCGGAGTTACAAAAACGTGAGCGTAATTAGGATCTGTCGCACCGATAAATGAACTATACGTGATGTGAGAGACTCCTGCTTTGATTGCCGTGTCAATCGCATTTTTGTGTTGTTGGACTCTTCTGCCTACTTCAAGGCCGGAGACAATATAGATACGATCCCCATCTTTGAAAGCCCGTTCCATGGATGGAATGTCATCATAATTGATTTCAAAGATTTTGACGCCCGCATTTTCCCAACGTTGAACCGTATCTTTGGGAATTCTGTCTTTCTTCATGCAGGTGAAGGTTAAATTGCGACCATCCACTTCTGCGAGCACCGTTTCCGCCACACGGCTTGCTAGTTGACCATCTACGCCTGTTACAATATAACGCATGTTTATTCCTTCTCTCTAGTGATTATTTTCACAACTAAAGAGTAGCACAGGTTGACACTTGAGTGAAATTACCCTATGTTATGAGTTATAAAAAGGATTTATATATTAAAAAGGGTGTTTCGAGTGAATATACAGCAACTCAAGTGTTTTGTTTCTCTTGCTGAAACACTGAATTTTTCGACAACGGCGGAGAAATTAAATTTGACCCAGCCCGCTGTAAGCCATAATATTAAAAGCTTAGAAAATGAACTGGGAATCACTTTATTTGTTCGCAACAAAAGAACCGTAAATTTGACGATAGCCGGCCATAGCTTCTACGAAGATTTAGAAGGACTTCTATTCCGATTGGACCAATCCATTAAGAAAGCACAGCGGCTTTCGGAGAAATATGAAAGTACCTTGATCATCGGATACACGGAGACGGTTTTTGAAAAGAATTTCTTGCCGGACCTTATTAAGCGATTTAAGGAACAATATCCGCAGATCCAAATCCAGTTGAAAAAGTCTAATTTGACAAGAGAGAAAGAAGACCTTTTGAACCAAAAGTTTGATATCGTCTTTACTACAGAAGATAATTTGGGAAAGGATACTGATTTTTGTTTTTACCCCGTACATCGAGGGTCTTATGGTTGTATACTGCCCCCCCATCATCCTTTTGCGAAGGAAAGAGAGTTGTCCGTCGAACAATTAAATCATCAATCGCTTGTTTTGTTTGATGATCACCAATCCCCCCCAACCCTAAAAAGGCTGCACAGGCAAATCATTGAGAATTGTCCGGATTCCGTTTATACCTACGGAGATACCATCAATACCGTACATACCATGATAAAGAGTGATCTTGGCATTTCGGTTCTGCCGGACTTCGTAATTGGAGAGGATCATGAAATCGTCTTCGTTCCTTTAAGCCATACTGAAGAAGTGATCTACGGTATCGCCTGCCTCAGAAGCGAAGAGCGCTTGGAAGTAAAACGCTGGATTTCAAATATTAGAGAGTTATTCACTTAAATCCAACCTGAACCGGGCAATGGGAAATCCTTGCTTTGGCTTCAGGTTTTTTATAGCTTTACGGCAACAAGGCGGGCTCTCGAATTAAGTTCACCAAACATATCCATGCGCAATAATATGGAGTTTTCGTGAAACTTCCCGATCATCGCCGCTGAACAGCCGTTCGGCGGCGATTTGTAGTTGAAGGGCTGAGACGACATTCGATATAATACGGGTCTGAGTTTGAATTATGGGGTGGATCATGTGAAATGGGGCATTGGTTTACGCAATATGAAGACAGGACTGGCCATCTGCATTTGTGTCTTAATATCGGCGATGTTGAAGCTGGAATATCCGTTCTACGCGGCGATCGCCACGATCATTTCGATGGAAAATTCGGTGACCAATTCATTTACGGCGGGCAAATACCGGACGATGGGCACGATAGTCGGGGCGATTGTGGGCGCCGGCTTCGCGTTTGTCGAGCCGGGAAACGCGGTGTACTGCGCCCTCGGTGTCATGATTGTGATCTATATTTGCAACCTGCTGAAATGGAACAAATCGGTTTCCATCGGCTGCATCGTATTTCTCGCGATCATGCTGAATCTTCAGCCGGGCGAGAGCCCGCTATTCTATGGGATTAACCGAATTACGGATACGCTGATCGGGATCGTTGTCGCCGTGGTCGTCAATTATGCCGTCTTTCCGCCCAAACATGAAATCAGCCTGCACAAAAAGCGTAAAGCGCTGGCCAGGCGGATGGCCGACGTATTTGAGCAGATCGCCGAGCGCGGGGAAGAAGCCGATTTAAAGAGCCTTCGTTCTGAACTTGGCAACCTGGAGAAATATTACCGGCTGTGTAAGGACGAGTTTCACCTGAAAAAAGACGTCAGTGAAACGATGGAACAAATCGGCGAGGAAGTTGAATCCTACCGGCATATTTACGAGCATTTGATTATTTTGCGGCGGCTCATGGATGAGCATCGCTTGGAGCTCGCGGCAAGCACGGAAGTTGCGGCCTGCAACTCGGATTGCGCTCGTGCCGGTCAGATCCAAACCGCAGCTAAAGCGGAGGCGGAACGTACGGATGTAGAGATTCGGAGCAGTATAGCCATCGTTTATGATTACCACGTAAATTGGATTTATAACAAATTGCAGAAGCTGGGGATGCCGGTCCCGCTAAAGGAAATGATCCGGCGGGCGAATGGAGCGGATCTGCGTCCCGTCAAGGAGGTAGTGCAATAATAAAATGCAGTCAGAAGGCCTTTGTCCAACGGGATAAAGGCCTTAATTTTGCCTGCAATTGTTTCATTCGTGAAATGAAGGGTCGGGAATGGTTATAATCGTTCTTAACATACCGTAAACCCGGGCGAGCTCGTCATAAGCTTCACGTTGAGCCAGACTAATCTTGAAATAAAGCACCATTTCACCGATAAAGAGCACAATCCGTTGTTCGACCCGCTCTTCCACATCTGCTGAGAGGAAAATCGCTGCTTTTTTGAAAAAAGGATCGCGGTCGTTCTCTTGAATTTCGTTAACAGGTCCCAGCGAGCTTAATTCTTTCCTCAGAAACTCTCGCATTTCGTGGACGTTCAGTGTTTCGTAGAATAGCCGGTTTATCGATACATGGGATTGTTCATCATAGGAAACAAGATGATCTTCCCGGGGTTTAATGGAGATTAGAGGAGTATATTCAGGTAATACATAGAAGTAATAACCTTGACTGCTGCTCAAGTAATAGGCCGTTTCAACAAGGCCATACCCGGTATCGATTCCTTTGGATTGTGGTAGAGCGGCGTTCCAATAGGGCAATGGGATGCACAAGTTTTGTCCGGGAACAAGAGCTTGAGGCGCGATGCCGGGATTTGCGGACATCAGTTTGTCCGGGGTGATTTTGACCCAATGCGACAATTCGTAGTAGGTATCTCCTTTTTGTATGGTATAGTTCCAAGAATGGAGACCGCACTGGCTGCGGTTGGGAAAGGGATATCCGTTGTATCGTGCCGGCGATAGTTCATACGATGGAATACAGATGACTTGGCCGATCATTAACCTATTCGGATTTAGAAAGGGGTTGGCCTGAATCAGGTGGGGTAAGGGCACCTGAAAAAACTGAGCGATTCGGTAAAGGGTATCCCCGGCCTTAATAGTATACGTAAAGGAACCTGGAGGACAGGTCCCGGTAGGGATGCATAGCTGTTGCCCCACATATAGAATATTCGGATCCTGAATGGACGGATTATAGTATAAGATGTCCTCCCAGTACACATTAAATTTATCGACTAAAGCTAACAAGGTATCCCCCGGCTGAACGGTATAGGGCATTCCCCAAGGGCACTGACTGGTTGGGCGATACATAAAAACTCTCCTTCATTGTTGGGATGAATTATTATATTCGCCTATTTATTTTTGGTGAGAGGGTCGTCCATTTACTTTAGGGCGACCCCGGAAGCGAATTTATCTATTCATTTGTATCATTTCTTTATAAGCGGGATAGTCATGAATCGCAATTCCGCCAAACCCGAAATGGTCCGCAAAAAAAGAGGATACCGTCCTTAACTGCTGATTCATATAATCCCGTCCTCCGTGATAGTACGTAATTTCGCTCGGGATGGTGCCGTCGTTGGGAGCATTGGTCTCCGCGCCGATGTAAACCTTCTTGCCCAGTCTCGCTGCGTAATCGATTTCCGCTTGGGTGGCGCGAATTTGCCGATCGGCCGTATTGCGGTACGCCATGATGGATACGGTGTCCACGATATCTATGACAAAATAACTCAACGGCTTTTTTTCTCCGCCCGTCTCTACAATGACCGGGTTTTCCCCTGTGGCGTACCACCACGGAATCGCCGCGTTAAACTCCAGAGTATTGTCGTTTAGGGCAATTTCGTTCGCTATTTTCTTAAGAATCTGAATAAATTGATAACTTACGGAGCCTCTTTTGGTTTTGTATTCGGGAAGGGTATGGGGTTCGATGTCATATTGGATCCCGTCAAATTTACTGGAAGGGTGGGACGTATTAAAGAGAAGGACTTGACGAAGCTCCTCCAAGGCTTCGCGATGATGGGTTTCGAGCGACCAGTTGGCTCTTCCGACGAGCGCAAAAACGCGAATCCCGTTGTCATGCGCTCTTCGGATCAGCTCTTCATAAGTAGCGGGTTGATCCGGCAACGTCCTTCGGGTGCCGATAAACAATAAGTTGATTTCGTGATCTTTTAGAAAACTCAATAACTGGGTAATCTTGTTTGAATCCGCGGCCGCTTCATAAAAGTCCCATACCCATAATGCTTTGGTATGCCCGCTGTCCGCGTTGACCGTGCTGGCCGTGTACGGGGTTGAGCTCATCAACAAACAAACGGAGAAAAACAGGATGGTTGCCATTTTTTTCACTTGTTCTCTACTCCATTCTCTATATATTTTCTAAACCAAAAACCAGATTATCATAAAATTGGAATTTGTCGAATGGTCTGTTTGGACTAATGTAGTGTGCTAATTAATTTTTAATTGAGTTAGTTCAATTGATATGATTGAGATAACTAGAAAAAGGGCTTAAAGGAGTGAGCTTGATGCAAGAAATGAGGTTGAAACTGGAAACCTATATCAATCAATACCTGGAATTATGGGACTTTTACGGTGTCATTCAAGTCAAACGAAAGGGAGAAGTGCTTTTTGAAAACGCATACGGTTACGCCAGTCTCGAATTTGGAATTAGGAACGAGATGAATTCCCGCTTCTCGTTAGCTTCCGTGTCGAAACAGTTTACGGCATTTGCGATCCTGCTTCTGCATGAGCGGCACCTGGTCGACATCGACGCATCCGCACAATTATATCTCCCACCCGAATTGAATATTGACGATTCGATCACGATCCACCACTTACTTTCGCATACATCCGGTTTATATAACTTTTATAATTTTGAAAGTGACTTTTTTGCCGGATACAACCGAATGAATTACTCGCAAACCGATTTCTTTCGGTTATATTTCGATAAGCCTGTCAAACCACCCGGCACGGTATATGATTACAATAACGCGAACTATAATTTGCTCGCTTGGATTATTGAATATGTCAGCGGAGAGACCTATGCGGATTTTATTCGCAACCAATTATTTTTACCTTTGGGGATGACGGACAGCGATGTGGATGACGGTTGCAAACCGATCCGAAACAAATCAAGCAATTATGTAAAAGATTTTGATGCGACGATTAAAAGCCCATATTATAACGAGAAATTCAGCATAGGTGCAGGCGCCGTCGTTTCCACATGCGATGATTTGTACAAATGGTATGCCTGTTTGCGCGACCGGAAGATCTTGTCGCGAGAAACATACGCCCGCTTTTTCAACAGGAATAAAAACAACTATTGTTATGGGCTGGAATATCGCCAACTTCGCGGCACAAACCAATATGGACATGGAGGTGATCACCTGGGGATAAGCACTTATGTGCAGTATGATTTCGGTGAAGATATCTGCATCCTCATTCTGTCGAATAACGAGGCCATCAATCAGTATAGACTGGGCGATGCCATTTCGAAAATCCTGAATCATATGGATGTTGAGGCTCCGGTTAAACGCGAAGAGGTTGTTGTCGAGGAAAATAAGCTTCATGAGTACTGCGGAACCTATTTGAAAGATAAGATCCGGGTTGAACGGATTAACGGAAAATTATACTTTACGCGATTCTCCGGCAATCTGCATATCGAGATTTATCCGGTAGGCGACGGGTTATTTGCGCGCAGATATAGCGATCAGATCGAACCTTACCGTTTTATCAAGAATGATAAGGGAGAGATGACGTTTTTCGGCTATCCCAAATTGGACTAGTGCCTCGTCAGGCATCGCAGTAGGGGAAAATGGGAACACGCTGTATTTAGTCCCACGGCGTTTAGGGTGCCTAGATCTTTTCGGCATTCTCCAATTCGAAAAAGATGCAAATCTGCAGGCTTTCAAAAGGGAAACGGGCTCCGCCGAATGGGATAAGGTTTGTTGGCCTAAAATTACAAATCTGCAGGAATTCTATGTTATCAAGATTGTCTAAAGGGACACTGGCTTGCGGAAGTAAGGAGGCCGGCCCGGGACGGGCCTGGCTACTTGATGGCACGTTTAAGAAAAATTGCGAAATCTTTTTCTATCCCGTATAATACTGAAGAAACGTTCAGTATTATTTTTTTTCTGAGCGACTCTTGATGCCCGGGGTCCTAATGAACTGCTTTAGAAAGGGGTGAGCGGGTGAACAAAAAGAAACAGCAGACCGAGCAGACCAAGAAGAGAATCGCCGATGCGGCCAAGGATTTATTTGTTCACAAAGGCTATAAGGCTACATCGATCGAAGATATTGTGAAAGCCACCGGATGCAGCGCCGGCAACATTTATTATCATTTCAAAAGCAAGGAAGGGCTGTTCTTCTATCTTATCGAAGATTGGAACAGGGAATGGGAAGAGAATTGGCTGACGAAGGAACCGCTCTATTCCACCACGGTCGATAAATTGTATGGTATGGCTGAACATTTGGCGAACGACCAAATCAACCATCCATTGACCAAGGCGATTGATGAATTCTACAACAATGCGGAGAAGGCTTCGGACATTGAGGAACGCATGAACGAAATGGTCAAGGGATATATCGCCTTTAATGAGCAGTTGCTGCAACAGGGTATCGATAAAGGTGAGTTTAAAAATAGGGATGTAACCGGACTGGCCATTATCCTGGACAGCTTGGTGCTCGGTTTGAACCAGCATACGCTGAGAATGGGACGCGAGCGAGCGCTGGCGACCTACCGTTTGGCGATGGATGTATTTTTGCATGGGATTGTTTAGCCGTCAGGCTAATTTTTTTACAAAGATATAGAATGAAAATTCAGTATTTAGGTTTGTTGAAGGAGAGTTAGAGAAATGGCACTATTACTTAAAAATCGGGGAGCTATACTGATCCTCATGCTCAATCTGTTTCTTGTCTTTACGGGAATCGGACTTGTCATTCCGATTATGCCGAAGTTCATCGAAAGTTTAGGCATTACCGGGGGCATCGTCGGTCTGTTGGTGGCGGCTTTCTCGCTCACCCAGTTCTTGTTTTCGCCGGTGGCCGGCCGCTTGGCCGATTTGTTCGGACGGAAAAGACTGATCGTCTTCGGGATGCTTCTGTTTGCTTTCTCGGAAGCGTTGTTTGGCTTCACGAACTCCACGGTACTGCTGTTTGCGTCCAGAATGCTCGGCGGCATCAGCGCGGCCATGATTATGCCGGCCGTTATGGCTTATGCGGCGGATATCACGACCAATGAGGAGCGGGCCGCGGGGATGGGATTTATCAACGCGTCCATCACGACGGGATTTATTATCGGACCGGGCCTTGGCGGGTATGTCGCCGAGTTGGGGCTGCGGGTTCCGTTTTATTTTGCGGCGATTGCCGGCGTGCTTGCGGCTTTAATCAACTTGTTGATCCTTCCCGAATCCAAGCCGGTTAAGCAGGAAAGCTCGAAATCACCGGCTGTGGCTAAGCAGCCGAGAGGCCTTTTGACACAACTGCGGTATGCGTATCGGGAGCCTTATTTTTTCAGCTTGATCATCGTTTTCGTCATGTCATTCGGCCTGGCCAACTTTGAAACTGTCTTTGGATTGTTCGTCGACCACAAGTTCGGATTTGGGCCGCAGGATATCGCTTTTATCATTACTTTCGGCTCCATATCGGGCGCGGTGATTCAAGCTACCGGCTTTAGCTGGATCCTCAAGCGTTTTGGGGAGAAGCGGGTCATCTCGGTTTGTCTGCTTTTTGCAGGCGTGTTTATTCTTCTGACGCTGTTTGTACACAAATTCTGGTTGATCTTTGCGGTGACCTTTATTATCTTTCTCGCGATCGACATCCTGCGTCCGGCCATCAGTACGCAAATGTCCATGGTGGCCGAAGATCAGCAGGGCTATGTCGCCGGCCTCAACTCGGCCTTCACCAGTTTGGGCAATATTGTCGGCCCGATCGTTGCCGGATTTTTGTTCGATCTGGATATCAATTATCCGTATACGCTCGCGTTTGTGGTTCTGTTGCTTTGCTTCTTCCTGTCCATTCGGACGGGTAAACCGGGGCGACAGGAAGCGCCGGCATCTTCTTGATAAAATAAATAAAAGGCAAAAAGGGGCCGTTCCTGAGCAAAGTCATTCGCTTGGAACGGCCCTTGGCGTAGGGTGAAAAGGCGGCAAAGCGATGGTTAGTTCTTGTCGGCGAAGTCGGGATATGCTAAACTTCTGAAAACAGGAGATGATCAGATGAATGGGAAGCTGTCGTTTAAAGCCTTGAACCACCCTAAGCTGGTGGACGAGGTGGTCAATCAGTTGCAGCAAAAAATATCCAGCGGCGAAATTCGTCCGGGAGATAAATTGCCTATAGAGCCTGAACTAATGGAACTGTTTGGCGTCGGCCGTTCCACGATCCGGGAGGCGATCCGGGTGTTGGTGCACGCCGGTTTGCTGGAGAAGAAACAAGGATACGGCACATATTTGAAGAGCGCTCCCGTTATTCAGGAACCGCTGGTTCATCGTCTGCATCGGGCGGAACTTATGGAAGTGTTCGAGGCGAGGAAGATGCTGGAAGTTGAAATTTCCAGGCTGGCCGCCCTTCGCCGTGATGAAGGAGATTTGCGGAACATGCGCGAACACCTGGACACACGCAGTTTAGCCCTGCAGCAAAACGATCGCGACCTTTACGTGAAGTCGGATATCGAGTTTCATTTGTCTATCGCAATCGCCAGCAAGAACGGCGTCATCATCGATATGTTCCGTACGTTTTCGCACGTATTAAGCGATGCTATGAGTAAACTAAACCAAGAGTACAGCTCGCACGATCCGCAATCCCATTGCCATGAGCAATTATATGAGGCGATTCGCGGCATGAATCCGGATGTTGCCGTATCCTGGACCCTGAAAATTTTGGAGGGCACCATGGCGGAGTTGTAATTCATTCAACTGCCAGTAAACAGCAGATGATATGATTGTTGTAACCCAGACGATGAGGAGGAGAAACAGGTGATGTCAAATATTGTTGAAGTGAAAGATGTCTATTGGAAACGCGAAGAGAAAGTCATACTGAAGGATGTCAACTGGACGATCTCCAAAGGCGAACACTGGGCCATCCTAGGACTTAACGGTTCGGGGAAGACTACGTTATTGAATATGATTACGGGGTATATTTGGCCGACGGAGGGGCAGATTTCCGTGTTGGGCGAACGTTATGGAACAGTGGATCTGCGGGAAATGCGGCGGCGGATCGGCTGGGTCAGCTCGTCTTTTCAAGAACGGATTCATCCCAATGAGCAGACGCAGCATTTGGTAATCAGCGGGCTTCACGCTTCCATCGGCTTGTTCGAGAAACCTACGGACGAGCACGTTCAAAAAGCCGTTCACCTTATGGAGACGCTGGGCTGCGGACACCTGGTCGACCGCCAATATCAGACCTGCTCTCAAGGGGAAAAGCAGAAGCTGTTGATCGCCCGCGCGCTGATGGCTTCCCCTGAGCTGCTGATCCTGGACGAAGCGTGCAACGGACTGGACCTCCTGTCCCGGGAATCCCTGCTGCAGAGCATCGCTAACTTGATGAAGGAAAAAGATGCGCCCACGCTTCTATATGTCACACATCATGTGGAGGAAATTTTGCCGGAGTTTACCCATTCCTTGCTGCTTCGGAAGGGAACCGTGTTTGCCAGCGGAAGAACGACGGAGGTTCTTACGAGCGAGCGGTTAACGGCTCTATTTGAAACCCCGGTTCAAGTGACCTGGAAAAACGAGCGGGCTTGGCTTTCGTTAACATAATGAACAAGAAAGGGCCGCCTAGAGCAACCATTACATTACCGGTTGTTCCTGGGCGGCCTCTCGTTATTTCAACACGATTCCGTCTTAGTTGGAGGGGGTGGGGGCGGGCTCTTTCGCTTTGGACAGCAGCAAGAGCTGGATGAAGGTTAGCAGCGCCGCCCCTAGGATACAGGCCAAAGCCGCGTACATGGCTGCAAGATAAGCCCCGCCGCTCGACTCGAGCACGGCGAAGTAGAGCGTACCGATGACCGCGACGCCCAATACATTGGCCGTTTGCATCATCGTGCTGAGAATGCCGGAGGCGGCGCCGATCTGGTTCGGACCAACCCGCGACAGAATGGCGGTAAACAAGGGCGCGCCGACGATTCCCTGGCCGATTCCCGCCAGAAAGAGCGAGGGAATGAAATGCGTCCATTGCAGGCTTTCCCCAAAATGATGGATCGTATAGAACAAATATCCGCAGCTGAGTGCCATCACCGCCGCACCGGCGGGAAGCAGCCGGAACCCCCATCTCTTAACACCGCGCGGCGCGAGCATCGATCCGAGAAAAAATCCGACGCCGATGGATAGGAAAGAAAGCGCCGATGTCATCGGTGAGAACGATAGGCCTTCTTGCAGAAACAAGGAAAGGGTCAAAAACAGAGCGGCATTTCCGCCTTGGTACGCCAGGATGGACAAAACGCCGAACCGGAACGATTTTTCCGCAAAAAGCGTGGCGGGCATCAGCGGAAACCCGTTCCGTTTCATCAGCCGCCCCTCATACCGAACGAAGCCGAACAGAAACAGGAGAGAAGCGGCAAGGCAAAAGAACACCCACAGGGGCCAACCTGCTTCACGCCCCATGACGAGCGGAAAAGTCATCGCTGTAAGACCTGCGGCGGATAGCAGGAGTCCTGCGAGGTCCAGTTTTTTGCTTCCTTCCACCATCGATTCCCGGACAAAGGGCAGGGACAGAGCCATCGCGATCAGACCGATCGGCAGATTGATCAGAAATACCGTTCGCCAACCGAGGCCGAACAAGTCGGCGTGAAGAAGAAGTCCGCCGGCGATTTGACCGGCAACTACGGCAATCCCGCTGATCGCACCGTACCAGCCGAGCGCCTTCGGCCGTTCTTCGGCCGGGAAACTGGCCTGGATCGTGGACAGCACTTGAGGCACCATGATCGCGGCCGCCAGCCCTTGCAGGATGCGGGCCAGAACGAGCATTTCCGCCGTGGGAGCGAATCCGCACAGGGCCGAAGCCGCAACAAAGCCGCCCATACCGGCGATAAACATCTTTTTCTGTCCGAATAAATCCCCGAACCGTCCTCCCGAAATCAAAAAGACCGCGTAGGACAGCACGTATCCCGCCAATATAAATTGCAGCTGAATCGAAGTGGCCTCCAGATCCTGCTGAATCGAAGGCGCCGCCACATTGACGATAAAAGAATCCAGGATAACCATAAATGTCGCCGAAAGGACGATGGCCAGCGACCCCCATCTTCGTGGATCGAGTTTAGTTAGAAGCTGATTTTGGATCAAGTGAATCACTCGCTTTCTTTTCTTTTTAAAAACATAAGGAGTATTTATGAATACCACTAATAAAACCGGAAAAATAAAGATGATTGGAATTAATACTAGTGTTATTTTGAAATACTACCATGGTCTAAGCGATTCGTCAAACCCCGCGAATTTAGAGCTTTTTGGAGTGGATAGGTGAAATATTCGCGCCGTAAAGCAAAGCAAATGAACGTGTTGCCTGCTTAAATCGCGGAACCCTTTGGGAGCAGCCCGGTAAATCGTTTGAAAAGCCGGGTAAATTGAGCCCGATCATGGGAAGGAGTCAACTTCCATTGGCTTAGCATGATATCAGTCCATCCGGCCCCACGGCCCGAAAGAAAGAGAGGACCTGCGCTGGTGTTGAAATCGAGTTCGGAAGGTTCTTTTCGCACTTTTGATCTGCAACTAATTGTTTGGTTCGAATTAAAGGGAATTCCTCCCGTTAATTTGGTGAATATGCGGCTGCAGAGGCGAATTAGCTGGAAAACCTCCCGTTAATTCGCCTGAAGTTGTGCATATCGGCAATCGGGCCGCGAAATAGATGGAGCTTTTCCAGCTAAATTCGGTCGAAAAGCCAAGAGCGGTACATTAACGGGAGATTTTCCCGTTATTGATGTAGACTCCGACGGTGGGGCTTTATATTAAATTTTGCGGATGTTAGCAACGTATCTCCTAGTTCAATCTATATAACTTGAATATAAAGGGCCACCTTTTGGTACTGGACGGTTCATACATATAGGGCAAGTGATTAAGTACCTTACACGCCGCTATTTCGGTGGCTAGGCTCCTCATTCGCATAGGCGCGAATTTACCGGAGAAGAAGATTTACTTTGTTTTTATTTGAAATTATGTATATTCAAAAATAAACAATAACGATATAATCATAAACAAACAAAAATAAAAAGGAGGCGCAACGTAAGTCATGGTACAAAATCTCTGGCAATCCTCTCAAGCTCCAACCGAAAAAAACGGATTGGCCGAACTCGTATACCGCTCCAACCTGATCGGGACGGACCGGCGGGTCTGTAACTGGGGCGGCGGCAATACCTCCACGAAAACCCGGATCATCGACTTTCGGGGGCGGGAAGTAGAGGTCATGTACGTCAAAGGCAGCGGCTCCGACCTCGCAACGATGGGTCCCGGCCATTTTACGGGCCTAAGACTGGAGGATATCGCTCCGCTCTTCGAGAGAAGCGAAATGTCCGACGAGGAGATGGTGGCCTACCTGGCCCAGTGCATGATCGACAGCAAGCACCCGCGGGCTTCCATCGAGACGCTGCTGCACGCCTTTTTGCCTTTTCCGCATGTTGACCATACCCATCCCGACGCGATTATCAGTATCTGCTGCGCGGACAACGGCCGAGAGATCGCCCAAGAGATTTACGGCGACCGCTTCGTATGGGTACCTTATATTCGCCCGGGGTTCAAGCTGTCGAAAATGATCGCCGAAGGCGTACGGGCCAATCCGAAGGCGGAGCTGGTTCTGATGGAGAAGCACGGTTTGGTGACCTGGGGGGATACCTCCGAAACCTGCTATGCGCAAACGATCAAGATCATCAATGAAGCCGAAGCCTATATCGAGGCGCGGATCGATCCGAAGACGCTGTTCGGAGGCGAAAAA
Source organism: Paenibacillus sanfengchensis (assembly GCF_036864765.1). Lineage (NCBI taxonomy): Bacteria > Bacillati > Bacillota > Bacilli > Caryophanales > Paenibacillaceae > Paenibacillus > Paenibacillus sanfengchensis. The sequence goes on along the minus strand of NZ_JBAGJC010000001.1, from coordinate 505,269 downwards.
TACGTCCCCCTGGCGGCGGACGACCGTCGCAGCCTAGCCGCTCAAGTGCTGCCGGCTTTACGGGGATTCGTCAGCGACGACCGCACCATGATCCTAACCTTCGATGACGAAGAGGATGTTCTCCAATTCGTCGGCGGCCGGGATGCCTTAGCGTTGTCGCAAGTCGGGGCCGCCTGCCCGGACCACCTCGTTCATACCAAGGTGAGGCCGTTGTTCATCGACTGGACCCCGAATGCGGAGGATGCAAGCGGCCTCCTAAGCAAAATCAAGGAAGGGGTCGGCCGTTACAAGGAACAATACAAAGCCTACTTCGAGCGGAACAAGGCTCCCGGCGATGTCATGTTCGAGCCGGCGCCGCGAGTGATCCTGATTCCCGGCCTCGGCATGATCAACACCGGAAAGAGCTGGGCGAATTCCAAAGTGAGCGGGGCGCTGTACCGTCGGGCGGTCGCGGTGATGCGGGGGGCCACGGCATTGGGCCGGTTCGTTTCCCTGAGCGAGAACGAGTCGTACAACGTGGAATACTGGCCACTGGAACTCTACAAGCTTTCCCTGGCTCCGCCGGAAGCGGAATTTTCCCGGCAAGTCGCCTTTATCACCGGCGGTGCCGGCGGAATCGGCAGTGAAACCGCCCGCCGTTTGGTATCCGAAGGAGCGCATGTCGTCCTGGCGGATTTGAACCTGGAAGGGGCGCGAAAGGTCGCGGACGACATCAACGCCAAATACGGGGAGATGCGCGCGCTGGCCCTCCGCATGGATGTGACCCGCGAAGAGGAGGTTCGGGCCGCTTTTCTCGAGACTTCGCTGAATTACGGAGGCGTGGATATTTTAGTCAACAACGCCGGATTGGCGACTTCAAGCCCGTTTGAGGAAACGTCGCTGAAGGAATGGAACCTCAACATGAACGTGCTCGGCACCGGGTATTTTCTCGTGGCGCGGGAGGCTTTCAAAACGATGAAGCAGCAGGCCCTGGGAGGGAGTATGGTGTTCGTCGGCTCGAAAAATTCGGTCTACGCCGGCAAGAACGCCTCCGCTTACAGCTCGGCTAAAGCGCTGGAAGCCCATCTGGCCCGCTGCATCGCGGCGGAAGGCGGGGAGTACGGCATCCGGGTTAACACCGTGCTGCCCGATGCGATCCTGCAAGGGTCGGCGATTTGGAACTCCGGCTGGCGCGAGGAGCGGGCGGCCGCCTACGGCATCGAGCCGGACCAGCTCGAGGAATATTACCGCAAGCGGACGACCTTGCAGGTCAACATTTATCCGCGGGATATCGCGGAAGGAATCGCCTTCTTCGCCTCTTCCAAAGCGGGCAAAACGACAGGCTGCATGCTGACGATCGACGGAGGGGTTCCGGCGGCGTTTACCCGTTAAGGCTTTGATGGGTTACGGCCGCATACGGTATAATTTATTTCATGATTGGAACAACGTACGTGGTTTCATCAAATCCGGATCGAAAAGAGGATGTCAGATGCTGGTTGCAGAGCGTTACGAAAAAATCGTTCAGCTTGTGAATGAAAGGGGAAGTATCCGGGTCACCGAGTTAAGCGAGCTTTGCTCCGTCACGGAGGAAACGATCCGAAGGGACCTGGATCGGCTGGAGCAGGCGGGACGGCTCAAAAGATCCCACGGCGGAGCGGTTAGCGTAAAAGAAGCCCAGCTCGAGGTCCCTTACTTCGAGAGAGAAGTAACCCGGTCGGAGGAGAAGAAACGCATCGCCGAGGAAGCGGTCAAGCTGGTCCGGCCGCATGACCGGATTTTGCTGGACGCCAGCACCTCCGCCTGGTATATGGCGAAAATCATGCCGGATCTCCCGATGACGGTCCTGACCAACTCCATCAAGGTTGTCACGGAACTGAGCACGAAGGAGAAGGTGGAGGTCATCTCCGTCGGCGGCCGGCTGTCCCCCCGTTCGCTGTCTTTTGTCGGGCCGCTCGCCGAAAAATCGCTGGAGTCCTTCCATGTCGACAAGCTGTTTTTCTCCTGCAAAGGGGTACACCTCGAACGCGGCATCAGCGAATCCGGCGAACTGCAGGCCCGGCTCAAGCAGCAGATGATGGGAATGGCGGATCAAAAAATTCTGCTGGCGGATTCCAGCAAGTTCGGCGTGCAGGCTTTTACGCAGGTGGCGGATTTTTCCAGTGTGGACACGGTGATCAGCGATTCCAGCCTGGCACCGGATGTCGTGGAATCCCTCGGCGCAGCCGGGCTTACCGTCAAGAGGGCCTGAGTCTAAAGAAAGGCAGATCATCGCAAACTTTTACATGGGATAGAGGGTGAACGGGTTGAAGGTGTCCATGTTCATTACTTGCGTCAGCGATGCGGTGTATCCCCGGGTCGGGGAAACGATGATGCGGCTGCTGGCCAGGTACGGGATCCTGCTGGACTTCCCCAAGCTGCAGACCTGCTGCGGGCAGCCGGCCTATAACAGCGGGTACTGGGCGGAAGCGAAGGCGGCCGCTAAGACGATTCTTGCCGCTTTTGAGGATAGCGACTTCGTCGTTTCCCCTTCCGGTTCCTGCACCTATATGGTTCACCATTACGAAGAGCTGTTCAAGGACGAGCCGGAGTGGCGTGAGAAAGTGCGGCAGCTCCAGCTTAAAACGTTTGAATTTACGCAATTTCTGGTCCAGGTGCTTGGCGTGACCGATGTAGGGGCCCGGTTTCCCCATAAAGTCACGTACCATCCCTCCTGTCATGGGAGCCGTTTGCTGGGTGTGAAAAACGAGCCGATGGAGCTGCTGAGTCACGTTAAGGATCTGGAGTTCGTTCCGCTCCCTTTTGCTGAGGACTGCTGCGGTTTCGGGGGCACTTTCGCCGTGAAAATGCCGGATATTTCCGGGGCCATGGTTACGGAGAAAGTCGATCATCTCAAGGAGACCGAGGCCGAGGTTCTGGTCGGGCTGGATATGGCCTGTCTGATGAACATCGCCGGTCACTTGCGTTACCGTAACGAGCCGGTTCGGGTGATGCACCTCGCGGAACTGCTCTATGAAGGGGTGAAGCTGGTATGAGTGCGACGGGCAAAGCGGAGAAAACGGTACAGGAGCGGGCCGGCCTCGCCTTGAACGACGATTTTTTGCGGAAGGCGGTCCGCTTTACGACGGAACGGCTTCGCAGCGGCAAGCGGAAAGCGGCCGAGGAACACGGGAATTGGGAGGCATGGCGGGAACGGGGCAGGCAGATCCGGCTGCATACGATCGCCCATCTGGATTACTATCTCGGCCTGTTTGCGGACCAGGCCCGGGAGAACGGCGCGCATGTCCATTTTGCCGATACATCTGAGGAAGCCGTTTCACTCGCTCTTGAAATCGCTTCCAGACATGCGGCGGCTTCAGCAGTGAAATCCAAGTCGATGGTGACGGAGGAAATTCACCTGAATCAGGCTCTGGAGACGGCCGGGATCGAGGCGGTCGAAACGGATTTGGGCGAGTATATTATTCAACGGGCCGGAGAAACGCCGTCTCATATCATTATTCCGGCGATTCACAAAAACCGTTATCAGATTGCGGACCTGTTGTCCGAGGACGCCGGCGAACGGCTCGCTCCCGAAACGACGATACTGGCGGGGTATGTCCGGAAAAAACTGCGCGAAAAATTTCTGGCCGCCGACATCGGCGTTACGGGCTGCAATTTTGCGATTGCGGAAACCGGCTCGATCGTCCTGTTCGAAAATGAGGGGAATGCCCGTATGGTCACCACCCTGCCGAAGACGCAAATCTCTTTTATGGGCATGGAGCGGATTATCCCCTCCTGGAGCGATCTCGAAGTGATGGCCACGCTGCTTCCCCGTTCCGCGACCGGTCAGAAACTGACGGTCTACATGTCGGGAATTACGGGGCCGAAACGCCCTGGCGACACGGACGGCCCGGAGGAGATGCATGTCATCATCCTCGAAAACGGCAGGTCCTTGCAGTTGGGCGATCCCGAATTCCAAGAGCTGCTGAACTGCATCCGGTGCGGGGCATGTTTGAACGCTTGTCCCGTGTACCGCCATATCGGGGGTCACGCCTACGGCGGTACCTACAGCGGGCCGATCGGGGCGGTGCTCACACCGGCACTGAAGAGGAACGTTGCGGACTGGGATGATATCGCGGGTGCTTCCAGCTTGTGCGGGGCATGCTACGAGGCCTGCCCGGTCAAGATCCCGCTGCATGTTATGCTCGTCTCGCTGCGGCGGAGAAAGGTCGAGCAGGGATACGGCAATGCGCTCGAGACGGCGGGAATGAAAGCTTTCGGCTCGCTGATGTCCCGCTCCAAACGCTACCACGGGGCTTTGAGACTGGGGAGGTTTGGACAGAAGTTGATCGTGCGGGACGGCGGCATTCGGCTGAAACTGGGGCCGCTGAAAGGCTGGAACCGCTACAGAGTGGCCCCAAGCTTGGCCGCCGAACCGTTCCGGGAACGTTATCCAACCTTGGAGGCCGAGCTGCGGCAAGGACTTCGGGAGCTGGTACCGGAAATCGAGGCGCGGATGCGGGAACGGATCCGCGGCCGGGAGAAAAGCGCAGGAGGTGAGGAACATGGCGGAAGGCCACCGGGAGTGGCTGGATCACCTGAATCAACGCTCGAGGGCTAAACAGGAGGAGTTTCTGGGCAAGATTGCCTCACGGCTGCAGCGTCCGCGTTTGACGGAAAAGCCGCGGCAGCCGTACCGGGGAGCTCCCGAATTTTGGAATCGTTACGAAGGTTCCGAGGACGATAACATTCAACTGTTTACGCGGAACTTTGAGGCGGCCGGGGGGGATGTGATTCGGGCGGACAGCTTGCAGGACGCCGGCCGGTTCATGACGGAGAAGGCGCTGGAGCTGAAGGCAAAGCGAATTCTCCGTCATGACCGGCCGGCATTGGCGGAGTTGGGCCTGGAATCGTCTCTGCCGGAGGCGGAAGTGCACGTGTGGAACCGGGGATCGTCCCGGGACTGGAAAGCCCGTGCGGCCGAAGCGGATATCGGCATCGTCCTGGCGGATTACGCGGTTGCCTACACCGGCTCCATCGCCGTGCTCTCCGGCCCCGAAAAAGGCCGCTCGGTCAGCCTTCTGCCGATGCTCCTCTTCACCGTCATCCCGGTTTCTTCGCTGGTCACCAGGCTTGGCGAGGTGCTGACGGAGTTCGACCGGGTCGGGCGGGAAGGCCTGCCGGCCGGCATTCATTTCATCTCGGGGCCGAGCCGTTCCGCCGATATCGAGAACGATCTCACGATCGGCGTGCATGGCCCGGGCGTGGTCTATGCCGTGTTGGTTTCCGGTTGACGCCGTGCCGAAAAATTACTAAACGGCGGTTCTCCGGGTCCGGAGGCCGCCGTTTCCATATCGCAACGCGGATCGTCATTCCACGCGGTAAGCTTTCATATATAAATCCATGATATCCTGTTCCGTCACCGGCTTCGGGTTCCCGCCCGTACAAACGTCTTGCATCGCTTGGCGGGCCAGCTTGCCGATATCGTCCGGATGGAAGCCCGTTTCCTTTAAAGGAGGAATACCCACATCCCTGGACAGCGCTTTCAAACCGTCCAGGGCCATCCGTGCCGCTTCGTGAACCGAAGGTGCCGAAGAGGTGTCCAGGTCCAACGCTTCGGCGATCTTGGCAAATTTCTTGGGGCGGGCATCGAGGTTGTATTCCATGACATAGGGGAGCAAGATCGCGTTGGCAACCCCATGCGGGAGATCGTATTCGGAACCGAGTTGATGGGCCATGCTGTGAACGATGCCGAGGCCGCAGTTGGAAAAAGCGAGGCCCGCGACATAAGAGCCCCACGCCATCTCGGAGCGGGCTTGCAGGTTGGACCCGTTCTTCACCGCTTCGCGTAGAGAACGCGAGATAAACCGGATCGCTTGTTCGGCCAAACTGTCGGTAAGTTCAAATGAGCCTGCGGCCACATAAGCCTCAATGGCGTGGGTGAGCGCATCCATCCCGGTTGCCGCGGTTAGGCCGGGCGGCTTGTTAAGCATCAGCTCCGGATCGTTAACGGCAACGGCGGCCAGGGAATTCGGGTCAACCATCACCATTTTGATTTTCCGCTCCTCGTCGGTGATGACGTAATTGATGGTGACCTCGGAGGCGGTTCCCGCTGTCGTATTAATCGCTATGATCGGCGCCGATTTGTGGGCTGATTTGTTGATGCCTTCATAATCGGTAATCTTGCCTCCATTGGTGGAGAGGATGCCGATCGCTTTGGCCGCATCCTGCGGCGAACCTCCGCCGACGGAAATGAGTCCGCCGCAGGCATGGTCCCGATAGACCTTCAGCCCGTCATAGACATTTTGCGTGGTCGGGTTCGGCTTCACGTCGGAGAAAATCACGTAGTCGATCTTTTCCGCATCCAGGATGTCGGTCACCTTCTTGACCACACCCAGCTGCAGGAGCGTTGGATCGGTAACGAGCAGGACTTTGGACTTTGTTATTTTTTTCACTTCTTGACCGATCTCTTGGATACAGCCGGGACCGATCAGGTTAATCGATGGCCAATACAATTTGCGGGCGGTTAGCATATAAACCACACTCCAATATGTTGTTTTGTTTTTGATTATAAAATCGATTTCAAAAATATTCAATCTAAAAACAAACATAAAAACATATAAACAAACATAATTTCGTTGACAATCGGAAGTTCAGCCATTAGGATGAAGGAAAATCGTTCACTTTATTTGACCATAAGGGGAAAAACCTATGTTAAATCATATCGCGGTGGATATCGGAGCCTCCAGTGGAAGGCTGGTGCATGGCGCTTTGATTGCCGGACAGTTGATTATCAGGGAGCTGCACCGGTTTGAAAACCGGTTTCATAGGGTTGAGGGCCATGATTATTGGGAGATCGATCATTTGTTTGCAGAGATTTTGGCCGGCCTCGTCAAAGCCAAGCAGGAGGGCATCGCCCACTGCACACTCGGCATCGATACCTGGGCTGTGGATTACGTCCTGCTTGACCGGGCGGGGGACCGGATTCACGAAGTGTATGCTTATCGGGATTCCCGGACAAACGGAGCGCCCGATGATTTTCACCGGGTGATCCCGCGTGAGGAGGTCTACCGCAAAACCGGGATCCAGGAGCTGTCGTTCAACACGATGTACCAGCTTTTTGTCCACGATTCCGAACAATTGAAGCGAACGGATTCGATTCTTCTCGTGCCGGATTATTTATATTTCCGCTTGACGGGAAGGAAGATCAACGAGCTGACGAATGCGTCCACCACGCAACTGCTGAATTTGCAGGATGGAGAGTTCGACGAAGAGCTGCTGGGCATTCTGGGGCTTGACCGGACGCAGTTTGCGGAGCTGACGGAGCCGGGGATAAGACTGGGACCTCTCCTCCCCGAATTGAAGGAAGCTTACGGCCTCCCGGAATGCGAGCTGATCGTGGTACCGACCCATGACACGGCTTCCGCGGTCGTCGGGGTCCCGGCGGCCCACGATCGGCCATGGGCGTTTCTGAGCAGCGGGACCTGGTCCCTGCTTGGGGCGGAGTTGACGGAGCCGCTAAACACCGAGTCCGCGCTGACATGCAATTATACGAATGAACGGGGAGCTTACAGAACTTATCGGTTCTTGACAAACATTATGGGGCTGTGGATGATCCAGGAAACCCGCAGGGTTTCGGGGATGGACTGCAGCTTTGCGGAGCTGGTGCAATGGGCTGAGGAGGCTCCTCCCTTCCAAAGCCTGGTTGCCTGTAATCATCAGAGGTTTTTAAACCCGGTCGATATGGTCGAGGAGATTCGCAGCTTTTGCGAGGAGACAGGGCAACCGGTGCCGCAGACGCTTGGAGAAGTGGCGAGATGTATCTTTGAAAGCCTTGCGCTTACGTACTGCGATTATATGAAGGAGCTTGAAAGGTTAACGGACAGCACGTTCAAAGTTCTTCATATCGTCGGGGGCGGAGCCAATAACGGGCTGCTCAATCAATGTACCGCGGATTTGATGGAAAAAACGGTGAGTGCCGGGCCTTCCGAATCCACGGCCATCGGCAATCTCGCCGTGCAAATGATCGCGTGCGGGCGCCTTGGCAATGTAAGGGAAGCGCGCGAAGCCATCGCCAAATCCTTTCCGGTTACCCGCTATGTGCCGCGTCCCGTCGAGAACCGGAAGCAGTTGCTGGAGCGGTGGGAACGGGTGAAAGCAAGCCCGGTGTTTTAGCGGCGGTTGGAAGGAACTTGAATCTCATGTGAAAAAGGAGAGAACCAGATGGATGCCAAAATCGTCGGAAATTACGAATATGCCAAAGATCTCTATAGCAAGCACGGGATTGATGTCGATGAGGTATTGAAAAAGCTTGCGGATATCAAAATTTCCTTGCACTGCTGGCAGGGGGATGATGTTCGCGGATTCCTTTTTCGGGATAAAGACTTAAGCGGCGGAATCGCGGTTACCGGCAGTTATCCCGGGCGTGCCGGGACTCCTGGCGAGCTTCGTCAGGACCTGGAAAAAGCGCTCTCGTTGATCCCGGGGAAACATAAAGTAAACCTGCATGCCATCTATGCGGACACCGACGAGAAGGTGGATTTGGATCGGCTTGAACCCAAGCATTTTCAAAGCTGGGTGGACTGGGCGCGGGAACAGGGGCTCGGTTTGGACTTCAATCCGACTTGTTTCTCGCATCCCAAGGCGGAGGACGGGTTTACGCTGAGCCATCCGGACCGGGAGATCCGCGATTTCTGGATCGCCCATTGCCAAGCCTCGCGCCGGATCGCGGCGCATTTCGGCAAGGAACTCGGCCAGACTTGCGTGACGAATTTCTGGATTCCGGACGGTTACAAGGACATCCCGGTGGACCGGCTGTCGCCGCGCAGAAGGCTGAAGGAATCCCTGGATGAGATTTTCCGGGAGGATATCGATCCCCGCTACAATATAGATGCGGTCGAAAGCAAACTGTTCGGGATTGGGTCGGAGAGTTATGTGGTGGGATCGCACGAGTTCTATATGGGATATGCCATGTCTGCGGGGAAAGCCCTTTGTCTGGATGCGGGGCATTTTCACCCGACTGAAGTGATCTCCAACAAAATTTCGTCCGTTCTGATGTTTGTGGACCAGCTTCTTCTGCACGTAAGCCGCCCGGTCCGGTGGGACAGCGACCATGTCGTCATTATGGACGACGAGCTTCTGGAGATCGCCCGGGAGCTGGTGCGGGGCGAGCTGTTGCCGAGAACCCACGTGGGCCTCGATTTCTTTGATGGCAGCATCAATCATGTGGCCGCGTGGGTCATCGGGACACGCAATACGATCAGGGCGCTCCTGCGGGCCATGCTGGAGCCGGTCGAGCAGTTGAAGGTAGCGGAACTGGACAAGGACTACACGACGCGGCTCGCTCTGACCGAAGAGTTTAAAGCGTATCCGTTCGGAGCGGTCTGGGATTACTACTGCGCTATGTCCGGGGTCCCCGTACGCGAGCAATGGCTTTCGGAGGTCAAGGCGTACGAGCGGGATGTTCTTTTGAAAAGGTAGGGAACAAGTCCAACGGCCGATATACGCAATTTCAGGCGAATTAGCGGGAGGTTTTCCAGCTTTTTGCCTCTGCTGCTACGCAGGCATCAAATTAACGGAAGGAATTCCCGTTAAATGGGCTGATAGTTTAACAATATAAACGAATTTTTATAAAGGGGATAGGATGGTCATGACAGCTTATGTCACGGAATCGCAAAATTATATCGGGTCGGGGGAAGCGCCCTTTATCCGGGAAATGTCCGAGGTAACCTCCAATATGTGGAAGTACGGATGGGATGAGCGAAACGGAGGGAACGTCAGTTACTTGCTGGACGAGGCCGAGGTCGCCAAACACATCGATATTCACCGTGTGCTGCGGGTGATTCAGCCTTCTTTTCCGGTGCATGCTTTGGCCGGAAGGTACTTCATTGTGACGGGATCGGGCAAATACTTCAAAAATGTAAGCGATGATCCGGAAGTGAACCTGGGTGTCCTTCGCGTATCGGCGGACGGCGAGCGGTTGGAGCTGCTCTGGGGCTTCAAGGATGGAGCGGTGCCGACCAGCGAACTGGCCGCCCACTTCATGAGCCATATCGAGCGGCTTCAGGCGGACCCGGGCCATCGCGTAATCCTCCATACCCATGCGACGAATGTGATAGCGATGACCTTTATCCATGATCTTGACGAGAATGCTTTTACCAAAACGCTGTGGGAAATGTGCACGGAATGTCTCGTCGTCTTTCCCGACGGCGTCAGCATCGTGCCGTGGATCGTGCCGGGCACTACGGAGATCGGCCGCGCGACGGCGGAAAAAATGCGCACCAGCCGTGTGGTCATCTGGCCCCAGCACGGGATTTACGGCGCCGGCAACACGATGGATGAGGCCTTCGGCCTGATTGAGACGGTCGAGAAGGCGGCGCAGATTTACATGCTGATCGCTCCGCATGAAATCAAACAGCGGATTACGGAAACGCAGCTTTGGGACCTGGCCCGTGCGTTCGGAGTCACGCCGAAGCCCGGGGTGCTGGGGCAGGCAAAGTAGCCGTAAGCGCGAGATTCAGGCGCGTCGTCGGACGGCCGGACATGAATGAACCGGTCTAACGCACGATAACGCACGGGAATACAAGCAGGTCAGGGCACTATTTGTTCTCCGCGAATAACGCCTTTTTGGGGCGTTATTTTCCTTTTTTGGGAGGATGGTATTTCTCGGATTCGCTCGTTTGTCCGTAATCAGGGGGAGGTGGGAGCCGCCGAGTCAAAAAGATGCAAATCTGCAGGAATTTTCAGCGATTGAAAGGGCCATGCGAGAAATTGATGCAAATCCTGCAGGAATTTATTGAGATTTTTTTGAAGGGGGAAGACTTTGCCCAAAAAACCTGCAGATTTGCAGGAATTATTAAATTCCGGCCGCACGGAGGAGAAAAGCCTGCAGATTTGCAGGAATTTGCCAGAGAGGAGGGAAGTTCGCGGTCACATTTTGAGATTTCAGCATCTAAGCGTTTGACATCAGCTTATTGAACGTAGTATTTTTTAATAACACTATAATTAAAAAACAAGAGGTGAGCCAAGTGATCGAGCAGCTTAGAGCCATCGGCCTCTCCGATTTGGAAGCCCGATGCTATTTGGCGCTGCATGAAGAGCCGGGAATTTCGGGATACGAGGTGGCCAAAAGGGTGTCGGTGTCCCGGACCAATGTGTACTCCGCCCTCCGAGTGCTCGGCGAGAAAGGGATTTGCCGGACGATCGAGTCCGATCCGGTTCTTTATGAGCCCGTTCCGATCGGTCAGGTTATAGCTCTGCTCCGGTCGGATTTTGAGCGGACGACGCAGCAGCTGTTGGGGGAACTGAAAGCGCCGCCCAAACGGGCAGCTTCCTTCGGAAGCTGGAAAGGGGACAAGGCGGTGGAGACGACGATCCGGCGGCTGATCGCGAATGCCGAGAGGAATATTCTGGTCGATATTTGGGCGGAGGACTTGCACTGGGTGGAGACGCCGTTATTGGAGGCCGAAAGCCGAGGGGTCGCCGTCGTGGTCGTCGTGATTGGAGAAGCCCATTCGCCATTAAAAGGCATCATCGCCCACCAGCGGCTGGAAGAGTGGGGAGAACTCGGATCACGCAGATTTTCGCTCCTGTGCGACCATGAGACGGCCCTGCTCGGGAGCTTCGGGCAAGCCGTTCAGTTGACGGCGCTGGAAAGCGATCACCCGTCGGTGCTGGAATTGCTGCATACCGCCTTTTTCCACGACATCGTCATGGAGCGGATCGAACAAGATTTGTCGGAGGAACTCGCCGGCAGGTACGGCAGGCATTATGAGAACATCAAACGGGAGTTCGGGGGCGTTATTTAAATGGCAGACGAAGACAATGGCGGTTGAGCTGTTGTCTTTTTTATATGCAAGTGTTGCGGGCCTGATCAAATTGGAATATTATAAGTAGTAAGTAGTAAGTAGTAAGTAGTAAGTAGTAAGTAGTAAGTAGTAAGTAGTAAGTAGTTGAGTAATTAGCATGCCCTAATCGCAAATAGGGAGGTCAAGTCCATGCACGATTTTAGTCTGGTTCAGGAGTTCTCAATGATTTCGCTAAATGCGCAGCGAAGCCGGCATATGACCACAGCGAAGAAAGTCGCGCTGCGCTGCATGGCGGCGGCGGTGATTTTGGAAGCTTATATGGAAGGGTTCATGACGGGGCCCGATGATCAGCTTGGTGTGAGTAAGGAGATTCAGGCCACTTTTTCATCCGTTCCTTACCGGGAAGTGTTTTTTCAAGACCCTTATTTTGCAAAAAAAAGAGGAAGCCTGGGCGGGTGGTTAAAAAGAGCTTCAGGGTTGTCCAAAAGAAAACTAAACCGATTAGAGATGGCCGTCTCCGCATCGTTAATTCAAATGGGGCTGTTGGAAGAAATTCCGCATCTGATGGGGTGCGATCTTTATTTTCATTCGGCGGGACTTTCCATCAAAGAATACCGGTGTCACAAGCAGATGTACACGAGAATTACCGAGCACTGTCGAGCGGAGATTCTCGAGGAGGGAGCGGTCGATGAGAAGACGATCTGTATGTTGTGGCTGCTCCAGGAAAGCGGATGCATGCATGATCTTTTTTCGAGAAACGAGTTGGAACGGGTTGCTGTCCGCATGAATGAACTGCATAAAAATAACCCGCTTGCCCGGCTTGTGTATCCGATTCGCATCCGGCACGGCTGGGAATTGACGGTCAAGCGCTTACTTCGGGCGAAAACGCAGTTTGTTAAAACACCGGTGGGCAGCGGGGTAAACTTCATATTCCCGGTCATGGAGCGGGCGCAATCGGTATTTATCGAAACGGAGGTCTGGTTCTCCAATCCCCAGGAAAGGCTGAGCGATGTGACGAGACGGCTGGAATCCAACGGCCATTCGTACTCCATCCTAAGGACAGGGCCGATTCCGACGCTGAAAATCGATAATGTAGAGTATGAGGCGGTCCCGCAGGCTATTTACGGCAGAGTTCCTATTCATGGCGTACGCCTGCTTCCCAAGCGCTCTATTTAGAGGAGAGAACCCTACATGTCGAGACAACGATCGATGGAGGCGATTCTGGCGTCAGAATACGTATCTATCGGAGAATTAGTCAGGTTGACGGATTCCCGCTACAGCACGCTTAAATTTTACACTGAAGAAGGTTTGCTTCCCTACGAGCAGGCGGAGGAAAACTTAACGCGCCGATATAAAAGGGAGGAGACGATTGCCCGCATTCATTGGATCCGTGAGAAAAAAGCGGCAGGATTATCCATTTCCCAAATTAAAGAGGCGCTACAAATGACCGGAGATTCCTGAACCGGACTTTCCGGGCGAGCGGACGGAAAATTTATATCCGTTATTTACAATCCCTTTACTTGGATCAGATACGGTGAAAATAATTCCGTTTTAAAGTGTAGGTATCGTGGGATGAGGACAGACAGCCCCCTGCGCGAGTAGGGCGATGCTTTTAGCGATCCAGGCGGCGAATGTGTGATCATGCCGGATTGCAAAACCCAATCGAATACCGGGTAGAGACCAGGAGAAAACCCTCTTTTCGCTACGGAAAGCCGGAGGCCCTTTAGGGGCGGGCTTAACGAAGCGGACGGACGGTTTTTTTGTGCTGCCCAACGAAGCGGATGGCTGAGGCTAATGGTTCGGCTCTGGCCGTGACCGGGAGGGGAGTCTGCCGCATCCTTCAACCTATTCCTAGGAGGGATACCTAACGCATGAAAAAAGCGAAAAAGCTGCTGCATCTTATCACGGTTTTGTCCCTATTGGCCGGTCTTGCGAATATTGGAGCGGGAACTTCAACGGCTGCGGCCGCGGCCGCGGAGAAGGAACCGGGAAGGGCAGAGATGCAGGCGGTACGGACGCTGACGGCACCGGTCATTGACGGACGTTTGGAGGAATCTTTCTGGAGCGTGAGCGAGCCCCTTTCGGTGCGCACCGACCCGGTTTCAAACGAGGATCATCGGTTCGGGCTGCTGTGGGACGACACTTACTTGTATATCGGGGTGCGGATCGCGGACGAGACGCCGATCACCGGGGGCAGCGGATACTGGTTCGACCAGGACAGTCTCAACCTGTTTTTCGATCCTACCTTGCACCGGTCCTCTCCCTTTGCCCCGGAGGATATGCAGATCGGCCTGCTTTACGGGCAAGACGGAAGCACGCCGGAGTTCCGGTTCGGCGCGGCGCTGAACAATCATGCGGACAAGGATGAGAAGAAAGTGCTTCGGTCCATCCATACCACACCCGAAGGTTGGAGCGCGGAGCTTGCCGTGCCATGGGACATGCTCCACATGGACCCCCGGCTTCAGAAGCAGCTCGGCCTCGAAGTGGGCGTTACCAACCGCTACGATGCGGCGGATACGGCCAAACAGCGAACGAACTATTGGAGCGCCTACAATTCATCCAGCTTCTGGAACGATACGACGGGGTACGGCGTGGTACAGCTCTCCGATGACGCCCCGGTCTCCGGCTTTGTGGATCCGGTGCTGCTGGAGGAGAACTTCGAAGGCTATAACGAGGGAACGATTCCGCCAGGCTGGGTGTCCGACGTTAATGGAGGAAGCCCGGCGTTTACGGTCACCCGGGACACGTACTCCTCCGTGACGGGAGACACTTATGGCGAGGCTGCGGATCCGTCCCTTTCGGGCAAAAGACTGCGCTTTGACGGCAACGGTTCTGGATGGCAGGCGCGAATCACCGCGCCCGTGCAAGCCGACAACTACACCGTGGAAGCGGATGTCCGGTTTGAAAGCGTGCTGAACCCGGCGCGCTGGGCGGCGCTGATGTTCCGCGTTCCTTCGAACGGCAAGGCGCCGTACAATCAAATGGCCGTAAGGCAAAACGGCGCTTACGAACTGGCCTACCGGAACCCGGCCAACCAGTGGTCCGTACCGGAAAGCGGGACTTGGCAGCCGCTTACGCTCGGCAAGGACTACACGCTGAAAGTGCGGGTGTTCGGCGATCATGTCAAAGAATACATCAAGGCCAGGGATGAAGCGGAGTTCGCCCTGCTGGTGGACGCGACGCTGGACAGCGGGCTTCTGAAGCGCGGAAAAGTAGGCTTCCAGGCGGACCAGGCCGCTGTTTCTTTCGATAATCTGAAGGTGACCCGCCTAACGGCCGACCGGCTGGATCTCCTTTTGCCGAATTCAGCGGAAGCGCTGAGCGGACCGCTGACGGTGACCGCTACCGTGTATTACTCCGACGGGGTGGTGGAGCCACTCCAGATCAAGGACCTGAAGCTGTATTCTTCGGATGAGAGCGTCGTCAAGATCGTGGACAACCGGCCCGTACCGGTGAAGGAGGGCGAAGCGGTGATCACGGGGGTTTACCACCAGGCGGAATCCCGCGTCAATGTCACGGTGACGCCGTCGCTGACCGGGCCGAAGGTGTTGAAGCTGGCTCATGATCCCGGCTATTTGCTGATGGAGGCGGGCAAACCGGTACCGCTGAAGGACATCCGGTTCACGGCGGAATCCAGCGATTATACCGCGGCGGAAATCGATGGGAGCCAGCTGAACTGGAGCGCGTACAGCGGTGAGGTCACCGCGGACGGCATGGACTTAACGGTGAAAAGCCCCGGAGTCTATGAGGTGAAGGCGGCGAAAGACGGCGCGGAGTTCCGGTTGGTTTTGGTAGCGAAGGCTGCGGATCAGCACGAATATGTCCTGTTTGCGGAGGATTTTGACGGCATGGCGGACGGAGCGTTCCCGGAAGGCTGGACCCGTAAGCAGGGCGCTTCCGAAAGTGCGGCGGGCGTGCGGGACGGGGCGTTCGAAATGCGGGCCACGGTTTCGCCGGACAACCCCTCACGCGTTCTCCTGCCGGATTACTTAAGCCTGTTCGGCGACTATGCGATCGAAGCGGACATTACGAATACGGCGGCCAACAACTCCGGCCGTTGGAATTCGATCATGTTCCGGGTTCAAAACGGGGATTCCCCCTATTACCAGATGGCCGTGCGCAAGGATCCATCCGTTTACAATGGGGTGGAATTTGCGGAGCGGACAGCCTCCAATCAATGGAACGTGATGGAGCGCGGTTCCTACCCCGAGCCGATGGAGGAAGGAAAGCCGCTTCGGTATACGGTGAAAGCCTACGGCAATCGGGTCCAGGAATGGATCAACGAATTGTTGATTATCGATACGGCGAAGGCGGAAGCGTACAGCAAGGGGCATATCGGTTTTCAAGCAGACGGCAGCACCATGCGGATCGATAATATCCGGGTGACTCTGCTTGAACAGCCGCTTCCGGTGCCGGACATCAAACCGTTTGTCAAGGTGTCGGAGCCCGCTACGCGGATTCCGATGGCTCCTACGGTCGTAACCGAGGTAGTGTACGGCAAAGACCTCGCAAAGCTCGAGGGCGGGAGCCTGCCGGCGACGGCGATTTTTCATGTCAATGCCGATCTGGCCGTTACGGAAAAGAACGGCGGCAAGGTAATTTCCCGTCTGGATGAGGTGATCGCCGCCACGGGCGAAAAGGTAATCCCCGCCTTTTACGTCACAGAGGAGCTGGCGGTGGACCGGCTGGTTCACGAGCTGCGCGAGCGCGGTCTGGAGGATGCGTTCGTCATCTCCGACCGTCCGGATTTGATCCGGCGGGCCAGAGCGGCTTATCCGGTAATCCGCGGGATCGCGGACTTCACTTCTATGGTCAATCCAACACCGGAGCAGTTGCTGGACATCCGCAGACAAACGGCTTCGAGCCAGGCCAGGGTTGCACTGCTGCCGGCGGGAGCGGCGACCCGGGACAACGTTGCGTTCCTGCAAAAGCTGGCGGTGATGGTCTGGGCGCAGAGTGCCCCGAATACGACCGGAGGGTCGCTGCCGACTCACCGCTTGATCACGGCCGGTGTTAACGGGCTTGTGACGGCCGACCCGGCAAAGGCCCGTGAAGCGCTGGAATTGTACGGCCGCGACACGACGCTGATCCGCAAGGTGTACATGATCGGGCATCGCGGCATGCCTTCCGTATCTCCGGAGAATACGATCGAGAGCAATATTTTGGCGATTGAGGCCGGTGCCGATTACATTGAAAACGACATGTTCTTGACCAAGGACGGATATCTTATCATCACCCACAATACTTTGCTGGAAACGACGACGGACGGACGCGGACAGGTCGAGAATTTCACGCTTGAGGAGTTGAAAGCTCTGAACGCCAACAAGCCTTATCCGCAAGGTTTTCCGCTGGTGAGGATGCCGACCCTGGACGAGCAGTTGCAGTTGGCCCGGGAGCGGGGGCGCTTGGTTTATGCGGAGATCAAGACCCAAACCCCGGAGGCGGTAGATGCGTTCGTGAGCACGGTCAAAAAATACAAGGCGGAGGATATCGTCAATGTGATGTCTTTTTATCCGGCCCAACTGGAGCGCCTGGCTGTCTTGATGCCGGAAATGAACGCGGGTCTGCTGACCGGGTATATGGCGAGCGAAGCGAATGTGGAAGGTTCGCTGCGGGAGACGATCAAAGCGCTGTCCCGGCAAAATTGGACTTATAATACGGATTATAACGGCCTGGGGCCGAAATTCTTGGAAGCCGCCAAGCACCGCGGGCTGTTGATCTCCCCGTGGACCCTGAACAAGCGCGAAGATATCATCAAGTACTTCAAGATGGGCGCCTTCGCGATTACGACGGACTATACGTACTATGCCTCCGATTGGGCGGCTGCGCTGACGGCCAAGGAACCGGCGATAGTGTTGAACAAAGGAGAGTCCCGGGCTTTAAACGGGGTGGCGGAAACCTATCGGGGCGATAAAAAAGAGGTTCAGCCCGACATTGTGGTCATCGAGGGGGGCAACCTGGTGCGGGCGGACGGCAACACCATCAAGGCGGTCGGATCCGGAAAAGCTTACGCGCTGCTGCGTTACTCGGCCTCGATCGAAGGGGGCGGCACCTATGACCTGTATTCGGAGCCGGTTGAGATCACGGTTCATGGAGGTAATGACGGCGGCGGTGGAACGCCGGGCAACGGAGGCGGAAACGGAGGCGGCGGGAACTCTGGCAGCCATAGTGGAGCGCAAGGCGTTCCCGGGACGCCGATAGGGAATGAGGCCGAGCAGCCCGACGGAAGCGCCGATACTACCGTAATTGAAGCGATAAATGGGGCCGTCAAGGCGGAAGACTTGAAGCAAGCTCTTGAGGCGGAAAAACCTATCGAGGTCCGCTTCAAGGGGGAGAGCGTTAGGATTCCATTAGCCGGTCTGAAGCCGGAATCGTTGAAGCGGGACGAAGCTGTGCTTACGCTGGTCAACAGCGAGCTGCAAGCCGGCTACCGATTGCCGCTGCGGCGGATCGACCCGGCGGTGGCCACGCGGCTCCTTGGCGGCTCCGCTGCCGATACGGCGGAGCTTGTCGTCACCGTCCGCGAACTGAAGGAATCGGAGAAAGCCGCTGTGGCGGAAGCGGCCGGGCGTGCCGGAGGCACATTGGGCGGTCCGGCGGTGGAATTCGGACTTCGTCTTTCCTCCGGCGACGGATCTGCGCCACAGCGCAGCGTGTCCTTCTCCATCGAAGGAGCCGTGCAGTACATCGGAGCCTTGGGCGATGCGAAGAGCCGTACTTGGACAGGCGTTCGTTTTGATCGGGCCGGGAAGAAACTGGTTTATGCGCCGAGCCGTTATGTCTCCGAAGCTTCGGAAGTGATATTGACGCGCGGCCAAAGCGGAATCTATACCGTGTTGGCCGAGCAAAAGGCATTTGCCGACATGAAGGGCCATTGGGCTGAAACCGAAGCCAGCAAACTGGCGGAGCGGCTGCTGCTGGAGGGAACCGGCAGCGGCGCGTTTGAACCGGGGCGTGCCGTGACGCGGGCCGAGTTCGCGGCGATGCTGGTTCGGGCCCTGGGGCTGGATGCCGAAGCCGAAGCCGTTTTGGCGGCGGGGAACGGGGAAGCGGCTCCTCCGGCCATGAAGGATGTTGCCACGGCGGCTTGGTTCGCGCCTTATGTGCGGGCGGCGGTCCGGTCCGGGCTCGTCGGCGGCTACGGAGACGGAACCTTCCGCCCCGATGCTCAAGTCACGCGCGGGGAACAGGCGGCGATGATGGCCAGAGCGATGCGAATCTCCGGATCGGCTGCCGTATCCGGCCCTGCTGACGGCTCCGGGCGTCTGGCCGGGTTCAAGGACGCCGGGGAAATCAGATGGGGGCGAGCGGACTGGGAAACGGTCCTTGAGGCCGGCCTGTTCAACGGCGTTGCCGGGAATCGGCTGAATCCCGCCGCTGCGTCCTCACGCGCGGAATCCGCGGTGCTGCTCTATCGGTTCCTTCAATGGAGCGGCGATTTGGAGTAAATGTTAATCCAGCGCTGATAAACGGCCTCTATACTAGGGACAAACAACAAGGAGGCGTAAGAATGAAAAATGGACTATTCACGGGAACCTGGGGCCGGACGATTATTCCCGCCGTGCGAAAGCCCGAGGATCTGGATGCGGCTTGCGACAGCGGTTGGCCGATCCTGTTCCTGCTGACCGGGGATTTGTTTACGGTGCAGGATTATGTCCGACAGGCCAATGAAGCGGGAAAACGGGTGTTTCTTCATGTCGATTTCCTGGCCGGCTTGGCCAGTGATCCCGTCGCCGTGGAGTATATCGCCGACAAGGTTCGCCCGGCAGGCATTATTTCGACCAAAAGCCATATGGTCAAGCAGGCCAAAAAATGCGGACTCCAGGCGATTCAGCGGCTGTTCCTGATCGATACCTCCGCGCTGGAGCACGGGATTCATACGGTCCGCCAAAACCGGCCCGATGCGCTAGAGGTCATGCCCGGCTTGATTCCGCGAGTGATCAGCGAGCTGCGGGCAAGCACGTCGTTGCCGATCATTGCCGGAGGGCTGATCAAAGACCATGAGGAAATCGAAACGGCCCTGCGTGCCGGGGCCGCCGCGGTCTCCATGGGGAACAAGAGCCTGTGGCATTCTTTTGCAATGGCTTAACACGACGTTAATACGCCCTTGACAATGCGGAGCTAAATTAAAGAAGCAAGAACTCTTCAAGTTCAATTTTATAATTACAGGGTCGGAGACGAGGAGAAAGCCCTTATGCAGAACGCCGGAAACGGCATGGTTCGCCATGTCCGTTTCCGGGGCGGCTGCATAACGGGCTTTTTTGTGTTGTCCGCACCGCACCAAAGGAGGCTGCTCAATCATTGCCGGACACGCTGTCATTTGAGACGTACTTTTTTGATTTGGACGGCACGATTTTTCTGGGTGACGTCTTGCTGCCCGGCGTGCGGGAAACGCTGCGTTTTTTAAGGAGCCAGGAGAAGAAGGTCAGATTCTTAAGCAACACGACCATCAGGACAAGAAGGGAATGCCGTGACCGGCTTAGGCGGCTCGGACTGGCGGCCCACGAGGATGAAATCATCACGGCGGGGTCGATGTCGGCCGCTTATTTCGGGGAACGGCCCGAGCGGGCCCGGGTTCTCGTCGCCGGGGAACAAGCGCTCGTCCACGAGCTTGCCGCCGGGGGTGTGGATACGACGGAGAATCCGTCCGAAGCGACGCATGTGCTTGTAGGCATGGACCGGGAGTTCAACTACGGGAAGCTGCATCGGGCGATGAAGGCGGTCCGGGACGGGGCGCTGCTGATTGCCGCGAATCCCGACCCGAACTGCCCGGTAGCCGGCGATTTGATTCCCGACACCTGGTCCATGGTCAAAGCGATCGAAGCCGCGAGCATGGGGACGGTGGAGGAAATCCTCGGCAAGCCGTCCGCCTATTTCGCCGCCAAGGTGCTGGATTGGAGCGGAACGAGCGGGGACCGCTGCCTGATGGTCGGCGACCGGCTGGACACCGACATCCTGTTCGGTGCCAGTCACGGGATGCGCACGGCGCTTGTACTGACAGGTGTTTCGACACTCGAGGACCTGGACCGTTTTCAGGTTGTACCGGATTATATCTGGGCGACGATGGACGAAATGCTTCCGCGATCAAAGCGGGCCGGAACCGTAGTTTAACCGCGCGAATTTAACAGCGTTTTTACCCCGTGCTTACGAAAGAATTATACGGGTTTGGTAGAGTGGAAGAAATGCCGGTCTCTCAGCACGGAATTGTTCCGAAACATCAGCTTAACTAAATTGGAGGAGATGGAGCTATGCGGAAATGGAGTTCGAAAGTACTGGCGGCGGCGCTAGGGTTGTCGCTGCTTGCGGGATGCGGCGGAGGAAGCGGAAACGGGAACGGAAATAACAACGGCCATGGAGACGGGAACAACGCGGCGGCTTCGCAAGGGACGGCTCAGACGGCATCCGCGGCAAACGGCGGAAAAAAAACGGAGCTGACCTTCTACTATCCGATCGCGGTCGGCGGACCTTTGACCACTACGATCGAAGCGATGACTGCGGATTTTGAAAAAGAGCATCCCGAAATCGATGTAACCCCCGTATATACGGGCAGTTATGCGGATACCGCGGTGAAAACGCAGGCGGGCGTTCAAGCGAAGCAGCCGCCGGATGTGGCTGTACTGCAGTCCACGGAGCTGTTCAGCCTGTTGGATATGAACGCCATCGTTCCGCTGGACGACTTCATTGCAAAGGAAGGCAACGCGTATTTGACGGATTTCTATCCGGCCTTCATGGCGAATTCGCAAACGGACGGCCATACCTACAGCATCCCGTTCCAGCGCAGCACGATCGTCCTGTACTACAACAAGGAAATGTTCAAGGAAGCCGGACTGGATCCGGAAAAAGGGCCAAAGAACTGGGAGGAAATGCAGGATTACGCGATCAAGCTGAAAAAAGACGGACGCTACGGACTGGAAATTCCGGTCACGGGCTTCGCCTACTGGATGATGCAGACTTTCGCGCTGCAAAACGGGGAAAACCTGATGACCCAGGACGGGAAGAAAGTGATGTTCGACACGCCGGAAAACGTGGAGGGACTTCAATATTGGGTTGATCTTGCGGCCAAGCACAAAGCGATGCCGGAAGGCGTGACCGATTGGAGCACGGTGCCGTCCGACTTCCTGGAAGGCAAAACCGCGATGATGTACCATACGACGGGGAACCTGACGAATGTCAAGAAAAACGCCACTTTTGATTTTGGCGTCAGCTTCCTGCCGGCCAAAAAGCAATTTGGCAGCCCGACGGGCGGGGGCAACTTCTATATTTTCAAAGATATCAGTCCGGAAAAGCAGCAGGCAGCCTGGGAGTTCGTCAAATTTATGACCGAGCCGGAGCGCGCGGCCCAGTGGAGCATCGACACCGGCTATGTCGCGGTGCGCAAGTCCGCTTATGAAACGGAGCGGATGAAGAAGTATGCGTCCGAGTTCCCGGCGGCACTGGTAGCCCGCGAACAGCTGGAATACGCGGCAGCCGAGCTGTCCACACACAATAACGGCAAGGTGATGAAAATTTTGAACGATACTGTCCAGGCGGCATTGACCGGCGCTTTGTCTCCTGCCGAGGCCCTGAAGAAAGCCCAGACGGAAGCCGATCAGGCTCTGGCTTCCTTCAATAAATAGCATGGCCGGAAGCCGCTGGAGAAACAACGCCTTTGCCTGGATCTTGCTGCTGCCTTCTTTGGTTGTTTTGGCGTTGTTTACCTTTTATCCGATTTTCCTGACGCTTCGTCTAAGTCTGTATCAGGCCGACCTCGCTGCGCCGGAGCCCATATTTGCCGGATGGGATAATTTCCGCAGGTTGGCGGAGGACGAAGTGTTCAAAAAGGTGATGGGCAACAATACGATTTTTGCGCTGGGGACGGTTCCTGCGGGGATCGCCCTGGCCCTCTTGATGGCGGTGTTCGCCAATAAAGTCATGCGGGGAAGAGGGTTTATGCGGACGGCCTTTTTTTACCCGACGCTGATCCCCATGATCGCGGTAGCCAACATCTGGCTGTTTATTTATACGCCGGAATACGGTATGGTCAGCCGGCTCCTCTCCTGGACCGGACAGGCCGAACTGAACTGGCTCGGTACGCCGGGTCTAGTGCTGTGGGCGATGATCATTATGATCATTTGGAAGGAAGCGGGCTATTTTATGATTTTTTATCTGGCCGGCCTGCAAAATATCCCCAAAGAGCTGTATGAAGCCGCCCAGATGGACGGGGTCGGGAGCTTTACCGTGTTCCGAAAAGTCACATTCCCGCTGCTCATGCCGACCACGCTGTTTGTCAGTATCGTAGCCTTGACGAATGCGTTCAAGCTGGTCGATCACTTGATGATCATGACCCGCGGGGGCCCTAACAACTCGAGCAACTTGCTGCTCTACTACATTTACGAGACGGCCTTCAGCTTCTGGGACCAGGGTATGGCTTCCGCGCTGACGGTGGTCATGATCGGGCTGCTGCTGTTGTTTGCGGCGGTGCAATTTTTCGGGCTCGACAAACGAATTCACTATCATTGATTCCGGACGGATCGTCCGGAAGGAAAGGCAAGGCTTAGGATATGCCGCAGAAATATGTCTCTAAAATCTGCAATTTGCTCATGCTGCTGCTGGCCGTTATCTGGCTGATGCCGCTCGTCTGGATGACGGCGACCGCGTTCCGCTCGAGGCAGACGGCGCTTTCGGGATTCTGGTCGGCGGACTTCACCTTGGACAATTTTGCCACGGTTTGGTCGGCGGCTCCCTTCACCGTGTATTACCTGAATACGCTGCTTATCGTGTTCGGCGTATTCGCCGTACAGATGCTGACGGCGACGATGGCCGCCTTCGCGTTTGCGCGGGTGCCGTTCGCTGGGGGCGGGATCGTGTTTCTGGTGTTTCTGGCACAGATCATGATTCCGGCCGATGTGCTGATTTTTCCCAACTACAATATTCTGAAGCAGTTCTCGCTGCTCGATACGAAACTGGGTATTATGCTGCCCTATCTCGCTTCTTCCTTCGGGATTTTCCTGCTCCGTCAGGTTTTCAAGACGATCCCCCTGGAATTGGAGGAGGCGGCACTCATGGAAGGCTGCAACCGGTGGCAGGTGTTGTGGAAAGTGTATTTCCCGCTGTCCCGGCCTACCTATGTCGCCTTTGCGCTTGTGTCGATCAGCTATCAGTGGAACAATTTCTTGTGGCCGCTGATTGTCACGAATTCCGTGGAAAACCGGCCGCTGACGGTCGGGCTGTCGATTTTCGCCCAGTCGTTCGAAGTCGGGGTTCAATGGACCGAAGTCAGCGCGGCGACGCTGCTCGTCATCGTACCGCTGCTGGCGATCTTTCTGGCTTTTCAGCGTCAGTTCATCGACAGTTTCATTCATTCCGGGATTAAGTAGCTTCCATCAGGCACCGGATCGTTCCATAGGGCAAAGCCACCCCGCGGGAGCTGTCAAAGGAGAGTTATTTCATCCCAAGTGGCATGTTCAGGAGGTTTTAACTTAGAAGGACCATCCCCATGTGAAGGAGAGATCCGGATGATCACACGCGAAGACTGTTCCGTTTCCACTTATGCTTACATCGACCGTCCGCTTCAAGAGGCGGTGCTGCTCCTGGCCGAGGCCGGCTGGAAGCAGATTGAAATAATGTGCGAGGGCGGCCATGAGGAGATCCTGGTCTGGCCTGAAGCGCAGCTTGCGGAGTTTAAGCGGATCGGCGAGGCTTACGGCATCCGGTGGAGCCTGCATGCGCCCATCACCGGCTGCAACCCGGCGGCCGGGGACGAGGCGGAGACGGCCCGATCCGAGCATCTGCTCGTGGAAACGCTGCTCGTCGCGGAGCATTTGGAGTGTAGCCATGTCGTCCTCCATGCGGGGAGCGAGGGAGGGGAGCCGGCTGGCACGGAGGAGCTTCCCGGGGCGGGCCCCAAGGCGGTGAGCGAGGCTAAAGCGGAGCCTGGGCGTGGGGCGGAACTCGCGGGGGCCGCGGCCGAAACCGGAACCGGGATAGAGGCGGGAACCGAAGATGCGAAGCGCCGGATCGTCGGCTTTCTCGCCCGGGTACTAAAGCGAACGGCCGGCAGCGGCACGGTGATTGCGCTGGAGAATGTCCCGCCTTATCCGGGCTTGCTTGGCGCGGAGGTCCCCTTTTTGCGGGCGATCGCCGACGAGCTCGATTCCCCGCGGGTCGGCCTCGTCTTCGATTGCGGCCATGCCCATATGACGGGCAGCGGCCGCTGCCTTCTGATGCTCCAGCAGGCGATGCCCCGGCTGGTGGCGCTGCACTTCAGCGACAACGCCGGGGAGGCGGATGACCATTTGGGGCTGGGCGGCGGCACCGTGCCGGTCGAGGCGATGGCGGCCTGGCTGGTGGCCTGCGGATACCGGGGCTCCTGGGTGCTGGAGATGAGGAAGCCGGAAGATTTGCTGCCATCCGCAGACAGGCTGATTAGTCTGACCCGGCAGTTCTCGAGCAGCTTTTAGCCCTCATCATACAACCTTGACCTATGGGACTTTATTTGCTGGAGAAGTCGTGCCGAATCTCGAATTGGGGCTCGCATCGGGGGAACAAGGCACGCAAATGTGCAAGAATTTATTGTGATTACGGAGAAAGCGGCATCTTAACATCAAAAAACCTGCAGATATGCAGGTTTTTTTGTATAAGCATTTGGCCGATCAAGATCACCTCAAGAGCAACCCCGTTACACGGGGCGAACCCGGAACTTGAAGAAGTAAGGCCGGTTCGCGGGAAGCGTGTAAGCTTCATGCGTCCGGGCTCCCCAGCTGTCGTCGCCGCCGACGCCCATTTGTTTGAAGTTGATTCTTACGATCGTATGGCCGGTTTCGGGCAGCTTATAGACATGGTCATGCGCTTCCAGTTCTTCCGGGGACCAAGGCAGCGCATTGAAATCGAAAGGCATCGGACTGTCGAACCGAAGAATGGCCGCATCGCCGGCGCTCCGCGAGATTTCGGCAAACCGGACATCGGTCTTGTTGCCGCATTCCTGCGGGCGCAAATAAGGAACGAACTGGTCCCGGACGCTTCCGGTGTAGTAACCCAGGCGAGCCCCGGTCTTCCGGTCCCAATAGTTATCGTGGGGGCCGCGGCCGTACCAGCTGACGGTATCATGGGTCTTGTTCAGGGTGAACAGCAAACCGAACTCCGGCATTTCAGGCAGACTGCCGTCCGGCACTAAGGTTTGTTCCACCTCGATCGCTCCATCCGGGAATACGCGATAGACGAGGGAGAGGGTACACGAAGGCTGATTCTCCCACGCGTAATCCGCACAGACGGCCCAGCCGTCGCCTTCTGTCCGGTGTTCGAACCGGGTTAGCTTCAGGTTGAACGGAGCGGTTTTCCAAAAAGCGCTGCGCTCATGAAGCTTGTTGCCGAGATCGTTGTCGGTAACCGCGCGCCAGAAATTCGGCCGTACGTCCCCGGCGAGCTGTTCTTGGCCCGCTATTTTATAGGAGACCAGGTTTCCTGAATTTCGGTCAAAAGTAACCGAGACGTTGTCCCCGGTGATTCTAAGCTCCTCCGCCACGGTTTCCGTTTTCAGCGGGGAAAGTCCTTGAGCCTCTGGGGAACCCCACGGCACCATGCGAGGTTTCAATACGAACTGCTCCCAGGCGACTTCGTGTCCGGCCTTGGCCCATTTATGTTCGGTCTTTGTGACGAAAGAAACCGTCAGGACGGCTTCCCGCTCATCCGCGAAAGCGGTCTGGAACGGAATGCGGATCTCCGCCGTTCCTCCGGGAGGCGCTGTGGCTTCCAAGGTGCCGCTCTGCGCAGGCACGCCATCCAATGCTACGCTCCATACGCAGGCGTATTGACTCAGATCCGTAAATAACGCTTTGTTGCGAATCCGAATGAGCCCTTGACGCAAATCCACGGCTTCGAAGCGGACGTCCTGATAGCATTTTTTTACCTCATGCAGCTTTGGAGTCACGGTCCGGTCGGCAAAAATAAGCCCGTTTCCGCAGAAATTGCCGTCGTGCGGCGACTCGCCGAAATCCCCGCCATAGGCAAGATACTCCGTACCGTCCCCCGCGGTCGTTCGAATGGCCTGGTCGATCCAGTCCCAGATAAAGGCTCCCTGCAAAATGTCGTACTTGTCAAACAATTCCCAATAGAGATGAAGTCCGCCGCAGGAATTACCCATGGCATGGCTGTATTCACAGAGGATATACGGCTTTTTGGGATGGTTCAGCGCGTAATGCTCGACATCGCGAGGTTTGACGTACATGGTGGATTCGATATCGCTGGCCGCTTCCGATTGGCGGTAATGAAAGACGCCTTCATAATGGACAAGCCGCGTCGGGTCGGTCTGTTTCAGAAAATCGTACATGGCGATAAAGTTGTCTCCGCCGAAGGATTCATTGCCGAGCGACCAAATGATGACGGACGGGTGATTTTTGTCCCGCTGGAACATGGAATTGCAGCGGTCGAGCACATTGTCCCGCCATTCCGGCCGGCTGCCCGGTACATTGAATTCATTCAATTCCTGCTGTCCGTATTGCCAGGATCCGTGCGTCTCCAGGTTGGTTTCATCGATCACGTAAAGTCCGTATTCATCGCATAGTTCGTACCAAAGCGACTGGTTTGGGTAATGGGAGGTCCGGACCGCGTTGATATTGTGGGTTTTCATAAGCTCGATGTCCCGGATCATCTCCGCCTTCCCGATCGCCCGGCCGGAGTCTTGCGAGAATTCATGGCGGTTGACGCCCTTGAATACGATCCGGCAGCCGTTGATCTTCATCAGTCCGTCCTTCAGTTCGAATTTGCGGAATCCGGTCTTGCAGCGGGTCGCTTCGAGGACGCGGCCTTCTTTGTCCTTCAGGGTCAGAATCAGCGTATACAAATGGGGCGTCTCCGCGCTCCACTTCAGCGGATTCCGCACCGCCGCCGAAAGTTTCAAAGTGTGGGATTCCTCGCCTTGAAGGATGGAGGTGAAGGACAGCGGCGCGTCGAGAACGGCCCGCCGGTCTTCATCGTACAGTTGAGCTTCCACGGTGATTTCCCCGGTGCTTTCCGCGTTGTAGTTCGTGATTTTGATATCGAGCTGCAGTTCGGCATCGCGATAATCGGCATCCAGGTCGCTGCGCACAAAGAAATCGGCAAGATGTACCGGGCCCGGCGAATAGAGGTACACGTCGCGGAAAATCCCGCTGAGCCGCCAAAAATCCTGGTCCTCGAGCCAACTGGCATCGCACCAGCGGTAGACCTCCACGGCCAGCTTGTTGTCTCCCTCCACCAGGTAGGGGGTGATGTCGAATTCGGCAGGGGTAAAGGTGTCTTCACTATAACCGACAAGCTCGCCGTTCACCCACACGTAGAACGCGGATTCGACGCCTTGAAAGCTGAGGAACACGGGGCGCCCATTCCAGTCCTGCGGCACGGTAAAGGTGCGGATATAAGAACCCACCGGATTGTACAAGGCCGGCGCAAAGGGGGGCTTCAGCTCAGGCTCGGAGACCGCCCAAGGATACCTTACATTCGTATATTGCGGGTAATCGTAGCCTTGAAGCTGCCAATGGGAAGGGACCGGCAGTTCTTCCCAGCCGCTGGCGTCGAAATCGGTTCGATAAAAATCCCGGCTCCGCCGCTCCGGCGTCTCCGCAAACGCAAATTTCCACACCCCGTTCAGCGATCGGTAGTAGGGGGAAGATTCCGGATCTGATGAGAGCGCTTCCGAAACGGTGGGAAAAGGCATCATGGTCGCATGGGCTTCGAGCCGCCCCAATTGAAACAGCTCCGGATTGTTGTTCCACTCGGGATAGCCGTTGGCCGGGGGCGTGTAAACGAGTTTTTTGCGCATGTAACGTAACAACTCCTCTTGCTATGTTATAATATATTAACATTATAAGTTTCCATTGGCCTTTAGAAAATAAAAGAATATTCGCCCTGTGTATTAAAATATGAAACAAGAGGAGGATTTTCCGATGAAGTCCCGGATCATCTTCGGAAAGACGGAGGAGACGTCCCGGCTGCCTATTTTTATGACGACGCTGGGCTATTGGGAGCATCAGAACGAAACGCACCGTCCCGCAGGCTTTCCCGATTACCAGGTGCATCAGGTGATTCAAGGGCAAGGGAAGCTGGTCCTCGGCGAGGAGGAGTTTCTCGTGGGTCCGGGGGAGGTGTTCTTTTTGTTCCCGGATATTCCACACAGGTACATGCCGGTTAGTGAGCGCTGGGAGCTGGCCTGGGTTTCATTCCAGGGCAGGGAGGCGAGCCAACTGCTCGCGTATGCCGGGGTAAATGGTTCAGGCGTTGGTCGGCTGCGCACCCGGACTTTGATGGACGGCCTTCAACGCATGCTCGAGGCGGAGGAACACGGGGACGAGAATTTCGAAACGGAATGCTCCAAGCAGTTGTACAACCTTTTGCTGGACTTAAATAGAGAACTGATCGCGGCTGAGGCAAAAAACGATGAGCTGGAACGCATGCGCCCGGTGCTTACCTACATTGCGCATAACCTGCCGCGACCCTTGCCGCTAGGCGAACTGGCGGAGATCGCGGGCGTTTCGCCGCAATATTTGTGCCGTCTTTTTCAAAAAACGCTGAAACTCCGGCCTTTGGCCTATATCAACCAAGAACGCGTCAATCTGAGTAAAAAGTTAATGTTTACCGAGCGAGACAAAAGGATCTACGAGATCGCCCAAAAGGTGGGTTATGAGAACTCCAGCTACTTCTGCGCCGTGTTTAAGCGGCATACCGGGATGAGTCCCGAGGAATTCAAGAAAATGCACGGGCTGGGTTCTTGAGGTAAAGCGGCCTACCGCTTAGCGGGAAATTCTCCTGTTAATTGCTGAGATTTTGCCAAGGGCAGTTCAATTAGATGGAAATCCTCCCGCTAATTTTGCCTAAAGCGGCTAGATGTGTCTCGGAGCCCCGGAATAGCTGGAGCTTTTCCCGCTAATTGTTGGGAGAAAGCCTGAATGAGTAAATTAGCGGGAACAATTCCAGCTAAACCAGCTAAATTGTCGAGCGCCTCTTCGGTCTATGATTGCGGCCAAAGAGGGGTTCCGTCCGAGGCTGCCCGATGTTTCCGATCCGATGCGGACTGGCGTAAGGTGGATCGGTTTGAGCGAGCTTGCGGGGGTTACGCTGTATCCGAACATTAGCAAACAGATTCAAGCTTATGCGCACAACCGGCGAAATATCGACCTTATTGAGGATTTCCGGTTGGAGAGTTACAAGAAGAGGGGGAAAAGCGGTGAAAAGTGAAGCCGTCCGCGTACTGGAAGCTAATGGTAATGGACAAGAGGGCAGTTTTATTTACTATTTGCACGAAAAAGATACGTTCCATGAGGATTCCTACTGGGAGCTGTATCACGCGATGATTGATCTTATTGAAGCGACGAAACAGGAACCGTATCTGGAGCGGGGCATCAGCACTACGGTGAGTAAGGTGTTTTCTTATATTTACCGCAGTTTTATGTGGAATTTTTGCCCTCACGACCAATATTCGATCCGGGGCCTTCCCGATGAAGGACGTTTTCCGGATAGGGTGGACCGGTTGGAAGAGGTGTTTAGCGCCTATTTTAACGGAATTTCCGTGAACCGGGCAGTGATGGAAAGCGACATTCCGACCCGGATCGGTAAACCGGCGGCGCGGGCCCTTGCCCATGCGGGATATGGGCGGTTGGACCAGCTCGCCTCGATCAGTGAGCGAGAACTCCTCAAGATGCATGGCGTAGGCCCCAAAGCAGTGGAGATTCTACGCCGGGCGTTGGAGGGGAAGGGGCTGTCATTTACCCCGGATGCCGCTCCCCGTAAGTCGTGATCAAGAGCGCATATTCGGCATCATTTCAGACTTTCCCCGTTTAGCCGCCCGATCCCGTTTCCAGTACAGCTGCAGCGCGAACAGGGCGCACCAAAGGGAAACGACGATGAAGACCATCGACCACACCAGAGCGGGGACCAGGGTCAGGCCGGCCAAATTGGCGGCGTCTCCGGCCTGCCGGGGATCGATGATGGAGCGCTGCAGCAGGGTGACCGGCCCCATCACGGACTCCTCGAGACATAGGAACGCGAGCAGTAAATAATAGAAGTTTCGAATCTTTCCGCCGATAAAGTAAACTACCGCGTTGATCAAAATAAAGACGATCAGCCAACCTAACCCGTACCCCGATCTCACAAAAAAGACGATCATCGCAAGCGCCAGCGCGCTGACTACGGCAAGCCCCAGGGCTTGCTTTTGTTTGGCATAGCCATAAAACAGGCCGACGGCAAACAACGAAGCCGATACGTAACCGGCCAAGGAGACGGCAATTTGGCTCCATCCGGAAGCCAGCATGGAGTAGGTGACCCCGCTGTGATCGGGATTCAGTTCAATGCGCAGCACGCGGCCGGAGACCAAAAGCGTCGCCACCGCATGACCGAGCTCATGCACCATCGTGTCGAGCATGCGAAACCAGTCGGAAAAAGGGATCAGCCGGGTCAAAAACGCAGCCCCCAGCAAAAACAACAAGGCTTTCAGCCATTTATTCATAAAGGGCTCCCTTCACTTTTACTTTACTTAACGGAAGTTGAATCTTCCCATCTTTCAGCCTGGAAGACCCGGTTGCCACTCAATTATAATAGAGAACAAAAAAGCATTCAAAAAAGCGAACAAATTTTCGCTTCGATGGTATAATGGAGTCGTGATGGAGGACGTTGGACGATGAACGAAGGAGCGGACAAGCACGGCATGTCTCAAGAAAAAAAGAACCCGCGAACGACCCGGGAACAGGGTCTTACGTTCGCCGAACTGGAGCTTGACTTCGCGGATCAAGCGGACCATGCGGATTATGCGAGGCCTGTGGCCCGGGAGGAGCCGCAAGCGTACAGCCGGATTGTGATGCCGGAAAGCGTGGAACGGGAAATCGACTGGAGGGAGAACTTCAGGTATGTTTCCCGCGAGGAGCAATTTGTCCGGAAGGCTAAAGAATTGGAAGGAGAGACGGTCGAGTCGGCCGAATTCGTTCCTTTTCAACATTATTGGCCGACCTATGAGGAAATGCAGCCGGCTCAGCTGAAATGGTATTTGCATTGGCGCGGTGAGGTTCGTGCGGGAAGGTACCCGGATACGGATCTGTCGTATCTTTTTGTATACTTGTACGAGTTGATTCACGGAATCGGCTGGCGTGAGCCGTCGCAGGGGTTTGAGCTCATCCGCCGGGTTTGGCAAGAATACCGTCAGCGGTATCCGAAGCTGGATTTGTACGCGCGGGAATGGCTGTACGATTTTGCGCTGGTGTTCGGGCTGGATTTGCCTAGGATGGAACCCTTGCTGAAGTTTCCCCGGAACCTTTCGACCGAGCTGAGGGAACTGGAATGGTACCGGAGATTTACCGCCGAACCGCTCGGGCTTTCCTGGGACATGCTGACGCCGCTCCTGGATTACGAAGTGGAGAAGAGCCGTTTTTATACGGGGCAAGGACGGAAGGACTTGCAGCAGTATGCCCCGAAAGTGGTGTCCCTGGTAGACGGCTACATGAGCAAGGCGCAGGGAAATCGGCTTTTGGCCCGGTTTAAGCCGCGGGAGAAAAAAGTCAAACGTCATTTGTTCCGCAGCGCCGTCTACGATTTCGAGCTGCACGGACGCAGCGTGCCGGTCACCGTGCTGCCGGTGAGCGAGCATCCGCCGCTGCGCGATTATGTGACCCAGCTCGTCCGGCTCACGGAGAACAAACTCCGCGAGCTGACGGGATTCAAAGGCAAGCTGCGGGGGATCGCGGTGGAGCCGGACGTCGAGCAGCTTGTCGACCGTTTTCTGCGGAAGGAACTGGAACAGCGCAAAGCCGAAGAAGCCAAGGCCCGGGCTCCCAAGGTCAAAATCAACACGGTTAAGCTGCGCAAATTGCAGAAGGAATCCGATGAGGTTCGGGATCTGCTGCTGGCGGAGGAACTGGCTGGTGCCGGGGAAGCGCCGTGGGGTGAGCCTGCGCCGGTGGCGGGTCCCATCGCGGGCAGCGAGCCGGGCCGGCGGAAGCCGGGCAAGCGCAAGCAGGCCGGGCCGGAGCAGGCGGAGCTTGATTTCGAGCGGGGCTGGCTGGCCTTTGTGGATGAATCCGACTCCGAAATCCCGGTAACAGAGCCGGAAATGAGGGAGTTCCCCGCGGCAGCGATAGAAATGTCCGAACCGCCGGCGCCTTCCTCCGATCGAAACCCGGAAGCGGAAGGGCTGCCGGCGGAGTGGCGGGAGATGTCTGCGCGGTTTGGCGGAACGCATCTTCAGATGCTGTCGGCCCTGCTGAATGGGGAAGACGCGTCCTCCTTGTATGCGATCGCCGAACAGGCCGGCTCAATGCCCGAGCTGCTGCTCGACGAAATCAATGAAATCGCGATGGAAGAAATCGGCGATTTACTGGTGGACGGCGAGGACATTCCGGAGGAATACCGGCCGGATCTCGGCAAGCTTCTTGGGAGAGCGGCTGATTAAAGAAAGTGCGAAGAAGAGAAGATCAATGAGGTGAAATCTCGATGAAACAGGTGCAAATTCCGAAGCGGCTCACCACCGCTTTGGTGAACTCCCTGACGGCCGGGGTAGTGCCGCGGGTCGGGCTGGAGCATATCGCGGTCGGGCGAAAGGCCGAGGTGGCGTCGATGCTGCAGGATATGGACAATATCGCGGAAGGCGGAGCCGCTTTTCGGTTAATTGCCGGGCGATACGGGAGCGGCAAAAGCTTCTTGCTGCAAATGATGCGCAACTATGCGATGGACCGAGAGTTTGTGGTCGCGGACGGCGACCTTTCCCCGGAGCGGCGTCTCGTCGGT
This sequence comes from Paenibacillus sanfengchensis, assembly GCF_036864765.1. Taxonomy (NCBI): domain Bacteria; kingdom Bacillati; phylum Bacillota; class Bacilli; order Caryophanales; family Paenibacillaceae; genus Paenibacillus; species Paenibacillus sanfengchensis. Next base: position 471,787 of record NZ_JBAGJC010000001.1, on the reverse strand, counting down.
GCGAAGGGGCAGGGCCTGGCGACCTACCGGGAACTGATGATGAATATGTCCACCCGGACGCGGCCGGACGGCGGCGCTTTGGAGCCGATGCTGCAGAAATGGATCGCCGCGCTCCAGCAGGAAGAGATGCGTGCCACGGGCCTGCGGCCCGGCGATCCGCAGCTGCTCGAAGCGGTGGAGCTGCGGATTTACGCGGTGAGCCAGGAGCTGCAGAGCCTGGTGCACGGGTTTGATTTTGCCAAGGTGCTGGCGGCTTACTGGAGCGGCTACAAACTGGGGGACGATGACCGGAAAGCGGCGGCCCTGCGCTGGCTGCGCGGCGAATTTCCGACCAAAACGGAAGCCCGCAAGGAGCTCGGCGTCGGCGTAATCATTGACGATGACAACTGGTACGACTATATGAAGCTGTGGGCTGAGTTTGCCGTGCGGATCGGGTATAAAGGGCTGCTGCTTTTTATCGATGAAGGCGTGAATTTGTACAAAATCACCAACAGCATCTCCCGCCAAAGCAACTATGAGAAATTGCTGACGATGTTCAACGACACGATGCAGGGGAAGGCACAGTACCTCGGCATTTACCTCGGCGGGACGCCGCAGTTTGTGGAGGATGAGCGGAGAGGGCTGTTCAGCTACGACGCTTTGCGCTCCCGGCTCATGGACGGGCGTTATAGCAGCGGCACGCGGCGGACGTACACCTCGCCGATCCTGAAGCTCGATATGCTGTCGCATGAAGAGATTTTGATTCTCCTGCAAAAACTGCGGGATATCCATGCCATGCATTTCGGCTACGCGGCGAAGCTGACGGACGAGCAGTTGATCGCGTTTATGCAGGCGGCGGTTGGCCGGCTGGGCGCCGAGGAGCTGCTGACAACCCGGGAAGTCGTCCGCGATTTCATGGACGTGCTGCATATGCTGCACCAGCATGAGTCGCTGACCTTCGAGGCGTTGATGGGAGAGCGGGAGCAGGAATTTGCGGCATCGGGCGGTGGGGCTTCGCGCAAAGAGGCGAAGGACGAACTGGACGACTTTTTGGCGGAGTTTGACCTATGAGCGGAAACCATTCTTTTTCCAGGCTGGCTCCGTTCATACAGGAATATATTTACCGCAAACAATGGGACTCCCTGCGCGAAGCTCAGGTCGAGGCCTGTCGGGTGCTGCTGGACACCCCGCATCATCTGCTGATCGCTTCGGGGACGGCGTCGGGGAAGACGGAGGCGGCCTTTTTTCCGGCGTTGACGGAGCTGTTCGAACGGCCGTCGGAATCGGTCGGCATTCTGTATATCGGGCCGCTCAAGGCGTTGATCAACGACCAATTCGAGCGGATCACCGAGCTGCTTCGCGAGGGGGAGGTGCCCGTCTGGCACTGGCACGGGGACGTTTCCCAGGCGGAGAAAACCAAGCTGATGCAGCGCCCCTGCGGCGTGCTGCAGATTACGCCCGAATCGCTGGAAGGGCTGCTGATGAACCGGCCCAATGCGATCCCCGCGCTGTTCCATGATCTAAGGTATATCATGATCGATGAGGTGCACGCGTTTATGGGGGCGGACCGGGGGATTCAGGTGCTGAGCCAGCTGACCCGGCTGACGCGCATGGCGTCCTGCTCGCCGCGCCGGATCGGGTTGTCGGCGACGCTGAGCGATTATGACACGGCCGCGCGCTGGCTGGGGGCCGGCACGAAGCAGCCCGTCGAGGTCGTCTCGCCGCAGGGCGGGCGGAAGCTGAAGCTGTCGGTGGAGCATTTTTCGTTCCCGGACGCGCGGAATGAACGGGAAGCGGAGCATTTGGAACTGGCCAAGCAGAACTATTACAGCTTCATTTACGACCATACGCACCGCAAAAAAGCGCTCATCTTCACCAACAGCCGCTCGGACGCGGAGCTGACGACGCTGGAGATGCGGCGGATCGCCGCGAAGCGTGAGGAGCGCGACGTGTTTCATGTGCATCACGGGAGCATTTCCGCGATGCTGCGCGAAGAGACCGAGGCCGCGCTGCGCTCCGGCCCCGGGCCCGCGGTCGCCGCTGCGACGGTCACGCTGGAGCTGGGCATCGACCTCGGCGAGCTGGAGCGGGTGATCCAGCTCGGGGCGCCGTACAGTTGCTCCAGCTTTGTGCAGCGGCTCGGCCGCTCCGGACGCCGGGGCGACATGGCGTCCGAAATGATGTTCCTCGTCGCGGAGGAAGAGGACGAGGAGGCGCAACTCCCCGCACGCATGCCGTGGACGCTGCTGCGGGCGATCGCCGTCATCGAGCTGTACGTCCGCGAACGCTGGGTGGAGCCGCTCGATCTACGGCGGAAGCCGGTCGGCGTGCTCTACCATCAAACGATGAGCACGCTCAAAAGCATCGGCGAAGCCGAGCCCGCCGAGCTGGCGCGGGCGGTGCTGACGCTGCCTTCTTTTCGCGGCTTCGAGCCGGAGGAATACAAGCAGCTGCTGCAGTATTTGCTGCAGACCGACCACATCCAGCAGACGGAGGAAGGGACGCTGATCATCGGGCTCGGCGGGGAGAAGGTGGTCAACAACTTCCGCTTCTACGCCGTGTTCAAGGATGACGAAGAGCATGCGGTGTACAACGGCTCCGAAGAAATCGGCAGCATCACCACCGTGCCGCCGCCGGGCTACTGCTTCTCGCTGGCCGGGAAGCTGTGGAAGGTGGAAGAGGTGGACAACAAGCATAAAGCGGTGTATGTCAAATCCTCCCGGGGCAAGGTGGACACGCTCTGGCTCGGCGCCGGCGGGGTTGTGCACACCCGGGTGATGCAAAAAATGCGCCAGGTGCTGGAAGAATCCACGCTCTACCCGTACCTGGCCCCCGGCGCGGTGAACCGGCTGGAACGCGCGCGTCGGCTGGCCCGCGAAAGCGGGCTGCTGCGAAGTCCGGTGATTCCCGCAGGGGGCGATTCGGTGTTTATTTTGCCGTGGACGGGAAGCAAACAGTTCCGCACGCTGGAGCGTTTGCTGAAGCACAACCTGACCGAGCCCATGGGACTGCGGCAGGTTGTCCCGATGGAGCCGTATTACATGGTCGTCGCCGGAAAGACGGCAGCGCCGGAGCTTCTGGCCGCGATCCAGGCCGAGTTGTCCGAGGTGAGAGATGCGGAGGCGCTGCTCGATGCAAGCGAGGCCCCTTACCTGGGGAAGTACGACGAGTTTGTTCCGCCTGAGCTGGTGCGGCGCGCTTTTGCCGTGGACGGATTGGATTTGAAGGGCTTGAAGGAAGCGTTGAACGGCGTTCCGGGGGATGGTTTTGCCGGATAGTGGCACCTTGTTGAGTTTACTTGTTTGCGGTGATCGGGTCCGTGCTTTTTGTGGCAGTTTTACCGGTTGAAAACTGAACAGCTAGCGGAGCAGGAGCGCTTTAGATACGCATTAAATTTAATTTTTGAAGGGGATAAAGACATGGCAGCGAAAATAAAAATGATGGCACCTCAGCTTCCGGCGGAGTTGAACGAGGCACGGTGGGAGGATGTCCTGGAGGACGAGGACCGTGAACTGGTGAACGGGCTGCTCAGCGGCGACCGGTTCGAACATGAGGTCATGGATCGGTGCATTTTGGCCAAAGTGAGACTGCGCGGATGTTCTTTTGCCCATACCACCTTCGACCGGATGGACCTGACCGACGCGGTTCTGGAAAACTGCGACCTGTCCAACGCCGTCTTGCAAAAAGGCGTGATCCACCGTGTCCATTTCAAGGACTGCAAATTGACCGGCATCGATCTGAGCAAGGCCAACCTCGGGTTCGTCACCTTTGAAAACTGTGTCATGAACCTGTCCGATTTCGGCGAGGCTTCGCTCAAGCAGGTGCGCTTTACCGGCAGTGTTTTGCAGAATGCGACGTTTTATGGCTGCAAGTTCAAGGATGTGGAGCTCGACGTGTGTGACCTGAACGAAGCGGACTTCAACAACACCTCGCTGAAGGGGATGGATATCAGCACGTGCACGTATGACCGAATCGATATTCCGGTAGACGCACTGGCGGGTTGCACTGTGGCGCCCGAGCAGGCGATCGGGTTTGCGAAGTTGCTCGGGTTGAAGGTGAAGGGGTAGAAGAGCGCCCAGATCATACATAAACGGGTATCCGAAAGCATCGGAAGGCAGAACTCTGCGGAGGGCTGTCTTTTTTGTTGGGAAAAAGAAGGGAAGGGGTAAAGCGATGATCATTCATATCGGGCGGGTCAATGACAAGGGGTTATGGGTAAAATTACAGCATTTTCAATCAGAGGATTTGAAGAGTATGCGTTCTGCGCTACCAGGTTGTCGTTGGGATTCAGAGTCAAAGAGTTGGCGATTTTCTTCTTCAGTGGATATGATTCGCCGGTTGTATGGATGTTTTCCGAAAGGACAGTTTGTGCCTAGCGGTGAAGTTACCCGGGACTTGCGTTTTTTGGAGGCGAGAAGTGGGGCGGATTCCAGTCTAGTCGATCCTATTCGACGGGATTGTGCTGTCATCAAGATAGAAGAATGCTTAGTGCGGACACTCAAGGCAAAAGGTTACAGCATTAAGACGATCAAAGCCTATCGGGGGCATGTTAGGAGATTTTTGGAATACAGCGGTGTGTTTCGTGAACGCATATTGCAACAAGGTTTTGATGAAAACGGTTTGCCATTTTTTGAACGCGTGAAAGTTCAGGAATACGCCTTAAAGCTATTGGATCAGGGCCATTCCCATGCCTATGTCAACCAAGCGATAAGCGCTTTGCGCTTTCTTGTAGCCGATGTTTTGAAATGGCCCACAGAAGAAGCCAGTTACCTGCGTCCCAAAAAGGAAAAGAAGCTTCCTTACGTTTTATCCGAGCAAGAAGTGCTTCGCGTTCTCAAGGCCTTGAACAATTTGAAGCATCGTACCATGCTTTTTTTGGCCTATTCCTCCGGATTGCGTGTAAGTGAAGTGGTACGGCTTAAACTTACCGACTTGGATTGGGATCGGGGAATCATTTCCGTTCGGCAGGGAAAAGGAAAAAAAGACCGCCATACCCTTTTGTCGCGAGCGGCATGGGAACTGGTGCAACAATACATGAAATCAGAGAAGCCATCCGCATGGCTTTTTCCGGGTCAATATCCAGGAACCCACCTCCATGAACGATCGCTTCAAAAAGTTTTTACGGAAGCACTGACACGCTCCGGCGTCAAGAAAAAGGTCGGCATCCACGTGCTTCGACACTCCTTTGCCACCCATTTACTCGAAAACGGCACCGACCTCCGGTTTATCCAAGAACTGCTGGGCCATGCCAACCCTTCCACCACCGAGCGCTATACCCATGTCAGCACTAAGAACCTTAAGAAAATCCAAAGCCCGCTGGATCGGATTTACGAGCAGTCGGATGAGGAGGAGATGGTCAATAGAAAGGATGTGAAATATTCGCTTACAGAAACATGAAATGGAGATATAATTATGGATAATAGTCAGGTGCGCGAATACTAAATTGTAGAGGATGTTCGCGACGTGCAGAGATATAGGAGTTAGGTGAAATCAACGATAGTGAAATAAGAACCCCAAAAATTTTTTCAATCTTTGGGATAAGCTTGTTTAATGTTAGTTCTATTAAGAAGATAATCGGTGCTGGTTTGGTGGAAGTCGGCAAGTTTAATGAGTATGGCGGTTGGAATATCAACTTCACCGCGTTCATAATTACTGTATATACGTTGACTACAGTTGAGATATGCAGCAATTTGAGATTGAGTTAAATCCTTATCTTCACGCAAGCTTCTAATTCTTGGGTACATACAAACACCTCCAACATAAAAATACTCTAGCGAGTAATTCGCTATTGAGATTTAGCGATAAAATCGCTAAAATGCTCTTATGAGAAATACAATGGAGGGAATGTAGGATGAGTAGCTTATTAGAGCAATTGTATTTTGGAGAAATTAGACCAGAAGAAAAGATTATACCAAAGAATCCAGAGTATAAATTGTTGAATAGCGAAATTTCAAGCTTCAAGGAGAAGTTAATAACAAGCCTGACGGAGGATGAGGTGGAGCTTCTTGAAAAAATATATGATCTATTGGGAAGGTCTTCTTCGATATATTCAACCGAAGTATTCATCTATGGTTTCAAAATGGGTGTTCAAATTGTAACGGAAGCTTATGCTGATGGAAAATAAAGAAGAATTTTAAAGACGGATGATATATTAGAGAGTAACGTAGCTCGAGGAAGTCGTTGACTTCAGTTAACACCGTATTCACGCATCGGGGCTTTCGCCCCTTGGTTATCAGATGTATAATCATGGAAGAAGCTCAGATAACAAACGCCCCAGCCTAAGATAAAAGCTATCTAAGGCTGGGGCGTTTCGTGAATAAAAGAACGTTAAGTGAAATTACTGCAGACAACATTACAGACCTTATATAAATAAAAATAATCAACAAAACCTATAAAAGCGTTATAAAATGAGTTATACTGAGGTAAGAATAAGTAAGGAGCCGTGCGCTAACACGGCTCCAAAGTACAATAACTGCATAAAGAGCAGTCGGCCACACTAGTCAGGTCGCAGAATAGACCGTTTCCTTAGGCAGGGCGGTCTATTTCTTTTTCATGTAGGTAAGCAATGCCAGAATGAACATGCCGAACATGAACATTAAGGAAAGTGCATCTTTGACCTCCATGGGCATCACCTCCCTTCTGGGAGATTAGCCGACCGCCCTTATAGCCGTATATTGTACTAGAAAATTATAACATATAAGACATGATCAAATACCATTAATATACTATAATTATCTAGAATACATAGGAAACAAAACCGTATATGAGAATGTAAACACAGAGAAGGCAGTAACATCACTTAACAATGCATCTATGCTGCGGGGCATTCGCCCCTTGGTTGTCAGAAGCAAACTCACAGACATAGATTCAGACAACACACGACCCGGCCTAAGATAAGAGTTATCTAAGGCCGGGTCGCGTCATAGATGCGGAACGTTATAGGAAATCAGCGCAAAGAACACAAGAAACAGGAGATGCTATATTTATGCTCGCAATAGACGCAAAAAATAAGTTCTTCGAGACATCTATTGATGGGGAAAAGATCATCAAATTTATTACTGGCGGAAAGTGTGAAGTCGAGGTTCTTGTTGATGTAAAACCATGGGTAGAATATCTTCACAAACATCATTGGACTGCGATAAGAAAGGATAATTATATTCAAGTTAAAACCAGTATAGATAAACATTCTCATAGACTTCATAGAATGATAATTGAGAATGAATACTCCGAACTAGATTACTGGGGAAATACTATCGATCACGAAAATAACAATCCATTGGACAATAGACTATCTAACCTTCGGATTTATAATAGTAAGCTAAACGTTACTAACATCAGAAGTAAATACAAAGATGATGATATGCATTTGATCTATCCGCAATACAGTAAAGTAAAGAATGGGAAACGGATTTATGGATACAAGGTTCATACTAATATCTCAGATGAAACAAAATATAAGAATTTCAAAACCAAAGAAGAAGCAAAAGAATACCGTGACAATATTATATTGCCCTTAATTGAATCCAAAATTGAAGAGGTCAAAAAAAAGTCAAGGGATATTGAGTTTGAAAGAGGATTGAGAGACAAGGTAGTAAACAATGAAATAGATGAAATTCTCCAAGTTCTTGAGAAATATAATCTAGTGAATGTTACTCAAAGAAGTCGCTGACTTCCAATAACACTGTATTCACGCATCGCAGCCTGGTGGCTGCTCGGTCCGCCCGAAGCATTTTCGAAGAAGTGAAAGCCAGGCGGACAACCCTGCGAACCTAACCGCGCTGCGACCGGCTCCTCCGGAGCCTTAAGGTTCTCAGGTTCGTGAATACAAGAACGTTATCTACAATTACTGCAAACCTAAAGAAAGAAATAAGTGAAATATAAATTACAAGAATGAAATGTAAAGCAAATTAGTGAGTGTAGTTTTGGGCAATCATTCAGGTTCTTACCATTACTAAGATTAGAATGGATGATAAATAATTAATAGGGTGGGTGAAATCCTTGAGTATTGTTTTTAACGACTCAATTAAAGATTTACCATCCGACCAGTTGCATGGACTATTTATGTCAGTCGGCTGGGAAACTATTGAAATGCTGAAGTGTTTTAATTTACCGTTTAAAAATTCAACTTTAGTAATCTCTACATGGAATGATGATAGATTAATTGGTGTTGTAAGAGTACTGAGTGATAAAATTTTCAGATCAATAATTTATGATTTGGCTATTGATCCGGAATTTCAAGACCAAGGAATAGGACGTGAATTAATAAAGCGATGTGTTGAACATTTTCCGGATTCGGAATGGTTGGTTCAAACAACAGAAAAGATCTCTGGTTATTATGAAAAGATAGGATTCAAAAGACAAGATGATGTTTTTTTGAGTATTCCTTCTAAGTGGTTTGAATAACATCGATTAAGGATGAAAAAGAGTAGTTTAAGAGAAAGGCATTAACTAGTTTCCGCCTTATTCCTGAGCAATCTAGTCCTGTAAGCAGAAAACATTGATGATGATGTGGTTGCCGGGACAACCCTGCATTGGCTGTTCACTGTGCCTGATTGGTAGGATGCTTAAGTGCGTATTTTTTTATAAGGAAGTGTAAGAAGAGTAATAAATAAACCTGGCTAGATTATTCGAAGAAGGCAGTAACTGCAGATAACATAGTATTCACGCTGCGGGCCTAACTGCCCTTGGTCTGCAAGAGGCATTTCGTAGAAGCGGATTCAGCAGACAACCCTGCGAGACTAAGTGGCAGTGCCACCCGGCCTTAGGGCCTTAAGTCTCTCGGGTTCGTGAATACAAAACGTTATCTGAAACATCCGCAAAGACTAATAGACATTAAAGACAATAAAACCATAGAAAATAATTAACTGGAAGTGGTTTTCCATGAAGAAAGTAGCGGTAGTTAGTTTGTACTTTTTGAGCGAAGAAGAGGGCGGTCAAAAAAGATTAATTACTGGAGATTTTTCAACACCCATTGTTTTTGATTCAGATAAGGATTTGAAATATGGACTTTGGAGTGCAGTAGTTGAATTACATAATAAACCTAATGAATACAGAGAAACCAAAGCAGATCTATATTTTTTATTTCATGACTCAAGTGAGGTACCGCATCATTTATTAGAACCCAACAACAGCTTTTCTTTAAGGAATAATAAGATAATAGCTAAAGGAAGGATAGAGTATATAAAAAAATTTAAGGATTAATAAGGATGAATACATTTTGAGAGTTAAATCGAAGATGGCGGATGCATCAGATAACACCGTATTCATGCTGCGGGCCTAAAGGCCCTTGGTCTGCAGAGGCATTTCGACGAAGCGGAATCAGCAGACAACCCTGCACTGGCTAAGTCCGTCGGACCTGGAGCTTACGCCCCTAAAGCTAGTGAGGGTTCGTGAATACAATAACGTTAGGTGAAACCAACGAAAATCATTTAAACAAAATAAACATATTACTGGAGGGATCTCTATGGAAGATATTAACTTCAACAATTATTTCTGGCAAGATGGAGTAATTAGATTGCGTGCAGTACAACCTGAGGACTGGGAAAGCATTATTACAATCGTTTTGATACACCTGCTAGAAGGCTACTTGATTATCAAGTTGAATTGCCTCCAACAAAAATTGAAGCTATAAGTTTTGCAGAGTAATTTGCAGATTTTTCAAATAAACATGGCAGGATCATGTTCACAATTGAGAATTTAAGAGGAGAAAACTTAGGAGGAATAAACCTAAATAGCGTTGATGAAAGAAATGGTACCTTTAGTATTGGTATACAGATAAATCAGGACCGCAGAGGTAATGGTTATGGAACTAGGGCAATGAGAATTGTATTAAGATACGCATATTTCGAGCGTAGGCTTAATAAGTTTAACGTCTCTGTTCTTGAAGGCAATGATGCCTCTTCGGAGATGATGAGGAAACTAGGATGTGTACAAGAAGGTGTTCGTCGACAAGTAGTCTATACTAGTGGTCAGTATCTTAATGAGATTTTTTATGGAATGACTAGAGAAGAATTTAAAGAAGCTGAAGGCAAAGATACAGTTAGCTGATTCGAAGAAGTCGTTGGCATCGCATAACACCGTATTCACGCGGCGGGCCTGATGGCCCTTGGTCTGCAAGAGGCATTTCGAGGAAGTGAAATCAGCAGACAACCCTGCACTGGCTAAGTCCATCGGACCCGGGGCTGGCGCCCCTTAAGCCAGTGAGGGTTCGTGAATACAACAACGTTATACGACAGAATCAAATGAATGAAACGTCAAATGGCTCTCAATCAGTAGATATATTTAATTCGTTATGTAATTGGAGAGCATCCTTAAACCCTTGTAAGTAGATTTCACGTTCTAAGATTGCTTGCACAGAAAGGTCAGCATCGCCGTAAAGAAATAAAGTTTTTTGCATATTCCCTGGCAGAAGTTCGTGTAACTGCTTCAAGTAAAGACTTCGTTCGGATGAAAATTGGTTATAGCTGGAGTTATTTTTGATCAGCGCTCCATATAAAGATTCAATTCGTTTGCGTATTAGTGAATCGAGTAAGATATCTAAAGAGGTATACATGAATGAACACCACCTAATATATTTCATATTACGAATAAAAGTTCAACTAAATAAATATAATTTTAACATATTGAATATTGAGGTCAAGATATATTAAAGATGTTTTTGATAAAGGAAATATACTTTCATATAATTAAAGAAAAATTCAATGAATGTTTGAGAGGATATCAGATGATTAGTTACAAACCATTTCAAAAGTTATTGATCGACAGGGAAATTAAAAAACAGGATTTATTGAAAATGACGGGTATTTCATCTGCTACGATGGCGAAGCTCAATACGAATGAATATGTTTCGTTAGAAGTGATTGATAAATTATGTACGGCGTTAGGGTGTCAGCCAGGGGATTTATTGGAACATATACCAGAGCAATAGTAGAAAGTAGTAATGATACTAGCAACGAAATGCTAGGAATAATTAATACAGTTTTAGGATAAGAAATTAATAGAAATTTTTCTAGGGAGTGTATAAATTGACTTTAGATGAGCAATTGCAGGAACAAAAAAGAAAAGTGGATTTTAATTCATTTGATATTTCAGTTAAAGAGTTAATCAGTATGTTTGAGAGTGATATTATCGACATAGCTCCCGAATATCAAAGGCAGTTTAGATGGGAAGAAGAAAGGGAATCTGCCCTAATTGAATCAATTTTTCTGGGCATACCTATTCCTAATTTGTTTATGGCAACAAATGCCGATGGAACATGGGAACTTATTGATGGGGTACAGAGATTAAGTACTATTATTCACTTTGCAGGAGAAGAAAAATTATTAGAAAAAATTAATAAAGAAAGTAATTTGAAATTAATGGGTCTAAAAAAAATAACTGAACTAAATGGTAAGTCTTTTAATGATCTAAGTAAAACTCATCAATTAAATTTTCTCTTAAATAGCCCATTAAAAGTAATAACACTCAGTGATAAAAGTGATGTGGAGGTTAGATTCGATTTATTTGAAAGATTAAATACAGGAGGAGTCAGACTTTCTGATCAAGAAATTCGGAGTTGTATTTTTAGAGGAAAATTCAATAACTTTCTAAAAGAGTTAGCTGCAAATCCCGATTTTCAGAGTGTAGTTAAATTGACTGATAAACAAGAGAACGATGGTACAAGGGAAGAGCTAGTATTGAGATTCTTTGCTTATTTAAATAACTCGCATAATTTCGAACATAGTGTTGTGAATTTTCTGAATGAATATATGAAGAATGCAAGAGAAGATTTTGATTACCAATCCAATAAACAGATATTTGAGATCGTTTTTAAAAAATTAGGTGCTGCTTTAGAACATGGAATAGTCAGAGGACAACGAAACTTAACACCCTTTAACCTATTTGAAGCTGTAGCAGTTGGCGCGGCTTTAGTTATTAAAGAAGGACTAGACTTAAAAACCGAAGGCATCTTTGAATGGATGAATAGTGATGAAATGCAGAGCTTAACTTCTGGTGCTACTAATTCAAAAAAACGAGTTCAGGATAGAATTAATTATGCAAAGGATAAATTAATATAATCCTATGTTGAACTCTATTTCAAATGAATTGAACTTACGAATTTTTGAACTAAAAAAAATGATAAATGCACTAGAAGCAAGTTCTAATATTAATTCTATTGATGAAGTTAAGAATGCTAATAAAGGTTTAATTATGGTTGGAATTTATTCTGTAATGGAATATACCGTAGTAAATACGGTATCCCAAGCGATAGAAATAATAAACAATGAGGATGTTAAATATAACCAACTGACTGAAAGGTTCAAAGGTATTGCACTCCAAAGTAGACTCCAAGCATATTCTGATTGTAGTATAACGAAAAAATGGGATAAAACTTGGGAAATCACAGAAACTTGGAATTCTGAAGAGATAGTTAGTATAAGCAATTCTTTATTACCATCAGATGGATCAAACATAAAAAGTAAACAGCTTCAAAGTATTTGGAAAAGTTTTGGTATAGATTTAGAAGATGTTAATTATTTTAATATGATCTCTTTACTGTTGAATGAACTTACGGATTCTAGAAATGCTATTTCTCATGGACGCTTGAAGGCTAGTGATGTTGGTAGAAGATTTACATTTGAAGAATTAAGAAGAAAGGTTGATGAAATACAAAGAATTTCTAATTTTGTGGTTGAGAGCTTTTCTGCTTTTCTAATTGAAAAAAAATATTTAAAGTGACTTTGGAAAATACCAAATTTAAAGTATGAAAGGGAGTTAGAACATAAAAGTAATATGAGAGCAGTGACTAGAAGTAATTCCATCGTATAACACAGTATTCACGCAGCGGGGCTATCGCCCCTTGGTTGTCAGATGTACAATATGGAAGAAGCTCAGACAACAAACGCCCCAGCCTAAGATATGAGCTATCTAAGGCTGGGGCGTTTCGTGAATACAAGAACGTTATAGGAAATTCTCTGTAAAAGCATCTATAAGTGCTAAAGGACAAAAGCACAAAAAGCTTCAGTGATGATTTTAACATTTGACTACCGGGCAGATTACGCTAATCACGGTAGATGATGATTGAGAAAATACAATATTGGACTTACCTCCCCAATTATATAATAGAAGTATTATGAAACAAAATCCATATTCTTCCGTATATGATGGTAAACTAATAAAGGTGTGAGGATTCACTATGAGATTAAAGAATAAAGTTAGTGAAACAGGCGAAGTTCTCGCTCAACCAGTTGTCGATATTCTGTCCAGTTTGCTTTTAGAAGGAGTTGCGTCCCAATTACTTCCTGGTGTTACCACAACGATATTATCATATAGACAAAAACGTTCTGAAAGAATGATTAGGAAATTTCTAGAGGAAATTGAATTGCGACAAGCGAGAATTGAGCAATTAGTAGCATTGTTAGACTTGGAATTTATTAGACGATTTCAAGATGCCTATTTGCCTATCATTTTGGACCATGTATTTGACAATAATCAAGAAGAAAAAATAACAATAATTGTGGATGGCTTCATTAGCTTGCTCTCCGAGAAGGAATTAAATGAAAACGTAGTATTGAACTACTATAGAATATTAGCTGACCTCAATATGTTAGATATTAGAGTTCTAAACGAATTGAGATGTGAGGCGACTATTAAAGTTAATAAAAATCCTAACGTAATTCAAAGTAGAAGTAATTCTTATTCTTTCGAAGAGTTACTTGAGAAAACAAATATTAAAAGTAGTGACCTCTCATATATCGTCACTAATTTAGAAAAAAACAGATTGATTGAAAACACCCAATTCTTCAATTATGAAGATCTTGTTGGCCAAGTTATAAAACTTTCTTCTGGTAATGGCTTAACAAACAGATCAAGAACTAAAGATGTAGATGATATTATGAGTCTAGGAATGCCCTCATTGTTTATTCTGACTGATTTTGGGGTTGAATTTATTAGATTTTTTTATAATAAAGAGACATAAACTCAGATCAACTGAAGCATGGAAATAATGGCTTAGGCTAACAACCGTACCGACTAAGCGCATCGCGCCCGGCTCCTGACAGAGCCTTGAGCCAGTGAGGGTTCGTGAACACAACAACGTTAGATGAAATCAATGCAAAACTTATAAGGAGCAAGGACAAACAATGATGGAACCAACAATCGAATCGGTTAATTTAATATTTCAGAAGCATCTTATTAATATTGAAATTGTAAGTTTCCAAATATTATCAGGTACTACTTCTGGATTAGTTTTAAGATTGAAATCAAGGGATGGAAATAGATACATCTTGAAGTTTGATACTCCAAACCAGATTGAATTAGTTGAAGAGCTGCTTATTATCTATAAGGATTCAGTATTATTACCAAATGTTCTTTTATCAGCTCAAGACAAATCATATTTTGCTTATACATATATTGAAGGGACCACTCATTTTAATCGTGGCCCAAAGATAAATTGGATGAAGTTATTAGTAAGAGATTTACTCAACAGGTATGTAGAACAAAAAGGACCAAGTACATGGGGAAGAATTGAATGGCCACGAGAGACATGGAAGGAATTTAATGAGATTAGTATTAAAGAAGCACAGATGAATCTGAAGAATGTATTATCACTAGAAGACTACAATTACGTGAAACTGTTAGCTGAGAAATTGTTTAATGATGAATCAAAGCAAGGAAAAAAATATTTATTGCACGGTGATACCGGCGTACATAATTTTGTTTATAACAATTCAACATTAATTGGTGTGATAGATCCGTCCCCAATGGTGGGGCCTATCATATATGACTTTTTATATGCATTTTGTTCATCGCCAGATGATATTAATACCACTACTTTGTTTGCAGCAGCTGATTTGCTAGAACAAGGGCATGTCGAGAGAACAAGGATGGTCGAAGAAACCTTGATTCATCTTTATTGTCGAGTAGGCCTCAGCGTACTACATCATCCACATGATTTGCCCGATTACTTACAGGCATGGGGACAATGGAAACAACTGTGTAAGAATATCGAAGAGGGCATTGTCATCATCTAACACCGTGTTTACGCATCGGGGGACGAGCCCCTCGGTCCGGCAGAGAGAATTCGAGGGAGCAGTGGCCGGACACATCCGAACCGACAAGCGCATCGCGCCCGGCGACTTTGTCGCCTTAAGTCGGTGGGACGTCGTGAACACAACAACGTTAGCTAAAATTGTTGTAATTACTAGAAGATAAGAAGGGAGGCATTAACTTTGAAGCATATTGATAATTGGTTCACAGTAGAAGCAATTGACTCAATGACCTATGCCATAAGTGAGTATGGACATTGGGAGAATGTTCATTCATATCTTGTAATTGGAGACAAATATGCAGCATTAATTGATACAGGGATTGGAATTGGTAATATTAAAGAAGTAGTTGATCAGTTGACCTCTCTACCTATAAAAGTGATAACAACACATGTACATTGGGATCATATTGGGAATCATGGGCTTTTTGATGAAATTTATGTTCATGAATTAGCGAAAGATTGGTTATTGAGGGGAATACCAGGATTGCCTATTGAGGTTATCCGCAGGGATGTGAGTAGGGATATTACAAAATCTCTGCCTAAAGGATTTAATTTTGATGAATATGAGCCCTTTTAAAGGGGAACCTACAGGATTATTAAGGGATAATGATAATATTGATCTAGGAAATAGAGTGTTAACAATTTTACATACTCCAGGCCATTCACCGGGACATATTTGCTTATATGAAGCAGAGAGGAGTTATTTATATACTGGTGATTTGTTATACAAAGGTACTTTGTATGCCTTTTATCCAACAACGGATCCGTTGCTGTTTGTTAAATCTGTTGAAGCAGTAAGTAGAATAGATAATATCATAAAAGTATTACCTGGGCACAATGAATTAGATCTAAATAAAGAATTTATATTGGAAGTTTATGAAGCTTGTCAGAATTTATTATACAAAGGATTAGCCAAACATGGTTCTGGAATACATGATTATAAGGATTTTAAAATTCAATTTTAGCTTATCGAAGAAGTCAACAACTTCAGCTAACACCGGATTCACGCATCGGGACTACCACCTCTTGGTTGTCAGATGTATAATAGTGGAAGAAGCTTAGACAACAAACGCCCCAGCCTAATATAAGAGCTACCTAAGGCTGGGGCGTTTCGTGAATACAACAACGTTATGAGCCATTACCGGCAAATATTAAAGATTTTAAGGAGATAATTTATGAAAGGTAAGATACTCTTATTATTTTTTATTACGATAGTGTTTTCATCTTGTCAAAATATTAGTCAATCGACTACCTTGAACAGCGAAACTAAATCAATAATGAATTCTGAACTGCCTCCTGATGTAGTGAGTACAGGTAATGGAACAGAATCAAAAGAAATAACTGAAGGTCGATCAGATTCTTCTAACAATGAAGTGTTATCCATGAGCATTGGGAACTATGATTTGACTGGAGAATTTTATGATGAAATGCTTCGAAATCCTATAGATCGTGATTATGAAGTGGAATTTAATGAATTACAAAACTCCGATGAGGTTACAACACTTGGATGGGGGGCGTTGGAAAGCAAATATACAGAGATTTGGGATAAAGAGTTGAATCAAATATATAAAAATCTTCTTTCTAAGTTGGATAGAGAACCAAAAGAAGCACTAATTGAATCGCAGAAAGAATGGTTAGAGTATCACTTAAGGGAAACAAAATTTGTAGAGAAGACATTTATTAATAATGGTTACCTAGGATCACAAGGATCGGTAAGCCTAGGGAAGGTTATAAAGGAGAGAATTAGGGAAAGAACAATGCAATTATTTGAATATCGCTATTTGCTAGATGGTGAAGTTGAGTTTTTATACCAAAGTAAAAAATAGAGCTGGAATCTTGATCAAAGGTTTTTAGGTGATGCTTCGAAGACAGTAACGGCGCATAACACTGTGTTCACGCTGCGGGGCTACCACCCTTGGTTATCAGATGTATAATCATGGAAGAAGCTCAGACAACTAACGACCCAGCCTAAGATAAGAGCTATCTAAGGTCGGGTCGCGTCGTAGATGCGGAAAGGAATGTAAGAGAGAGATTATAAAACAAATTGAGAACACTTGTACGCAGATGTAAATAAAGGTAAAATATAACTACAATTGAATCTTGGGTGGGCATGGTTTCCCTTCGAAAGGAGGTGAAGCCATGGAAGTGAAAGATGCATTAACGATCATGTTCCTCTTTGGGACATTCATTCTTGCTCTTTTAACATACATCAATAATAACAACAAGAGAAAGTAAAAACCCACCCAAAGGTTGAGGCCAGAGGTGGGTTTTGTTCCTGTACGACTTAGAAGGGAATAGACCATCCAAGCCAATTGTACTGACCAAGTGTTCGCAGCACTTGGTCTTTATTACGTATATAATAACACAAAGAAAAAAATGTATCAAAGCGTGAAATAATATTGAAAGTGATAATAAGAAAAAAGAGATAAGTTGAAAGTCAAAACGAAGATGGCATCCCATCATATATAACACAGTACTCACGCATCGGCGGACAGCCGCCTCGGTCCCGGTAGATAACTCGAAGAAGTGATTGCCGGGATACATCCGCACCATCCAACCGCATGGTGGCCGGAGTCATCCCATAACATAATATTCATGCTGCGGGCATACGCCCTTGGTCCGGCAGTCGCCGGACACCCAACATTCGTTGGGTCGTGAATACAGGAACGTTATGTGAAACCTATGCAATGAATGTTTCAGAGGAGATAGCTCAATGAAGAGAATAGTGCAATTAATGCTGACAATGATGCTCTTTTCGGGTTGTGATATCAAGGAACAGTATAATAACCAGTCTATATATGAAGACGAAGGTTATATTTTGGAGATAGCTGAAAACCGTATCTTAGTAGTTGAAAATAAATACTTGAATAAGACCTGGAAAGAAATAATGAGTGATTACCGCATTCACGCATCGGGGCTATCGCCCCTCGATTATCAGATGTATAATCATGGAAGAAGCTCAGACAACTAACGACCCAGCCTAAGATAAGAGCTATCTAAGGCTGGGTCGTTTCGTGAAATACAAAGAACGTTAAGTGAAGTTCAAATAAGAAATTGGAGGAACAACAAATGCTAAACATGGAGAACATATTGCTTATAACAGATATTCCCGGTTATACCCCTCAAATCAGTCGTTTATTATCAATGATGAACTATGCTAGATTTACAACACTAGATGCTGTAAAGAATCTTTCACAAGAACAGCTTGATTTTTTGCTTGATTCCCAAAGTAACTCTATTGGAGCATTATTATTGCACTTTGCAGCGGTTGAATATGCTTACCAGGTCTCTACATTTGAAAAACGGGAATTGAACGAAGAAGAACTCTCAATATGGGGTCCTGCTCTGAATTTGGGGAAGGAAGGTCAAGAAAAAATTAAAGGTAATGATTTAGCATATTATCTCAATAAATTAGATGTTGTAAGAAATAAGACGCTTGAATTATTCAAAACAGTTAACGATGATTGGTTATATATAGAGGAGAAATTCTGGTGGAATAAAGCTAACCATTATTTTATGTGGTTTCACGTGTTTGAAGATGAGATCAATCATAGAGGACAAATCAGAACGATTAGAAAAAGATTGAAAGTGTAACCAGTAGATATGAACCTCACCTAACAATGTGTTCACGCATCGGGGCATACGCCCCTCGGTTGCCAGAAGATAACTCATGGAAGCGGATTCGGGCGATACATCCATTTACCCAACCGCGGTCGAATGCAAAGATATTCGTTTTTTTGATCTTGATGGTTTGCCAGAAACGATAAGTCCCCCTGTTCGGGCCATAGTTAAGAGTTACTAATAAGTAAAGGGGCCAAAATATTTGAAAGCTTTCATTAGCATTCTGACTGTTATTTTTGCACATTTCATTTTTATTTTATTTTTGAGGATCCGAGTGGAAGATTTCACATCCGAGACCGTGCTGTTTTTTATGTTATTTTATACCGTCCCCTTCTTGCTATTAGTGTCTAATTCTGCTTTGGCTTATAGATCAAATAATAGAAGGAAAAGATGGATTTGGCTTGTAACAAGCATTGTCCCAGGTTGCCTTTTTATTGTCTGGGCAAAATATCAACCGACCTCACCAGGTGGGTTTTCAATTTTCCCGGATTATCAAATAGAATTGGGCGTTTTTTTACCTGCTATGCACCTCCTTATTCAAATCATTTGGTTACTGGATTGGGTAGTAACTAGAAGGCACTAGTGCCGCATCAGCCATTTTTTGAGAAAAGAGTACGGATAGTCGGTATAAGCAAAGGAGATGAACCGCACCAAATGGATAAACTTCTTGAGAAAAAATATTCAAACCGGATAAGGAGCGATTTGGCAAAAAAACTAAAACCTTATGGTTTCAAGAGGAGTAAACCTACTTTTTATACCAGGGTGAAAAGTGACCGAATCGAATTTATTCATATTCACAAGTTTACTTCCGGCCCATCATTTAGAGTGCATATTGGTGCGAGATTTTTTTGTGATGACTTTGAAGCAGTTGCATTAAACGGTATTGATAGTGATGGGTTCCGTAAAGAGTACAGTTTGTCTTATGGAAGGACTGAAGATTCTGTACTGAAATGTGTTGAAGAAATGATGGAATTTATCCTAAGGGAAGGTTTTGCATGGTTTGATTATTGGATGGATCCCATGAGATTACTAAACGAAAATGAAAAAGATTCGCCGATTCATAGATTTAAGAATGAGTACTTTAAGTTCCAAGCGGGTGAAGAAGATCAGGGGAAGGTAACCTTATCAAAAATGCTTTTGGGGATTAAGGATGAAACCAAGAAGGGAACGAGTGACGAAAAAAGTACGTGGAAAGGAAACTCGGAGAGATGACCTTAGTGTTGATTATCGTACTGATTATTGGGTTTGCAGGGATTATTGGGAATCAATATGCAAGCCTAAAAAAGATGGAGGAACTTCAAAGATCGGTAAAAGAGATAGATATGCAAGGCTTGCCAAGAGCTGTTAAATAAAGGACTAGCCAGACATGGAACCGGGATACATGATTACATAGATGTAAAGATCTATTTTTAGTAATTTAAAGAAAACAGCAAGATCGGTTAACACCAATGCAAGAATGTTATGTGTAACTAATTTTAAAGGACGGTACTCATGACTTATTACTTGTATCATTATTGCGAGAAAGAAATTGGTCCATTCAAAAACTTATCAAAGTTATCAATGAAATCTCTTACGGTGATTTATCAAGGCACGTTATCAGAAATCAGCACGGAGAAAATATAAAGATAAATTTATGAAGAACAGTTTAAAGGAGATTACAATGAAGATAGAATTAGCAACAGAAAAAGATTATAAGTACATAGTTGAAAGAGATAAACATGTTCCTAAGACACTTGTAAGTACAAAGATTAATGAAAAGGAAATTTTTATACTTAGAGATGGAGAGCATGAAATTGGATGGATGAGATACGGATATTTCTGGGATAACACTCCTTTTATGAATATGCTATGGATTGAAGAAGAATATAGGGGACAAGGTATCGGTAAAAAAATTGTATTGTATTGGGAGGAACTTATGCGTCAAAAAGGATTTGAGTTAGTAATGACGTCAACGCAATCTGATGAAGGAGCACAGCATTTTTATAGGAAAATTGGTTATCGTGATGCTGGATGTCTAATACTGGAGACCCAACCCCTTGAAATAGTGCTTACAAAAAATCTCTAAGAAGGTTACTGTAGTTTACATGGAAGAACTAACGTCTGATAACAAATAATAAATGGAGGTTTACTAATGGACGTAGCTTATGAAGTTATTGAAAGTATGTTGGTTAAATTTAAGTCTGAAAGGAAATGGACTCTTCAAGCAATTGAACAACTGTCAGAGGAAGATATCTCCTGGTCTCCGAACTCGGAAAGCAACAGTATTGCGAATCTAATTGCTCATATTCGAGGTTGCGTTCACTCACGAATCGAAACAATCTTTTTTAATATGCCCGATACAAGGGACAGGGAAAAGGAATTTGAACACGGACTAATAATGACTAAAGAGCAAGCTTATAACCTGATGAAGGAAGCATTCGATGTAATTATTCAATATCTCGAACACCTCAATAGAAACCCGGAATTGTTATTGTCTCAACCATTTCTCAATCGTCCGCCTCTTACCTATAGTCAATTCAATAATGAGACATCCGCTCTTAACCTAATGATAGCCATGGTTAGAGAAATTCATTATCACACAGGGCAAATAATATACATAGCAAAAATAAGGAAGGGACAGCTTGTATGGCAGTATGATTAAACAACGTAAAAGCTAATAGGCGTGTGAAGAGGCAGCCTGGGCGATAAAACAAGCCCCAGACTGCCGCTGGTTTAGTAAACTAACATTGTAGTACTATTGTCTTATAATCAGGATGTCACGAGGTGGTCTTCCAGTGCTTTGAATTCGAGATATTTCGCTGTTAGTTAAATTGCGGCCTACCAAAATTAGCGATGATGTGACGTTGTTGAAGTTGAAATTACCCAAGTTAGCCACATTTTGACTGCCACGGAAAACCCGGAAGGACCCCTGAAAGTTAGTTCCCGAAAACAGTACCAGTGTTACTTGAGTGCTTTGCACAACATTTCTGAGTCGGAAGCTCGAAAGCGCATTGTTGAACCGAAACGCTCCAAGATCACGAACCGCAACCCCACCACGTCTGAAGAGGATCCGACGACCAGAAAAATTAGTACCTGACCAAAGTGCAAGGCGTACATCACTGTTTGCCAACTATATCACTCCTTTTTTAAGGTTGATATAGTGTATTGCAGTTTTTGAGAATGGTGTAGACACATAGAGCAGGGGAATAGCTTGATTTTTCTAATCTGGGGTACGTGTTATTTAAAAAAATGGAAAAACCTTCATCCATCCCCTAAAATAGAGTAGAGATGGTATGGGTTAAGCTGCCGACTTCAGCATTACATCTGAGGTAATGATTTCACAGCAAATTATCAAGGACAGGAGGAAGTCTGCCAACCTCCACCTAATCCGTGATGACGTCATGACCATGTGAATTTAAGTGTGTAAGCAAGCCATTTTGCTATGAGGAGTTGTACCGAGTGTTCTCAATAATACCGATGTTTCTGTTTATTGTCTACGGATTGTTCATTCTTCTTGGGCTATATTGCTTATATTTGCTGATTAAATTATTGATTCGTGCGATCGAAGCGTTGGACATCCATTTGGAGGAAAAAAGAAATAGGCGGCTATAGAGCACAGATCCGCAGGGACCTCGGCAGTCGGTTTGGCGATTTAATAGTAATGAATTACCTCAAATCCACAAGACTAAATAAGAGAGGTGTGTTCTGATGAAGATTGTGAAAGCGGATCCGTCCAACCTAAATGAATTAACGGAGCTAGCGTTGAAACTTTGGCCAGACAACGAACAGGAGCATTTAAGAGCCGAATTTGAAGAGCTATTGGATTCGGAGAGAGACATCGTTTATTTAGCAACTGTTGAAGGTGGTTTTGTGGGATTTATTCATATGTCACTAAGAGTCGATTACGTCGAGGGCTCCAATTCGTGTCCCGTCGGATATGTTGAAGGAATCTATGTTGAAGAGGACTACAGAAACAGAGGCATTTCCAAGAAATTAGTTGAAGCCGGAGAGCAATGGTCGAAGTCGCTCGGTTGCCATCAAATCGCCTCGGATACGCAGTTGGATAATGTTATAAGTCAGGAATTTCATAAGAAGATAGGATTTAAAGAAGCCGGTAGAATCGTCGCTTTTATCAAGGATATAAATTGATTTTAGCTTGCGATGTAAGGAGGGATTCCCATGCAGGCTTTAGCTCCAGAATATTATTATACGATTGAAAAATTACTATATGACGGGTTTCAGCACCCTGAGGTTCTATCCATAATTGAACGGAATAATCCGGGTGCTATATACGTGGATCAATTATTGAATCCAAGGAGTGCATTAGTTTGGAGCCAGGGGATTCAAGGATTTTATCTTATCGGGGATTACAGAAATGATTACTTTAACCAATCTCTAGATGGTTTTATAGCTGAGTATATTGAGCCCAGGATGAAGGCGGTTTCCTTAACCCATTTTGAAATCTCGGGCCATCACGAGAAGTGGGATTTTGAAAGCATGTTTGCTTCCAGAAAACTTTATCAGTTCGAGCAATTGGTTTTAGAAATGCGGAAGGAACCCCTAGAAACGATTGAAAATACGGGCACATACCAAATCATCAATCTAAAAACTGATGAGTGGAATAACGGAAGTATAAGAAATGTAGAACTTATAAATAGCCATATCGATTTGTTTTGGTCCTCCAAAGAAGAATTTAAGAAAAAGGGATATGGGTATGCTGCTCTAGACGAATCAGAAGTCATTGGAGTGTGTTACTCCAGTTTTGTGACTAATCAAACTCATGCCATTGGTATTGAAACGGTATCTCGATATCAGAACAAGGGGGTGGGAACCTATTTGGGATATCGATTAGTAAAAGATATACGTGACAGTGGGTATACTCCGTATTGGGACTGTTCGCTCGATAATGAAGCATCAAAAAAACTGGCCTGTAGATTAGGCTTTGAACAGGTACACCGCTACAAATGCAGAGGTTTTGATATTGAAGTAGTTGAACAATAAGAAGAGTAGAAAAGATGTGGTGCAAGCTTGAAAAAAGTGGTGGCGCTTGCTCTTTCCTTCATAGTTGTGATTATAGGCATCGTGTATATCTCGAACAAAGCAACCTACACATCCATGAGAAAAGAAGTTATGGACGAGATCAGCCTAACTAATATAGTTAAAGTTACTTTTAGAAGATATTCGGACGATAAAGAAACGATCATTAAGGATAAGAGAAGGATCGAGCAGATGTTAGCCGGACTGTCGGATATGAAGTTGATAAAAGTGAGAGACATTTCCGCGGATCGGGAATATGCAGTAAGGATATATTTGAAAGATAAAAACATCGGCTTTGAAGTTACAGAGGATATGGAGTACATGGTTATTTTTAAGGGGTCGGGCCACCAACTCTACAAGGTGCTTGATGGTAAAGATCATTTAAAAACGATTGAAGCCTTAGACTATCGGTAAAGTTCTGATATTGTAGGAAACGGAGCAACCGCAACCCAGGCCCCCCGATATAACATGCTCTGCGGAGGTTCCGTTGGAAAGCTAATGTTTAAATTTCTTGAAAGGTGTGATGTGGTATGAGAAGTAACCCTAGTATTTTGAAAATCGGCTTGTCGGTGAAGGCTAAATTTTAGGTGGAGAGCTTGAAAACAGGTCTCTCCACGAATCGGAGGGTTCCTATGATTAGATTAGAAAGAATTGATAAAGATAATTGGGAAGAATGTGCTGAGCTGGAGCCGGCAGAAGAACAACAATCCCTTATTGCGCCGAATGTATATTCTATTGCTGAAGCCCAGTTTTTGCAGGGATTTTCGAGTGTGGCCATATTTAAGCAGGAGACGATGATTGGGTATGCTCTATATGGAATAGATCCGGATGATCATAATTATTGGATCTATCGTTTTATGATCGATCGGCGTTTTCAAGGTCAAGGGTACGGGTTCCAGGCTGTTTGCAGCATCATTGAAGAGATCAGAAACCGCGCGGATCGCACGGAGGTACTGGTTTTAGGGTATAAACCTGAGAACGAGCGAGCAAGAAGATTGTATTCGAAAGCCGGATTCATAGAAGATGGATTGGCTCCGTGGGGAGAAATGATTGCAAAATACAGCTATGTGAGAACAGAGTAAGCTAGACACCAAGCGGCTCAGCCTAGATACGAGTGATCTATGGCTGGGCTCATCCCTAATCGGGGGAGTGTTCCATATTGAAGAAATTCATAAAATTGAATGTTGTTAGTATCCTCTTTGCTTTTACCATCAATTTCATAAGTTTTTTAACTGACTATGAATAGGACGGTATTCATGGCTTATTATTTGTATCATTATTTTGAAAAAGAAATCGGTCCATTCAAGAACTTGTCAAAGTTATCAATGGATGATGCAACAAAAGTATCTAATCAAATTAAGAAAGGGGGTAAGGTATTTGCCAGTCGAAGAAATGATGAATATTTGATGATCAGAAGAGAATTGGAAAGAACAGCGAGAGATCTATTTATTAGTAAAGGCGGGAAGCCAGTCAATACTTTTCCTCACTATATGACTCTGGGAGCTTGTAGTTGGCTTCAGACATGGTATTTGGAACCGGGGATCATCACAATAGATTGGAATGAAATCGCTAAGGAATCAATGAGTTTTACATACGGTGATTTATTCCCAACTATGCGATATCCCGATGAAAAACCATACAGAAAACAAGTGTATACTAAAGATGAAATTATTAAAGTTATTGATCAATTTGGCTTACCACAAGATTGGAACTATGATGGAGCCAAGGGACCGGAAAGATACATAGAAGTGCAAATATGGGATGAACAAATTATTCAAAGATATATGTAAGTGATGCAGAACAAGTAAATCAGCCGAGTCGGAGAGGAAGGGACGTAATACATGAATACAATCATTTATATGGTAAGACATGGCGAATCGCCAAAAGTTGAGGGTAATGAGCGGACTCGGGGGTTAACCGAGAAAGGGAAGACGGATGCAAAGCGAATTACAGAATTGTTGAAGCAAGAAGGAATCGATATTTTTTTCTCAAGTCCGTACTCCAGAGCAATAATGACTCTCGAAGAATTGGCGCGGACGGCAGGAAAGGAAATGCAACTTCATGAAGACCTTAGAGAGTTAACGTTCTCGAGCGATGACAAGATCATGTCAGACGGTGAACTGTACCCTCTGGTAAGTAAGATGTTTTCAAATCGGGCAGCACTCTCGCCTGGTGGAGAGTCCGCTTTCGGATGTCAAACACGTGCAGTAGCTGTCCTCAAGGAGATTTTAACGAAAAATCGCGGTCAGCGCATTGCGATAGGGACTCATGGGGCCGTGATGACTTTGATCATGGAACACTTTGATAGCAGCTATGATTTTGATTTTTTAATGAGAACTTCAAAACCGGATGTTTACAGGATGGAATTTAAGGATGATGAGTTAATAGAGGTTGAGAGATTATGGAAATGAGGATAGCGAGAATGTTATGATGAATATCATAGAGAAAGACGTGAAAAGCGAATGAAAACCGGTCAAGCAAAATCTTTAGTAATTCTTCTCCACGAGATCTATGGTGCTAACAATCATATGGATTTCATGAAAGATGTCATGACGCAAGAAGGTTATGATGTCATTACTCCAAATCTATTACATAGGGATCCTTTTTCTTACGATCAGGAAGAGGAAGCCTATCACTACTTTATTAACGAAGTCGGATTTAACGGACCGAAGGATGAAGTAAAGCAAATTGTAGCGGCAAACCGAATGAACTATGAGAAAATTTACATTATAGGCTTTAGCGTCGGAGCTACGACGGCATGGATATGCAGCGAGTTTGAGATTGACGGCGTGATTGGGTTCTATGGATCCAGAATTCGGGACTATGTTGAGATGGAACCGGGATGTCCGACCTTATTATTTTTTCCGGAATCGGAAAGATCGTTTCATGTTCCGGAGCTCATCGACAAACTGAAGAACAAGAAGAATATCCATGTAACAGCCATACATGCCGAACATGGTTTTATGAATCCGTTTTTCAGAGCCTATAGCCGTAAAGACTATATGGAATGCATGCATCAATGCTTAAAATTCCTGAAGCAACTCGAAGAGATCGATACAACCATCTTGTCAGGGTAGCCGAAGAAAATGAAATCAATAAACAAGGGAGGCCGCCATATGAAACAGGATTTTGCTTTTTCAAGAATAGGTTACGTCTATATTCCCACCACGCAAATCGATGAGTCCATTCATTGGTATACAGAGAATTTGAATTTTAAACTGATGAATAAGTTTCAAGACCGGGGGACATTCGTTGCCGTATTACACCACCCGCATCAGAACTCCATAGCTTTATTGCTCATTGAAACACAAGACAAGCAAACCATGGAAATCACAAGAAACGGAAAACCATTTCCCGTCATGGCCATGAACTGTCTCAATATTGAATACACGTATCAATTATTGAAGGACCGAGGCGTAACGGTGGAGGATCTACATACGCTGGGTAATGGAGAAGCCAAGTACTTTTATTTCAGAGATCTTGAAGGTAATCTGTTAGAAGCAGCCTGGTCCATATGGGATCCCGTGGACGAATTTAAAGAAGACTTTGTAGTGTAAGAGTAAAACATCAGGTCGGTGAGCCGGGTTGTACATGCCGAGCGTTGTATCGCTTGGCTTTTTTTAAAGGGGGAGAGAGATTATGCAGGATGCCATTGCTATTATCTCGGATATACATAGTAACCGTTTTGCATTAGAGGCGGTATTAGAAGATATATCCACGCGAAACATTCAACGAATCGTAAATTTGGGGGATAGTCTGTTCGGTCCCATTGACCCATTGGGTACAGCCAAAAGGTTAATGGAGCACGATAAGATAGTGCATATCATGGGAAACTGTGACGCGGCTTTACTGGAAAAAGAGATGGATTCCGCTACTTTCCAATACGTTAAACCTTTACTGGGGCGTGAGATTGAGGAATGGATAAGAACGTTTAAAGATACGTGGGTGTATAAGGACCTGTTCTTTTGTCATGGAACTCCTTATGCAAACGATCGATACTTATTAGAGACCATAGATGAAGATGGGGTTAGTTACAAGAAGCATGAATTACTCATGAAAGAACTAAGCTCCATTTCGCAAAAATATATTTTTTGCGGCCATAGCCATGTCCCCCAATCCATATTTTTGCCCGATGGTAAGCTCATAGTCAATCCGGGCAGTGTGGGGTTGCCCGCCTATGAGGAGGAACTGCCACATCCGCATAAAATGGAGTCGCTGTCCCCTTATGCGGATTATGTCATTGCCTATCAGACGGAGATGAGCGTATGGAATATAGAGCATGTTATGGTTCAGTATGATTGGGAGAAGGCCGGCTCAATGGCCGAGTCAAACGGACGGATGGATTATGCTGTGGCGATAAGGACGGGAAGAGTGACGTGATAAAAAAATTTACACTTTAGGAGTAACCCTATGACAGCAAATAAGCATAAGAAAAATTTCTTTTTGTCAGCGGATCAAATTGTGCAGTTGATCGATTCCAAGGAAGGCTGCATTGCTAGCGATCGAATCACCGTAGATGGATGCAAAGTCGGTTTTATGTACAGGGAAGAAACCTCGAATAGTCCATACCCCGATAGCGGGTGGAGGTTTATGGCGGGGGATGAAGACGAAGATTACATGGACAATGCGGAAAATCATGCCATTTACCTGGTAAATACCATTTGTAATTACGACCCGGAGATTATCCCCTTTCTCAACGCGCCACCGGGGAGCGCCTTTATTCGAAATGAAAGCGGCGCATTGGTGCCTGATGAGGAATGGGAAGTTCCTAGCGAGTAATCACACGTATTCAGTAACTTAAAAGGTATGTTATGAAAACCGGGAAAAAGCGATTTTTAGGGGGGATGCAAATGAAGAAATTGCCTGCAATTCAACTGGAACGGCTTATATTAAGACCTTTTTGTTTAGATGATGCCAAAGAAGTCCAGGCCTTGGCCGGTGAAAAATCTGTTGCCGAAATGACGTTAACAATTCCACATCCATATGAGGATGGGATGGCGGAACAATGGATTGAAACGCATGCTAACAATTTTAATGAAGATCGGGCACTTCAATTGGCTATCGTACATAAGGATGAAAGTTATTTAATCGGTGCTATAGGATTAAGTATTAATAGAAGGTTTGAGCATGCAGAGCTTGGATATTGGATTGGAAGCAAGTATAGAAATCAGGGTTATTGTACTGAAGCCGCCAGAGGAATCATTGATTACGGATTTAGAGAAATGCAGTTAACCCGCATTTTTGCATGCCATTTAGGGAAAAATCCCGCCTCGGGAAAAGTAATGACCAAATTAGGCATGAAATATGAAGGAAAATTAAGACACCATGTTAAAAAGTGGGATCATTTTGAGGATCTTGTTTATCATGGTCTTTTAAAGGATGAGTATGAATGATGAGAGCTTATATTCAGACAGATAGGAACGGAAATTTTTACAACGTAAACGCGTTTATTGCTAATGAGGGTTTTACTTCCTTGGGTTGGGAGACCGTTAAATTCCATGACGTACAGGAGATTAGGGAGTTTGATCCTGAACATATCCTGGTTGGAGGAATCGGAAACGTGAGAAAGCGCCTTGAAATTTTAGGGTTTGAAAGAAAACAGGGCGAAATCGATTATCCGGCTTCCTTGTCACGCTATTTCGGCAGAAAAATTTGGGCCACCACCCTTCAAGAACTTATCCAGAAACCACAGGACTGGGATGTATTTATTAAACCTAAAGACACGACCAAACAGTTTGCCGGGCGAGTTGTGAAAGAGTATCGGGATTTTATAGGATTGAATGACGAGGATGAACTGACGACGATTTGGTGCTCCGAAGTGGTGCATTTTAAAACGGAATGGCGTTGTTTTATCCGATACGGTCAGATCCTTGATGTCCGCTACTATAAAGGTGCTTGGGATTCTAAAATAGATCTCGGGGTTGTTGAGAATGCGGTTCGTGATTTTATCGATGCACCAGCCGCCTACGGGATGGATTTCGGAGTTGACCCCAATGGCGAAATGAAGTTGGTGGAGATCAACGACGGCCATTCTTTGGGGACTTACGGGATCAGCCCTTTAAACTATGCAAAGTTTCTTTCGGCCAGATGGTCCGAATTAACGGGGACGACGGATTATCTTAGAACTCTTTAGTGGAGGGACCTGGCATATGAAGCAAATGCTCCACATTATTTTGTGTTTAGCCTTAACGGTCGGATGTGCTTCCCCATACCAACGAGGAACTTATGATCTCTACCTTATACCGCAAGGTTACGAGGGGATTATTAGGGTCACTTATAATGTAAAAGAAGCTCCACTCCTCGAAAGGGAGGGGAAATACGACGTTATACCCGTAGATTCAAGCGGGAAATACGAGACATCGAACCCTATGTATGATTACGGAGAGGTTATCGATCAGTATTTTTATGTGGATGAAAAAGGCAACCGGATGGCCATCGACCCGACTTGTGTAAACATTAGGGGAACCGGCGGAACCAGTGTCGGAGGAGTAGAAACCCATCATACGGAAATTGAAGTAACAAAATCGCTTTGCGGGGAAGATTTTAGGCTTCATGGGTCGAACAGAAGCTGAGATATATTTTTATTAAGGAGAGCAAGATGGATAAACTAGACGACGTTGAATTGGTTCATTTGGCGGAAGAACATTTCGCTGAGTTGAACAAATTTGAGCTTCCTGATGAACAGCGGCAATTTACGGCACTGCCAAGTGAAGTGCTCAACGTAACGGAAGGCCAGTATCCCATCGTTATATTAGATGAAGGGGTGGCTGTGGGATTTTTTCTGCTCCATGCCACGGACCGGGTTAAAGACTATACCGCCAATCCAAACGCTATGCTATTAACGGCTTTATCCATCAATTCACAACAGCAGCGCAAGGGATATGCTAGAAAAGGAATGCTTGAGCTGCCTCTTTTTGTGAGAAAAGAATTTGAGCGTTGTGATGAAGTCGTCTTGGTGGTCAATCACAAAAATATTCCGGCTCAACAGTTGTATCTGAAAGTGGGATTTGTGGACACGGGGGAAAGAAGAATGGGACCGATCGGAGAACAAATCGTCATGAGTTTAAGCATAGCCTAAGATTTGCCGCCAGAAAGGAGAGGCCATGTAGATGGGGCTCGACTACAGTTATGTGCTTGTGATGAGAAAGGATAAAAGAGATGAATTATTTCATTTCGTGAAAGAGCATGGAAAGGTTGATCGGCCGGATTGTTTCAGAGCCTATCTCGAATTGGATTCCCATGTTCTAAAGTATTTGGAAGGGGGATATGATTGGAAACCGCACTACGATAAAGATGAAATTCAACAGTATCTGCTGCCGGACAACCGGGCTTGGATCGGCGGAATCGATTACGATGAACGGATTCCTCATGCAAATGCCGAGGAGCTCGTAGTTAGATTTACGGCGGTCACATCTGACATGAGCCGGCTATTCGAGGATTCCATGTCCGTGAGAAGCTGGTTTGTCGCATTGAGCAAAGAAGTAGATGCAAGGATTACCTATTTGGATTTAGAGTCCGAAGGACATAGAATCATCTATTTAAATGGAGCTGAAACTTTTTTAGAGTTAAAAAGGGATGGCATTTACCATGTAAGTAAACATAACTTTCGCCAGATGATGGACGAATTCGTTAAGCATTTACCCGGTATCCTCACCTCGTATGAGACGAGTTACAAATTTGAAGAGGAATACACGTTGATCATTAAGAAAACCCATATGGATAAATTGCGGAACTATATTGAGAGGCATGGATACTTTGACAACAGCCAGGTCGTTTTAAAGTTTGATTTGGACTCGACACTGATGAAGTATTTGGAAGAGGGTCATGGCGAACAAGAGTATGGTATAGCTCAAGGCGTCGTTCCGCATTTTAGAAAAGATATCATCTATAAGTATATTGAGCAGGGTTATAAAGTAAAAATCGAAAAAATCGAATATTTGGTTGAAGAGCTTAGCGGCGAAGAAGATATGGTCAAGGTACGCCTTATTCCGAAAAAGTGGAAGACGGATCAGCTGTTCTCCCAATCCATATCGATTCGGAAGTGGTTTGAAGATCTGAGCAAAGAGGTCTCCGCCAAGATGACCTATCAGAGTCTATGGAATGGCGGATATGCTCATAGAATTATCTACTATGAAGGCGAACAAACGAATATGGAGTTTACGGGGCATTACGAGTTGGATGTAAATTGTTTTACAGAGATCTATCGACACTTCGCTATGTATTTTGAGCATTTTCATGAGTAGGAAGCGGTTTTGCGCAACTTTTTTTGAGTGGGGGAAAAATTCTTGATATTTAAAGACATCAGCGAAGTAAAAACCATTCATACCTCCGATCTTTTCGATGGCGCTATTGTTGCTACAAACGGGAGGCTGCATGATTTATATGCCCTCCCTGGCTTTGTGGCGATGTCAGACGAGGGAACGCTTGGCACTATCTCTTACCTTATTGAGAATGAGGATTGTGAAATCGTTTCGCTTGAAAGCAAAAAAGAAAACCATGGCATAGGTTCAGCGCTGCTCCAACTAGTAATCGATCATGCCAAGAAAGCAAATTGCAAGAGAGTTTGGTTAGTGACAACCAATGAGAATATAAGGGCGATTCGGTTTTATCAAAAGCGTGGCTTTGATATGAAGGCTATACACAGACATGCGGTGGAGGCGGCAAGAAAGCTTAAACCGTCTATCCCCTTAACTAGTGAAGACGGGATCCCGATAAGGCATGAGATCGAATTTGAAATTTTGCTGTGAGAGGGGGGTTACTTATGAAAGGACATCGACCCGTTTTTATCTCCGTGTAATTTCGGCGATTGAAGACGAATTTGGTCCAATGATTGATATATCTTTATGACACGATGCCATCAAATAAATAAGGGGCTGCTGACATCTTAGAAAAGTGAGTTAGAGTAAGAACTTCTCATAGACAGCAAACCAAGGGGAGAATAAACCATGGAGGCAATCATCAATTATTATACGATTATGATGAATCATCCAGACTCACAACGGACTATTCCAGAAGACTTGAATTCATTACTACCACCCATGTGCTGGACCAGCATATCTCGAAGAAGCATGAAATTCTTGATCTAGGAGCGGGTACGGGGATTTATTCTTTTTATTACGCGGAAAAGGGAAACACTGTTGTATCAACAGATATAACGCCAAAACATGTTCAGATGATAAAGACCAAGGCGGATGAATCATGGGTAAGTAAAATATTGGATGAGGGCAGGATTTTTTCGCATGATGCTCCGGGCTTTTGGACGGATGCCTATTTTCATTCGCCAAGCGAGATCGACAAGCTGCTAACAAAACAAAATATAAGAAAAATCGCAAATATTGCCACGGATGGTATCGGGCTATATCTGCGAGATACGGTGAATACATTAAGTGAGGCAGAGTTTGAGCAATGGGTCGCATACCACTTACGGACCTGCTCGGAGCCCTCGATCCTGGGGATGAGCAATCACGGGCTCTTTGTGGGTCAGAAAGTGGATTAGTAGTCTCCAAAAGATGACTGGGAAATGGAAGGCAACGGGTGCTAGCTTCGAGAAGGCGTATCAGCAGATCAAGGGGTTCTTGGAAGAGCATCGAACAAGGATTCGTAGAATGTTTCCTCCATATGGAGTATTTGCACAAGCGGGCAGCTCAAAAAAAGAACCGAGAGCGATATGCTCTCGGTTCTTTTTCTTTAAACCTCAGTTCCTCAAACGTTCTCCGCTTCGGACTTTTACTGATAGTTCACTTCTTCAGCGAAGTAAATCTCCTTCAAACGATCCTTTATGCGCTGAATTTCCTCTGCGGTTAACGGAGCCGTAGGACTTAGCTTGAAGTTCCTTCCGGTGATATAGCTTACATCTGTTTTTTTGTTCAGATTGTAAGGTGTCTTTGGAACCGGGCTGCGAGTATAGTCGGTGAAATCAATAACGGACCATGCCTCGTCTCCATCCTCTTTGGATAAAATAATCCGCTGTGAGGCGTTTTCCGTCCACAAATAGCGCAGATTGGCCGGTGAATTATTGGAGTCCATAGCCGTTTTAAAGCCGGAGCCTCTGAACATGAGCGTAAATTCCGCATGATCATTATTCGATCCGGCTGATGATTCATAAATCTGTTTCAGTCCGTCCACGCCTACAACCTCGACCTCCCGGTCAACAGGGAAGTGGTTCACAAAGTTCTCCCATATTTCAGACATGTTATGATTGCCGGCAAGCCAGTTAATGTCCAAAATAATGGACATATAATTTACCGTATTTATACGTTGAAACGGATTATCCAAATATTGTTGTGCTATATACAGTTGTGGTGCCGCATCCGTTTCATATACATAAGGGTCACCCGGATGGAGAGTCCAGCGTGAGGAATCTTTGGTATAGCGCGATCCAATCGGATCAATCGTAATCGAATTCATGAATACGGTGCCGCTATTATCCGAAACTCTCTGCGCAGGTACCATCGGATTGTCTTTATTGGACCAGTAAGGCATCAACGGTGAACCCTCACCAAACATGCCGTTCACATTATATTGTGTAGCCGACCACCCCATCGCGGAAGTGATCTTAAAGTGATCTTTGAGCCATTGGGTTTGCTCGGGATTCACCGTAAAGCTGGTCAATGATTTAGGCAGATACTTCCGATATTGGTCTGTATCCATGCTTTCAAACACCGAAGGTGATCTCATCGTACCGGATTGGTGCAGCTCAGTGAGCGCATTATAACGATACATATACAACCACTCGTTCATCCGCAATTCCCATAAAGGGAGCTCATACAGGTTATTCGGATACCCGTCCAAAATACCGACTTCATCCCCATACTGGTCGACGTATTCCAAAACCTTTTTAAGCTGCGGGCGATTCGTTTCTACGAAAACAAATCTATTCTCCATGGCCCAAGTTACTTTTATGTTAGGGCCAAAGTGGTCCATCAGCAATTGACGAGCCTGCTCGATTTGTTCCACCGTGGTCGTACTGCCCGGATCTTGCCCCTGCAGCATTAGTGAGACAGCAAAATATTGCTTTTTGCGTTCTCCCGGTACTACCGTCAATTCGGCATCGGAGATGAAGTGAATTCCCTGGGATGGCGATTCAACCTCAATCTTGAATGGAATGACAGAGCCCACTGCAGGAATAAGATGCAGGTTGGCAATGTGCCCATCCTTATCAAATATTCCCTTGGAATCCTCGATCCGAAGCTTCAAGTCTGACGGTAACAAACCTGATGGTATTACCTCTCCTTTTGCATTCTGAAATACATAGGGCATACTCCAGGATGCAGGATCTAGAGCAGTAGACTGCGGAATGTTATTCGTCGCCAAGTACACGGACCTGATTACACTCGGTTCCTCTGCTGGCGGAGTCTTCCCTTTCACGATTAGCTTGGTCTGTGCTGTAAGTACCTGATAGGGCTTGGCAATGGTCATTTTTATCCCTACAGGAATGAAGCTGTCAGCCGTCGGTATATTTTCGGCATGGGCGATTTTTCCTTGTTCATCAAAAACACCTAATTCATCACTAAATGTATAAGTTACACTTGTGACGCTGGCAGCGGGAATGGTTACCGGTCGCCCAACATTGTAGAGTTGAAAGGACAACTGATACGAAGGATACGTTTCCGGTTGATTTACCAGCTCCGGCGCCTTGATGACGACCTCATCCGCTACAAAATCTTCAGAATCACCCACTGGAAGCACCGGTGGTTTTGACGGAGTTGGTCTTGTCACTGGTGGTTTCACCGGTGGTGTTTCTGGTGGTTTGGGGTCAGACCCTGGTGGTTTCTCCGGCTGCTCCGGCTTCGGCTCAGTTGGCGTTACCGGCTCTGTCGGTGTTACCGGTTCTGTTGGTGTAACTGGACCTGCCGGTGGATCAGGTCTAGGACTATGGCTTCTAGGCCCCTTGGTTTCCGAATTCGCACGCTGGCTGCTAATTTCCGGCGCCAGGTCAACCGCTGCCTTCTTCGGTTCCGTTGGGATGGTCGGCTGGTTCGTCGTTGCAGCTCCTTTTCCTAATGACTCCAGTAAGCGCTGGGCGCGTTCTCTCAGATCGTCCCCGCCAAGCCATACTCGATAAGCAACTAGCGCAGCATCCTGCCGGTTCACAAATTGTTTGGGGTGGAAATAATGATTCGTATCCCCCTCAATCAGCTCTAATTGCTCCATCAGCCACACGCTCGTTTGGGCATAGTCCGATACATCGGACCGATCCACAAAGCTGGAGATCCCAGCGGATGGGGTATCTTCAGAAACTCCGAAATACCTGGCATACCAAACGGCCATATCCTGGCGCGTCAAATTGTACTTGGCACCGAATAATTGGTCACCGATTCCCTTAGTAATGCTCTCTTCCTGCAAGACCTGTACATAAGGGAGAGCCCATGTTGACACATCACGAAAAGAAATTAGACCTTTGTTATTAGATGTTCGCTTTAAGGCTTTGACGAAAATGCTTGCGCATTCCTGCCGCGAAATAAAACGCAAAGGCCGAAAGCTCCCATCCTCATAACCGGTTACATAACCTTGAGCAGCCATGGCCTCAATCGCATCGGCCGCATAGGAATGTTCAATATCGTTAAAGGCTCTGTTTGCAAAAGCGGGAACACTATGTATACAGAACAACCAAACAACCAGTAACCCAGCCACGTAACGACGAATTCGTTTTATTTTATTTTCACACTTCATTATTTCAGATCATCAACCTCCTCTGTGAGACATCATCGTGGTCACTTTCGCCTGCACCTCCGTGTCAACCTTGAAAATCGGTCTTTTTTCAAAAAGTTTTCATCCCCATTACAATAAACACCAAACTGTATATACTTGAATTATCGGAATAATCCCCCTGGGATTGAATAAAACCAGCAAAAAAATGGTTTGAGAAACGCACCTTTTTTAAGCCGCAATTCCCTATCAATTTACAATGGTTTTCATTGGTAATTAGGGAAAACCCTATATCCGATATAGTTTTAAAGCTGCCAAAATGACTTTGTAGTCGCTAGGGCTACCCTAACGAGGGAGTTTGCCTGTATAATCATGGAAGAAAATCATCCAGTGACCCAGCCTGTTTTTGATTTAGGGCTGTTTTTTTGCGCGAGTAAGGGGTTGCGGTGTCGGCCGAAATAGCAAGTAATTTCCGATATAGCAGAATGAGAGGGGATTTTCGGATGGAAAATCAAGACCAGCCACAGAAATACCACGTATTGGCTCGAGGCCTCATACTGGCGGGTAACCATCTCTTGGTTGCTCATTGTAAAGGGATGGATAATACCTTTTTACCGGGTGGCCATGTGGAGTTTCATGAAAGCATTCGAACCTCACTGAAAAGGGAGATCTACGAAGAGCTTGGCTTGGAGAGTGAGCTTGGAGCATATATCGGGGCAGTAGAAGCGGCCTATGAAGACAAGGGAGTGTATCACCAGGAAATCGGCCATGTTTTTGTTGCCCGTTTGGAAAACGCAGACCCCACAAATAATCCGGTATCCCAAGAAAGCCATTTGGAATTTTATTGGATTCCTATAGATGAGATGGGTATACATAATCTGCTACCCTTACCGGTAAGAAATATGATTGAGAAGTACATCCAGGGAGGTACGGGTCCATTTTTTGAAAGTACGTTCGGGGTTGGATGAACTCGACAAAACTAACACCCTCCCCAATGCGTTTAGATGTTAAGGCCATCTGATGATTACAAAGGGAAAAGGAGCGATCGACAATGTCAATGTCCGTGGAGATGAAAGATTTAATCAAATCTTTTGAAGAATGGATTACTTTCGTAGGCACGTTAAAGGATCTGGATGGGGGAACTTGGGCTTCCAGCCTGGAACCCGGAAAATGGGCGATAAAAGATATCATCAGTCACATGATGTTGTGGGATAAGTATTTTTACGAAGAAGCCATCAACAAAATTGCAACGAACACCGAACTTACGCTCAAACATTTGAACTATGATGACTTTAACCGGGAAGCGATGGTTTACAGTAAAACGATAACGACAGACGAGTTGATGGAGAAGGCCATATATTATCGTAAAAAGATCATAGAAACGATCGAAGCGCTGCCGGAAGAGGCGGTGGAACAAAATTATACGGATGGGGACGGTAATGTCTTTCATATCCCGCAATACTTGAGGGATTTTATTTGGCATGATCAGCACCATATGAACCCCTTAAAGGACTACCTTAGAAAGTGAGAGTAAGCCTATGAAATTGAATATTTTGTTATATTTTTTGTTGGCCCTTTTATTTTCGAATGCTTCCCCTTTTGATATGAACGTACCCGAAGAAACACAGTCAAACCCGGACAAAGTAGAAGTGACCTTTCAAGACAAAGAAGGAACTGTAATGGCTACAGGAGCTGATCTTAAAGCGGACTCCATAAAAGTTGAACTAGGTCAAGAATATAATCAATATTTTGTCGTTGGGCAATTTAAAGACTCGAAAAAGCTGGAAGAAATAACCCGACAGTTGTACGGTGAAGAATTGTCGATTTATTGTAATGGGGAGTTGATCGCAGCTCCAACGATACAGGCGGTTTTAGTTTCTGGGGAATTTAGCATTTCGGGAAGTTTCACTTTAAGTGAAGCCAAAGAGTTGAAGGAGTTGATCAAAAGAAGCGCTGAATGATGGATAAAGTCACTAAAGGAGAAAATGAACGGAATTTGTCGGATTAACAGAGAGCTGTAAAATTACTCGGGAAAGAAGTCGTGATTCGGATGAAATACAAATTCATTTGCGGATGGGTTTTGCTGATCTTGTTGGTTGCATGCAATGCCAATCAAAACAACGCAAATAAGGATGAGCCTATAGAACTCTCAAAAATAGATCTGCAAAATTATGAGGGATCATGGACAGACAAGGATTTTAATCAATTCACATGCAGTGATTGTTTAAATAGCGCGGAGATAGATGTGAGTCAAAATAATGGAGATCTAGGGAGTATCAGTATATTCCTATATAATCCGTACAGACTAACGGATTCAACGAGTGATTTTCAGTTGGAGGGGAATAAAGCTAGTTTTATATTTGATGATTCCGTCGGAAAAGGTAGGGGAATCCTTACTTTTTTAAAAGATGAAATACATATTCGATTAGACTTGGAGCAAGCAAGTGATGAAATGAGTGAAATATATCATAAAGAAAGAATATTGGTTAGGGATCCATATAAGGGCTTAAAACGATTCGATCCCCTTGAACTTCTTAGGAATTATTTGCATTTGAAGGATGTAAATAATCTAGAGATTAATAGCGGTGCGGAATGGAATGAAGAATTAGACGCCGGCCCTGAAGTCGAGGTGGTGAATAGAAAAGATGAATCCGGTAATGTCGTACAGATGTATAGAGTAAATACGTTGAATCAAAAAATTGAAGAATTAGAGCTATGAGTAATTTTAAGTTCATTTTTGTGAAAGGCGGGAGAACACCATTACTCAAATTTCCGATATCCAATGGGTCGAAGCTGACCAGGCGGCGATTACCCATCTAACAAGTCGCCGCGAGCTGTTTTCTCTAAAGCCGGGACTTGAAGCTGAAGTCGTCAAGGTAGAAACCGAACATGGCGCATATGTTCTTAAGATATGGAACAAGGATTCGAAACCGAATGTCGGAAAGCAATATTACTTTCTATCCGAACTGTATAACAAGGGGGTCCGTGTTTCCAAACCGTACGGTTGGGGAACGGATGTGAATCAAAATCCCGTATTGCTGACCAGTTACGACGGGGTGCCCATTTCCAAGTTGGACAAAAGTAAATTGAAAAGAATGGTACATATGCTGGTCCAAGTCCATAACTATCATGTAAACGGGGATATGACGTCTATTCCGAAGCACGATTTTGTGGCTTACTTTTTTCCTCGGCTGGAGCAACATCATGATCTGAAAAATACTATGGTTAGGCTGTTGGACCGGATAGAACTTCGGCAGGATCGTTTCATCCACGGCGATTATAATTTAGGCAATATTTTGGAGCATCAGGACAAGTTAACGATCATCGATTGGACGAATGGTCAGTTGGGCGACATCAGATATGACATAGCTTGGTCTGTTTTTTTAATACGGGTTTACGTCGGTGAACGATACGGCCGGATTTATGCCTCTGAATTCAGGGCATCCATCCCTGATTTTTCCTTGGAGGATGCTGAAATTTTTGAAGCTGTAGCGTGTTTGCGCTGGATTTTGCTAAGCCGGATGTCAGATTTGTCTCAAGGGTCGGCCATCCTAAAACGCGTGAATAAAATCATTCAGAGCAATCCATGGTTAGATGAGGAGCTAATCTTGATAGGAAAGTAGAGGCAGCTATGAGCCACGGATCCACGATTGAAAAGGAGGAGATTATACCGGTGTCTGTCGCGGCCATGATCATCGAGCCTAAGGACAGGGATTTCTATGTCCCCGTAGCTTCTGAGGCTTTCTTTTGTAAGTGCTGGATTCCAGCGTCTATTGAACTCAAATTGCAATACATCCCTCTTTTCCAATCCGGGGTGGATATCCAAAAAGAGGATCTCCCCCTTTTATTTCAGGAGCTTTCGCAACTCATGAAATGGTCTAAACAAAATTTAAGTAAGGAAGATGGCTTACATCTTTGTTCCCGAGTAGAATTATTAAAGACCAAGCTGACGGAAGCCTTCTCCGAAGAAGGGGTTATAGTATTTATAGGATAAGACTGATACGGCGTTTACGTCCGGCGCAAAATGTTAATTCGTCTCGAAACGAGGTAGTGGCAGATGTCGCAACAAAAAGAGCTTACGAAACAAGAGATCGAGAGTTTAATCAGTTTCCTTGATTACTTTCAGAATACCGACAATACGTTTTACGAAGTGGTCAACGGATATTATAGGGAAAGCCCGGAAGTGAGACGGTTTCGGGAAGAGTTGGATCGCACCGGCTTTCTGATCGTTTTTAACTGGCACGAATGGTTGGCTGAACACAAGGTTTTCACGGATTTGGCCAAACCGATCGAAGAACCCGTCAGGAGTGCGGATCTGGACACGCTGAGAAAATTAATGACCAGCTATATCCGCGGAGACCGGTACAACGAAGGCTTGTTTATTCAGGCCATTTTGAACGGACATATCACCTGTATTTTGTTACGACTCAAAGCGTTAAAGGATTAAGTGTAACCCCCGTCTCGGAAAGGCTTTCTTGGGAGCGGGGTTCTTTCTGCTTCATATGGCTAATCTTTCGTTTGGGAGAAAATAGTGCCGCACTGCGGGCATGTTACCTCGTAACGGGCACCTAACGGCAAATTGCCGATGTGGGCGACCGTCTCAACTTGGCATTCTGGACATTGGACCACAGCGTAATGGTGGTTGCGTGGTGGATGATTCCCGTGATTTTTATAGGCGCTGCAGAAGCATTTTCGATTAACGATAGTGTAGATGGTCTTTTTGTCGGTGATCCACTCGTCTTTCCACTGCTCATAGTTGTCGAATTCCTTTTTTGTAATTCGGTAATACTCGGGGACATCCGCGATCCCTGTCTTGATTTCAAATACATATGTATTCTCCAGAATCCCGACGCTTTGATAGCGGCCTTCCTTAAGCAACTTATAATTTCTATAATCCATTCTTATCCTTTTCTCCCCATGGTAAATTAAGGTACTATGATTATAACAAATTTCATTTGGAAAAGTTGAGAAACGCGCCAAAATGGGGGGACGACAGGGGAGTTTCTATGTCCGCAAGAGGAAAGGAAGAATCATTCGTGCAAGTTACCATCAAGAATACCATAGTCGAATTAATTCAAGGTGATATCACGAAATGCGAAGTGGATGCGATCGTCAACGCGGCAAATACAAGTTTGCTGGGCGGGGGCGGAGTGGATGGTGCTATCCATCGCGCTGGAGGAAAGGCGATTCTGGAGGAGTGTTTGATAATCCGCAATCAGAAGGGCGGCTGTGCCGTAGGCGAGGCCGTGGTAACAACCGGAGGGAACTTGAAATGCCGTTATGTCATTCATACGGTGGGGCCGGTTTGGAACGGCGGAGCCAAACTGGAAGAAGAGAAATTAAAAAGTTGCTATAGAAGCTCATTAAAGCTGGCTGATTCCAAGAACGTCGAAAGCATGGCCTTCCCCAATATAAGTACGGGAATATACGGATACCCGAAAGAACGGGCCTGTATTGCAGCTATTGATGAAGTGGCTGCCTATTTGGTAAATAGCGGGACCAACATAAAGAGGATTATTTTCGTATGCTTTGATGAAATCAACTACGAACTATATAAACAAGAATTGAAAAAGACCGCGAGTAATTTGAAGGAAGGTTGAACCCTCTGAAACCGTTCGAAGTAATAAGTCTCGATATGTTTCAAACCTTAGTCAACGTAAATTCTAGAAGAGAATATGTTTGGAGGCCGATCCTAAATGGGTTCTTTACATCTGACCTGGCTGAACAATGCGGAGAACGGTTACTGGAGCTTTTTTGGGATCATTCCAACGATCTAAGGGCGACGAAACAATTTCATCTCACCCAAGACATTTATAAACGGTGTTTTGAAAGTTTGTTTAAGGAAAAGGGCATGACTTACGATCCGCTAGAGGCTACCAGGATCTTGATCAACGAACACACCCATTCGGAATTGTACGAAGATACAGTGGGGTTTTTAGAAGGAATTGTAAATAAATATAAGGTTTGTATCGTTAGTGATACGGATGAAGCGATGCTGCCCAAGTTTTACTTGGACTATAGGCTGCGCATATTCACTTCCGAGCAGTATCAATCCTATAAAAATGATGACCACAATGCGATGTTTAAACAATTGCTTCTTACCTATCGTGTAAACCCCAGTCAAGTGATCCATATTGGAGATTCCATATCCGATGTTGTGGGAGCCAAGCGGGAGGGTATCGTGAGCTGTTGGTTGAATCGGGAGAGGAGATCCTGGGGGCACGAAGTGAAGCCTGATTTGGTCATTCATTCACTTGGAGACCTGGATACATTGTTGTAACGGGTGCAATTCGTAAAAAAAGATATAGAAGCAGATAGGGAGCAGTCATGTGAAAAAGGCTATGATACAGATCTTATACGGGACGGTTTTACTTTCTAGTTTACTGTCTGGGTGCGGGGAAAGTTCGAACCTTCAACAGAAAAATCAAATTTCGAAGGCGTCTTCTCAGCCGGAGGTGTCTAAACCCAATGACGAAATAGCCCATAAAGTCGATTTGGCTTCGTTGATTCCCCCAGGCTGGCACATCCTTTTAGTGGAAGATAAGCCCGCTAAAGCCGAAGGCGATTTAAACAAGGACGGCATCATGGATGTCGCGGCCGTGATTGAAGGTACCTCAAGTGAGGATTCCGCACCTCCGCGTTCCCTTTTGATTGCTTTTGGGGACGAAGAGCGGGGGTATCGCTTATCCATTATTGCGGATAAAGTTCTATTGAAAGCCGATGAGGGCGGCGTGTGGGGCGATCCTTTTGAAAGTTTGGAAATCAACCGGGGATCGGTCGTGATCAGCGACTACGGTGGAAGCAACTGGCGCTGGTACCATAAATACAGATTCAGGTATCAGGATAACGATTGGTATTTGATCGGGGCGACGACAGGCAGCTATTTTAATGGGACGCCGATGGAAAGCGTGGAAGAAGACGACTATAATTTGCTGACCGGCGACTATATTCAGAAAAGAACGAATGACCAAGGACGCACCGTAACGAAAAAAGGGAACAGAGGCGTTAAAGCTTTGGTTACACTTAGGAAATTTAATATCGAGGACATGTGACTGAGGGGTTGCCGTGTATGGAAAAGTTAAAATTTAAGGGGAAAAATATTAAAGCAATCTTATTCGATTCGGGCAGGGTGTTAAATGAACCTGTTACAGGACAGTGGTTTATGCCTCCAAATTTCTTTGCGTTCGTGGACCCGGAGAAGTTCAGAGCCATTGACGATATAGCTTTGCATAG
This sequence comes from Paenibacillus sanfengchensis, assembly GCF_036864765.1. Taxonomy (NCBI): domain Bacteria; kingdom Bacillati; phylum Bacillota; class Bacilli; order Caryophanales; family Paenibacillaceae; genus Paenibacillus; species Paenibacillus sanfengchensis. The sequence goes on along the minus strand of NZ_JBAGJC010000001.1, from coordinate 428,262 downwards.
GGCGTATCAAACCGCACAAACTTATTTGTCTCAGCAATATTGGATTACTACGGAGGAAGAAGAGTACGCGCATTTCGCGGAATTCTACCGGTTATTTGCCGATGCGTTGCCCGAACTGGGGTTAACCCCTGATTCGATCGCTTCCATTACACACGATTTAGTATATAACTACAAAAAATACAGGTTCTACAGCGATGTTATCGAGGGATTACCTGAACTGAGCAAAACGTATCGACTGGCTGTTGTCTCCGATGCCTGGCCGTCATTGGAAAGTGTGTTTAAACATGCGGGGCTACGGGATTATTTTTCGTCATTTGTCATATCTTCCGTCATCGGTGTGAGCAAGCCCCATGAACGAATGTACCTGACAGCTCTGGAAGAATTGGAACTGTCGCCGGAAGAGGCCGTGTTTGTGGATGATAACGTGCGGAATTGCGACGGCGCCGCAAGGCTGGGGATTGCCGGAATTGTTTTGTGCAGAGACCTTGAGCAGTACCGCCAAACTGTAAGCTTAAACATGGAATATCCTGTCGTACGGGATATGAACGAAGTTCTTGAAATCTTGAAGTTAGGGACTGGAGGGTAACCATCCTTATGATACTTTATGGAAACCGTGTTAATCTTTCGAAAGTTACCGTGGATGATCTTGATTTTATTAGCGACCTGGAATGCAACAAGAAGATATGGGTTTATGAGGAGTCCGTGGAATCGGATCGCGAAGCCGTAAGAGAGAATTATCTGGAAAAGATGGACTCGGAGTCCTATTATGACTTTCTTGTCACATCGGAAATAGAAGGGAAGACCGAGCCGATTGGCTTGGCGCAAATTTGGAGTTACGTCGATCATCGAAACAGTTGGGAACTCGGCTTTGCCGTCCTTCCTCCCTACCAGGGGCAGGGGTACGGAGCGGAAGCGACGAAACTTTTACTGGATTTTGCGTTCGAGCAATTGGAAGCCCATAAAGTTGTCGGCATGTGCCATTGTCTTAACCTCAACTCCGTTAAACTTATGGAGCGCGCAGGGATGAGGAGGGAAGGGATTTTCCAGGAAGAATTGCTTCTGGATGGACAATGGCATGATCAATATTTTTATTCCATCCTGGATAAAGAATACAGAAAGATATACAGTGGGGCTTAACTAAAGTCAACGAGGAGTTGGAGAACATGTTTTTCAAAGACGGCATTAAATCTCTAAACATAGAATTGCCTGATGAGACATTGGAGTCATTGAACAGACACTCCCGTCTCCAGGAAGAGGCGGATTTTTTCTTGCGAATGTTGAGTCATGAAGAGATCGTGGAGATGCTTGAATTTATGTCCGACCTGGACGGGTTTCAAGACTTGCTTCCCCTCTGGACCGATGACAATTCCAACTATGTCTGCATGTATTATCGAGGCCCGCTAAGTTACCGAGTATGTTACATGAATCATGAAGAGACCGATCTTTCCCCGGGTTTTAGAAATGTCGCTACATTTATTGCCGCCTTGGAGTCGAATCCGCAGAGCGAATGGGATGAATTGGAACGAGATTATCCGAATGCGCATCCCGAAAATAGCGAGTGGATCGCCGCGGATCTTGAAAGTATCGAGCAGACCCATCACATTTTGCAAAACTCCGATTTGGAAGACGAAGTGAGATGCCAGTATATATACAGTGTCATGGCGCTAACCCCCTATGACCATTTGGATTCTCTAGTGCAGTTTTTGGATGAAGACGATATGTTTGTTCAAGAACGGGCCTGCGATATTTTGGGGTATCACCAATATGCACCGGCCAGGGAAAGTTGCGGGAGATCGCGGAGCATGGACTGCCTAATGCCCGCTCAGCCGCTAAGCGTGCGCTTGCTCGGATGGGTTGATTTTCAATCCTATGAACTCGACGATGGCAAAATAACTTGGATTGGGATGCTGTGGATGCCGGAGAGTTCGCGGTAAGCAAGGAGGAATTTGCGGCTTCCATGTCCCTTCTGCATATCGACATTCGGACGGACGAGATTTATTTCGAGTATGATGATGGTGAGATGTTTGGCGGGCACCGGATACACGCGCACTTTGATTTTGACTACAATTTCATCAAGGCGGATGTATAATGGGAAATTACATTGGATTGCCGGATGACCCGGCCTATGACATTGAAACATTACATATGTCGAACGGATTGACCTCCGTTTTGTTGGAAGTCGTTGTTCTAAGCGGGTCCATTCTGGCCGAAACCAATAGGGAGAAAGAGTTGATTATTTGGCTGGCGCAAAGAGATCAGGCTGCCGTCGGGATCGGGACGGTGGGTTTCGACATTGATGAGATGCCGTGGACGTTGGACTCTTTTGAAGCGGAAAAATCCTTTATGCTCCGTACGATTGAGGCCGCCAAAGAGGGATTGGGATGGGAACGGCTCGATTATGAGCCCAATAAAGATATAGTCCTGAATTGCTTACGGCAATTTGGATTCATGATCCAGGCTTTTGAGAAAAGAAGCGTGAATCTGGAGAATTACCTGGAATGGTCGGAGATTGAAGAAGGGGACCCGTGTCCCACGATTCCTTACGGTTATCCGAAGTGCGAGAAACATGGAGTTTACCTCTCCTTGTTCGGCTGCATTATTTGCAATTAATTTCGATGGCGCAGGACGGGGGCATTCTCATGGGCATGGATTTTACGGCGTTCATCGCACATCGTTTGGATGTGTCCAAAATATATGATTTTAGCGAGGAACTTACTACAGATGCGTTGTCGCTTCCAAACATCCTCGACGATTTTGGGGATTACAAAATATGAAGATAGAGCACGATACGATCACGGTTCAGATTGAGGCGGAAGTCAGGAAAGAGTTCAGGAATGTAGCCAAACATAAAAGAGAGTTATTGCCTGTGCTGAATTACAGAATCGACCTTTACGTAAATGGTCACAAATTCGATGAGGACGAAGTATTTGTAGTGGACGTGTTTTTTCAATCGCTGTTGGCGCCGGGCAAATACCCGATGTTTACCTGTACTTGCGGCATATTCGGGTGCGGCGGTTATTACGTGGATGTTTATCATGAGGACCATTCGGTGATCTGGATAACGGAACAAACGCCGTTTATGGATAAATCCGTTCCCGGTCAGCGGCGATTTGTTTTCCCATTTCACGAAATGAGCGCATTTGCTCAGGCTTTAGTATATAAACTGGAAGAAGTCAGAGAAATATGCCTTTCACATGGGTTAGATTTTCAATATGATAGAGAACAATATACTGCGGTCATTCAAAGTTATAAAAGCAAGAGGGGCTAAAGAATGAATTCCCAAGAAAAAAAGGAGCTGGCGTTTCGGATCTACCCCTGCCCCATGGAACGAGCTACGGGTATACCGATTTGCTCCAACCAGAAATGGTTGAAATCCTGTTCGATTACTGTCAGATCATGGAGGCTGTCATTTACAAAGAAGGATGGGAAATGTTATTGAGTTACCACGGCCTTGATACCTTATATGAACTGAATAAAAAGAGCGGATGGTTTGATTGCGGCAGCACGGACGAGTTTTTACAATGCATAGAAGCTAACACCCGGGATACAGCTAATAGAGGGCGGCTTTCTTAGTAAGGAGGAACGGACGTTGGGAGACTACTGGGAGCAAAGATTCAGCAGTGAAGGAATGATTTGGGGCGAATCCCCCAGCAGGACGGCTTATCACGCACTTGAGATCTTTAAGGAGCATCATGTGCAATCTGTACTCGTCCCCGGTTCGGGTTATGGAAGGAATACCAAGGCGTTTTCGTCCATGTTTGATGTTGAAGGGATCGAAATATCCGCCGAGGCCCTTGCGATAGCTGAAAAGTGGGACCCGGACAGTCGATTTATTCGAGGTTCTTGCCTGGATCCCATTTTGCAGAATAAAACATACGATGCGGTCTATTGCTTTGACGTATTGCATTTATTTTTAGCGAAGGAACGAAAGCAATTGATTGGGAATTGCCTGCATCATCTTAACCCATCCGGCCTTGTGTACTTTACTTGTTTTTCGGATCAAGACAAGAATTATGGAATAGGCCCGAAGGTCGAAGAGGGAACGTTCGAATACATAGAGGGGAAATATGCTCATTTTTTTAGTGAGAAGGATTTGCTGCACCATTTCAGTCAACTTCAAATTTTAGAAATAGGATCCTGTATGGAGATTTTGACTTACAAGGATAACAGCACGAAGGAATATAATTTGAGATACATCATTGGCCAGAAAATACAGAAGGTGAGCCATGAGGAACATTAGGGATATCGTCATGGAACTACTGCCCGCTTCCACGGATCTCGAGTCATTTTCACCCCAAACATGGATCGAACATCTCGCCCTCGAAATTTATAAGCCAGCGTACGGCCGATTGAGGGAGCAGGAAATCTTGTTGGGGCTGCCTGCGATCATTCAGGATATCATCGTACTTTTCGATTTGGATACCGAGCTGGCGATAAACGGGATCTTAGGTTATTTGGGGAATTCATCCGGCAGATATTTAAATGAAACGATAGAAGTATTGCGAAAAATCGGCGCTTTGGAAGATAGTATGATCTTAAAGCAAATTCGGAAGGTTCTTTTCAGCGAAATCCGTGGTCTGGAAGATATGGATGACGAAGCCGCGGAACAAATACAACGACTCGCGGATGGCCTATACCTGTACAGTGCCGATCGGGATGTTTTTCGGGATCTTGTGGAGTACCTGGAAATGAACAGACATACACTCCTTATGGATTTGAATGCATGGATTGGAGAGGAGCCAAAGGATTCGGGGGCTGTGGAATGAAGCAAAAGATAAGAAACATCATGGTGCGTGATAAAGAATACGTATATGTGCTGACCTCCAAGTATTCCAACGGAAAGAGCTTGGTCAGACTAACTGTTTCTTGGAAAGAATGTAAGCGATTTGCCTGCACCTTCAAATTTTCCACATGGGATCATCCCTTGGCAGGTAGTCCGCTTCTAACTGGGGTGGACCTTAGAAACAAAAAGACGAACAACACGGAGCGTTTTAATTTGCACCACCCTAAACGGATTGAGGAGTTTATTATATACGCCTTGGATCAGGGGTGGAACGGAGAAACAAGTATCGAGTATCCCAATGGGCTGGATATTTTGAATCAGATGGGATTTGATACTGAATTCCTGTTAATTGGATGGGCCAATATTGAAGCCGACGTTTAATAGCGAACTATGGGAGCTGATCGAACGTTTAAATACAAGAGAACTGCTCCCCGAGAGAGGGTTAAGACGCAAATCGATGCACTATCCATTATGTTAATCATACCATCGCACTGCTGCTCAGCGGTTCCTATGATGAAGCAGCATTATTTATTCTAAAGGTCAGTGCCTCATCAGACATCGTAGTAAGAGAAAATGAGGATACGTCGCTGCTTCAACTATGATTTGGAGTGAGGTGCTCGATAAGTACGCAGTCTCACGCCCATAGACATCCAAATCGTTTTTAGCCCATGGCGTTCAAGGTGCCTAGCGCACTTTCCAATACTTCTTCCAACTCCAAAAAGATGCAAATCTGCAGGTATTTAGGCTGATTTCCGAGGGGATGCGAAAAAAGATGCAAATCTGCAGGCATTTCTAGCGATTTTAGAGAAACGAGCCGGATTCGTCGAAAATTCCTGCAGAATTGCACGGATTTTGAAATTTTTGTTCCAAACAAGAAAAAAACATGCAGATATGCACGAATTCTATGTTATCAAGATTGTCCGATGGGGCACTAGGAAGGAAATAAAAGCGAGGAATTTTGAACAAACCGAATACATCCTCATGTGTCAAACCTATCTCGCTCTGCTGCAAGAGCATTTGGAGAAGCATGAGTTGCTAAGCCCAATAGGTGAGGAATGGCTAAATACGGAATAGGAGGCCTTTGTAAATGATCGGTCCCGTTTTTCTAAGAGCTGCATTAATTCAGGAATTTATAGATCACCTCATCAAGTTTCCCTATGCATCGGTAATTCGCCGTGGAATAAGTGACCTGGATGCCGTCCCCAAGACGTTCACGCAGGAAGAAGCTGAGGCCGTCGTTCACGATTTTGCCAAGCAGCGCTTTCCGATCATATGTCGGGCCGGAAGCAAGAGTTCCATCCCTTTTTTTGATTTTCATGTTGCTCTGGAGCATGCTGGGAATGAGAGTGAAGTAAGGATCGTTGAAATGTTGGTATGCGAACCGGTTCGCGAAAATGCCGCTAAAGGCATGATGATGGCTTACTACACCCTAGTGAATGACAAAACGGGAATTGAGAAGCTATGGGTTCCTTTTATACCCGAAGGTTTAGATGAGGGATTGAATATTGAGCCGATGGGTGAGGTCAAAAAATAGTCGGGGGCATATATAGCCATCACCTAATCTATCGCAATAGGAGAAAAAAACGATGAATCTCAAAGATATTATTTACGACTATTTCCAAACTAATAATCCTAACTCACTTGTGGAAAACACAGATTTCCATGACATCTCAATGATCGAGCAGGTGCTGGGATTTAAACTTCACCCTGATTTGCAGGCGTATTTCGGTAGCTATTTTTTCGATGAAATTGAAGGAATCCTGGCTTCGTCCAAGGTCCCGGCCACGGAGAAATGGGGACATTGGTTTGAATTCAATCATGAGTTCAAACTTCCCGTCACGCTACACGGACCGGAAAGAGGCAAAGATTTGAAAGAACAGATCTTGCGCGCCTATCAAGTTTGGACCGGCGGATATGACTTCGGCCAGCGGTTTTGGGTCGGGGAAATCTTTGCGAATATCGGTCAAATTCTGCTGGTCTTTAATAATGAAACGGGAGCCGTGGAATGGATCGATACGGATTACGGGAGTTTCGGCAATCTGGAACAGGATCCCAACGGCATTTTTACGCCTACGTTAGCCGATTTGATCGTTGCCTTAACCGGCAATAATTGACCCACTTTCGACCCGGCCCGCACCCGAAACAACAAGACAAGGGCCGGGTCGTGCCATATTCCCTGATTGACATCAACGGAGGTGAAAACGACATGTTTGGATGAGTTAAGCGATTAAATCTATCACGACGTTGAAAAAATAAATTGGCAATAGCCATTTAAGCGAAGTTGGTGCGGGCGATGATAAAAAGATTGATGAGACGGCTCCCCAGTGACTTACTGGTGCGTTTATACAGAGCCATGCCCTTTAAAGGACTAAAAAACTGGATCGTCTACAAAGCCCAGGATAAGTTCCTGGTTGCGGTCCTGGGGATTATCACGAATGAGTCGGGCCAGGTTCTGTTGCTTCACCATGTTTACCGGGAGGAACCTTGGGGCATCCCCGGGGGCTGGATGGAGCTGGAAGCGCCGGAGAGGGGGCTCAAGCGTGAAATCGAGGAAGAAACCGGGCTTTCCGTAGAGATTACGGGGATTTACCGTGCGGTCTATCAACAAGATCCCGACCGTGTGGAACTGATTTTTCGCGGAAAAGTACGGGGCTGGACGTTCAGACCCTGTGCGGAGATCTCGGACATCCTTTTTTGCAAGGTCGGCTCGTGGCCGGCGGGGTTACCGGATTCCCAAAAAGCTTTGATTCAAGAGGTCCTTGAAAAGACCTCGGTATGACGTTTTTTTTTTCTAAATGATACGTAAATGGAGGATTTAAGATGAATATCACGACGGTTCAAAAAAACGGGGCTGATATAGCCCTAATTCACAGCAGCGAGGAACTGATTACGGATGTTCAATCGGCTTTGGACCTCATAGCGACCGTCCACTATGAAACCGGGTGCCATCGGATCGTACTCCATAAATCGGCGATTACGGAGACTTTCTTTGATTTGAAAACGAAACTGGCCGGGGAGATTTTGCAAAAGTTTATTACCTATCAAACGAAAATTGCCATCGTGGGCGACTTTTCCGCTTACTCCAGCAAGAGTCTTCGCGATTTTATCTACGAGTGCAACCACGGTAAAGACATCTTTTTCCTGGCCAGCGAGCAAGAGGCGGTAGAAAAATTGAGCCATCTCTAAGGGGGAGGGGAAAACGTGAGAAACGTGAGAATCACTTTGCTTCTCGCAACTACCTTTGGCTTCCTTATCGCACTGGGATTCGGGATTTTTGAATCATGGAGTATGTCTTTAAAAGTGACAGGTGGAATCGGTATTGGTTCTTGGCTGGTGGCTGGGATATTTACCGGGTCTTACATCAGCGGAGACCGTTCCAGAGCCAATGAAAGCATTGAGACTCCCGAAGACAGGGCGTTCAGAAACAAGGCGGCGAAGGTGTTGTTTCTGTTTGGGATTCCGTTTCTCATCGTTGCGCTTGTTACGTACTTAGTGACCGGATAACCTGGAGGGAATAAACGATTAGGTGCGAAGATATGGGGTAAGGGGAGCGGGCTAAACATGGGATTGGATGCTTTTGTGAACTGCAACTGTCTCAAAGAGGGCAAGGTAAAGCCGGCCCCCTTTGATTTAAGTCTGTTGGAGTGGACGGATGACGGGATTGAAATGCCGGACACGGTGGACGACGAGATCTATTATCTTTTTCATGAATGGAAGGAACATGCTTGCTCTCATGAGGATATGCAAATTTACTCCGACCGAGTCGGGAATACGTCCGGAATGAACGTCTATTATGGCGTGCTGGAGCGGTTGGGGGAAGAGCGGTTTCCGCTTTTGCGCCGCATATGGGGCTCTCCCTTCACCTCCGAGGAATCGCATAAGGCTCTCTCCGAGCTCGAGCAGCTCGAGCGCAGGATGGGGGAGGCGGATGGCATTTTCCTGCTGGAATCGGGATCCATGGAAGAATATCAGATGACGCTCGTTGGCGAGGACAGATGGTTTTACTCAGCGGGTAACGAAATCACTTACCGGCTTGACGAGCGGGGATTTTGCGTGCAGGACCGGGAGGAACGGGTGTTGTTTCAGTCTAATGCGTTTACCCAGGAAATCATTGACACTAACCGAAGCGGCTGGCAGCGATTCAACGCGCGGTTCTGCGATACGGAATCCGGAAGCACCTGCGAAACAACGTCTCCGATCTCCAAGAAAATCTGGGGGGTCGAGGAACTGTATTATCCCGCTTCTTTTCAGGTTCTGACCCGATCGCTGACAAGTTCGGATGTGCGGGCAATTCGAGTATTGAGAAAGCTGTTTGAAGCCTCGATTCAGACCGGAAATCCGGTGATTTGGGTCTAAACTACAGTGAATAGGGGAGAACGACCGGGTCATGACTAAGGATCTAGCATTACTGGAAAAGCTGGAACAATTCGCCGAAGCGGATACAGGCGGCAGAGGTGCGATAAAAGCGGAATTGATCGAAGAGATTTGCGGCTCAGGCGCGGCATCAAATGCTGCCGAATGGATCTCCGATTCCGGGGAGCGATAAAACCTGCCACATTTGGCTTTGGCATCTTGTCACAAGCCGTGTGGCGAAGATGAAGAAAAAGATAGACGAGGAAACAAGACTAAGGGCGGTGGGGTGCCTCCTGGATACAGCCTCTCGCTATCCCGAAACGCAGAGCCTGATTCTCGAATGTATGGAAAATTGGGGGATTCCCGAACCCAAAAAGCCGCGGGGCGATTTTCAAATCGATCTGAAAGAACTTTATGAGCGCTGCAAAAACCACCCCGGCACCACGTGTTTACCGGAGGGACATGTGATTACGAAAAAGGGGATCATGACGTTTAGCCGCCGAACTTAAGCATCCGAAAAAGTGAAGCGTTTTAAAGCGGGCAGGGATGAAAATCGGGTACACCCGAGCGACCTGAACAAAGCTGTAATGCTGTTAACAAGCGGAGAGGAGAAAAGATCGATGAATCTAGAAACAACCCGAGTAAGGCTGGAAGATTTAAGTCAAATCGATTATGAAATACATATCGGCAAGTCGGCGGCCGTGGAATACCGTGAAGTGATGATTCTGAAATTTATCGGCAGCTACGGGTTCGGTTCGGGCGGTAATAGTGACGCCAACTATATGCGGGCCATGGGGGAAGCGGCGTTGGAGGCTTGGGATCCGGACGCGCTTATCCTGGATTTGAGTCATCTTGAGTATGAGTGGGGAGATATGTTGGATTATGTCTTTGATCTGGGGGTGGATAAGTATGCCAACCGCCCTTTCCCCAAAGCCATGGTCGTCAGCGAAAGATGCGAGGAAGGCATAAGAACTTTGCTGCTGGGGCTGTATAGTCCCAAAGGCATCGAAGAAACGGGCTGGGTGTTCCGCAATCTGGAAGACGCCTGGAATCACGTGGAAATGAAGCTGGTGGAGTACAAATCGAAATAAAGAGGGTACCGAGGAGATAAGAAAAATGGGGAAAATGCTGGAATACGGCTTTTTGTGCGAGGCTAAAGATGAGAAGAAGCTGATCAACGCGCTCTTGGGATTTCTGGAGCCTTTAAACCGGACGTTCTCCAAGACGAAAAATAAAGGGATGCTGGAAGCCAGACTTCCTTATGTCTATCGGCATTTCTACTGGAATTTGAACAAAGAGATGCAGGTTTACGTCGAGATTTATCCGAACCAGGATGCGGATGGGAAAATTAAGTTTTCCCATCCGGACGTAGGCTGGGTGCTGTTCGTAAACTTAAAGGAGGTTTCGGGCCCCTATCACGTCCCTTTGGACAAGCAGGAGGCCTATTTACAGGACTTCTTGCAAGCATCGGGATTTGAGTTTGTCGAGTTAAAAGAGTACCGTGACGACGAAGAGCGGATATAACCAGAGCATACAATAAGCTGAGATAAACAGGCCGGGGTGGGGGCGGATTTCCCGCCTCGGCCGTTCCGTTCATAAGCTCCCGGACGGCGGTGACAACCAGGCTAATGGGATAGCTAAGTATGATAGAATGAGCATACTCTTTCGTGTAGCAGACCGTTTTGACCTCCAGATGGCCGTCGCGAACCAGGTATTCTCTTGGAAACTGCTCCATCGCGCGCAGCCTGACCCCCGGTGCAAACCTTAGGTGCACCCCCATGCCTTGGGGATGTTTTTCCTCGTCTTCCTCCGGCTCTGCGTTCCTCGCCGTAAACTTTTCTTCGGTCACCTGCAACCCGGAGATTCTGGAGACCCGGAACATCCGGTTGGCCTGCCGCAGCAGGCAGTATCCCTGCCTGTAGCGGACTTTCACCGCCAAGTTATCGCCCATGCCGGGCGCACATGAAAAAAGACGCTCCTCACAATTCCGGCAACGCCCTTTAACGTTATGATTCGTAAGTTACTAATTTTTAAGAAATAAACTACATATTTTCAACTTTTTGTGGGTTATCTATCATGTATAATGATCTCTGTAAAATTTACTAACATTTAGAAAGGAAGCGTTTGTAATTTTGAAGAAGCCTGGATTCGTTCTAAACTCCGTAGTTGCAGTAAGTACATTAAGTATTTTATTTTCTGGATGTGGTACTGGGAGTTCAGAAAAACCTATTGTCAAACAAGAAACTTCGTCGACGGAAACGAATAAGAGTAATGAATTGGAAACTCAAGATCCCAATTCGGTTTATACTAATATAATTAAGATTGATACCACTCAAGAAAATCCGACAGTTCGTGCACGGATAGACACGGATAGTGGTGAGCTTTATGTTGTTTCTAAAGGAAAAGAAGCGATTGGCCATATCACTATACCAAGTGTTCTGGGTAGGGAAGGCGATTTTTCTTATCAAGGTAATTACTCCGTGAATTACAAGCATAATGAGGAAATAAAAGAAATAAAAGAATTTAAGAAGCTTGTTTTTATTCAACCTTCTGAGCAACCCATTTCCTTCGAGAAAATCAGCTTTAAAGAAATGGACGTTTTCTTGCTCACTCCTGAATACACAGCTTCAAGAGGATATAATTCTTATGCTTTTGGCATTGATAAAAAAAGTGGAGAAGGATTTGCAATCACTTTTAAAAAGGCTGAAAATGTTCAAGAAACTATTAACTATGAAAAAGGTAGTATTCCTGTTAATACAAACGAAATGCTGGCCGTAACCACGAGAAATACCGAAGGACAGACAGAGAGTGATACATTAACTACAAAATATAGCTTTGACAAAAACAGTAAACAATTCGTTGCAGAATAGAATAGTGAGATGCACACCCTATGGTAGTGCATCTCTTTCATTTTAAGAACCAAGCCCCTTGCTCCCAGTACAGCTGGAGCGGGCTCAACCGTTTTTATAGATGATTGACAAGAGTATAGTTTAGTAACTATACTTAATTTAAAGTTTAGCATCTAAACTAAACTATGAATTGAGGTGGACTCCTTGCATAAGAAAATGACTCCAGCCCATCCGACGGCCATGAATCATCCCGGCCTGATGATGACTGCAATCTGCATGGGGGCGTTTATTTCGCATTTCACGGCAGGGGTGGTGAACGTCTCGCTCCCTGTCCTGGTCGGTGTTTTTCATTCCAGCCTGGGAACCGTCCAGTGGGTGACCACTGGCTACCTGCTCACGATCGCGTGTTTGCTGCCGATCATGGGCAGGCTGGGGGACCGGTACGATCTCCGCCTTATCCATAATTGCGGCTATTTGGTGTTTACCGTCACTTCCATACTGGTAGCCTTCTCCGCAAATCTACCCGTGCTGCTGATGTTAAGAGTGTTTCAGGCTGTAGGCGCCGCCATGTTTCAAGCGACCAATATCGCCCTGTCGCGCAACACCGGGATGGCCACAGGAGCGGCGATCGGGCTTGGGGTGTTGAAGCTGACACCCCGCACCGCTCCGCTTCCGGCGCTTGGCGGGTTTCGACTGGCGTTCGCAACCGGTTTTTTGATCAGTATCGGCGTATTGATTCTTTTGAGTCATGGAGTTATTAAACAGCGTACAAAGGAGGCTTCCTCATGAGGGAAAATATCATCGTGATCGGCGGATACGGACATGTGGGGCAGAAGATATGCCGGCAGCTCGGAGAGCTGTACCCGGGCAAGGTGTTTGCGGCCGGAAGAAGCATGGAGCGGGCGGAGAAGTTCTGCGGCTCTACAGCCGGAAAGGTCAGGCCAATGCAGTTGGATATCGGTAAGGAGGTCGAACCGGCACTATTGGAGAAGACGAAGCTGATCGTGATGTGTCTGGATCAAACGGAACTGGATTTTGTCCGCCTATGTATGGAGCAGGGCATTCATTATGTCGATATTTCCGCGGATGACCGGTTTCTCTCCAGGGTTGAAAGCTTAGGCGGCCTGGCAAGCGCCCGGCAAACGACCGCCGTTTTAAGTACAGGGCTTGCCCCCGGACTGACCAATTTACTGGCGAAGTATGCCCATGCCCGGTTGGATGAGACAGATGCTATAGAGATTAGCGTCATGTTGGGGCTCGGGGATGAACACGGCAAGGCGGCCATGGAGTGGATGCTCGACCATCTCGGCACCCGTTTTGAGGTGCTGCACGAGGGCAAGCGAATGCAAGTGGCAAGCTTTAGCGACGGAAAAGTCGTGGACTTCGGCACGGGGGTGGGACGCAAAAAAGCGTACCGGTTTAATTTTTCGGATCAGCATGCCATTCCGCGGACATTGGGAATCCCTTCGGTATTAACCCGACTTTGCTTTGATGCGGCCTGGGGAACTCGATTGCTAAGATGGATACGGGCGTCGGGATTGTATCACGGTTTACGTACTGCACTGGTTCGCAGCGCGGTTATCAAGCTCATTAGCGGAATGCGACTTCCGTTTGGGGCGGAGATTTATGCGGTAAAAATCGAGGCTTATGGCAAGCAGGGGGGCGAGAAAGCCATTCTGGAATGCTCGATCCACGGGGATCGGGAAGCCGAAATCACCGGTAAAGTAGCCGCCGCAGTAGCTGCCGCGCTCTATGTATCCCGATTCCCGCATGGCGTGTTCCATATTGAGCAGCTCTTTGAGCTTGAAGACGTGCTGCCGTCCATTCGGGAGTCCGTCACCATGGAGGCCAGACTGAACGGCAAACCCGTTCCCTGGGCGCCCGCTCCGATTAATCCTTCATAAATTCAATCAGCTTTTGGATGCTGGTTTCGAAAATAAGCATTTCTTCTTCGCTTAATTGCTCACTGAGCTCCCGATAGAAGCTTTGATGCATCCGCTCGTGAGCCCGGTAGGCATTTCGTCCGGATTCCGTCAGCGAAAGCAGCACGGCCCTGGAATCCTGCGGATGGGGGGAACGCCGGACAAGCTGCTTGGACACCAGACGGCCGATCAACTGGGTTACGGCCCCTTTCGTCACGCCGAGCCGGGAAGCAAGCTCGCTCATTAGTATCCCGTCACCGCAGCCAATGGCGTCGATCGTATGGATTTCGCTCGGTGTCAACGGTCCCGCATCGCCATAATGGCGGGGCTGGCGATCCATTTTTTGCAATTGCATAAACAGGCGTCCCAAGAGTTGGCTTCCCGTGATGACTTCTTTGCCGGTAGAACGGGATCCTTGTTTTTCGTCCATGTTTGTAACTTCCTTTCGCTTCTTCTCACATGGCTGATGTTTCTCCCATAGTTTAGTGTTTAAACTAATTAGTTGTCAATGAAGCGCTATTCTCCCGGTTGGCAGAAGCTGGTACAATACTCGTATCAGGAGGGGAGGGATTATGAGAAATTTAGATTCGGCCATCCGTTTAAGAGAATCGGGGAAGCTGGAAGAGGCCCGGACAATGCTGCTAGAATTGGTGGAAACGGAGCCGGAGAATCCGTCCGTTTGGTATCAATGCGCCTGGGTTCACGATTCCTTGGGTTTGGAGAAGGAAGCCGTTCCCTTTTATAAAAAAGCCTTGGCCAGAGGACTTGCTGTGGAGGAGAAACAAGGAGCTTATCTCGAAAGCTATTATGCCGATAAGTTAGACCAGCGATGGGACGGATAAGGGAGGACAGTTCATCCATGACAAGAAAATTAGAAGAAGACATTAGATTCACGGCGGAGAGCCTTGCCCGTAACTTTGCGGATCGCGGGAATTTTGATTTTAGTATTGAAAGTCTGCAGTCGCTCGATGAATTGCTGGAAGAGGCTGGCGACTTCGATCTGGAAGAAGAACAACTGGACTCCATCTCCTCTATGGCGGGTTGTTATGTGTTTGAGGTGGCCCGAAGAAATTTTGGCGGCGTCTACGTTTGGAGCCCAGATCGGCAGCAGCCTGTTTTGATTACGGGGGAACCGGACTTTTCGGTCTCGCTATTCGCTTTCGATAAAGTAAGGGGGCGAATTCGAAACGGGACGGAGGACAATATCCCCTTTTATTTTTCGGGCTACATTCAGGCAGTAGAAAAAGGGAGAGGCACGGGGTACTGTGCAACGATAATATAATTGAAAAGACGGTATTTGGGAGGATTGGATCCGGAATGGAACTTGAAATTAGAAAAATCACACAGGCAGACGAATTTCCCTATGATTTGCTGCTTCTGGCGGACCCCTCGCAGGGGATTGTGGAAGAGTACGTAAATCGGGGGATCTGTTATGCGGCTTATCTGAATGATGGAATCATCGGTGAGTACGTCTTGATCAAAACCCGTCCCGAAACGGTTGAAATCGTCAATGTCGCCGTGCGTGAAGATTATCAGGGCAGAGGCATCGGAAAGAAGCTGGTCCTGCACGCGATTGAAACGGCCAAAAAGGACAATATGAAGACCGTGGAGATCGGCACCGGCAACTCGGGGGTCCAGCAGCTGGCGTTATATCAAAAATGCGGGTTTCGTATCGTAGGCGTGGATCCGGACTTTTTTGTCCGACATTATGATGAGGAAATCTTTGAAAACGGAATTCAGTGCAGGGATATGGTCCGCTTAAGATTGGAGCTTCCGTAGGGTGGCCGATGGTTAAGGGCGTTATTTTTGATATGGACAATACGCTGCTGCGGTCCCGGATTGATTTCGAGGCGATGAAACAAGACGTATATCAATTTTTAGTGTCACACGGCATATTACCGGATGGCTTTGATTTAAACCGGCACACGGCCTCCACCTTGATTGAAGCGGCCGTAAAGACAAACCGGATGAATGAGTCTTTGATGAAGGACCTGTGGGATGTTCCCAAAAAACACGAGCTTATTGGCATGAAGGATGCGGAGCTTGAGCCCGGCGTAAAAGAACTGCTCAATGAGTGGCAGGGCCTGTATCATTTGGTCGTCGTCACGAACAATTCCCTCGAGGCGGCGGAGGCAGCCCTTCGGGACCATGACGTTTTGCGCTTTTTTGATCAGGT
The DNA here is from genome assembly GCF_036864765.1 of Paenibacillus sanfengchensis. Taxonomy (NCBI): domain Bacteria; kingdom Bacillati; phylum Bacillota; class Bacilli; order Caryophanales; family Paenibacillaceae; genus Paenibacillus; species Paenibacillus sanfengchensis. The sequence goes on along the minus strand of NZ_JBAGJC010000001.1, from coordinate 412,179 downwards.
CGTCGGCAGGGAACAAGTTCGGCTGCTCAAACCGGCCCCCGACGCTTTTTTACACGTGCTGCGCCACTATGGCGGTTTGTCCCCCGGGGCGTGGATTTCGGTGGGCGACTCCTGGATAGACGGCAAAGCTTCCGCGCTTGCGGGCATCCCGTTTATCGCCTATTGCGGGGACGAAGCTAAAATGAAGGAGATGGAGGTCTTTCCCCGCGCGTTCATCCGGGATCTCCGGGACTTGAACGGTTATCTATGAGGAAAGGAGGGACTCCCGTGAGCTGGTTGGGTTTGCTGTTCGGGGCCGGAATAGCGGCGCTTGAAAAACAAATGGTATCTCCTCACCCCTGAAGAGGAGGAACGTAGACCTTATTTTGTTTTCAGCCGATGACCCGGGATTTGGCCGTCGAGATTTCCGGCTGGACCTATGCGGAACCTTACTCGCTCTACAGCATGGACGGAAGTGAAGCTTGCAGCCGATTCGTATAGAAGTGTGCCGGAGGGATCCCTCATTTGCAAAAGATGCAATAGTGCAGGAATTTCCGCTAAATGAGGAGAATTAAGGTAAAAAGATGCAATGCTGCAGGAATTTTCTTCGCTTCTAAGAAATTAGGGCTTCTCGTATAAAAAAGCTTGCAGATTTGCAGGAATTTCAAAATAAGTGGTTCATTGCGCCAAAAATACCTGCAGATTTGCAGGTTTTTCTTCCGTTCTTTCCTTGGATATGTGCGGAACATAAATATTTCTTCATAGGAGGCCGTACCGGCATGTTTGAAGTTAGAATCGATGAAGAGGTGCATGTAAAACAGTTGGATCAACGGATGGCCAAGCCACTGTTTACCCTAATTGACGGACAAAGGCCGTATTTGCGGGAATGGCTCCCCTGGGTGGACGCCACCAAGACCTGGGAAGATTCCCTCGCCTATATCGAATCGGCCGAACAGCAGGCGGCTGCGGGAAACGGATTTCATGCCGGTATCTTCTACAAGGGCGAGATCGCTGGCTGTATCGGCTTTCATGGCATCGAAAGAAGCAACCGAAAGACCTCCATCGGTTACTGGCTCGGCCGCGATTTCCAAGGAAAAGGGATTATGACCCGCTCCTGCCGGGCGGTAACGAGCTATGCGTTTCAGTCGTTGGACATGAACCGGGTGGAGATCCGGGCCGGCGAAGGCAACCGCCGCAGCCGGGCGATTCCGGAACGGCTCGGTTTTGTGCTGGAAGGCAAGATCCGGCAATCGGAGTGGCTGTATGATCATTTTATCGATCATATGGTGTACGGCATGTTGGCCGAAGATTGGAAGGAGAACTAGGTCCCGCTTGGGAGGAGGATGTAATATGGGGTGGATCGCACCGATCAAAATCGTCGACAAATACAACCGTTACATTGATCTTCGGACCGCGGAAGGGAAAGACGCCGAGAACATTTTGGAATATAACCGGACCGTCATTTCATCGGAAGCCCATCTGCTGACGGTGCCCGAGGAGTTTACGTTGACGGTCGAGCAGGAAAGAAGCTGGATTGAACAGATGCGCGGCAACGACAATAACCTGGTCATCATTGCGGAGGACCAGGGGCGGATTGTCGGTTTTCTGGATTTTAAGAGTGGGCGGAAACGTAGGATTGCTCACACCGGTTCGTTCGGAATGAGTGTTCATGGCGATTACCAGGGGGGAGGCATCGGAAAAGCGCTCTTGCAAGCGCTTATCGAGTGGGCCGGGAAGCACCCGAGGCTGGAAAAAATCAGCCTGGAGGTGTTTGCGACCAATGTCAAAGCCATTGAGCTTTACACGAAGATGGGGTTTATCCGGGAAAGCCTGCTGCGCCGGCAAATTAAGCTCCAGGACGGCCATTATGTCGATGTTATCGGCATGGGGCTGCTCTTGCCCGAAAAATAACCGAGGAGAGGGAGCGGACTATGAGTTCATATTACAAGGAGAGAATGGACGGCGTAGTCGGTTACATGGAGAAGCATTTCGCGCAAAAGATCACGCTGGATCGTCTTGCCGATATTTCCGGTTTCTCCAAATATCATTTCAGCCGGATTTTTTCCTCCATAACCGGCAGCACGCCTGCCGTCTATTTAACCCGCCTGCGCTTAAGGGAGGCCGTCCGATTGTTGGTGGAAACGGACAAGACGGTATTGGAAATTTCGATGCTGTGCGGATTCGAGTCGCCGTCGGGCTTTAACTCGGTGTTTAAAAGGCATTTTCAGAAGACGCCGAGCGAAATCAGAATGTCTTCCCGGGCGGATCGCAATATTCCGCTATTAGACCGCAAGATGCAGGATGATGAATCGAAGCGATCCTCCTATGCTAGAGAAGTAACAACAAACTTTTTAAGGAGGATTTGGGACATGAACATTTCCATTCGTCAATTAGCCGATGTTGAGGTGGCCTATGTCAGGCATGTCGGTAGTTACTTGGACACTTATCAAGCGTGGGATAAACTGGGGACATGGGCGGCCAGAAACGGTATATACGCTCCGGAGCAGCAATTTATCGGGATCTCGCTGGACGACCCGGCACTGGTCGAGGAGCATGCTTGCCGCTATGACGCCTGCGTCACCTTGCCGGAGGGATTTGACCGGACGGGACACGCGGATGAAATCCGGTTCGTTACGCTGCAAGGGGGGACCTTTGCGCTGTATTCATTCTACGACTCCATAGACCAATTAGGCATTGCCTACCAGACATTATTTGGGCAGTGGCTTCCGCAAAGCGGGTATGAGGCGGAGGATAAACCTTGTCTGGAATACTGCATGAACAATCCGGCGACGGATCCGGAAGGGAAAAGTAAGGTGGATCTTTTCTTGCCCATTAAGCCGAGAAGTTAATTCAAATTTAAAACGAGTCATACGTGAATGGAGGGTGGAAGAACATGAGCGAAACGGTCAAACGCTACTATGACGACAGCGTGGAGCGGGAGTGGCTGCGCTTGGAGCAGCCCTACAGCAAGGTGGAGTGGTTGTCTACCCTCCGTTTAATGGATCGGTATCTTCCGGATACCGGTCACATTTGCGATATCGGTTCGGGCCCCGGGAGATATGCCGTCGAATTGCTTCAACAAGGTTACCGGGTTACCCTGATGGATTTGTCAGCCAGGGAATTGGCTTTGGCGGAACAAGAGATCGGCAAGCTTGGACTGCAAGCGGAAGCTTATATTTGCGAGGATGCAAGAAATCTTCATCTTCTGGAGGCGGATCAGTATGAAGGCGCACTGGTGCTTGGACCGCTATACCACATCTTAGAGGAGGAGCAACGCTTGCAGGTGATCCGGCAGACGGCCGGGATTTTGAAGGCGGACGGCGTCGCTCTGTTTTCTTACATTAATTCCTGGGGCGTCTTGAAGGCCGGGGTCACCGAGTTCAGTGAATCTTATCGGGACCCCGAGCAAATATACGGTTATTTGCGGGAGCAGAAGTTGGATGACAACCGGGGATTTACCGAAAGCTACTTCACGATACCGGGAAAAGCGCTGGAAGAGGTCCGGGCCGGCGGGTTTGACATCCTTTCCTATGCCGGAGCGGAAAGCTTTTTGGCCGGAATGTCGGCGGAGGTGACCCGGTTATACCGTGAGGATCGGCAAGTCTACGACAATTTGCTGCAAGCGGCCAGCGAAACGAGTGAAGCGCCGCAGTACCGTGAATCAACCGAACATCTTATCATCGTTGCCCGCAAAAAGGCGGCCTCATTAGAACATCATGCATGGTAAAACGACTTCCAGGGCAGGATGAAGATAGTACATAAGGTAAGGATGATATGCGATGTGGTCCAAAGTACTTTCTTACATCCCTGACTGGAAAACGTTTATGCAAGCGGGATTGGTGCTGCTGATCCCTTTGATCATAAACTTTGGATATAATAAAATTTCCTCGCTTATTTCAAATAAGAACAACCAGACGAAACGAACGACCGCCGGGCGCACAACCTCTCCCAAAGACCCGTTATCCGGAGAATACGAGCGTGATTTGGGGTTTCTTAGACAAACGATCGGAACGAACAGCGATGTTCATTTCCGGGAGTTTAAAATCACCGGATTAAACGTCAGGGCCACCCTTGTTTTTGTGGACGGCATGCAGACCGAAGATTTCATCAATACGCATGTAATGCAAGTGTTGATGCGGGAGGCCGATCCGCAATTGAAGGGAAAGGAGGGGGCCCTAAATACCCCCGAGTTTACTACTCACCTCAAGGAAAAGGTTCTGCCTCTCATCGATATCATGGAAGTTTCGGAGAAGCTCGAGTTGACCCAATCGATTCTGAAGGGATTTACGGCCCTCTTGATGGATGGGATGCCTCATGCCCTGCTGGTCGGTTTACCGAACGGAAAAACAAGGGCCATTTCGGAGCCGACCTCGGAGGCGCTTTTACGCGGTTCGCGGATCGGGTTTACGGAAGTGCTGGGCGAGAATACGGCAATGCTGCGCATGCAGGGGAAAAGCGAAAACCTGGAGATAAAAAAATATGTGGTCGGCAGTCTGCTAAAAAAAGACCTTGTCATCGCTTACTTCAGGGATATCGTACACCCGGAGCTGCTTCAGGAGGTGGAGGAACGGATATCCCAAATCGATATCGATTTTATCGCCGAGTCCGGCTATGTCGAGCAGTTGATTGAGGACAATCCGCTCAGCCCGTTTCAACAGGTGCAAAATACCGAACGTCCCGACCGGGTAATCAACGCGTTATTGGAAGGCAGAGTGGCCATTTTGATGGAAGGCACTCCTTTTGCTCTGATCGTACCCGTTACGTTCAGCATGCTGCTGCAGTCGCCGGAGGATTATTTTGAACGATGGATGCCTGGGTCGCTTTTGCGGACGCTGCGGTTTTTTGCATCCTTCTTGGCGCTTATGGCCCCCGCTCTATACATTTCCTTTATCTCGTTTCATCCCGGCTTGATCCCGACGGAGCTGGCCATCACGATCATTGAGGCCAGGCAGGGAGTCCCTTTTCCGTCCCTGATCGAAGTGTTGATTCTGGAGATTTCCATTGAAATCCTGCGAGAGGCCGGCCTCCGGTTACCCAAACCGATCGGTCCCGCGATGGGGATCGTCGGAGGTCTCATCATCGGGGAAGCGGCGGTACAAGCCGGGATCGTCAGTCCCTTTCTGGTCATCGTCGTTGCGGTCACCGCGATCTCCTCGTTCTCCATTCCCATGTACAGCGCGGGGATCGCTTTGCGCGTTTTAAGATTTGCCGGCATGCTGTTTGCCGCCACGCTAGGCATGTTCGGTACCATACTGTTCTTCCTGCTGATTTGCAGCCACATCTCCAAACTGAAAAGCTTTGGAGTTCCCTATATTACGCCATTTTCGCCGTTCCGCCTGAACGATTTTAAAGATTTGTTCATACGCGCGCCCTTAACTTTAATGAAACGCCGACCGGAAATGATGAAGACCAGGAATCACCGCCGCAGATCTTAGAAAAGCAACGAGAGGGATGTGACCTGCTGTGTTTTTACGCAAAGACGACAAAATCACGACAACTCAAGCCTCCATTTTTCTGACGGATACCGTATTGGGAGCCGGCATTCTAACGCTGCCCCGTTCGGTGTTGGAAGCGACGGAGACGCCGGATGTCTGGCTCTCCATTCTTGTGGGCGGCGCGATTATCCTGCTGCTCGTTCTTGTAATGGTGAAATTAAGCCAGCAGTTTCCCGGGAAGACGATCTTTGAATATACCAAAAGGATTCTAGGCACGATTCCCGGGGCCATATTATGTCTGCTGTTGATCATCTACTTTATCATCGTCGGCGGTTTTGAAATTCGTGTACTCGCCGAAGTCGCGATGCTCTATTTGCTGGAGGGAACGCCGATATGGGCGATTTTGATACCGTTCATTTGGACGGGGGCTTATTTGGCCTGTGGCGGAATAAACTCGATAGCCCGCGTTTTTCAGATTGTTTTTCCGATCAGTCTCTTTTTTCTGATTCTGTCCTATTCGTTTAGTACCCGGGTTTTCGATCTCAATCATTTGCGGCCGGTGTTAGGCGGAGGAATTATGCCTGTGATCAAAGGGTTAAAGAATACCATCCTGGTGTTCACGGGCTGTGAAGTCATCATGGTTCTGATTGCCCATATGCAGCACCCTGAGCGGGCGGTTAAGGCTGCGCTTACCGGTATCGGGATACCGATCATGATATACCTTGCCACCATCGTGATGGTGATTGGGGGGATGTCCGTGGATGCGGTTTTAAGGAGCACGTGGCCTACGATCGATCTTTTGCGGAGCTTTGAAGTGGCGGGACTCTTCTTTGAGCGTTTGGAATTTCCGTTCCTGGTCATTTGGATGATGCAGATGTTTTGCAATTTCACGAGCTTTTATTTCAGCGCCTCTCTTGGGATCTCGCAAATTTTTCGGATCAGGTTCGGTCCTGTCCTTTTCGCGCTGATGCCCGTCATTTTCCTCTCCGCGATGGTCCCCAAGCGAATTAATGATGTGTTTCAACTTGGCGGGGCGATCGGTTACATCGGCATCTTTTTTTTCGCCCTGTTACCTGCGCTTCTCTCGGCGATCTACTGGATTCGGAAGAAGGGGTTGAAGCAGAATGTGTAGGCGTTCGATACGACTGGGATTCCTTTCTGTTGCATTGATCGCGCTATTAAGCGGTTGTTGGAGCAGTAAAGAAATCGAGGATTTGAGTATGTACGTGGGCTTGGCTCTGGATGTCGGGGAACCGACCCCGTTGGAACAGGAACTGGAACGAAAAGGTGCCACCTATGACAAAAAAAACGAGATTACCACAACCATTCAGATCGTGCCCGCTCATTCTCTCGGGAATAATCAGGACAAGTCGTCGAAAGGAAAGGCGCCCGAATTTTTAAACACAACGGAAACCGGGGACTCTTTGTTTGAGATCATGCGGACCTATTCGATCCGCCGGGAACGGGCCGTCATCGGCCACCATCTCAAGACGCTCGTCGTTTCGACCCGGCTTCTGCAAAAGCACGGGATTGATTCGATCATGGATTTCGTGCTCAGGGACAATGATATCCGGCCCAGCTGTGTTGTCTTTTTGACCGAAGGGCGGGCGCTCGATACGTTTGAAAAAAATACGTCAGGTACGGTACCTGCCCAGCAAATGAGGGACTTTCTGCAGAACCGCTTCAGAACGAACAAAATCATGAAAGGCGTGAACTTAACCAGCCTCAATGCCATGCTGAGCAGCCGGCAAAGTTTTGTGCTGCAAAATGTTATTTCCGCCAACGGCGAATTGGAGTTTTCGGGTGCCGGCATCATCAAAGGACACAGCGGAAAATGGATCGGTGCGTTGAGTCAGACCGATGTGGAGAGTATATCCTGGATTCAGGGCAACGGACAAGGCGGAGCCTTAAAAACGTATGACTGGCGCGGGGAGCCGATTGTTTATGAAATTGAATCCATGAAGAGTAAGAGAAAGGCGAAAGTGAAGGGCGACGACATTTCTTTTCATGTTGAGATCAAATCCGAAGGGCGATTGATCGAAAATTGGGATATTCAGGAGAACCCGTCCAAACAGGAGTTTATGGACAAGGTGGAGGAGCTGTTGGAAGAAAGGCTGAAGGTGATGCTTCACGAACTTATGGGCAAAATGCAATCCCAATATGAAGTGGAGGTCGCCGGTTTCGGGGAGAGCTTGCGCATTCAGTCCCCCAAAACCTGGGAAAAAGTAAAAGACCGATGGGATGACGTGTTTACCGAGGTTCCGGTGACCTTTGATATCGATTTGCATATTACCGATTTCGGGTCCTCGACCCGATAAGCCCGCGATTCTTCCTAAACATCATTAGCAAAATATGCTAAATTAAAAGACATAGCCTAATTTGTTTTGGGAAGAAGAGGAGGCCAATATGGAGAGTCAAGAAAATCGTGTGCCGCAAACCGGAGTGAGAGCTTTCTCGGCAGGTTTGGAGTTGACAGGAAGCCTGCTTCAGGATGTCGGCACCTTTTTTAAGCTGCACAAAGACCAGGATACCTGGGACCATACGCTGAAGGTAACCTCCCAAGCGGTCCGCATTGCCCGGCTTTACGGCGCCGATGCCCGGAAAGCGGAGCAAGCCGCTCTGTTACATGATATCAGCAACGTTATCCCGGTCGGCTTGATGCCTCAGGTGGCCGAGCTGAGCGGGGTTAAGGTGCTGGAGGAAGAACTGCGTTATCCCCGCATTCTGCACCAGAAGCTGTCCCGGGCTATGGCTGAAGCGATCTTCGGGATCCGGGACACAGACATCTTGCAGGCCATTGAATGCCATACCACGTTAAAGCCTCAGGCCTCCCTGTTTGACAAAGTGGTCTTTATCGCCGATAAGGTGGCCTGGGATTTGCCCGGCGAACATGCCTATCTCCAGGAGATTCGCCGCCTGGTGGATGATTTGCAGTTGAACGGTGCCGTACTTACCTATCTTAATCAGGTATGGGAGCGGAGGGAGCAAATGAAGCTGGTGCATTCCTGGCTGATCGGAGCCAGAGAAGAACTGTTGGAGCGGGAGCGGGCTAGCCTGGAGGAAGGCTCTCCTGTCAAAATGCAGCTGCTTCGGATGTTTAGGCATATGGCCTGGGCCAACCGGAAAATCGTGAATGCGCTTCAAGAGGAGGAATCGTTGCCGGAACGCCCTTTTCAACTGTTTGGCCATATTTTGGCGGCGGAAGCAACGTGGCTCGCCAGACTGCAGGGAGCGGAAGGAAAGGCAGGGCCCCTCTGGTCCGCCGGAAAGGGAAAGATCGAGCATTACACCGAGCTTGCGGAGGAGAACATCGAAGGATTCCGGCAATTTATGGCCGCAGTGAATGACGGGAAGCTGAAGGAACAGATTCATTACCGAACAAGCAACGGGGAGTCGTTCGCTACATCGATCGAAGATATATTGACGCATGTTGCGCTTCACGGCAGCTATCATCGGGGACAAATCGCCGCTTCCCTGAGGATGGCGGAGATTGCCCCGCCGGCAACGGATTATATCTTTTTCGTGAGAGGGGACTGAACGATGCAACTGAAATGGCTGGAATGGGCGAAGCAAATTCAGGCGATCAGCCAGGCCGGGCTTGCTTATTCCAAGGATATGTATGATTTGGAGCGTTTTGAAATGCTGCGCGACTTAAGCGTGGAAATTCTAAGCGAATATACCGGCGTTGAAAAGGAGCGGGTGAAATCGCTGTTTGCCGGGGAAAGCGGATACGCGACGCCGAAGGTGGATGTCCGCGGGGTCGTGTTTCGCGATGAGCGCATCCTGCTCGTCCGGGAAAAGCTGGATGGGGATTGGGCTTTGCCCGGGGGCTGGGCGGATGTCGGTTTATCGCCGAAAGAGGTGGCCGTCAAGGAGATCCGGGAGGAATCCGGTCTGATCGTGGAGCCAGTACGCCTGCTGGGCGTACTGGATAAGAAGTTCCATGACCATCCTCCTGCGCCATGGCATGTTTATAAAATGTTTATTCTGTGCGAAGAGACGGGCGGAGAAGCCCAGGCGGGCATGGAGACGATGGAGGTCGGCTTTTTTTCCAAGGATGGGCTTCCTCCTCTTTCCCGAGAACGCAATACGCTGGAGCAGGTTCTATGGTTATTTGAAACCAGGGGGAACCGTCATGAGGTTCGATTGGACTAACTTGAATAAGCATCCGGAGGAGGAGGTTTCATGGCCTTGCCGGACGGCAAAGACCTTGATTATTTAATGGGCGGAACTCCCGTTCAGCAGGAAGTTTACCACTTGATCCAACGGTACGGTCTTTGCGAAATGTTGAAAGATTATCATCCGGTTCTCGTCGGGACGGTTCCGCTTGATCTCCAAATTCCGGGCAGTGACCTTGATCTCATTTGTGAAGTTTTTCATTTTCATCGTTTCGCGGATCATGTACGTCGGCGCTTCGGCCACTTTCCGGGTTTTACGCTTACCCGCCGGCGGGTGCATGGGGTAGAAAGACTCAAGGCCAATTTTAATTGCGGGAATTGGCCTGTTGAAGTGTTTGCGCAGCCGATCCCCGTCCACCAGCAAAACGGGTATCGGCATATGATGGCGGAAGCCCGGGTGCTGCGCCTCTTCGGCGAGGATTTCAAGCGGGCGGTGATTCAGCTCAAACAGCGGGGCTTCAAGACCGAGCCGGCCTTTGCTTCCTTGCTGGGATTGGAAGGGGATCCTTACCTTCGGTTGCTGGATTTGACAGATTGGACGGACGAGGAGTTGGTTTCCAAATTTACATCCCCAATTGCGGGTGTTAAAGTGGAATTGTTGAACTATAAAAAGTGAGGGATGAATGTTGTCGAATATCGCCAAAAATTTAACGGATCTGATCGGAAATACGCCGATGCTGGAATTGAACAATTTCTCCGCCGCTTCCAAGGCGGATGCCCGGCTTGTCGCGAAGCTGGAATATTTTAATCCGGCGGGCAGCGTAAAGGACAGGATCGGTTTTGCCATGATCAAGGATGCCGAGGAACGCGGCTTGCTGAAGCCCGGTTCGGTCATTATCGAGCCGACGAGCGGAAATACCGGCGTGGGGCTGGCTTTCGCCGCGGCGGCTCTCGGCTATAAGCTGATTATTACGCTCCCCGAAAGCTTCAGCATCGAACGGAGAAAGCTGCTTGTGGCGCTGGGTGCCGAACTGGTGCTGACGCCGGCCGCGGAAGGCATGGGGGGAGCGATCCGCAGGGCTGAGGAACTGGCCAATGGGACGCCAAATGCGTTTATTCCCCAACAGTTTGAGAATCCGGCCAACCCGGAAATACATAAACGGACCACCGCGGAGGAAATCTGGAGCGATATGGATGGCAAGGTCGATATATTCGTGGCCGGCGTAGGAACCGGAGGGACGATTTCCGGCGTGGGAGCGGTATTGAAAGAAAGAAATCCCAAGGTGCAAATCGTGGCTGTGGAGCCCCATGAATCGCCGGTGCTGTCGGGCGGAGCGCGCGGATTCCATAAGATTCAGGGCATCGGGGCCGGCTTTGTGCCGCAAAATTACAACCGCGAGGTCGTGGACGAGATTTTCCCGGTAAAAGATGAGGATGCCTTCGCGACTTCCCGACTGCTCGCCCGGACCGAAGGCTTGCTTGTCGGCATCTCGTCCGGTGCGGCCGCTTTCGCCGCGCTTCAGCTTGCGAAACGCCCGGAGAACGCGGGGAAGAATATCGTCGTTCTTCTGCCGGATACGGGCGAACGTTACTTATCGACACCGCTTTTTCCTGAAGAGTGATGCCGAAATCCCGCAAGATTTGCTATACTGAAACCCGGAGCGCAAAAACACATTCTGGTTGGTAGTCCAGAAGCATGGTTTTTTGCCGTGTCAGTAACCTTCCCCCCTCGGGATGTCCGGCGCTTCGATGCATAATAAGAGGGGGATTTACCATGAAGTTGACGGTTTATTTTGAGGGACAGTTTTGGGTTGGCGTGGTGGAGGAGACCATTGGAGGGCAGTTGAAAGCGTATCGGCATATTTTTGGGTCCGAGCCGAAAGATCCCGAGATTTTTCAGTTTGTGATTCAAGAGCTGTCCCGCGTTGCGGATGTGCTGTCGCGTTCGAGAGGCGTGGAAGGGGAACTCGATACCGGTGCCCGCAGAGTCAATCCGAAACGGCTGGCCCGCCTGGCTGCTCGTGAGTTGAACCGTCGAGGAATCTCGACGTTTGCGCAGGAGGCCTTGAAGGAAGAACTGCTGCTTCGCAAGAAGGAGCGGAAAAGTCTCGGCCGGGACGAGCGTGAACGTCAGCAAGCGTACAAGCGCGAGCAAAAGGTGCTGAAAGCGAAGCAGAAGCACCGGGGTAGATAGGAAAAACAGCGTTCCCCGCTTGAATGGGGAACGCTGTTTTTTTGCCTGTTTCGCTGTCGCGGCTTTACCCCTCCAGCAGTTTTCTGAGCTTCGTCTCCGTAGCGGTTTGTGGGGCAGGGGTGTAAATGCTCATCCTGAGGTCGGATTCCCCTTGGACCTGGAGGGAGGACAGATTAAACAGCATTTTTCCGGCCCGGGCGTGGCGGAATTCGATCATAACTTCGGGAGCCGCACTCACTTCACTCTGATTCCACAGCTCCTCAAAGTCGGGGAATTCCCCCGACATCCGCCCGATAAAAGCCGAGTACCAGGGATCGGCCACATATTGACCGTAGTAGGCGCGGAAAATCGCCAAAAATCCCCGAACAAATTGGGCCCAGTTCACGGCAAGCGTACGCAGCTCTTTTTTGCGAAACAGAAGATAGATTAAATTGCGCTCGGCTTCGGGCACCTGTTCAAAGTTCAGAAACACGTGGGAAGCGGCTGTATTCCAGCCTACGATATGACAGTGACGGTCGGAAATAAGCGTAGGACAAAATTTCAGCTCTTCGAGGATTTTGTTGAGCGACGGACTGATCTCGGCCTCCCGCCCCGGGGCAAGCTCGGGATGAAAGCCGTTATCGAGCGCCAGATCAAACAAGTACTTACGCTCATCGCTATTCAGCCGGAGCGCTCCGGCTATGGCGTCCAAAACGACGGCGGAAACCTTGATATCCCGGCCCTGTTCCAGCCAGGTATACCACGTTGTACTGACCCCGGCCAACTGGGCGACTTCTTCACGCCGCAGTCCGGGAGTCCGCCTCCGCGCGCCCGGCGGCAAACCGACCGCGGCCGGATGCAGTTTGGACCTTTGGCTTTTCAGGAAATCCGATAACGCCTTAAGTCGGGGATCATTATGCATGCGAAAGACCTCCTGTTCTTATTGTATTATCAATTATACTAGGATAACCAAAAACTTGTAATAGGATAAACAAAGGGTACAATAGGGACAAACGGCTCCCGATCCAAGAATGGGACGGGACTTTATGAGGAGGCACAAACGAATGCAAAGAGTTGTTGTGACCGGCATGGGAATCGTTTCGCCGCTGGGCCATGATGTTGAACTTTTCTGGAACGGGCTGAAAGCGGGACGCTCCGGCATTTCCGTTATCGATCATTTTGATGTGTCCGGTTTCGGGACAAAAATCGCGGGAATTGTGCGGGACTTCGATCCGGAAGCCCTGTTTGGGCGTAAGGACGCGAGAAAGATGGACCGCTTCGTCCAGTTCGCCGTATATGCCGCGGAACAGGCGGTGAGGGACGCCGCACTTGATCCCGAGCGGATCGACCGGGAGCGCTTCGGGGTATATGTCGGCACCGGAATCGGCGGTATCACGACGCTGACGGACAATATGGAGGCCTATCAGCAGCGCGGTCCGGGCCGCGTCAGCCCGAGTCTCGTGCCGATGATGATCTCCAACATGGCCGCCGCGCAGATCAGTATCAGGTACGGTGCCATGGGGCCGACCTTGTCCCCCGTCACGGCTTGTTCCATCGGCAATACGGCGATCGGAGAAGCGCTCCGCCTGATCCGAAGCGGCGAGGCCGACGTGATCATCGCCGGAGGGACCGAAGCGGCGGTGCATCCGCTGTCCCTCGCCAGCTTCGGCAACGCAACGGCCCTGTCGAAGCGGAACGAGGCGCCGGAGCGGGCCAGCCGTCCGTTCGATGCGGAGCGGGACGGTTTCGTCATGGCCGAAGGAGCGGGCCTCCTTGTCCTGGAGTCGCTTGACCATGCCCGGCGCAGGGGTGCCCGCATCCATGCCGAGGTTATCGGTTACGGTGCCAGTTCGGACGCCTATCATGTCGTGGCCTCGCATCCGGAAGGGGAAGGGGCTTTCCTGGCGATGAAACGGGCGCTGCAATCGGCCGGCATTTCGGCGGCGGACGTGGATGTCGTCAGCGCCCATGCCACGGGGACCCAGGTCGGAGATTTGGCGGAAACGACCGCGCTTAAGAAGTTGTTCGGCGAGCAGGCCGCCCGCACTCCGGTTACGGCCAATAAATCGATGACCGGCCATATGTTCGGTGCCGCCGGAGGGGTAGAGGCCATCGCCTTGATCCAAAGCTTGAAAGAAGGCGTAATTCCGCCAACGATCAATCTCGATCATCCGGACCCGGCGTGTGACCTGGACTATGTCCCGCACGTTGCCCGTCAGGCCCAATTAAACATCGGCCTCTCGAATTCCTTCGGTTTTGGCGGACATAACGCCGCCATTCTGCTTCAAAGGGGAGAGTGAATCCGCCGCTCATCTACCGGGTTGGGAGGGCTCGAATTGCAAAAGCTTGACACCCCGATAATCGGCTCTTTATAATATATTTTAATATTCGGAAAGAGGTTTAGTTACGATGAGCGATACGGACGACCCGGACAGTAACAACCCCAACCCTGATCAGGGAAATAATATTATCCAGGCATACCAGGCATAACCTGCGTCTAATTTGACGTCGGGTTGTGCCTTTTTGCGTTTTAAAGCGTTCCATAAATTTGGAGGTGTTTTCTTTTGTTTGAACTTATCATTATTTTCATTTTGATCCTGATCAATGCTTTTTTTGCCGCCTCGGAAATCGCGTTGATTTCACTGAACGATAATAAGATCCGGTTGATGGCGCAGCAGGGGCATAAGAAGGCGAAAAAACTGGTTGAACTGCTGGGAGAGCCCAGCCGGTTTTTGGCCACGATTCAAATCGGGATTACGCTGGCCGGCTTCTTTGCCAGCGCTTATGCGGGAGACAGCTTTGCGGGGGATCTGGCGGCGTTTCTCATCGAGCGTGGAGTACCGCTGTCGCCAACGGTCTTAAGTACCATTTCACTCGTCATCATCACCTTGTTTCTCTCGTATTTTCAACTTGTTCTCGGAGAACTGGTACCCAAGCGGGTAGCGATGAAAAAGGCGGAGGGCATGGCGATGTTTGCGGTAAACGCGCTATATGTGCTTTCAAAAGCCACGGCCCCCTTTGTCAAAATGCTTACGTTATCCACCAATCTGCTCGTTCGTCTGTTCGGAATAGACCCCAACGCGAAGGATGAAGAAGTATCCGAAGAAGAGATCCGGATGATGCTGGATACCGGAACCGAGCTCGGGACGATACAGGCCAGTGAGAAACTGATGATTAACAATATTTTCGATTTTGACAATATGAACGTTTCCGACATTATGACCCATCGGATCGATGTGGTTGCTTTGCCGGTGGATGCCGATTTACAAACGGTGGCTGAACTGGCGGACCGGGAACAATACACCCGTTTCCCGGTATACGAGGACACGATCGATAACGTGATCGGGGTGTTGCATGTGAAGGATTTGATCCGTTATCTGAAGCAGGCGGAACCTCGTTTGTGGGATTTGCGTTCGATGTTAACCCGGCCTTATTTCGTCCCGGTATCCATGAAGACGAATGAATTGTTTGAAGATCTGCAGCAAAACCGGATTCATTTGGCGGTCGTCGTCGATGAATACGGTGGGACGGCCGGGATTGTCACGATGGAGGATTTGTTGGAAGAAATCGTCGGTAATATCTATGACGAACATGATGTAGAAGAGGCGGAATACGAGCAATTGCAGGAGGGCAGCTATCTTTTCCGGGGAACGGTGTCGCTTCACGATGCGCAGGAGCTGCTGGGAATCAGCCTCCCGGTTGAGGACTTCGATACTTTGAGCGGGTTTATGATCGGTCAACTGAAACGGATTCCGACGACGCAGGAAAAGCCGCAACTGGAGTATAACGGCTATATCTTTGCCGTTCGGGAAGTGGGGCAGCGCCGGATTCGTAAGCTTGCAGTCACCAAGAAGACGGAATCGGAAACCGTTCCGGAAAGCAATCTGATAGATTAAGATTAGGGATTTTCCGGCAACCTTCCAGCCTCTGGAAACGTCAGGTAATCAGGATCGGTTGATCGCTGTCATAGAAACTTATAAAGATGAGCCGCCGCGATTCAACCGGATTTCCTGACGAATCCATTTCAGGGGGCGATTGAAATGAAACGATGGGGCAGTTGCGCAGTTGCTTTAAGTCTTGTGCTGGCGATGCTGTTGGGAGGCTGCGGGAGCGCCCACAATTCGGCCGGCAATGCCAGTTCGGCCGATCCCGGCGGAGCCGGCGGCTATGCGGCGGAAGAGATGTCGGTTGCTACCGCAGAAGATAAGGCGGTGATGGATGAAAAGAGTCCCGCAGATGGCGGGGTGGAGGGGAGTGAGGCGGAAACGGCGGTTCGGCCGGGTGAGAAGGCCGCGGACTCTTACTCTTCCTCGGCTGGGGCTGGCGGCGGGTTTCAGGCGTCGAGTTCGGAAACGGGTCTTAACAAGAAGCTGATCTACGAAGCGAATGTGACCCTCGAAGTGAAAGATTTCAATAAGGTTCAATTGGATATCCGCAGTCTGGTCACATTGACTGGAGGTTACATTGTTGAATTTTCCGACAACCAGTCCGGCAGCGAGCGAGGCGGCACGTTCATTCTAAAGGTTCCGGCCAGCGGGTTCTCTTCCTTTCTCGATGAGCTTGGAAAGTTGAAATCCGAATCTTTCCAGCAAAGTATTCACGGGCAGGATGTTTCCGAAGAGTATGTGGATCTGGAGTCCCGGCTCAAGGTGAAGCAGGCGATGGAGGCGCGCTATCTGAAGTTTATGAATGAGGCCACCAAAACCGAGCAATTGGTTCAGTTCGCCAACGAACTGGAGCGGATACAGACTGAAATCGAACAAATCAAGGGGCGCATGCGGTTTATCGATAATCACGTGGCGTTCTCCACGGTGGAGATTCGGGTTTTTCAACCGTTGGATGACGCCGCAACCAAGCTTGAAAAAGAGCAGGCTCCGCTCCTGCAGCGCGCCGAACAAGCGTTGAACGGCAGTATGAAGGTGATTTCGATGATCTTGCAATGGGTCGTCATCGTCATTGCCGGCGCCTTGCCGGTTATCCTGATCGCCGCATTGATCGTGGCCATTTATGTCCCACTGCGGAAGAAGCGCGGGAAAAGGCAGTCCGTACGCGAAGCGGAGCGCCCCGAAAGCCTCGATTCCACCGGCCCCGATGAAGGAGATGTAAGGTAGAAGGAGAATGGTTCGCCTCGGACGTAGCAGGTTCGAGGCTTCTTTGTTGAAGTTAATTATGTTATCCTTCTTAGTAAGCAAGCCATGTAAGTGCAATACACTCAAAGCGATTGAGGAGTTAAATCTATGAGAGTAGTCATTGTGGATGATGAACAATTGGCTTTGGATTACCTGGAGCGGCAAATCGCGAAAATCACGGATATCTCTGCCGACATCGTCGGGAAGTTTACCGATCCCCTTGAGGGGAAGCGGTTTTTGCTGCAAAATCAGGCGGATGTAGCTTTTTTGGATATCCATCTGCCGGAGATAAGCGGTATCGAAATGGCCGAACAAATTTTGGAGGCCAAGCCGGAGCTTGCCGTTGTGTTCGTAACGGCTTACAACGAATTTGCCGTCAAAGCCTTTGAGCTCAATGCACTGGATTATATTGTGAAGCCGGTACGTCTGGAGCGTCTTTCAAAAACCTTGTCGCGTGTCCGGGACAGCTTGTCTCTGAAGCAGCCATCTGTGGCTGAAACGGAATCGGCTCAAGATCTTCGCCTGAACTTGTTCAGACAGTTCAGTATCGCCGCAGAGGAGGGGCAACACTTGCTCCAGTGGCGGACAACGAAGGCGCAGGAACTGTTTTTGTATCTGCTTCAGCATCGCGGGCAGTTGGTTCGCAAATCTACCTTGACCGACTTGTTGTGGCCCGAATATGAGCTGGACAAAGTTTATTCGCAGCTCTATACCGCGGTTTATCATATTCGTAAAACGTTAAAGCCATATGCGAAATACATTCAAATTACAAATACCACCGAAGGGTATATTTTAAGCTTGACGGGAGTCCGGCTGGACATCGAGGAGTGGGAGGAACGGATCGGCAAGCTCCCCCCGATCAGCGAGGTCTCCTTGGAAGATTACATAGATACGATGAAGCTTTATTCAGGGGATTATTTGCAGGAATACGGGTACTGGTGGACCGAGAGCGAATGTCAGCGCTTAAAGGAGCAAGGGCTGGGCGTTTCTTTCGCGATCGCGGAATGGTACCAGCAGCAGGAAATTTGGGATAAGGCGGTCTCTTGCTACCAACGTTTGAGATCTCTATATCCGCAGGAAGAACGAACTTATTTTGAGCTTATGAAGATCTATGCTTCTGCGCAAAACTCCGTATTGGTCGAGCAGCAATATAAAGAGCTTCAATACATTTTGAAAGAGGAATTGGATGTAACGCCGAGCAAATATATCACCGACTGGTATGAAGCCTGGTGCCAAGCTCGGGAGGCAGTCCGGAAGGTTTAGAGCCGATTCAGGTTAGGGCACACAGCGGTATCGCCTCTTGATTCTCCTTGATGAAGACTTACCTGCATTGATATAATCGAGTATGAATTCCTGCAGAAGGTCAGGCTTTCCGGCTGGTACTAACGCCTGGGAGGAGTCTAACGGCTGTAGCAGCCGCTATTTAACGAAAAGTAGCCCTTTCGAAATTCTAACGGTCGTGAGCGCCGTTATTCCCCTGGATACTCGCCTTAACAGCCTGTTTGTGCGAAAATAAGCGCCGTGATGACCGTTAGAATGGGAAATCGGCGTTTTCAGGACAAATAACGGCTGTGGCAACCGTTAGCGTTAATTTTCGTCTTTCTTGCAAGGCTGCTCATGCGACGGCGGTTAGGGAAATGGGGCACGCCGGATCCAACTCGCCACACCGAGGCGACAAGTTTCAAAATAAGCAGCACCCTCCTGCGCGGCTTATTAAAACAAGGCTGGCCGCCGGCAGACGAACCTAATAGCAGTCTCCAATACTAGGAGCAAGTTTTAAGAGTGCCGGAAGGCGCTCTTTTTTTGTCGAGAAGCTTGTTGAGAAATATGTGGAGTATTGTAGAGAATTTGTTCAGAACCAGGAACTAGTATATTTATTGTGACTTTTTATACAACAAACCTGATAGGAGGGGTCAGGAAAAACAAACTTCGTTTGATCCTTGAAAAAAAAATAAAAAAGAAGGTGAGTAAGTAACCCAATGAAGAAAAGAATGATTGCCATAGCGATGGCCTGGGTTCTTCTGCTTCAAACGGTGTTTGGAGCGTGGATGCCGACGGCCAGCGCGGATTCGAATGCTTTCCCTCCGGGGGATGCGGCAACGGTAACGGATGCGGTCTATGGACCGGTTTCGTTGATGGCTGTCGGCAAAGAGAGCATGATCACCAAGGTTAGGCTCCTGGACCAAAACAACACCGTGATCGATGCGGTGTACAATCCGAGCCGTGAAGGATTTTCCAAGCCCGGGGATCCCGTTCGAATTGAATATGAATGGTCATTGGAGAACGGACACGGCTATACAGGCGGCCAATCGTTTGAATTTGACATCCCTAAGGAATTCACAATTTACAGTGGGTTTACCCAGCCGCTGTTCATTGATGACGGCAGCAGCATTGGGGAGTTTACCGTTGAAACGAACGGTCACGTAACGGTGGTCTTCAATGATCAGGTGGATAACTCGGAAGTTCGGGGCACCATGGAGATGCACACCGAATTCAGCAAGACTGAGATTAAAGGAAGCATCGAAGTACCCATCACCTTCCCGATACGTGGAGGGGACCAGGTAACAAAGGTTAAATTTGCGCCGTTTGGCGGGAAGCCGTTAGTAAAGCAAGGTACGCCAACTGGGGAAAAGTATATTGATTGGACCTTGGATGTTAACACAGATGCTAAAAAACTGAACGCTCCTGAGATTTCGGATCAAATTCCTGCTGGACTTAAGTTGGATAAGACCAGCATCAAGGTTTACGGACTTAACCTGAACATTGACCGGGCACCGGGCGAAGGGAGCGAGGTTTCCCCTGCGGACGGGAGCTACACAGTGGCAGCCGAACCGGATGGTTCCGCTTTTAGCATCAAATTTAACGATGCTGAGGTTACTTCGGCATACCGGATTCGCTTTAAAACGGACGTGATCGATGAGAAAGAAACCTATTTCAATAATACAGCCACGTTAAAGAGCAACTCTACCACTGTGAGTGCCTCCGATGATGTTACCATTCAACGTAAGGAACTGGTGACAAAAAAAGCCGGTAATTATGATCCGGTCAATCAGACGGTGGAATGGACGATTGATTATAATCACGGGGAAAAACCTATCATTGAGGCCGAGGCGTTTATTGTGGACCGATTTCCTGACACCATGGATTTGGTTGGAGACCTCATCGTTACTCAGGTTGGAGCCGGGGAAGTGGACAAAAGCAAATTTGAAGTAACAAAACCCGATGATCTGGCTCCGGGCCAAAACGGTTTCAAATTGAAATTCAATTCAGGCATAAATTCAGGGTACACGATTAAATACAAGACTAAATACAAATCAAGGGTATACGATAATGTTAAGGTCACGAATGTAGTATCCACGACATACAAAGGGGAAGAAACCAAGAAGTCCGCATCTCAAACCTTTAGCAGCGGGATCGGAACTAAGAGCCTTGTAAAGTCCGCTACAAATTATGCTACCAAGGAACTTACCTGGAAAATCGTTGTTAACAGTGACCTTCAGAAAATGACGGACCTAGTTATCGATGACAACTTCACAGGTGGAGGATTGACCTTGATTCCAAGTGAACTTAAGGTAACCTCTAAATCCGGAAATGTAATACCCCATAGCTTGGATAGTAGTATAGCAGTTGATCAGGGTTTTAAGCTAAGCTTCTCGGGAGAGTTCTCCGAAGAATACGTGATCACTTATAAGACTGCGTTTGATCCTAGTAAATCGGAGTTCGGGAACAATGCTAAATTAGACTGGGCGGAAAAGACAGCTGATTATCAAACTTTGAGTGATTCTTTTGATCCTAACCCCTATACCAAGAACAACGGTGCCAAGACAGGCAGCTATGATCCTCAAACCAAGAAATTAACCTGGACAATCTATGCCAATTACAATGGGTTCAAAGTAGATAGTGCGATCTTTAAGGATCCTCTGCTGGAAAATCAAACTTTGGTCGAGGATTCACTAAAAGTCTACCAAATGTCTGTTCAGGAAAACGGCGATCCTTTGCAACGTTCGGAAGTCGATCTCACTAATAAAAAGGTTGATACCACCAACGGCCAGATTCAGCTCGATTTTGGAAACATCCATGAACCCTACTGGATTACCTTCCAAACGAAGCTTGATAACACATTGGTGGCGGACAAAATACCGAACGTCGCTGCATTGAGCGGGGAAGGCGGAGCAAAATGGAATTGGGGCCATACCGTAACAATCCCGCACGGCGAAGTATATGTCAGCAAGACCGGTGAACGCGGCGCCGGCAAAGACGCCGACAAAATCTTTTGGCAAATCAAAATCAACGAAGGTCAATCCTACGTCGAGAATCCGAAAATCATCGATACGCCAAGTGCCAATCAAATCGTGAAGCCGGAAACTTTCGAGCTGTACGAAGGTAAAGTGGATGCAAATGGCAACGTTTCGGCCGCTAAGCTTCAGGAAAAAGGCAAGGACTATGATGTTGTGCTTCACACCGATGATTCGGGTGAATTGAAGAGCTTCGAAGTGATTCTTCCCAAGGCCATCGAAACGGCCTATATCCTGAAATATCAGTCGGAAATCGCCGTATCCGTCGACAAAGAAAAGATCACGAACCAAGTGAACTTTACGGGAGACGGTGTATCGGTAGGTACGCGGGAAACGGGGAAGGAGATTGAAATTCGCTTATCCTCCGGTTCCGGTACCGGCTCTGGCGTTCGCGGCGGTCTGGAAATCACGAAAGTGGACAAGGACAGACCGGACACGGTATTGCCCGGCGCCAAGTTTGAGCTGAAAAACAGCAAGGGCGAATCGATCGGAGTAAAAGAAACCGGAGCGGACGGGAAAATTACGTTCACCAAGCTGCTTTACGACACCTATACGCTGACCGAGCTTCAAGCGCCGGCGGGCTATGAACCGCTGACGGCTCCTCTAACGGTGAAAATCGATAAAGAGGTGCAAAGCACAGGCGGCGTGAAAGTGCTCCCGGTACCTAACGAAAAAATCCCATACATTCCGCTCGGCGGTTTGGAAATCCAGAAAGTGGCCCAAGAGGATACCTCGAAAAGACTGGCAGGGGCCAAATTCCAATTGCAGGATGCGGGTAAGCAAAAAGACCCGATTGTCTTGACGACGGATGAAACAGGGCGTGCACGGATTAACGGACTTACCTTTGGGGATTACACCCTGAAAGAGATCGAGGCTCCTGCAGGTTATGTACTGGACCCCACGGAGCGTAAAATCGCCATCGACAAGGAATCCATCGTGACGTTAACGGTGGAGAATGAAAAACAGCCTGACCCTGTCGCTTCACTGGAAATCGTCAAGGTCGACAAGGACGATGTTTCCAAGAAGCTGGCCGGAGCGACCTTCGTACTCCAGGATGCCGCAAAGCTGAGGGACCCGTTGACGGTGACAACGGATACTTATGGTGTGGCGGTGTTCCCGAATCTTCGATACGGGGAGTATATCCTTAAGGAAACGGCGGCACCGGCGGGCTATCTGCTCGATGCGACCGAGCGTCCCGTAACGATCGGTTCGAGCACCGAGCTGGTGGACGGCAAATTCATACTCCCTATTCCCAACGTCAAAAAGCCGCAGGTTCCCGGAAACCCAGGAAACTCTGGCGGCAATAACGGAAACCGCGGTGGCGGAAAATCCGGAAACAAAGGCGGATCCAGCCAACCGCAAACCCCTTCGCAACCGAATAAGCCGAATGATCCTTCAACCCCTCCTGCGGAAGATGGGGACGGAGGAAACAATAATGATCAAGGAAATACGGAGGCTCCAGGCACAGGTAACGGTTCTGCCGGAGATACCACCGGGCCGGATCAAAAACCTGATCAGGATACGAAGCAAGACGGCAAAAATAGCTCATTAGGAAATTCAGGCGGTGAAGCCGGAGTTGATGCCGGTCAGAAAGGCAGTGGCGTGAAAGTGCTGCCGAAAACCGGTGAAGAGAGCGCTTTGCCGGTGCAATTGGCCGGGGTTTCCTTGATTGCTCTAGGCTTGTTGCTTAAGAGAAGAATGGCACTCAAAAAGTAGTTTGACACCGAGCGTTCCCCAAAGGAGACCTTTCCTCTCCTGGGGAGCGCTTTTCTTTTGCCCGAAAATTCTCTTAGTTTGTATAGAAATTGTAAAGAAGAATGAGGTATTGTAATAGTGGGGCTATTTTACTAGAAAAATAATCTTGGTGCTGTGAGGAAATTCCTATTATACTATGTTTATTTACGATTTTTAAAGGAGCTAAGGAAAGATGGAAGTAATGAAACGGCCGCTGCGCAAAGCGGGAGTGATGATCTCGGCCTTCTTCATTCTGTTGGCGGGATGTTCGGCGGAGACCGGAAAGGGTTCGGATCAGCCTGTCGTGAAGCCGACGGAGGTTGTCGAGAAGTATACCGGCGGAAAGAGTCTGGAACTCCCTTTTGTATACACGGCCAAGAAGGAATTATCCCTGACGTTTAACGGGATGGGGGATAGAGACACAATGACGAAACTGCTGGCTCAGTTGGACAAATACAAGGTGAAGGCGACCTTTTTTCTTCCCGGCATACGGGTTGCGGAGGAACCTGATATTGCCGCGGCGATCTTGGCCGGCGGGCATGAGATTGAGAACAACACATTAAACCAGTTGGACATGAACAAGCTGAACTACCAGCAAATCTACAAAGAGGTCAAGCTGGCCAGCGACGTGATCGAAGAGAAAACCGGAACGCGCCCGAAATATGTGCGCACCCGCTCGGGGGACTATCCCGCGGATCTGCCTTTGGTGGCGGCCCAGCTCGGCATGAAGGCGGTGGTCAGCTACAATATCAACCCGAAGGACCGGGATATGAAGAGCGCCAAGGAGATTGGCGACTATGTGAAAAAATATATCCACCGGGGCGGCATTATCTCATTGAACACCGACATTAATCCGGAAGTGATCGCGTCGATTCCCTTTATCGCCGCGGCGGCGGACGAGGTCGGATATAAGCTGGTTACGCTGGACAAGCTCGTCAGCGGCGGCGGCGTACGAAAGCCGCTCGAGCAGATTCCGGGTTACGATGCGGCGCGCATCAACCCCGAGTACCAAAAGGCGGACTATCGTCTCATCTACCAGGTGGACACTCCCAAGAAACATATAGCCCTCACCTTCGACGATTGGGGGAGCGACAAAACCGTCACGAAAATTCTCGACATCCTGGCCGAGAAGGGCGTGCACGCTACGTTCTTCCTGCGGGCAAAAGGCGTAGAAACCAACCCGAATCTGGCCAGGGCGATGGTGGAGGAAGGGCATGATGTCGCCAACCATTCCTACAGCCACCCGGTGGTCACTTCCCTGACGGCCGAAGAACTGCAGAAGGATATTGTCAAGGCGCACCAGGTGATCACCGACGCGATTCAAGAGCAGCCGGTTATGCTCTTCCGCCCGCCTACCGGTGTAGTCGACGACGAAAGAGCCAAAGCGATCGCGGCGGTAGGCTATCCGGACATCGCGATGTACGATGTGACGATGCTCGACTGGGATGCCTCCAACAGCGCCGACGATATCGTGAACGGCGCCTTAACGCAGACGAAGCCGGGCAGCGTGATCCTGCTTCATATGCTGGATGACATTCATACGATTGAAGCTCTGCCAAGGTTGATCGACAGTCTGGAAGGCAAAGGCTATACGTTTGTGAAAATGGCGGATTTGATCAAGGAACAAAAAAATTAGGACAGCGGGGAAGTAAGAATATGAACACTGGACTATATGAAAATATCGTCGATCGGCGTGAAAAAATCGCGGTCATCGGCCTCGGGTATGTCGGCCTTCCGATCGCGGTCGCTTTTTCCAAAAAAGCCGAGGTGATCGGCTTCGATGTCAATGTCGCCAAAGTGGCGAGTTATCAGCGGGGAATCGATGTCACGGGGGATCTGGGGGACGAGGCCATATCCGACTGCCGCGTGAAATTTACGTCCGATCCGGCCGATCTTGACGGGGTGCGATGCTTCATTGTGGCGGTGCCGACGCCGGTCAAGAGCGGGAACGTCCCCGACCTGCAGTTCGTGAAGAAGGCCAGCGCGCTGGTCGCCGGAAAGATGAGGCCCGGATCGCTCGTCGTTTTCGAGTCAACGGTCTATCCCGGAGTGACGGAGGAAGTTTGCGTGCCGGTGCTCGAATCGCAATCGGGTCTCCGCTGCGGCACCGATTTCAAGGTCGGCTACTCACCCGAACGGATTAATCCGGGCGACCCGGTTCACCGCCTGGAGAATATCGTGAAGATCGTTTCGGGCAGCGACGAAGAGGCGCTGGGCACCGTTGCGAAGTTGTACGAACTGATCATTGAGGCCGGGGTACACCGGGCCGAAACGATCAAGGTCGCCGAGGCGGCCAAAGTCATTGAAAATGCCCAGCGCGATATCAATATCGCCTTTATGAACGAACTGTCCATGCTGTTTCACGAGATGGATATCGACACGAATGCCGTGCTGCGGGCGGCGGGGACCAAATGGAACTTCCTGAATTTCCGTCCGGGTCTGGTCGGAGGACATTGCATCGGAATCGATCCGTATTATTTAACGTATAAGGCGGAAGACAGCGGATATCATTCCAAAATCATTTTGGCCGGCCGACATGTCAATGACGGCATGGGGAAATATATCGCATTAAACATCATTAAAATGATGGTTCGGGAACGCCTGGATCTGAGCCGGACGAAGGTAGGCATTTTAGGGCTGGCCTTCAAAGAAAATTGCCGGGATATCCGCAACTCCAAAGTCATCGATATCATCCGGGAGCTTCAGGAGTACGGCGTCGAACCGCTTGTCTTCGATCCGCTGGTCGACCCCGCGGAAGCGTGTGAGGAGTATGGCGTGGAGCTATCGGGAGCCGAGGCGCTGAAGGAACTCAATATAGTCGTTGTGGCTGTGGCGCATGATTGTTTTGCCTCAATGGGTCCGATGGAAATCGACAGCATGTGCAGCGACGACCAGCCCAAGGCAATGATCGATATTAAAGGGATTTATGACAAAAACGTGTTCAAACACAAAGGCTTCCATTACTGGAGCCTGTAATATAGCGATTGGGGTTTTCTCAAGTGATCATTAAGAAAAAAGAAAATAAAGAAGAAAAATTAACAATGACTCGAACGGACCGGCGGACGCTTTCGTATGTTCCCGATCCGGAACAGGTCCGCAAGAGCGCGGACCGAAGAGGCTCGCAATTGGCGGGATCCGGGGACGGAGATGTTGATCCGGAGTATATCAACAAGCTGCGGATGTTAAGTTTGCGATATATGGCCGACTTTGAAGTACTGCTCGTGCCGGAGGGCAAGCGGAAAAAAGAGGGAACCCGGGGCAGGGCGGTCGATATCTCGGCAACGGGTCTCTTGATCGAACTGGGGAAAGATGCGGACTTGATGGAAGGAAACCGGGTGAGCGCCCGCTTCCGTATTCCTCCCGGAACGATGCCGGAGGGGTTTGAATCCGCCGTTACCATTGACGCTAAGGTTGTACGCCGTTTTACACGTGAGGACGGGCAGGAAGCCAAGCTCATGTTGGCCGTGGAATTTTCCAAGCCTCTGACTGCTTACTTTCAAAGAAAACGTTGGGGATATTCCGTCTACTCCGCGAGCGCGATCCTTTTTGTAGCCGTCTTGTTTATTATGCTGATGCGCGTGGAGAGTGTCATTTACTTCCGCTACAACCTGGTGCTTTATTTATACAGCTTGATTGCGGCGGCTTTTTTGCTGACCCGCTATTTATTCGGCGCCTTTTACCGCGATGTCCCGATCAATCCCGACTATACGCCGGGCGTTTCTATCATCATCCCTTGCTTTAACGAAGAAGAATGGATCAGCAGGACGATCATGAGCTGTATCAATCAGGACTATCCGGTGGACAAGCTGGAGGTGATTGTGGTGGATGATCGTTCCACGGACGGTTCGGTGAGCCATATTCGACAAACCGTGGAGTTGATTCATAACGAGGCGGAGCGCTTTGCTACCAGGGATCGGCTGAAGTACACCGTTCTGGAGAAGAACGGCGGAAAGCGGGAGGCGCTGGTCAAAGGGGTCGAGTTGGCCCAACATGATCTCGTCGTCTTCGTTGATTCGGACAGTTTCCTGGAACCTACGGCGATCCGGCATCTGGTCCAGCCTTTTCAAGACCCGAATATGGGCGGCGTGGCAGGGCGGACGGATGTGGAGAACAAATACACGAACACCGTCACCAAGCTTCAGACGGTTCGCTATTATATCGCATTTCGCATAATGAAGGCGGCGGAATCCTGGTTTGACAGCGTCACCTGTCTTTCCGGTCCTTTGTCATGCTACCGGAAGGATCTCATTCAGCAGCATGCCGAGGCCTGGCTGAATCAGAAGTTTCTTGGACAGCCCGCAACCTTCGGGGATGACCGGAGCATGACCAACTTTATATTGAAAACGCATCGGACGGCATACCAGGATTCCGCGATCTGCTCCACGATCGTTCCTTCGAAGATGGACGTATTTCTGAAGCAGCAAATGCGGTGGAAACGTTCCTGGCTTCGCGAATCGCTCCGGGCCGCGACGTTTATTTGGCGGAAGGAGCCTTTTATGGCCTTATTTTTCTACATAGGTTTAATCGTGCCGATCGCCGCGCCGGTTGTTGTGCTGTATAACCTCGTTTACGTACCGGCGGTTTACCGCGTTTTCCCCACGACCTTCCTGTTGGGGTTATTGATGATGGCTTTGCTGATGAGTTTGGCGCACCTGATGTTCCGGAAGAGCCGGCTTTGGGTATTCGGCTTCGTCTTCTGTGTCTTTTATGAGTTCATCTTGCTCTGGCAGATGCCTGTAGCTTGGGTGACCTTCTGGAAGTCCACTTGGGGAACGCGGGAAACGCCGCAGGACATAGAGGCCAGGAAGAAGAAAGAAGCACGGAAACTTAAAAATAAAAACCGAGTCAAGTGAGGATGGCAGACATGGTAAAGAAAAAACAAGGTTCTGCCCTGGATGTACGCAGAAAAAACACGAAGAAGCTGGTCAAAACGTTGATCCAGTCCGTCATATTGGTCTTGTTGGGGGTCGTTTTGTTTCATGCTGTGTTTGATGTAGAGACTTATCAGGAGCCCGACCGGGCGAAATGGCAGCAGCAGGGCGGGTTTATCGCCCTGTCCTATTTCGGTGTGGGGCGTTCCGGGACCTCCAAATTGGTGGACAAAAGCGACCTGGACGAGCAGCTTCGGGTGCTGCACGATTTGGGCTATCAGACGATATCGCAGCAGGATATCATGAACTTTTATACGAAAGGCAAACCGCTTCCGGACAAGGCGCTGTTCCTGTCCTTCGAAGACGGGAGAAATGATTCGAGTTTGTTTGCCCGTCCGATGCTGGAGAAGTATAATTTTAAGGCGACATTTTTTTCCTATGCCGACAAGCTGGGAGACAATAAAGAGCGGAAATTCGTCCAGCCGGAAGAAATGAAGAAGATGGAGAAGACCGGTTTTTGGGAAATGGGGACGAACGGGTACCGTCTCAGCTACATTAATGTGTTCGATAATGATGGCCGTTTTATCGGGATGAAGAACGAGAATGAACTGCGGGATAAGTCCAATGTGGCGTACTATAACCACTATTTAATGGACTTTATTCGGGACGAGAATATGATCCCGGCCGAGAACCGGGATGAGATGAATGCGCGGATCAGCGCCGATTATGAGAATATCCAAGGAATATATACGAAACAGATGGGTTATGTGCCTTCGGTCTATATGATCATGCATGCCAACGCGCTCGGCGAAGGAATGAACCGTCTGGTGACGGAGGCCAACCAGGAAAATATCCGTCAACTGTTCCAGATTCATTTCAACCGGGAGGGTGAGGCTTATAATTCCAAAAGTGCCGATATTCTCAATCTGACCCGGCTTCAGCCCGCACCTTATTGGTCGACGAACCATCTTTTAATGAGGCTGCGGGAGGATACGGGCGAAGCGCTGCCGTTCATAACCGGAAATGAGGAGGATGCCGGACAGTGGAACGTCAAGGATGGGGCGGCGCAGTTTAAAGATCATGAGCTGATTCTGACCTCCCCGCCGGGAAGAAGCGGATGGCTCGAATTAAAGGAACCGGCAAAGAGCGGGAATTTGCACTTTTCCGCCAAAGTGACCGGAAATGTGGTGGGCAAGCAGAGCATTTATGTCCGGTATGACCGTGCGAAAGATTCTTATATCCGGGTCACTTTGGACAACAACACCCTTCAAGTGGAACAGAAGAAATCCGGTGCCGATCCTGAAGTCTTGCTTGCGCGCAAGCTGGACGCCGTCTCCTGGTCATCCGAAGATCTGAGCTTTGACAAGGCTTCCGTCTATACGTATGAGCAGACCTCGGCCGGAGTGAATAAGGATGACGATGCCCATCCGATCAATATCAATGACGAGCGGCAGGTCGACATTTCGCTGGACGGCGGTTCCTTGACTGTGCGGGTGGACGACGAGGCGATGCTGGACAAGCGGCAGATCGATGATTCCATACGATCCGGTACGGTGGCTGTCGAAGCGGAATACAACGAGAAGAATAAGAAGGAAAATATCTACGATGCCCGGTTTGAAAATATGGAGATTACAGCGGGTGACCAGGTTCTGTTCAGCAATGCCCCCCATGGCTGGCAAGGGGCGGCTGACCGCGTAAAAGCGGCGGTAAACGCCGCTGTTGACTGGGCGATCGAAACATTCTAGGTTGATTACATCAACGCAAGTGGAGGTGGGCTAATGCCTGCAGGCAGAGGAACGCGAATCGCCCTGGCGGGAGCCGGAGCGCTGCTGTTGGTCGGAGCCGCCGCCGTCTGGTTCTCTCTGCGGGGAGAGACCGGCCGCGACAAGCCGGACCCCATTCCGGCGGACCGGGCGGAATTTTCCGCCTGGCTCGTCGATTGGCAGTTGGATGCCGGTATGGAGGAAGCGCAAAAGCTGGCGGGCGGCCCCCCGCAAGGGCTGCAGTTGTTTGCCGCTTATTTTGATGAAACGGACGCGTTATACTTCAGCGAGGATATGAAAAAGGCGCTGTCCCGAATAACCGAGCTCCGTGCCGAACCCGCCGCCGAGATCGGATTAACCCTCGTTAACGACATCGTCCGGACGGACGGGAGCTCGGCGCAAAAGGATGCGGACCTGGTCACCCGCCTGGTGGCTACCGAGGAAAGCCGCGGCCGACATATCAGGCAAATCATCGATACTCTTGAAGAACATGGATTGAATCGGGTGGAAATCGATTACGAAAAGATCAACAAGGAAGACTGGACGTCCGTCAGCCTTTTTTATGAAGAGCTCTACGAACAGCTGAAGGCGCAAGGGAAAACACTTCGCATCGTGCTGGAGCCGAAAGCTCCGGTTGAATCTGTGACGCTTCCGGAAGGGCCCGAATATGTCATGATGGCTTATAACTTATTTGGAAGCCATAGCGGTCCCGGGCCCAAAGCAGACCTCGCATTCATCCGTAAGGTGTCCGGCAAACTGAAAAGCCTTCCCGGAAAGCCGGTCATCGCGCTTGCCGCCGGCGGCTTCGACTGGTCGGCGTCCGGAGAAGTGACGGCCGTGACCGAGAAGAAAGCGAAGGAGCTGGCGCAAGCGGAAGGGGCCTCTCTGCAGAGGGACAAAGACAGCGGCAGTCTGCACTTTGAATACCGCTCGAAGGATGGGGAGCAGCATACCGTATGGTTTGCCGACCGGATGACCCTTAACAGCTGGGTACAAACGGCTCGGGAAGAAGGCATAAACAGCTTCTCGCTGTGGCGATTGGGAGAACTGGCCGAGGATACGCTGGAATACTGGAAAGAAGGAACGGCCGGCTCTTGACCCGGTATTCCTTCTTTTTTCGTTGAGAAATTGTAGAGCCGGGTGCGTTAAGCTGATTTCAACAACATAGTCAAAGGTGGACAAAACCGATGCGAAAGTGGCCTTACTTGCTCATCATTGCGGGGTTGATTCTGATTGCGGCTCCTTACGCCATAGAATGGAATGCCAATCGGGAGGAGAAGAAGCTGCTTCAGGAAGCGGAAGCACTCCAGAGGTTAAGGGACACCGGAGGTCCGAACTCCGAACTGGCGGCAGGATATGAACGAGTGTCCCGGCTGCTTGAACAAGATCACGGGGAAGAAGAAGCTCCGCCCCCTGTGGCCAAGGAAACTGTGAAGGAGGGGACTCTGGCGACGATCGAAATTGAAAAGATTGATTTAAAGCTTCCCGTGCTTGAGGGGGCGACCCAGAAAAACATGAAACACGCGGCTGCGCATATGATGGAGACGGTGCCTTTTGGTCAAGTCGGCAATGCGGCGGTGGCCGCCCACCGTGCCCGAACCAAGGGGAGACTTTTTAACCGCTTGAATGAAGTGGAGATTGGAGATAAGATCAGGATAAGCACGATGGACGGGACCTATGAATATACCGTCTATGATACTTCGGTAGTTGAACCTACGGATTTGTCCGTGCTTGAAGGAAATGGCCAAGATAAAATCCTCACCCTGATTACTTGTCACCCCTTAAAGAATCCAACGCATCGGCTGATCATTCAAGCCAGAATCGAGTCCTAGGGGTACACTTCGAAAGGAATGGAACCGATTGCCGCTCGCACCTCTCAAGCTGAACTCCAAGCGAAAGATGCTTCTGTATTTGCTCCTCTTTATTTTGCTCCTTCTGGGCCTTCGGTTATTATGGTTCCAATTCCGGATGATTCCGGAGCATCCGCAAGCGGAGCATGGAATCCAGAATTTGCGGGAATGGAATTTCTCCGATAACCAGGTGATTACGTTAAATGGAGAGTGGGAGTTTTATCCCGGGGTCTTCGTGGAGCCGGAAACGTTCTTGAAGTCGGAGGGCAGGTTGGATCAACAATTCATTCATGTCCCGGCGAATTGGGTCAATCAGTCCGAACTCTACCGTAAACATAAATTTGCCACTTATCATTTGCGCGTACTTCTTAAAGACAGTGAGTTATTGTACGGTATGCGCATCTACAGCATCGATACGGCGTCCAAACTGTTCGTCAACGGAAAGTTGCTGAAGCAGGCCGGGAACCCGGGCGAAAGCGCCCCGGACAGCCAATCGAGCAATATCCCGTACTCCGTGCTGTTCAAATCGGACAGGCCTTATCTGGATATCGTGATTCACGTTTCGAATCACGAGTACTCGGGGAAGGGCGGCATCAACCAGTCCATCAAGTTCGGAATGGCGGAGGCCATAACCCGGGAGGAATTTTTCACCAAAACGATGCAAATCATCGTCACGATTGTGATGCTGCTGCACGGCCTTTGCGCCTTGATTCTGCTAATGATGGGGTATCGCGGAAAAGGGCTGGTTTATTTTGCCGTAATGAACGTTTTTGCGGTTCTGTCCGTGCTGTCGGAGGACGATCGGATGCTGATCGCTTGGCTGCAGCTGGATGTCGTGTGGTCCGTGAAATTAAGGCTCGTGATTTATATGGCTCTGGCCTTATTTATCACCTTGTGCACAAGGTCTTTGCTGGAGGAACGCAAATTAAAAACACCGATTCGCGCTCTTACAGCTCTGGGTATGGTCAGTATGCTTATCACGTTGTGCCTGCCGGTGGAGTATGTTACCTACTTCCGGCTCCTGCTGCTCGCGCTCAACGTAGGTATGAGCCTTCTCGTGACAATGACGATTGTAAATGTGATCCGCAGCGGGGAGAAGACGGCGTTTTCCTTCCTCCTGGCGGCAACGGCCCTGTCGATGAATATTTTGATCGGTGGAGTTGTCAAAGCTCGGTTTTGGCAGGATATGCCCTACTATCCGGTAGACCTTGTCATTGCGTTTCTCAGCTTTGCTTCCTTTTGGTTTATCCGGTTCAGCCAAACTTCGATCCGTGCCGGAAAGCTGGCGGAACAACTGCTTAAGGCGGACAAGCAAAAGGATGACTTTCTGGCCAATACGTCTCATGAACTGCGCAATCCGCTTCACGGCATGATCAATATGGCGCAGACGGTCCTGGATGAGGAAGGGAGCCGTCTTCGGCCTCAGCACCGGGACAAACTGCAACTGCTCGTCACCGTCGGCCAGCGGATGTCTTTGCTGCTGAACGATTTGCTGGACGCTACGCTTCTGCGGAACCGAGACGTTCGGCTGCAAAAACAGAGCGTCAATTTGGAGGGCATAGTGGCCGGGGTGTTCGATATGGTGCGTTACTTAACCGAAGGCAAGCCGGTGGCCTTGGAACAGAGATTTCAAACCCCGTTCCCTAACGTCATTGCCGATGAGAATCGTCTGGTTCAAATTTTGTTCAATCTGGTGCATAACGCCATAAAATATACTCGTGAAGGAAAGGTGACCGTGGAAGCCGAGATCAAAGAGGAGACCGTCTGCATTCATGTGAAGGATACGGGAATGGGGATGGATCGGGAAACCCTGGAAAGGATCTTTGAGCCTTATGAACAAGGAGATTCGGGGATCACGGCGACCGGAGGCGGGATCGGGCTGGGGCTCAGCATTTGCAGGCAGTTGGTTGAGCTACATGGCGGTACGCTCACCGCTCAGTCGGTCCCCGGTCAAGGGTCTGTATTTACATTTACAATCCCGGTGGATCTACAGCACAAGGAGGCTCTGTCGCCCCCGTCGTATCTGGAGGCGGCCGCGAGTGCGGTTGGGATAATTGAAACGTCTCCGTTACAAATCGAGGACCCCGTCATTGAAGAAACCGCGCTTGATTCTCAAGGGTTAGCGGAGGATCGGCCGCATATTTTGGCGGTGGACGACGACCCCATTAATCTGAAGATTTTAGAGGACATGCTGGCTCAGGAGCAATACCATGTCGTTGTCGTCACAAACGGAGAAGACGCTCTTAAACAACTGGAGCTGCGTGAATGGGATCTGGTGATTGCCGATGTTATGATGCCGCAGATGTCCGGCTATGAGCTTACCCGGAAAATCCGCTTCCATTACTCCATCTCCGAACTGCCCGTATTGCTGTTAACGGCCCGGAGCCGGCCGGAAGATGTGTTCACGGGCTTTTCTTCCGGGGCTAACGACTATGTCGCCAAGCCGGTAGGGGCGATGGAGTTGAAAGCGAGAGTGCGGGCTTTGGTTGAGCTCAAGCACTCGATCCATGAACGGCTCCAGATGGAAGCCGCATGGCTCCAAGCTCAAATTCAGCCGCATTTTCTGTTCAATACGTTAAATTCCATCGCTTCCCTCAGCGAAAGCGATCCCGCAAGAATGGTCATTCTGCTCGAGGAATTCGGCAATTATTTGCGGAAGAGCTTCGACTTGAAAAATTTGGAGCGTGTCGTACCGTTGGCGCATGAACTTGAACTTCTCCATTCTTACTTATATATTGA
This sequence comes from Paenibacillus sanfengchensis, assembly GCF_036864765.1. Lineage (NCBI taxonomy): Bacteria > Bacillati > Bacillota > Bacilli > Caryophanales > Paenibacillaceae > Paenibacillus > Paenibacillus sanfengchensis. Next base: position 378,093 of record NZ_JBAGJC010000001.1, on the reverse strand, counting down.
AAAAGAACGCTTCGGGGAGCGGCTCAATATAGATTGGCAGATTCCCGCCTCGGTGGAAGCGGAAATACCGCCTCTCTCCCTTCAAACGTTGGTTGAAAATGCGGTTCGGCACGGTATACTTGCCCGGGCCAGCGGCGGCACGGTAACCATTCGGATTGCGGAATGCCAGGCCGAATGGGAATTCGCGGTATCGGACGACGGGGTGGGCATCGGGGAGGAAACAATGAAGCAGTTGTTGGTCGGAACACTTACACCTCCTGGCGGGGTCGGGCTGATCAATACGGATCGCCGGTTGAAGCAAATTTACGGGCAGGGTTTACAGATTTCCAGCGTCCCCCACCGGGGGACGACCGTGAAATTCCAAGTCCCCAAACAGCGGCAGACAACAAGTAAGGCAGAAATGGGGATGTATAGGTGATGACAATGAATTTATCCGAAATAAACCTGCACTATATTCTTTATGGTTTTGTCTTTATAGTACTGCTCGCTGGAATTTTTTATATCCGTACCCTTTTGGCGGAGAGAAATACGCTGAGGGAGCTGGCGTATCGGGATCCGGTGACCGGGTTGTTAAACCGGAACGGATTCGAACATTTTTGGTCGACCTTTAAAGGCAAGGACAATCTGGCCCTGCTAAGTCTGGATTTAGACCGGTTTAAAGAGATTAACGATTCTTACGGTCATAATGCGGGCGACCAATTGCTCAAGGAGGTCAGCGAGGATTTGCAGCAGGTGACGAATAAAAATTTGCTCGCTTTTCGGATGGGCGGAGACGAATTCTTGTTCATTATGAAAAATCGCGACCCGAACCAGGTTGAGATTCTCGCAGGCTTAATTTTAAGCAAAATCAGCAGGCCCTATCACATTCAAGAGCGGGATATGTCCGTAACGGGCAGTATAGGGATTAGCCTGTGCCATGCTTCCAAAGTGGACCGGGCCCGGATGCTGGAAGAAGCGGACCGGGCGATGTACCATGCCAAACGTTTAGGCAAAAACCGATATTATGTCTTTTCCAGGCCGGCTCCCGATGGGCAGGTTGGCGGGGACAAGGAAAATGTGGTGTGACAAAAAAAGACACAAAAATCCATGTATCAGATCACTTTATTAACGTTACTCCTCCTGGATATCATAGTAGAATGAGGTAAGTGCTAATCCAGATATCATAACCAATCAGGAGGATTTTACTATGCCCATTTTCTTTGATAAAGTTCAGGGTCTGTTCCATCTGCAATCGCAAAATTCCAGCTATTTGATCCAATTGGTGCGTGGCTATCCGGCTCATGTATATTACGGGCCCAAGCTGCGCAACGACGCTAATTTGTCGAACCTGGTGCAGCTTACGGAGAGGGCGTCTTTCTCTCCAAACCCGATTCCGGAGGATAAAAGAATTTCCCTTGACACGCTGCCGCAGGAATACCCCGGATACGGGACCAGCGATTTCCGCAGTCCGGCCTATCAAGTGAAATTGGCCGACGGTACCCGGATTACGGAATTGAATTACAGTTCGCACCGGATCGTTTCCGGAAAGCCGGCTCTCGCGGGATTGCCCGCCGTTTATACGGAAGGAGATTCCGAAGCCGAGACATTGGAACTCGAACTGAGCGATGCGGTTTCCGGGCTAACGGTGACCTTGTTCTATACGGTATTCTCCGATTTTACCGCCATTATCCGTTCGGTGAACATCGCGAACGCGGGCCCTAACACGGTGGAATTGGAACGCGTTTTGAGCGCGTCCCTCGATTTTGCCGACAGCGACTACGACGCCTTGTATCTGTCCGGTGCCTGGGCCCGCGAACGCCATATTCAACGGCGGAAGTTGGCTCCCGGAGTCACGGGGATCAGCAGCCGCAGAGGATCGAGCTCCCACCAGCAAAATCCGTTTATCGCCCTGCTTCGTCCGGATGCCAATGAGCGTCAAGGCGACGTATACGGGTTCAGCCTCGTATACAGCGGCAATTTTGTGGCGGAAGCCGAAGTCGAGCAGTTTGGGACGACACGGCTGCAAATCGGCATCAATCCGTTCGATTTCGGCTGGCGGCTTGAGCCGGGAGACCGCTTCCAGACCCCGGAAGTGGTAATGGTATATTCCGACGAAGGCCTGGGCGGCATGTCGCGGACATACCATCGGTTGTACCGGACCCGGCTCTGCCGCGGACAGCACCGCGATCAAGTGCGGCCGATTCTGGTCAACAACTGGGAGGCGACCTACTTCGATTTCAACGCCGACAAAATCGAGGCCATCGCAAAATCGGGCAGTGAGCTCGGGATCGAGCTGTTCGTGCTGGATGACGGCTGGTTCGGCCGCCGCGACAAGGATAACAGCTCGCTCGGCGACTGGTTTGAGGACCGCCGCAAGCTGCCGGGCGGTCTGGAGGATTTGGCCCGCCGGGTTGAAGCGACCGGTCTGCAATTCGGCCTGTGGGTCGAGCCGGAAATGGTTTCTCCGGACAGCGATCTGTACCGGAGCCACCCGGACTGGTGCCTGCATGTGCCGAACCGCCGCCGGACGGAAGCGCGGGACCAGCTCGTGCTCGATATGTCCCGGGAGGATGTCCGGAACTATCTGTACGAGCGGCTTAGCGATATTTTCCGAAACGTCCCGATTTCGTACGTCAAATGGGATATGAACCGCAATATGACGGAAATCGGCTCCGCGCAAGTTCCGGCCGAACGGCAGAAAGAAATTGCCCACCGTTATATCCTCGGCCTCTATGACCTTATGGAACGTCTGACGAGCGAGTTTCCGGGTATCTTGTTTGAAAGCTGCTCCGGCGGCGGCGGCCGGTTTGATCCGGGCATGCTTTACTATATGCCGCAAACTTGGACCAGCGACGATACCGATGGCGTGGAGCGGTTAAAAATCCAGTACGGTACGAGCCTGGTGTATCCGGTCTCCACGATGGGGGCGCATGTCTCCGCCGTTCCGAATCACCAGGTGGATCGGATCACTTCACTTGCCTTCCGCGGGGATGTCGCTATGTCCGGAAATTTCGGCTACGAACTGGACCTGACCAAGTTCACGCAAGAAGAGAAGGAAACGGCAAAACGCCAGATCGAATTCTACAAGCAAATCCGCGGCCTGGTGCAGCAAGGCGACCTCTACCGCTTGCGCAGCCCGTTTGAGGGCAATGACACTTCCTGGATGTTTGTGAGCGGTGATCGGGAAGAGGCGCTGCTGTTCTACTTCCGCGTGTTGGCGGAACCGAATGCGCCGCTGCGCAGCGTAAAGCTGGAGGGGCTGGATCCGGTCAAAAACTACCGGTTAGAGCCAAGCGGAGAGGTGTTCGGCGGGGATCGTATGATGCACGCGGGCATACCGGTATCTTCTCTGCATGGTGATTTTTCGAGCATGTGGGTGCGTTTGACAGCCGTACAATAATCTTTAGTTTTGGTGTGATCATAATACACAGAAAGCCTGGAGCGTGGCTCCAGGCTTTCTTGTTGTACGGGGAGAACAGCGGCATTATTTGTCCATGCACCCGGGAAACATCCCCGTGGAAATGGCGATGCGATTCCAGGCATTGATCAGGTTGATGGCAAAAATCAGATCGACGTATTCCTTCTCGCTGTAAAAACTCCGCACGCGTTGATACAGTTCCTCCGGCACACCCTCCTTGGAGATGAGGGTAACAGCTTCGGTCAGTTCCAGCACGGCTTTTTCCCGGTCGCTGTAGCACGGGGACTCCTTCCAGACGCTGATTAAAGCGATCCGCTGTTCGGATTCGCCCATCTTCCGCAGTTCCTCGGTGTGCATGTTGAGGCAAAAAGCGCAGCCGTTGATTTGCGAAGCTCGAATTTTGATCAGTTCATACGCAACCCGGTCCAATCCGCTTTCCTTGACGCGATTCTCCAATTGAGTCATGGCCCGGTAAACCTCCGGATTCACAGCGTAATGGTTCAGTCTCATTTTCATGGCAAATCCCTCCCAATGGTCTGTTTATGATTTACAAAGATAAGACAAAGAAGGAAGGGATTTTGTGACCGGACCGTAAAATTAATGAGACACAAGCAGGGAAAGAGGAGGAGCCAGCGCTAATTTATCCGGGTTGGTAACCAAATACATATTCTGGATTCGCCCGTCGGCATCCCCTTCAAAAGCGATGGCTTTGACGGGTTGGCCTTCTTGATAAAGGAGTAGTCCCCAGTCTCCGTTTAAGAGTACCGGCACCAAATTGCCGGATAAAGCTCCTTTACGCAAAATGCCGTTCCAAAAGGCCATAATCCGTTTCCGGGTATAGATCGGACGCAGCGCCGACCGCACTTTTCCGCCGCCATCGCTCCAAAGGACGGCATCCTCGCGTATCATCGCCAGCAGGGGGGAGAACTCCCCTTGCCGGGAGGCTTGAAGAAAAGCCTGAACCCATTTGGAAACCCGGTCCCCCGGAACCTGCGCTTCGTCCAGCCCGCTAAGGTTCAGTTTTTTCCGGGCCCGGCTCAGCAGTTTTCGGCAGGCGGCCTCGGTTTTGTTCAGGATGGATGCTATTTCCTGATAATCCACTGCGAATGACTCCCGCAGAACAACCACGGCCCGCTCTTCAGGGGAAAGCCGCTCCAACATAACCAAAAAGGCATATGAAACCTGCTCCTCGCAGAGCACGGAATCATCCATTCCGGAGGAGATTTGAAAAAGCGGCTCGGGAAGCCATGTCCCCGGATATGTTTCGCGGGAAAACCGCGGGGACTTCAGCACATTCAAACTGCGATTGACGACGGCTTGCCGAAAGTAAGGCAGCGGATTCCGCACATGTTCAAATGAAGTGGGGGTTTCCATCAAGGAAGTAAAGGTGTCCTGGACGATATCCTCCGCTTCTGCCCATGAACCCGTTAACCGATAGGCCATGGCTATGAATGACGATTTATGTCCGCGGTAAAATTCTTCCCATGGCGTTGACATGAAACGGTTGTCTCCTTTCAATACGTTCTATCGATTTGATTATCCCAATATACCAAAAAAAAGACCGCCGTGTCTCAAAAATAGACGGCGGTTTAAGTCATTTTAGAATTTGAAGATATGTATCGTCTTTTGCAACTGGAATACCGCGTTCTTCATTTCTTCGGCTTCATCGGCCATCGCCTGAATCGACGTAATCTGTTCATTCATAGAAGCGGAAACCTGCTCGGTTCCGGCCGCCGACTGCTGCGTGATCGCTGAAATATTCTGGATGGCCGACGAAATATGCTGGGCGCCTTCCAGCATCGCTTCGCTTTCCTGGGAGAAGACGGAAATTTGCTCCGAAATATATTGAACACTATCTACGATTTGCTGAAAGACGCGTTCCGCTTCCCGGATCATCTCATTCTGCTTGCGTACGACGTCTTCATTGATTTTGATATTTTGTCCGGCCCGCACAACATCCTGCTCAATGCTGCGGACGAGGCTAAACACCTCTTTGGTGGAAGCGGTGGACTCCTCGGCCAGCTTGCGGACCTCATGCGCGACTACGGCAAAGCCGGCACCGTGTTCGCCCGCCCGCGCTGCCTCGATCGAAGCATTCAGGGAGAGAAGGTTGGTTTGCTCCGCGATTTCCGAGATCGTACTCGTAATCTTCGTGATCCCCCGGGCATTTTGAGCCAACGCCTCGATGGACTCGGCCACGCGGTTGGTCGCTTCAATATTGCGCCGCATCCCCTCGGCCTGCTGTGCTACCGACTCCTGCCCCCGCTCCACGAGATTCAGCATCTCCATGGAGCGCTGGTTCATCTCTCGCGTAGAACCGGCATAATTACTCACTTTAAGCTCGATTTCACCGATCGAACCTTTCATTCCGGTGACATCCTCGGAGATTTCGTTGGCCCCGAGCGCGAGCTCGTTCGACGATTGGGTCACCTGGGTCATGACGCGGATGAGCTCCTGGTTCCGGTCGGCGATCGACCTGCTGGAATCCATCACTTTCCGGGTGATTTCCGAGGTTTCTTGCAGAATTTTACGCAGTTTGTCGGCCATGTTGTTGAAGGCGCGGTTCAGTTCTTCCATGCCCCCGGTTTCCATGATCCGAACGGTGAAATCCCCTTTGGCGATTTTGGCGGACGCGTTTGAAATGTCGTCGAAAGAGCCGGTCAAAGACTTCTGAACGTAAACGGTAAGCGGGTAAGTAAGCGCTCCCAATACAATGATCAAAATAATTCCCGCCAGCAGTTTCCCGACGACCACAAACAAAACCAGCGTAGGCACGGCAAACATGGCGGCCACCATATAGCAGGCGGCGGAGATTTTTTTGGATAGAGGAAGTCCGTTGAACCATGTCATAAGTATGATGCCTCCCTTGAAAAATAGGATATATCTACCATTGATTATATCACCGACTATGAAATGAGGATAGGTCTTTTATCTAGCGTCCCATCAGACAACCTTTTTCGCATAGCCCCGTGGATCGTCCTAAATACCTGCAGATTTGCATCTTTTGGATTTGGAAATGCGCTCGGCACCTTGATAGCCGGGGGCTTAATACAGATTCGGATGTCTGTGGGCCTCAGACTGCAATAATCGATTAGAAGCAAAACAAATTTTGCAAAATAATGTAGTTTTAGAAGGGAAGGTATATATTCATGTAGAAATATCCATGATGACAATTTGTTGATTACACTACTTAGCAAGGGGGGGCAGACCTTTGTGGCCAAATAAAAGCCATAACAAAATCATAGATTGCGACGATTAATAGAGGTGTGAAAATGAAAAAGGCATTTTTTTTATATTTTTTAAGTTTGATTTTCTTAATCGTTCTCTTCCCGTATGAAATTCATGCAAAAGCCGCTTCATCAAAAATCGTACTGGATGGCCAGGAAATAGTTCTTCCAGAAGGCGTGGAAGTTGCCAGTATAAATAATAACGTGATGATCCCCATAAGAGTCGTGGCTGAAAATTTACAATTTAATGTAAAGTGGGAGCAAAAGACGCAAAACGTTAAAATTGAAAATAATTCGAATACGATCTCTTTAAAAGTGGGTCAAAAAGAAGCTAAAGTCACCAATAAGCAAGTTTTGCTAAATACCGCACCCCTGGTGCAAAAGAATACAGTTTTAGTTCCGATTCGTTTCGTCAGTGAACAAATGGGGCTCGAGGTAAATTGGAATAATGCCGACAAGACAGTATATCTTGCAAGTAAAGAAGAAAATGTTATTCCGCCCAAAGATCATACCGATGACTCATTAACATATATAAACGAAATCCAATTTAACGATAATCAGCTTGTTATTTCCATGAACGGGCAAGTTACTCCAAGCCTATTTTCGCTGCCGGACCCTAAAAGGATCGTAATCGATTTGCCGAATACCGCATTTGCGGATACGTTCCAGTCAGTGGATGCCGGCCTAAACGGGAGATTGGACGTAAGCGGAAATTCACAGATAGCAGACATTAGATATTCACTGTTTAATCAAGATCCAAAGCAAGTCCGGATCGTTGTTGAGTTAAACGAGGATCAAAACATGCCGCTTAACTATGAATTTAATGAAGGCAACCTAATCGTTAATTTAAACCATCCGGAGAATACTACCGATCCTCTAGATCCTGCTGACCCTGTTAATCCTCAAAATCCTGTTGCCGAACCGGGAATGAAAACGGTAGTGATTGACGCGGGACATGGCGGCAGCGATCCGGGGACAACCAGCTACAGCAAGAGAGCCGAAAAGGAATTTACTTTACCGTTAGCCTTGAAAGTCCAGGAGTTACTTTTACGGGAGCCCGGGATTCATCTCGTAATGACTCGTGAAAGCGATGTTTATCCTACCCGTTCAGAGCGCGTGGCGTTGGCCAATGAAGGAAATGCCGATGTCTTTGTCTCGATTCATGGCAATAGTGTGCCCTCCTCACCGCAAACGACCGGAACGGAAACATTTTATTATAAGCGGAGCAGCAGCAAACAATTAGCCGAATCTATTCATAAGCGGTTGGTGGAAGCCATGGGTTTAAAAGACCGAGGAGTCAAGGACGGTAATTATCAGGTCATTAGAGAGACCCATATGGCTGCGGTTCTTTTGGAGGTCGGGTTTCTAAGCAACCCGTCGGATGAGGAAGCGATGTTTTCCGAGGATATGCAATACAAGGCGGCCCAAGCTATTGTCGATGGTATAAAAGAGTATTTGAATCTTACATAAACGTGAGGCAGAACAATAATGCGTGCCCGCGTGATATGTGGTAAAAAAACAGGGAAGGGGAGAAAATCCCCTTCCCTGTTTTTTTAGTTAGCCTAAGACCACTTCAACCTGGTGCACGCCGCCGTCGCCGATCGGAGCGATAATGTTGCCTTCCACCGCTTGACCGTCGACCGTCATGCTCTTGACGCCTTTAGAAACGCGGCCCGGATTCAGCACTTTGATCACAAAGATGTCGCCGCGGAATACGCGGGTAATCTCGAACTCATCCCATGCGGCAGGGATGCAAGGCTCAACCTTCAGGCCGCGGAAGTCCGGCTGGATGCCCAGGATCGCCTGAGTAATCGCCACATAGTTCCAAGCGGCGGTTCCCGTCAGCCAGGAGTTCTTCGCCTCCCCGTGACGAACCGCGTCTTTACCGGCGATCATCTGCGAATATACATACGGCTCCATCCGGTGGATTTCGCTGATGTCCTCCAGATAAGCCGGAGCGATCTTCGAATAAACTTCAAACGCTCTGTCCCCGTGGCCAAGCACGGTTTCCGCGATCATGATCCACGGGTTGTTGTGGCAGAAAATGCCGGCGTTTTCCTTATACCCTGGCGGATATGTGGAGATTTCGCCCAGGTTCAAGTAGTACTTGGAGTAAGGAGGCTGCTGCAGCACGATGCCGTATTTGGTGTCGAGCCTTTCCTTCACGGAGGTCATCGCCTGGTCGGCAAGTCCTTCCTCCACACCGATACCGGCCATAACGCAGATCCCTTGCGGCTCGATAAAGATTTGGCCTTCCTCGTTCTCTTTGCTGCCGATTTTTTGGCCGTAGTGGTCATAAGCGCGCAGGAACCATTCGCCGTCAAAGCCGTGTTCCAGCGTAACGGAGCGCATTTTTTCCATATGGGCCACCGCTGCGGAAGCTTCGTCTTCCAGGCCGCGCATCCGGCAGATTTCCGCAAAATCCGGGCTGACAAACACAAACAATCCGGCGATAAATACCGATTCCGCCGTGCGTCCGGCGATGTTCTCCGTCGTCTGGAACGATTCGCCCGGCTCTTTGGAGAAGCAGTTCAGATTCAGGCAGTCGTTCCAGTCCGCCCGGCCGATCAGCGGCAAGCCGTGAGGCCCGAGGTTATGGATGACATGATAATAGGAACGCTTCAAGTGCTCGAACAGGGTTGCCGTGTTGTTCGGATTGCTGTCAAACGGCACCTGTTCATCCAGAATGCTAACGTCTCCGGTCTCTTTAATGTAAGCCGCCGTTCCGAGAATGAGCCAGAGCGGGTCGTCGTTAAATCCGCTGCCCACTTCGTTGTTGCCTTTCTTGGTCAACGGCTGGTATTGGTGATAAGCGCTGCCGTCCTCAAACTGCGTGGCGGCGATATCGAGAATCCGCTCTCTGGCGCGTTCCGGAATTTGGTGTACGAAGCCGAGCAGGTCCTGGTTCGAATCCCGGAAGCCCATGCCGCGGCCGATGCCGGATTCGAAATAGGAGGCGGAGCGGGACATGTTGAACGTCACCATGCACTGGTACGGATTCCAAATATTGACCATCCGGTTCAACTTATCATCGCCGCTGTTGATTTGATATTTGGAGAGCAGTCCATTCCAATAGGCGGCAAGCTCTTCCATCGCGCGATCCACGTCGGCATCCGTGGCGAATTTCTCGATCATGGCGAGCGCCGGTTTTTTATTGATGACGCTAGGCGCTTCCCATTTGTCTTCCTCCGGCACTTCCACATAGCCCAAAATAAAGACAAGGCTTTGCTCCTCGCCCGGCGCCAGGTTCAGCTTCACTTCGTGGGAACCGATCGGAGACCAGCCGCTGGCTACGGAATTGTTCGCTTTGCCCTGGACGACCGCTTGCGGTTCATGAAGGCCGTTATAAAGACCGACGAACGATTCGCGGTCCGTGTCGAACCCGTCGATGGCCCGGTTGACGGAATAGAACGCGTAGTGGTTTCTGCGTTCGCGGTATTCGGTTTTGTGATAAATGACGGAGTCCTTCACTTCCACTTCGCCGGTGCTGAGATTACGCTGGAAGTTTGTCATGTCGTCCTGGGCGTTCCACAGGCAGAATTCGGCAAAAGAGAAGAGGGAGACCGTTTTGGCCGCCGCGCTCGTATTTTTGACGGTCAAGCGATGAACTTCACCGTTGTAGCCGAGCGGAATGAAGGCCAGTTGAGTCACGGAGACGCCGCCGCGCTCGCCCGTAATCGAGGTATAGCCGAGACCGTGGCGGCACTCGTAAAAGTCCAGATCTCGCTTCACCGGCATCCAGCCCGGCGTCCAGAAATCCTGCGTATCATGATCGCGGAGATAGTAGTAACGTCCGCCGGTGTCCAGCGGGATATTGTTGTAACGGTAACGCGTCAGCCGGCGCAGGCGGGCGTCGCGGTAAAAGGTATAGCCGCCGGCCGTATTGGAGATCAGACCAAAAAATTGCTCGTTGCCCAAATAGTTGATCCAAGGATACGGGGTCTGCGGGGTGCTGATGACATATTCTTTGCGAACGTCGTCAAAATGTCCGAATTTCATGAATTAATGCTCTCCCTTCGTTTGTGAACGCGCGTTTATTTTGGTGAAAAGTACCGCCCCAACCTGCTTCATGGGGCAGAATAGGGGCGAACCGGACGGATGGCCCAAATTTACGGGCGGCATGGACGGCCGAATCGATAGCTTGCTTGACTGTCGTTCTTTGTCGGTCAAGCTTCCGGCGGTTTGCAGGAGTCGCGGATAATGAGCCGAGTCGGAAAGCTTACGGTGCTGAACGTGGGCTCCTCCGCGCTGCACAGATCGATGACCTTCGAGACGGCCGCCTTGGCCATGTCGTCGATCGGCAGCTTGACGGAAGTCAGCTTGGGACTGATGACGGCGGCGAGCTGCACATCGTCGAAACCGATAAGCGACAGGTGTTCGGGCACCGAAATGTTTTGTTCGGCAAACGCTTCCATCGCCGCAATCGCCATATCGTCATTGGAGCTGAACAAGGCTGTCGGAAGCCGTCCGCCCGCAGCGAGGCGCTGCGCTTCCCGGTAGGCGGTTTCCTTCAAAAAGTCGCCCTCCAGAATGAATTCCTCCCGGACCGGAAGACCGTGCTTTTGCAGCGTGTTCACGAAGGCCGTATAGCGCTCCCGTCCCGAGAACGTATTCATTCTGCCTTTAATAATACCGATTTCCCGGTGCCCCAGCCCGATCAAGTATTCGATCGCCTCGACCGTGCCTTCGTAGTCCATGGAATTGATGACGGCAAGGTGGCTCTTGTTCAGCCGCTCGGCCATAATTTCGGAAATATCGTAGTCGATGAGCACGAGCGGAGCGTTCTGGCCCACCAGTTCCCGAACCAGTTCGATGTCCTTCTGCGTTCCGACCAGGATGCCTCCGTCAATCCGCTTTTGCAAGAAAGCCTGCTTGATCTTCTGGAAATCCTCCGGCGAGTAAACCGTATGAATGAGGACGTAGAAACCGCGGGCATTCGCCGTATCGACGACAAGGTCGACGATCGGGGCGAAATAGCTGTTCTGGTATATCCGGCTCGCGTTTTCCTTCTCGTTCATACTGATGGCGAACAGGCCGATCGTATCGGTCCGTTTGCCGGCCAGCGCTCTGGCGAAGCTGTTGGGCTCGTACTGGTACTGCTCGATCACGCGCAGCACCTTGGCCCGGGTAGCTTCGGGAACGTTGGGATAGTTGTTGATGACGCGGGAAACGGTGCTTCGGGATACCCCCGCCAATTTGGCTATATCTTCGCTGCGCATGTGGTTCCCTACTTTCTTGTAAACGCGCGTTTATGAGTCTATTTTAGTGGATGCCCCGGACGAAATCAATTCCTTATTTTTGATGTTGCAAAAAACCTCCCGAAATCCGCTTCGATTTCGGGAGGTGAATGGCGGCTACTTGGCCGCTACGCCCGGTTCCAGATACCGTTCGATGAAATGCAGCGCTTTGTCCTTGTTTTGGCTGCCGATCCGCAGCGTAATGATCATATCGTCCATGCCAAGCGGCAGCGCTTTGGCCAGGGCGCTGTCGGTGACCCGGATGCCGTAAATGTGGTCCTCCGTATCTTCTTCCGTACGGCCCTTTACGAGTGAGTCCTCTTTCAGAAGCGGCTTTAGTACGCCTTCGGCCTCATCGTCCAGGGGTTCAAGAACGCCACCGCCGCCCAGCCATTTGAAAGAGCTCTCATCCAAAATATATATATCCGGCGTTTCCGTCGCCACGACCGCCATGGCCTTTTGCTGAAAAGCGATCTCCGTCGCTCCCGCCCCCTGGCCTTGCGAGGGAAGATAGGTGAGGAGCACCTCAAGCCGCTTCCACTCCGGGAATTGGGCGGTCATCGCTTGTTCGAGACCTTCATCCCCACCTTGATTCTGGTCAGACATATAATTACCTATAAACATAATCGACAAATCGACCGGAGGCAGGGCGGCAAGCCGCTTTTGTTCTTCCTGGTGGTTGATGAAGGCGACCGTTCCGGCTACCAGCACAATGACCGCGATGGCGGATATAATGACATGGGTCCGGTACAATCGAAAAAAATCATCGATTTTCTCGGCGGTTCCTGCGAATTTCCCCCATTTGTCGTAGCGCTTCCGGCTCATTTCGTTGATTTTGCTGCGTTCTTCATGCTCCACAATCGTTTTGTAGGCTTTCAGCTTTAAGTCATAATCGGATTCGCCGGTTTCGTCTTCAGCCGACTTGGAACGGGACTTCTTAAGCACCCGCTCGAAGGCTTTCTCAACCTCTTCTCTGGAAGCGTTCTCGGAAAGTCCTAAAGTCTCATAAGCTCTTTTCAGTTCGTCCATCGCCAATCTCCTCTAATTGTAAGTGCTTTTTGCTCTCTATTGTTCTAGAAATGATATGGATAGTAGTCCTACCATTCATTATACTTTGTATTTGTAACGAAGGGAAATGGTGGGGAGAGGGGGCGTTGACGGACGAAAAATACCGGGGACCTGAGGTCTCCCGGTATTAGGAGTAGCGTTGATAGGGATTTATTGCACCCGGCGCATCGACAGGATGACGTCATTCCAGTAACCGCTGTCCAACGAACTGATCTGTACGCCGGGGTCTCCCCATGTATGAATAAATTTTCCGTTACCGATATAAATGCCGACATGGCCGGGAATTTTCTCGCTGTCAAACCGGCCGGGTACCGTAAAGAAGATCAGATCGCCGGGAAGCAGCTCGGATCGTTCGACGGGAGTTCCCTGTTTGGCTTGATCCCTGGCGAGACGGTGAAGATCGATGCCAAACCGCTTAAACACATGACGCGTAAAGGAGGAACAGTCAAAAGTGTTGGATTGCTCGTAAGGGGCGGCTCCGAATTCGTAGGGAACGCCCAAAAATTGTCTGGCGTAGGAAATGAGCTCATCGCGGTTTTCGGCCAGACCGAACGCCTGGAATCCCCGCTTTCGGGGCTGTGCGGCAACGTTAGGGGCCTGATCGCCGCCGACGGAAGCGATATGCAGCTCCCCGGTCTTCGGATTTTTGGAAACTTGTCCTTGCAGCAGGTCTGAAAGGGCAGCGGCCGTCAGATAGGTTTTGCCGTTTTGTCTTAATGGCGGTTGAGCCAAAGTCACCTGCTTGCCGAACGAAATGGCCGATCTCTGGCTTGGCGTAAGCTCGAACATGACATCGGTAAAGCCCATTTGCGCGCTGTTCTGGCTTTCTTTGAGCCGCAGCCCGAGGGAATCGGCAACCTGTGTAAGGGGAATCCATTCGTTATCCGCCGGAGTGCCCTCCGGGCCGGTTCGCATCAAAGGGTTTTCCGGCTTGGGGACGGATCGGGCGGCTGGGCCGGGCTGTTGATTCCCGCAGGCGGTGGCGGCCAACAATAGAAGCCCGAGAAGCAGGGGGACCCAAGTTTTTTTCGGAGCAATGCTCATTTGCGTATCGCACTCCATTCTGTGGATTAAATCCCGGAAATGACGATGGAAAATCGCCTTCGGGAAAGGATCGGATATGTAGAAGTATGTAATAGTCTGTTTATTTTATGTAAGCTGGGGGAATTTCCCGGTTGATCGAGGTTTTGTTGACAAAACAAGGAGCGTGTCTTATGAGGGGCGGCATCATGATAAAGCACAGTACCCAGCGTAAACCGTCGGAGCAGCGCAGAAATTTGGCGATGGCGACCTGGGAAGGAGTTCCTTCCGTTATTTTTCAGACGCTGTTGGGCGGTCAATTTTTAACAGGCTTTTTACTTTATCTCGGGGCGACTTCCGGGGAACTTGGCTTTGTGTTGGCGATTACGACCTTTGTGAATATCGGTCAGCTGTTTGTGGCATTTTTGATTCAAAAAATCCGCAGCCGTAAATGGGCGTTTGTCATCTTCGGCACCATTCAGCGGGTGTTGTGGGGAGCGACGGGCCTGGCTCCGTTTCTGTTTCCCCAGAAATATTGGGTCGCCGCCTATATCGGGCTGTATGTCTCGGCTTTTTTGCTGAATACGTTTGTGGGGATGCTTTGGAATTCCTTGATCAGCGATATCGTTCCGGCGAGGGTAAGGGGAAGGTACTTCGGAATCCGGAACATGATTTTGAACGGGCTGGGGACCCTTTTTATGTTTATCGGCGGAATGCTGCTCGACCGTTTCCCCGGAGGGCAGGGTTTTCTGTATCTGTATATCGTCGCCTGGATCTGCATCACCGCCAATATCGTGACCTTTTTCTTCTACCCTGATCTGCCGTTTGAACGCTCGGAAGAGACCAAGTTTCTGCCCATGCTTAAGCGGCCGCTGCGGGATCGTTCTTTTATCAAAGCGACGGGTTTTATCGCCGGTTTTCTATTTTTGCAAAATCTGATCGTACCGATGTATTCCTACGTCATGCTGGAACTGCTGGAAATCAACTACAAAACGATCTCGTTGCTGAACGTGACGCAGACCCTCTTTATGATGGGGAGTTTTTATGTCTGGGGCAATCTGAATGCCAGATACAGCAACCGGAGGCTGCTTCTCTGGACAATGCCTTTGATCGCGCTGGCCGTTTTGACCTGGGGACTTACTTCGGTGTTTCCGGTGCTGCCGGTCTTGTTTCTTGCGCATATTCTTTTTGGCATCGGAGTGGGGGGCTTTAACCAGTTGGCGTTTAATTTCATGATCGGCGATACGCCGAAGGCGGAGAGACCGATGTACATGGCGATGTATTCGGCGATTACGGGGGTAGCGTCCTTTTTCGGTCCGCTCATCGGCGGGCAAATGTATGAGTGGATCGAGCATTGGCCGAAATGGACCCAGGTCTTTGGCTTGCAATTGGTCGTCGGCGTCCTGATGATTGTGCTGGCGATGACGATCGGCCGGCGAATTTTGCGGGATGCCTAGCCGGATGACATCATGAGCGGTCCATGGGAATGTGATAGGAAAAGATGACTTTTGAACCGGCATTCGGTATAATCCTTACCAGGTTAAGGAAGCAATCATATTTAGACTTGAGGGGAGAGGGCAATATGGCACACTTGAAGGCATATGAGGGTTCGTTTCATGGGGAACCGGCGGTCTGGCTGCAAGCCGGCAAATATGAAGCTGCTATGGTACCCAGTGTCGGTGGTAATCTGTTAGCTTTTCGCGATACCGAAAGCGGTTACCGTTTTCTGCGCGAACCGGCGGAAGGAGAGATGGAGGATTTCAAACGCAATCCGGGCATCTACGGAATTCCGGTATTATTTCCGCCGAACCGTTATCAGGACGGAGTATTCCCCTGGAAAGGGAAGGAGTACCGCTTCCCGGTGAATGAGGAAGCGACCGGAAACCATCTGCACGGTTTTTTTCACACGGTAGCCTGGGAAGTGGAAGATTTCGGTCAAACGAAGCTGGAAAGTTATGTCACGGTCAAAGCGGCAGTGGATGAGCAGCATGAAGCATTCCGCTATCTCCCGTTCCGCTTTACGGTGAGATTGAAGTACAGTTTGAGCGAAGAAGGGCTCTCCCAACATTTGTTCGTGCATAACCAGGACGAGCAGGAGATACCCTGTCTGCTGGCCTTTCACACGGCGGTTAATGCGCCGTTTGCGCCGGGCAGCGAGGCGCAGGATTACCGCGTCAAATTGACGGTCGGCAAGCGCTGGGAACTCGATAACCGGATGCTCCCTACAGGCGGCCATCAAGCGCTGACCGAAGAGGAGAAGAAGCTGCAAGGCGAGGGCGTCTATCCTTTCTACGCGCCGATGGATAATCACTATACAGCCGTACCCCAAAACGGCCGAAACCGGATGGAACTGACCGACACGAAGATCGGCAAAACGCTGGTCTATGATGTAGGCACCTCCTACAAACAGTGGATGATCTGGAACAACGGGGCAACCGAAGGATTTTTCTGTCCGGAACCCCAAATCAACTTGGTGAACGCGCCGAATGTGGATCTGCCTGCGGAGGAAATCGGCCTGTTCAGTCTGGCGCCGGGGGAAATCTGGGAAGAGACCGCTCGTTTTTACGTAAAGTAAGAGCAAGGGAATTTCCGGTGCACGGCAATTATGGAAAGCAAAAAGCGCGGGTTTGCGAAGGGAGCATCCTCCCCGGCAACCCGCGCTTTTTGTTGGGTTTCACTCAGCCTACCTGATTCATACCGGCCTTTCTGCGGTGGGATACGGGAAGCAGGCGCTTGATCTGTTCCAGGTTCCGCCGGGGTACCTGAATCGTCTTGATCCCGTGGACCTCATCACGGAACCATACGACATTGTCCCGAATCTCCGCGATTTTCGGCAAATTGACGTAAAAGTTGGTGCTGATGCGGTAGAAGGAAGGGTCCGATACAAGTTTGGAGGTTTGTTCGGCGGAAAGTCTCTGTTTTATACTATAATTTCTGCCGTGAAAACAAACGAGTCCGTGAGCCCCAATTTTGAAGAAATACGTGTCATGCGGATCAAAATCCGCATAGACGTCCTTCTTCTCCAATCCGACATTCATCATTCCAAATCCCCCTTCAGATGATGTTGTGGAAGCGCTTGCAGTATACCATATTTTTACGCGTTTGTGTAGGGGATATGATTAAAATTTAAACACTTCCGGGACAAACGGCTGGACTTTTTCCTTTTTTTACGGAAGAATATTAGAAAGAAGCTATATATAAAGGAGGCCGACTTTCTTGTCAACCTTATCGCAACGTCAGCTTGTATTCGTGGGATCATATGCCGAAGCGGACAACACCGGCGTTTACGTCTATGAATTTGATCCTGCCCAAGAGGCCTTCCATCGTTTAGAGGCCGTATCCGGCTTGAAAAACCCGACGTTCCTGTGCGTGGATGCCGACCACCGCAAAATTTACAGCATTGCCGAAACCCATAATGAGTCGGGCGAACGAATCGGGGAAGCCGTCGCATTCACTGTCGATCCGGAAACCGGGCGGCTCAGTGAACTGAATCGGGCCCGCACGATTCAACCCTCGTCCTCACATATCGCTCTGGACGGAGAGAACCGGTACATCGCTTTGTCCGGCTACCATGGCGGGAATGTAGGACTGGTCAAACTGGAAGGAGGAGGGCTTGCAGGCCGCCTTGTCGACGAACAGCGGCATACGGGAAAGGGGGCCGACCCCGAGAGACAGGATCGGCCGCACCCGCACTCCGCGCTGTTCAGCCCGGATAACCGTTATATGCTCGTTGCTGATCTGGGCCTGGATCTGGTGCGTACTTATGCATTTGACGCCGAAACGGGAACGCTCAGCCCGATCTCTGATGCAGTCACGCCGCCCGGCTCCGGCCCCCGGCATATGACCTTCCATCCGAATGGGAAGTGGGTTTTCTCCATTAATGAAGTCGGCAATTCGATGACGACATATCAGTATGATGCCGAGTCCGGGCGTTTGACGCCAATCGAAACGATCTCCACGCTGCCCGAGCATTTCCAAGGCGAAAATACGACCGCGGAAGTGGCAGTATCGAAGGACGGCCGTTTTCTTTACGGCTCCAATCGCGGACATGACAGCATCGTGCAGTTCAGCATCGATCAGGACAGCGGCCGGCTTTCCCTCGTGGAGCATGTGCCTACCCAAGGCGGACATCCCCGTCACTTTGCCCTGACGCCGGACGGCGGCTACCTAATCGCGGCAAACCGGGATGCGAATAACCTGGTCCTGTTCCGCGTCGATCGGGATAGCGGCCGGCTGCAATTTACAGGGAAGACCGTATCCGTATCGAAGCCGGTGTGCGTGCGTCCCGTTCTGTTCGGTTAAACTTCGGCGGAAACCGATTTGTTGAATAGACCGGATGACGCAATACCTTCCCACAGTTTTTCAAACTGCGGAATATCAAGCTGCTGGGCGGCGTCGGACAGGGCGGTCTGCGGGTCCGGGTGAACCTCCACCATAATCCCGTCGGCACCGGCGGCGAGAGCCGCCTTCGCGCAAGGCAGCAGGATGTCCTTTCTTCCTGTGGAGTGAGTCACGTCGACGAGAACCGGAAGATGGGTTTCCTGTTTCAGCAGCGGGACGGCCGAAATGTCCAGCGTATTGCGCGTCCACTTCTCGTAAGTGCGGATGCCGCGCTCGATGAGCATGACCCGGCTGTTTCCGCTCACCGCGATATATTCCGCCGCATGCACGAACTCCTCCAATGTGGCGGCAAGCCCCCGTTTTAGCAGAACGGGAATTCCGGCTTTGCCCGCCTCTTTGAGGAGCTCGAAATTCTGCATATTTCTGGCCCCGATTTGAATGATATCGATATACCGTTCCGCCAGCTCGATGTGAGCAGGGTGAACGATCTCGCTGATCGTCGACAAACCGAATTCCTCGGCCACCTCTTTCAGCATCTTCAACCCCTCTACCCCAAGGCCCTGGAAATCGTACGGAGAGGTGCGCGGTTTAAAGGCGCCACCCCGCATCACTTTGATCCCGGCCTTCCGAAGAGCGGAGGCCACCGTCCTTAACTGCTCGTAGGATTCTACGGAGCAAGGACCGGCGATCATAACTTGAGCTTCCCCGCCGATGAATGTGCCGTTCACATCGATGACCGTATTTTCCGGTTGTTTTTTCCGGCTGACCAGCAATTGTCGTTTATGCTCTTCTTCTTGCAGATGAAGCGAAGCTTTAAAGATCTCCTTGAAAATATGCTTGATCTCGGCGTCGCGGAACGGTCCGGGGTTCAGTTTCGTCAGTTCATCGAGCATGGCTTTTTCCCGCACCGGATCAAACTTCGGAACCCCCTGTTTCTCCTTGATTTCTCCGATGGCGCGGGAGACCTCCGCACGCTCGTTTAGCAGGCGCAGCAGCTCGTGATTCATGCGGCTTAGTTGGGCGCGCAATTCCTCTAAGGTTTGGCTCATGTTTAAACACTCCTCTGAATAGATGGGATGGAGGCTGAAAACAAAAAAAGGCCGTCTCGTGAGGGACGGAAGTTTCCGCGGTACCACCCTCATTAGACAACCTTCTGGTTTCTCAGCTTGGACACGGATAACGGTGTGAGGCCGGATCTCCTTACTACCCTGAGGGTTCGGGAAATCGACTCGGGAGCGAACTTCGGCGGCGCGGCTCCATCGGGGTGCTCTCAATCTCCGGCACCGCCGTCCCTGTCTGGTCGCATTCGCTTACTTTTCTCCGTCATCGTCGTTTCTGGCGTTTATTATCAATTACGTAATTATTCGAGATTATAGACCTTACCGCAAAAACTGGCAAGAGAACGCTATCCCGCTTGGAAACTGTGACGCAATGTTTCGTTAAAGCTGTGGTTTATTCACAAGGAGGGAGCCATTAAGCGGAAATTGTTCTGTTTGCTCACTTGCTTTTCGGGCAGGAGCTGACATAAGATAAACCCATAGGTTTTTCGAAGACCACTTAAGGGGAGCAGGTTGCAAATTATGACGTTTTTTAGGGAATTATTTCAAATGCCGGGTTTTCGCAGGGTGCTGGCCCTGTCGTTTGTCATACTGGTGCTTTATTTTTCGCGCAGCATGCTCAACATGATGTTAATCACGTTTATCTTAACCTATTTAATTAACCGGATTCATAATTTCATCGCCCGGAACGTAGAGAAGGTTGTCCGGATCCACCGGAGCATTTCAATACTTTTGATTTACATCGTGATGATTTCTCTGCTCGTGCTGGCGATTGTCCGATATTTACCCGTCTTTCTCGACGAACTGACGGATCTGGTAAATCAGGTCATTTCATTTTACGATAACCCTCCCACGGACTTACCCGATAATCTCATTTTGAATTTTTTAGTGGATTCCCTTAAGGATATCGATCTCTCTGCTTACATCAAAGATGGGTTCAGTTTTGCAGTCAATGCTTTATCCGATATCGGAAAATGGAGTCTGAATCTGTTCGTCGCCATTATTCTCAGCCTGTTCTTCCTGTTGGAGAAAGAGAAGGTGACCCACTTCACTGCGAGGTTTAAAGCGAGCAAGTTTTCCGCACTGTTCGTCGAACTGGAATACTTCGGCAAGAAATTCGTCTCGTCTTTCGGTAAAGTAATTGAAGTCCAATTTATGATCGCGTTCGTGAATGCGGCGCTCTCCACAATCTTTCTGTGGATTTTCGGGTTCCCGAATTTGGTGGCTCTATTTATCATGATCTTTTTGCTGGGGCTGATTCCGGTCATGGGCGTGATTATCTCGCTGATTCCGCTGTGCGCGATCGCTTTTAAGATCGGCGGCCTGGTCAAGATCGTCTATGTCCTCGTGATGATCGCCCTGGTGCATGCCTTGGAAACCTATTTCCTGAATCCGAAATTTTACTCCAATAAAACGCATCTCCCGATCTTCTACACTTTCCTGATCCTGCTCGTTTCGGAGCATTTCCTCGGAGTTTGGGGGTTGATCATCGGGATACCGATCTTCATGTTTTTGCTTGATATTCTGGAAGTGCCGATCGGTACGGCGAAGAAGACGGAGAAGCTGTCACCGGCCAATAAGTAATCAAACGAGGCTAAAGGGATGGAGCCCTCGCCGGGCAGGCGGTTGGCTCCGTCCCTTTTTTGCTTAATTTTGTTCGTCCGCCGGTTTGAAATCCGGATTAGGCCAAACAATGTGGTTATGGTGCATATCCAGCGCCGGATGTCCGGGGGTGCCGTTTTTCCAAGTCCGGTGAATTATTTTGTTCAGCTTGTCCGGCAGGCGTTGTTTTATTTTGGCGGCCTGCTCCGGCGCAAGCTTGCCTTCGGTAACGGCTTCGTCCAAATGACGGGACGCCGCTTCCGTTAATTTTTTGATGTACTCGACTTCACTCCAGCCCTTCTCGGCTTGCACGACCTGCATCAGGGATTTGCCTTTCCGAAGGCGGTCGAGGAGCTCTTTCGGCTCCATACCGAGCATGGCCGCCGTATCTTTAACAAGGTGCCCGCCGCGGGAGTGCCGGAAAGGCAGGCGATGCGGCTTGCCTTGCCGTTCGCCGTTCTCCGTATTCGGAGAAGAGTTATCCGCCGGCGACAAATGAGCGAATGCGGGAGAGGAAGCAAAGAGTCCCCACAACACTACCGCTGCAAGGAACGTGGTAATTGCCGGACGCTTAAGCTGGTCCATAGACTTTTTTCACCTCATCGTTTAGAATAATTTGGGCCTTGCCTTCTTAGTGTAGACAAAATGAGCGGATTCATATCAATTCGGGTAAAAATGAGAAAGAGAGAAGCAACAGGAGGTATCGATGTGACGTTTGGCGCGAGAATGCTAAAAACCGGCCTTGCGGTAACTTTAGCTTTATATGTGGTGAGCTGGCTCAATTTATCTTCGCCGGTCATCGCGGCGGTTGCCTCTATTTTTGCGATGCAGCCGACGATTTACCGGTCCTGGAGATATTTGCTCGACCAGCTCCAGACCAATACGCTCGGGGCCGTTCTCGCCATGCTGGGCGGAATGCTGTTCTCCAACGAGCCGATTGCGGTAGGGCTGGTCTGTATTCTGGTCATTATGATCTGTCTGAAGCTGAAGATGGGAGAGACCATCGGAATTACACTGGTTACCGTCGTATCGGTGATGGAAGCTTCGGGACAATGGGAGTTCGCCCTGAATCGGTTTGCTCTAAGTTTGATCGGAATCGTTTCGGCATTCGTGATCAATGTCCTGGTCATGCCGCCCAAGCCCAAGGTACAGTTTCTGAACCAGATCAAGGAGACATTCGATCAGCTTTCCTTGCTGTTGCGGACGGCGGTCTCCGATGAAATGAAAGAAACGGTATTCCGGAGCGAGAAGCGGAAGCTGGAAGACAAAATCAATGCCCTAACGGACAAATATAAGTTGATGGAAGAAGATCAGAAGAAACTGAAAACGCCAAAGTTCAGCGACAGCCGCCAATTGGTCGTATATAAACAAATGCTGAGAACGCTGAGAAAAGGGTACGAGGTGCTGGATGCCGTGGAGCAGCATTACTTTCAAGCGGTCGTCCGGACGCCGGAAATGAACCGTGAATTCGATCAGCAGCTCGAGAAGCTGACCAAATTTCACGAGCATATCATGCTCAAGTTTGACGACAAGCTGAAGCCGAACAACCGTGAGGCCGAGCAGTTCGAGCAGGATAACGACGAGTTTCTCCGCCGTATGCTGGACAGGTATGCTTCCGAGCGGGTCGGCGTTCTGCGTCTGTCCATCGTCTCGGCGGAGATGTATGAATACGGTCATCAACTGGAGAGGCTAAACCGGTTGGCGGATCACCGCCATACTCACGGAGATTCTTAAATACCAAAAAAAAGTCCTGCCGATCGGCAGGACTTTCATCCATTAAACGTTAATATCAAGTTGAAAAAGCTGCATAAAATGGTTACAATAAAAGTTGGATTCATTAATTATGGAAAAGTGAAAATATCCTAATTGGATTTTATCATATTATCGTTTGATTGTCAATAGGATGTTTGCCTTGTCCGTAAAATCGGAATACAGAAGTTTACAAGGGGAGCGATCAGTGTGAACGGAACGGATCAAGCATGGAAAGAAGAACAGCAGCGCGTTGAATTTGTCTCCGACCGGATTGATGAACAGATCGCGCGGCTGGAGCGCGAAGTGGGAAGCGTACGCGGAGATGTTGTGGCCATGCGGAAGGAATTTTGGGATGAGGTGACCGTCAATTTTTCCGAAGCCGACGATGTCGGAGAAACCTCCACCAGCTTGCGCCAGCAGTCGCAAGTGTTATCCGAGCGGGAGAAGAGTCACCAGCACGCTTCGGCGGCGCTCGGAAAAATGAAGCGGCTCAAGCAATCGCCTTATTTCGGACGTATCGACTTTGAAGAAGAAGGCTACGGGACCGAATCGATTTATTTGGGAATCGCTTCGCTGCTGGAAGAAGGGGACGAGACGTTCCTCGTCTACGACTGGCGCGCCCCGATTTCGAATCTTTACTACGATAGCGTCCCGGGGCCGGCTTCTTACGAGACACCTTCCGGTACGATTGAAGGGACGATGACGCTGAAGCGGCAGTTTGTCATTCGGGGCCGCGAAATCAAAGTGATGTTCGATACCGGCGTCACGATCGGAGACGAGTTGCTGCAGCGGGTGCTGAGCCGCAGTTCCGACGCCCAGATGAAGAGCATCGTCGCCACGATTCAGCGGGAACAGAACCGGATCATCCGCAATGACAAAAGCCGGATGTTGATCGTACAGGGGGCCGCCGGCAGCGGAAAGACCTCCGCCGCTCTCCAGCGCGTCGCTTACTTGCTTTATAAGCATCGGGACACGCTGCAGGCGGACCAGATGATTCTTTTTTCGCCGAATCCGATGTTCAACAGCTATGTGTCCACCGTTCTGCCGGAGCTCGGAGAAGAGAACATGCTGCAGACGACGTTTCAGGAATACCTGGAACACCGGCTTGGCCGCGAATTTCAGCTGGAGGATCCTTTTATCCAGATCGAGTATGTGCTTTCGAGCCGGGAGGATGAAGCCTACGCCGCGCGCGTCAGCGGGATTCGTTATAAGTCCTCGGCTTCGTTTCTTGATGCGATAAACCGGTATAAGGAGCTTTTGGAACGCAAGGAGATGAGGTTCAAGCCGTTAAGGTTTATGGGCAAGGTGGTCGTGGACGCGGACGCGATCGCGGAGAAATTTTACGCTTTCGATCCGGCGATTCGGCTGGCCAACCGCTGCGAGCTTTTAAAGGATTGGCTGCTCAAGGAACTGGCCGCCTTCGGAAAGAGTGAACTGGGTGAGCCTTGGGTCGAGGAACAAATTCAACTTCTGGATAAAGAGGATTATCAACGGGCCTTTCAACGGATGCGCCGCAATCAAAAAGGGCGGGAGGATCATTTCAGCGATTATGACGAGGAAAGCGTCATTTTATCCAAAATGGTGGTCAGCGACCGATTGAAACCGTTGCGCAGATGGGTGAAGTCGCTGCGCTTCGTCGATGGGACGGCGCTTTACAGCCAGTTGTTTCAAAGTCGGGAGCTGTTCAAGGAGATTCACGGCGACGAGCTTCCGGCGGACTGGGACGCCATTTGTGAACAGACTTTGGAAAAGATCAGGGAAGGGGAGCTGTTTTACGAGGATGCTACACCTTTTCTGTATTTGAAAGAACTTATTTTGGGATTCCGCTCCAATACCTCGATTCGCCATGTCATTATCGACGAAGCGCAGGATTATTCGCCTTTTCAGCTGTACTTTCTCAAGCGGCTCTTTCCCCGTGCCCGCATGACGGCGCTCGGCGATCTGAACCAGGCGATTTACGCGCATGCCTCCGTTCTTCAGCAATCCACGTCGCTGACGGAGCTTTACGGTGAGCAGCAGAGCGAACTGATTACTTTGGTGCAGAGCTATCGATCCACCCGGGAGATCGTCGAGTTTACGCGCGGCATGATTCCCGGAGGTGAAGCGATCGTACCGTTTAACCGGGAAGGCGAAAAACCAGAGGTGCGTGTACTGCGCGACGTTTCTGAATTGCATGAGCGAATCCGTCGCGATATTGCGGGCCTGCGTGCCGAGGGGTATGACATGATCGCGGTGATCTGCAAGACGGCGGCCGAAAGCCAGCAGGCTCACGAGGAGCTGTCGAAAGAATTGCCGGTGAAGCTGATCAAGAAGACGACGCTCTCCTTTGAGAAGGGGATCCATATTATACCGGCTTACCTGGCAAAAGGGGTTGAATTTGACGCCGTCCTGATTTACGACGGTTCGGACGAGAAATATACCCGTGAAACGGAGCGCAAGCTCTTTTACACGGCATGTACCCGGGCCATGCATCTGCTGCATGTTTATTCCGTCGGAGCGCCCAGCCGATTTATCCGCGAAGCCCGGGAGGATACGTATATCCTTGTATAGCTGTGAATAAAGACCTGGAGTATATTTTCGCGAATTACAACCAAACTACCCTTTATGGAATGATTTATTGACTGTGAAGGGTGGCCATCTTAATGGATAGTAAAAAAGGCGATTTGGCTGCGCTCGCTTCCATCCCGCTCATCATGACATTGGGCAATTCCATGCTGATTCCGATTCTTCCGCAAATTGCCCGCAAGCTTCATATTTCCTCGTTTCAGGTTAGTTTGCTGATTACGGTGTATGCGGTTGTGGCCATCCTGCTTATTCCGGTGGCCGGGTATCTTTCGGACAAATGGGGCCGGAAAAAAATCATTATTCCCAGCCTGATTATCGCCGGGCTCGGGGGGGCGGTTTCCGGAGTAGCTCCCTGGTTTACGGAAGGCCTGGCGGTATATTGGGTTATCCTTGCTGGCCGCTTTTTGCAAGGGATTGGCGCAGCCGGCGCTTTTCCGATCGTCTTGCCGCTGGTGGGGGATTTGTTTGACGAAGAAGATGAGGTGAGCCACAGTCTCGGGATCATCGAGACCTCGAATACGTTCGGCAAGGTGCTCAGCCCGATCTTGGGAGCGCTTCTGGGCGCATGGATTTGGTATATGCCGTTTTTGGCGATACCGGTAATGTGTCTGGTTTCCCTTCTATTGGTCGTTTTCCTGGTCAAGGAGCCCGAGCGCCGCGATGAGGCCAAGCCTCTGAGGGAGTTTTTCACTTCCCTGAAAAAAGTGTTTGCCGAAAAAGGACGCTGGCTGTATGCGATATTCGCGATCGGCTGCATTTGTATGTTTTTGCTCTTCGGTGTTCTGTTTTATCTGTCCGACCAGTTGGAAAAACGGCATGGTCTGGACGGGGTACTGAAAGGTCTGGTCCTTGCCATTCCTTTGGCGGCCTTATGTTTGGCTTCATACATTACGGGCAAAAAAATCGGAAAGAACAAAAAGCTGATGAAATGGTGCGGTGTTGTCGGCCTGGTCATGGCGACGGGCGCATTGTTCGGGATCAGCTTTTTGAACAATATTTATTTCGTCATCGCCTGTCTGATCGTGTGCGGGGTCGGGATCGGGACCGTCCTTCCCAGTTCGGACGCTTTAATCACCGAGGGGATTGATAAAGAGCTGCGCGGCACCATCACGTCCATTTACAGCAGCATGCGCTTTATCGGTGTTTCGTTGGGACCGCCGGTAATCTCCTTGCTCGTGGGGGCGGGCCACGCGATGATGTTCATCACAATCGGGGCCGTGGCGCTGATCGCGGTTGTTCTGCTGCTGCTGATGGTCAAGCCCGAATCCGGAAAAGGAGAGGGCGGCAAAGGAAAGGCGCCGAGACCGATTCATCAGGCCTGACTAAGATTAGAATACAATCCTTAATCCCGCCACTTCTAAGAACAAATAGAGAACAGCGTTATCCTGAATGCACCGAAGGGGCAGTGATCGGGATGCGCTGTTCTTTTTTATGCTTGTTTTTGGTATGATATTAGCTGGTTCCACAAAAAAATGAAATTCGTTACATAAGGTGTTGAATTGCTCATCGGTAACAGGATGCGGCAAAATAAGGAGGCATAAGGATGAATGCTAAACAAGCTGCGGGGCACAAGGCGGCCGAATGGGTTCGAGACGGAATGACCGTCGGTTTGGGGACGGGGTCCACGGCATATTATGCCATTGAAAAAATTGGAGAGATGGTGAGTCAAGGCCTGAAGATTCGGGCGATCGCCACATCGAAGGCTTCCGAAGAGCTCGCGGTGAAATACGGGATTCCGCTGGTAGCGGCCTCCGAGGTGACCCGGTTGGATCTCGCGATCGACGGAGCGGACGAAGTGGATCCCCAGATGGCGTTGATCAAAGGGGGCGGCGGCGCCTTGCTTCGCGAAAAACTGGTGGCCATCAACAGCGACCGGTTCATTGTCATCGCCGACAGCGGGAAAATGGTGCCTCATTTGGGACAGTTCAAGCTCCCGATCGAGATCGTTCCTTTTTGCTATGAGTGGACGCTCGGGCAGCTCCAAAACCGCTATAATGTTGAATTTGAAATGCGTAAACGGGACGGACAACTGTATGTGACCGACAACGGAAACTATATTGCGGATGCGTCTTTTGGAAAGATCGTTTCTCCTGCCCAATTAAGCCATGAACTAAAAATGACCACCGGTGTCGTGGATCATGGACTGTTTGTGGATATTGCCGATACGGTTATCGTAGGTTATGAGGACGGAAGAACAGAAGTCATCGAGAAAAAGAAATAAAAAGGAAGAAGGGAGGAACGAAAGCGTGCTCGTTCAAGTGACATCTTTTCCCGCCGGGGAGGCGCTTCAGGAACTGATGGAATATGCCACCGGCTTTGACTCCGATCGGGAACGGCAGGCCTGGGACCTTTACGCATCGGCCGGACAAGCCGAGCTGTACGGTTATGAAGAGGAGGGCGAATGGATCGGGTTAATCGGTTTTGCGTTCCGGGAGGGCGCTCAGATGGAAATTCTCCATCTTGCGGTGCATCCGGAAGACCGGTTGAAAGGTTACGGGCGCGGAATCATACTGGAAACATTACTTCTAAAACAACCCCGGGTCATCACGGCGGTAACGGATGAAGAAGGGGCCGATTTTTTCCGGAATATCGGATTTTCGGTTCAAGATTATGTTTCGCAGAGCGGGTATGAGGAGTTCCGGTGCGTGTATCGGTCAGAGGAAGAAGAATCGGATGAATAGAAAAAACCGCAGCCGCCGGGTAAACCGGGGATGCGGCTTTTTTGGCTTTCGCGCTAAGTAAACAGAAAAGAAAAATAACTCCGTACCGCCCATTTTCGTTCGTGACGCTTTTTGAATTTTGGCAGGCTTCTGTAAATGGCAATGGATTCCTGAAAGGCACGCTGCGCTTCTTCCTTGCGTCCCAGGGAGCGATAGAGGCTGCCGAGCAGAAAGCAGGCTTCGCTGGAGGAGGACTGGATTTCACCGTACTTGGCGGCATAGGCCAGCGCATGTTCAGGATCTTGTTCCCGAAAGGCCAACGCCAGCGTTAAATATGGTTGGCCGTATCTCACGCGTTCATTTAATTTTAAGGCATGCAGTTTCATGGCCTCGCCTTCTTTTACACGTTTCAGTCCAATTGTAGCCGTGCCTAAATCGTCCCAATATTCCGCGGAATTCTCGGAGTAGTCTCTCACTTCCTCCAGAAGATCATGGGCTTCCTTATACCTTTTGCGTTCCAGTAACAAACGTGCCAGCTCACGCTTCGCGGAAACATCATGCGGGCTTAGGGAAAGCTGCTGGCGAAGCTTAAATATGCTGCGATGCCTTTTGAACGGTTTGGAAATGCTCGGGAAAACGCCGACAAAGCGCCGATCGACAAAATAAAGTATGGCCAGCAGAACAATAATCGCGATGAAAGGATTCCCCGTCAGCCAGGACAATAAAATAAAAAACATAAACTTGCTCATAAGTTCCTCCACCTGTCTTTGTATTTCCCAATTATAGCATAGATTAGGCGATGAAGGATTATAGTTGAGCGGCGGTTTGGGTATTAATGAGTAGAGATCATTAAAGGAAGCCGCCCGTGGGCGGCTTCTGAACGGTCCGTTGTCCGTGCGTTATTGTAACCCGCGCATAGTCGAACCAGTGTTGGATGGGTTGAATTGCGACCCGGACGTTTGGCCGATCGACGATCCGAAGGACGATCCGGTGGACCCGATTGATCCGGTGGACCCGATGGATCCAGCGGACCCGGTGGTTCCCACGGATCCGATGGAACCCACGGAACCTGCGGAACCCACGGAACCCACGGATCCGATGGATCCGGTGGAAGATCCGAAGGACGTTCCAGCCGACGATCTGAGCGAAGCGGATCCAAAGGAACCAGCAGACGATCCGGTGGACCCAAACGACGAATTTACGGACGAAGATCCGATGGAAGAGCCTGCCCCGAAGGACGAACCCGATCCGATGGAAGAGCCGGAACCGATAGAGGCGCCTGTACCGAAGGATGAACCGGACCCAATGGAAGAGCCCATGCCAAAGGACGAACCCGACCCGATGGACGATCCGCCGGAAGCGGCGCCAACGGAAGTGGAAGATCCGATCGACGAAGATCCGATTGACGAGCCAATGCTTCCTTGGTTAAATCCCGATTGGCCAAATCCCGCCCCAAATGAGCTGGACGGTCTGTATTCCTGACTTCCAAATTGGCTGGTTCCCGTAAAGGAGGTTCTCTCAATTTGGCTTGTTAATTGCGAAAGTTGCTGGAATTGTTGCATAGCTTGTTGGTGTTCCTGAATCGCAGTTTGGATCGTTTGAACCGCCTTGCGTTCACGTTGAGCCAGTTGCTCCAGTTGAATCGCGTTTTGCTGTTCCTGTTCCAGCATTTGCTGGTACATGGCGGTAGACTGGCGGGTTTGCTGTTCCAATTGTCTTACAAGCTGTTCGATTTCGCGAACTTGCTGGGACACGTTGTTGAACATGAAGTTTGTCCTCCTAAATATTTAGATATTGGGAATCATGGTTAGCTTACCCACCATATACCTGGATATGCGTTTTTGTAATAAGATAAAGATGTAGTTTTCTGGAAATAAAATCATACTCAGAAAAAGAAAGGTGATGGAGGATGTACCGGTTGGTGCTGGTCAGACATGGAGAGAGCGAGTGGAATAAATCCAATCTGTTTACGGGATGGACTGATGTCGACTTATCCGCAAAAGGGGTCCAAGAGGCGAAAGATGCCGGGATTTTGTTGAAGGAGGAGAAATTTGTTTTCGACGTAGCTTACACTTCGTATCTAAAACGCGCGATCAAAACGCTGTACTATATCCTGGATGCGATGAACCTGCTCTGGATACCAGTTCATAAAACATGGCAGCTAAACGAACGGCACTATGGAGCTCTGCAAGGACTAAGTAAATTAACGACGGCGCAGCAATACGGGGAGGACCAGGTCATGTTGTGGCGGAGAAGCTTCGACGTTCTTCCACCGTCCCTTAACCAAGAGGATGAGCGTTATCCGCGTAACGATCCGAAATACCTCGACGTTCCGGATTCGCAAATTCCGCTGACGGAAAGCTTGAAAGAGACTATCGTGCGAGTGGAGGATTATTGGGAACGGGAAATCAAGCCGCAGGTCCTTGCGGGGAAAAATGTTGTGATCGCGGCCCATGGCAACAGCCTCAGAGCATTGGTGAAATATTTGGAGAATTTGAGCAATGAGGAGATCGTGGATGTCAACATTCCGACAGGGATCCCGTTGGTCTACACATTGGACGATCAATTAAAACCTGTCGAGAAGTACTATCTCGGCAGCGACCAGAAGGTCGAACACAAGATTAAGAAAGCGGCTGATCCGGACAAAATCATGGAATAAGCCTGTTTTGTCCCGTTTGTCCAAGCGTCCGGAGAAACCTCTACATATGCTTATTTTGGAGGTGATGGGATGGACAGAATCGAATTCATCGCTAAACTCGCTCCGAACGCGGTAAAAGATTGGCATGAAAGCGGAGTTCCCGCTTCCCTTACCATCGCCCAGGCCGCACTGGAATCCAATTGGGGATCCAGCGGTCTGGCGAGACAAGCCAACAATTTATTCGGGATAAAAGGTACCGGGCCTGCGGGCAGTGTGATGATGCCGACGACCGAATACAGAAACGGATCGCCGGTACGGATCAATGCCCCCTTCCGGAAATACCGCTCATGGGCGGAATCGATCGCGGATCATACGCGGCTGTTGGAGAATAAGCGTTATGCCGGCGTGCTGCGGCGTCCTGGACAGGAGGCGGCTAAAGCGGTTGCGGCTGCAGGTTATGCGACCGATCCGTCATATGCTTCCAAATTGATCGCATTGATGGATATGTATGATTTATATCAATATGATACCCGGAAAGGGGATGAACCGATGACGGCCGAGGAGAAAAAGCGGTTTGAAGCCCTGCTGGATACGGTGGCCAAGCAAGCGGAGCGCATTGCCGAACTGGAAAGGAAAGCGAGTATGCCGGTACCCGATTGGGCAAAAGAAGCGGTACAGGCCGCCGCCAGCTATGACCGGGCTCACCCGCTGATCGATACTCCTGAAGGAGGTAGTCTTGATTTCTACCGGGTGATTACGATCATGCATCGACGCGGGCTTTTTGACAAGAAGACAGCAAGTTAACTAATTTCCGGAAATGAAATGACGTTTTTTTCATTCAAAGGTTACGGTTTTGTAAATTCTATATATACAAGGATTGGGAAAAAGCTTATACTCATGGTATGGGAATGAAGAACGCGAAGAAGACACCCTCTTTCTGCAATGGCAATACAATTGGAAAGGAGTGTGTTAGATGGAGTTGCTGGAACAATTAAAGGAGCAATATAAGTCTCTGGAAAATCGGGTCCGGCTGTTGATATTGGTGCACTCCGATATTGAATACGTTCAAGGCTCTTCCGAATGTGTCGAAGGCGGAGCATTTGCTTGGGCAGCCCTCTCCCACGATTCCAAACTCATACAATCCGAACTGTACCATGAATATAAGTCCTTGATCAAGCAAGCGAGAAAGCATCTGGAGGAGGCCGGCAGCAATTATCTCGATACATTCGACGAAAGCTGCAATGAGGTCAAATCTTATATCTTGCAGGAAAATCTTCTTTGGGGCTCTTCACTTCAAGATGTATTCAGCAGCGTAAAAAAAGAGCTCGACCTTCAACGGGGGCTGATCGCCCAGCCGGTATTGATTTGAAGGCGAAAGCGCGAAGGCGTCGCAGAGCATATCTGTGACGCCTTTTTACTGTTTCAAACTTCCCCAGGAAATGGCGAAGCCCCCCTTATGCTGGTTCCCCTTCACATCAACACGGTAGCTGCCGGGTTGATCGAGATGTACGGTAAAGGAGGAAGTTTGGATTTGCTTCCCCTGATAGAAATGGTTGCCTTGTTCATCCGTCAGGGAAATATCCAGCTGTCCGGCATCCGTGGTTACTTCAAACCCGACATCCAAAGGCCGACCATCTTCCACTTGAATGGTCTTTTCTTTTTGACCTGTAAATTTGGCGTATTTCATGGTCATAGTGGTTGATGTATTTGTCTCCACGGCCATTTGCGTAGATTCACAGCTTGTGAGCAGGAGCGCCGACATCATCAAGGCCAAAATTCCTTTAAACGAAAAGACGTTGCGCCACAATGGACTCATAAAGGAACCTCCATGTTCTAGACTTTTTACTAATATAGATCATACAACAGAATCTGGAATAGCATCTATGAGTTCTTATATATCGGTTGGAACTGCGCATCGATTCCCGACAAAATGATGGAAGCGGCGCGGATCGACGGCTGTCAAACAGTGGAATAACTTCCTCTGGACCTCGGTGATATTAAGATCACAGGAGAGTATGACTTTATCCGTCGCCTTAAAAGCGCTCGAAGAGAGCAACAAATACGCCGTACCATCTGATTATGGCCGGTTCCGTCAAGGGTTAGGGAAGATTAGGAATAGCCATGTCTCTTAAAAACACATCTTGCCGTCGAAAGACGATGAGTTAAGATGTGTTTTTTGTTCGCAAACAAGAACCCAAATCAGTAGAAATTAAGCAAGGCTCTTGGTACAATATCCTCATAAAGTTTAAAAGGAGCGGAGTCAATTGGACAACGGCCTTAAAGAATTGTTGCAGTCTGTTATCCGTGCTGAATTAGTTCCAGTGAATGAACGCTTGGAACGAATTGAAATAGAGCAGCAGGGAATGAAAGAAGAGCTTCAGGGGATGAAGCAAGAGCAGCAAGGGATGAAAGAGATCTGGATTTGGTCAAGCGTGCAGTATTGGAAACCAATGACCGCCTGAAAAATGTGGAAACAATTCTAGAGAATCAACATAAAACCATGAGCTGCTTTCCGCCCGTTCCATCCAGCAGGAAGCTGAACTGAAAAGAATAAGGAACTCGATCCGATGTCGGCGCATCGGATTTTCTTTTCGGCAAAGAAAAGTGAATATCTCTCAATGGTTTTACTTTCAATGTAGTAAGCTACAATGTTGCTATACTTAGCCGCTCATTTTGAACGGTTTTTTAATGATGTAAGACAAGTACAAATTCATAAGATAATTGTGAATTTGGTCATCAATCCATAAAAAAAAGGACAAAAACCTTCGTAGAATTCTTGCTACAAAGGCTTTTGTCCGGGCGCCCCTTGCGGGACGCCCATCATGGGAGAGGAGAAACCGGACGAAGAGCTTATGGGGAAACGTAAGTCTTCTCCGCGGTTGTCTACGACATTTGTGATGTCGATAGTACCATTCTGATCACTTTAAGGGTGGTTTATACATCCGAGCAAAGAAATGTTATGACGTTTCAATTTTTCATTCCCCGTGCGAGTGTGGTACGATAGCGTCAGGCATTTTTGCATGAAGGAAGGGAAGCGTAGCATGAGAGTCATATCGGGCAGCGCCCGGGGAAGAGCGCTGAAGGCGGTTCCCGGCATGGGGACGAGGCCCACGACCGACAAAGTCAAGGAGGCCCTGTTCAGCATGGTCGGGCCTTATTTTGAAGGGGGCAGCGCGCTGGATTTGTTTGCGGGCACCGGCGGCCTCGGAATTGAAGCCTTGAGCCGCGGCATGGACAAAGCGGTGTTCGTGGACTTGGATTATAAGAGTATTGAAGTGGTTCGCGCGAATTTGCGGACGGCGGGGCTTGAGGACAAAGCCGAGGTTTACAAAAATGACGCCGAACGGGCGCTCAAGGCGTTAGCCAAGCGCGAGGCGAAGTTTGATCTAGTCTTCCTGGATCCGCCCTATCGTTTAAAGCATGGGGACAAGCTGATGAATATGATGGGCGAACTGAATTTACTCCATCCCGGCGCAACGGTCGTATTGGAGTATGAATCCTCGTACGCTTATCCTGAGCGGATCGGGGGCTTTGTCGAGACAAGAAAGGCCCATTACGGCGAGACGGCCGTATCTATATACCTTTACAACGACGAGGATCATAAACTCCCGGTTCGAGAAGCGGGGGAGGAGGCATAAGATGGAACAACAAATCAAAAGGCCGCGGGTCGCGGTTTATCCGGGAAGCTTTGATCCGGTGACAAAAGGGCACATGGATATCATTCAGCGGGCGTCCCGCCAGTTCGACAAACTGATCGTCGCCGTGCTGAACAACTTGAGCAAAAATCCTTTGTTTACGGTAGACGAGCGCAAAGAATTGCTGGGCAAGGTTACGGCGCATTTGCCGAACGTGGAAATCGACAGTTTCCGGGATTTGCTCGTCAATTATATGGACTTGAAGCAGGCGCATGTCATCGTCAGAGGAATCCGGTCCGTCACGGATTTCGAATACGAGCTTCAACTGGCGTCGACGAACCACAAGCTGAACAGCGATGTGGAGACGATTTTTATGATGACGAATCCGAAATATTCCTACCTCAGTTCCAGCGTGGTGAAGGAAATCGCCAGCTTCCATGGAGACGTGGGCGATCTTGTTCCGGCGGATGTGGAGAAGGCGCTGAAGGAAAAGTTTGCGAAACTTTGAAGAATAGTCGGCCGCATTAATTCATTTTTTTCTTGTGAAAAAGCGAGATAAACAGAAATGCCGCAACCAAGAACAGCAGCAGCCAGAATTGGGCTTGCACGAGTCGGGAAATTTGTTCCCAGCCCGGAATGGGAAAAGAGTCCGCAGCAACGGGATGGATATCAAATTCCGCCGTAGTGGACTGCGCTTGGGGAATCCACTTGGTCATAGGACTCCAAAGCAGCAAAGTCAATACATAGGCGTATGCCCCGTGCACCAAACGCGTCAGCAGAAAATACCGCGCACCGCCCAGGCCGGCGGGCTTCAGGACCGACCTCGCC
The DNA here is from genome assembly GCF_036864765.1 of Paenibacillus sanfengchensis. NCBI lineage: Bacteria > Bacillati > Bacillota > Bacilli > Caryophanales > Paenibacillaceae > Paenibacillus > Paenibacillus sanfengchensis. The sequence goes on along the minus strand of NZ_JBAGJC010000001.1, from coordinate 343,065 downwards.
TGCAGGAAGGCGCAGATTCCGCTCCACCCAAGCAAAGCACTGAGAAGAGCGCAGACGATCGCCGGAGGAAGCGAAAGCTGGGCGGCTGCGTAGGTTCCCAAATGGACTTCCAGCAGACCGGCTACGAAGAAGGCGGGAACAAATCCGGGCAATATGCCAGTCAACACATGGATGACTACAGCAAATATAAGCATATAACCGCCGGTTGTCATCGAGATCTGTACTCCCGAGCTGACCGCGTCCCCCAGCAGCTTGCCGATACTGCGGCCGTCGGCGTTGCGGGCTTCCTCCATTTGCGCGAGCGCAAGGCGGAAGCGGGACGCCCGGGGCCGGGAGGAAGAGGTGGCGGCCGGCTTTGCTCTGTGTTCCGGGTTCGCGCCGCGATCCAGAAGATGAAGCGTAATGCCCGCGGCCAGGCCGCCGAGCCAATGCGCGGCGAGGAGCAGCAGCCCCCACTCCGGCCGTCCCCAAAAGCCGGTCCCAACCACAACCGCGATGAGCATTGGACTGGCAAAGTGGGCGGCGGCAGCCATCTTCTCCGCCTCAGTAGCCGAGATTTTTCCCTGTTTGTAGAGGGTGGCCGCGGATGCGGCGGCGGCAGGAAACCCGGCCGTAACACCGAGCGGCAGCACCCAGGCAAAAGAACCGGGCAGACCCAATCCTCTTCGGGTTAACGGCTCAACCAAGACGCCAAGCCCGTGAGCGAAGCCGCCGGCAAGCAAAATTTCAGACAGGACCAAAAAAGGCAGCAGGGCGGGAAACACGATCCGCCACCAGATGGATAACCCCTGGCCGGAAGCCTGAAAGGCCTCCCTGGGGTCGAGCATGATACAGACGACGAGCAGGACGGCGGACAGCCCGAAAAACAGCGTCGCCGAGAGTCTGCCTCCGGAAGTGGAGCTCTTGCTTGGCAAGGAGTTCACCTACTTTTTGAAAATTGAATATACAATGATGAATGAATTTGAATAGTACAAGATATGCGCGGGAGGCAAAGTACATGCCTTCGTCAAAGGGCGGCAAAGTCAGAGGGGGGGAGCGGGAATTGCGCAGAAGCAGATCGTCCGTCATTAAAGCGGGGCTTTATTTTATATCGTTGGCAATATTAATTTACGTCTTGGTGTACATGCCCACGCCTTACATGATCCATCAGCCCGGTTCGGCGGAAGAGATCAAACCGATGGTCAGTGTCAAGGAAGGGGATACGGCAGAGAAAGGAACATTTATGCTTACTACCGTTTCCGTCAGCTATGCGAATATCGCCATGCTGGTTACTTCACAGTTCCGGCCTCACACGGAAATCATCCGCAAGGAACCGGATCGGGATGAGGAGGAGTACCAGACCGAACAGCGCTACTACATGAATACCTCACAATCCAGCGCGATCATGGCGGCGTACAAATACGCCGGAGTCGAGTACAAGATCGTCCCGGAATACGTTTTTGTGATCGGTTTTTCCGACAAGATTACCCCCAAGGGAGACTTTCATCCGGGAGATATTATTAAGAAGGTGGATGGAAAAGCGGTTGAGAAGTTCGAGCAACTGGCGGAGCTCATGTCCGGAAAATCGGTGGGAGATCAAGTGGCGGTCGAATTGGAGCGAAACGGAGAAAAGGTTGAACAGCGGGTTGAGTTGGTGAAGCTTGGCGATACAAACGGGATTTCCAAGGTAGGGTTCGGGGTCAGCGTTGGGGAGGTACGAAAAATCCAGCCGCAGGATCCCGGCAAGGAGGTTCATTTTGCCGAAACCCGAATCGGCGGCCCTTCCGCCGGGTTGATGTTCTCCCTGGAAATTTATAATCAACTGACGCCCGGAGACTTGAGTAAAGGCTACCGCGTTGCCGGAACGGGCACGGTGGCCGAGGACGGAACGGTCGGGCCGATCGGCGGGGTCCAGTTTAAAATCGTCGCTTCCGATCGGGAGAAGGCGGATATATTTTTTGTCCCGGAGGACAATTATAAGGAAGCAAAGGCAAAGGCCGACGAGATCGGCACCTCGATGAAGCTGGTTCCGGTCAAGCGGGTCGATGATGCGTTAAATTATTTAAAGGAACTGTCGTACAAATCATAACGGTCTTACAATTGAAGCGGAGGTTGCCGATAGTCCCGCAAAATATCTTCCGCCGTTCTTATGATCATCGCATTTGCGTAAAGAGCGGAAGCTTTTAAATCAAGCGCCAACTGGAAGTGTGCTGTTCCGCTTGCAACCCGGGTTATGACGGGGAGGGCGGCCGTTTTTTTCATCGTTTTCAACAGCTTCCTGCCGGTCTCCGAAAAGCCCAACACCCGCAAGTATTGCGGCCCTTGCTCCAAAGACCAGGGGGACAGGGAATCGGCTGGATGCTGCAGCAATACATGCAGCAGCGTCCGTTGAAGCTTGGTATGCGTGTAGCGCTTTGTTTTGAGTTGCCGGAGCAGTTCGGATACCGAGGGGTGCTTTAAGTCGGATAATTGCTTTTTGATCCGGTACTCCAGCCCCTCGGTCATCTCGTGATGGGCTGCGAGCTCGCCGGGCGAGCAGGCGAGCAGCCGGTGAAACAACTGGGGCGCGAAGCGTTCCCAGTCCATTGGCCCCCGCCCGGCGGCGAACTCGCGGGCCAGTACGGCCGCCGTGAACGGCGGCACGTACGGCTCCGCGGCTGCAAGCCCGCGCGCCTTGGCCAGAAGCGCCCGCACAGCGGTGGCGCTGGCGATCGCGGCGTCCTGTGGCGCCGCGTCGTGGTAGCCCGCGGCCCGCCGCCGCACCGTCAGCGGCGCGATGCCGCTGGACAGCCGCCGCAGCGCGATCAGGTAATGCAGCCCCAAACTGTTGTTGGGCTGCATCAACAGCGCTCGCGCCTCGGCGGCATCGCCGCCCGCGCAGGTGCGGGCGGCCGCGGCGGCGTAGGCGGCGGGGTAGCTCGCACCGGTGGCGAGCTCCTCGCGGACCGCCGCCTGGAGGGCGGCGCTCTCGTCCGCCAGCCGCCCGGCGAGCGGCTGCAGGGCCTCGAGCGCCCCGGCCTCGCTGCCGAAGCAGAGATGCGTGACGACGCCCGTCGCCTGCAAGATGGCGACAGCGCCGTACGCGAACCATTCGGCCGGTTGTACCGCGTAGACCGCCGGCAGCTCCAGCACGAGGTCCACGCCGAGGCGCAGCGCCATTTCGGTCCGGGCCCATTTGCTGACGATCGCGGGCTCGCCACGCTGCAAAAAATCGCCGCTCATCACGGCGATCGCGGCTTCGGCGCCGGCGAGCCGTTTGGCTTCGGCGAAATGATAGGCATGTCCGTTGTGAAGCGGATTATATTCAACGATGAGTCCGACGGTATTCAAAGTTTGATCCCCTCTGCGGCACAGCTTCCCGCATTGCGCTTTAAACTATGCGCGGGCGGTTACTGCACGATGATTTTGTTTATTTAATATGAATAATAACACAGCAGAGCTGTTGACAAAACTTACTGGAAATCGGTATAATAAATTTTGTTTGTTTGGAGTGATACTCATGATCTTAAATTTTCGTCAGTTGGCGTCATCCGACGGCCCGGTGAAGTTCCGCCAGACGCTGGATGTCAGCCAGGTTATCAAGGGACGCAAGGATATTCAGGCGGCCGGACCGCTGAAAGCCGATCTTCAGGCCGAGCCTGCCGGCGGCGGAGTGGTGAAGGTGACCGGAACCCTTGCGGGCGAGCTGGACATGTTCTGTTCCCGATGTCTGAAGCCCTTGAACCACAAAGTCGATATCGAGTTTGAAGAACGCTTCAAGCAAAGCGATCATCCCGAGGCGGAAACGCAGGATGAAGATGAGGAACTGCAAGTGGTAGCCGAAGACCAACTGGATCTGAAGCCGTATTTGGAAGAGTCCTTTCTTCTGAACCTTCCGTTTGCGGCCTTGTGCAAGGAAGATTGCAAAGGACTTTGCCCTGCTTGCGGAACCGATCGCAATGAGCGAGATTGCGGCTGCAATACGGAAGTGATTGATCCTCGTCTGGCCTCGCTCGGCGATTTTTTCAAAAAGTAAACAACGAACAGCGTAAGAACACCGGAAACCCGGGTTGACTTGATAAGGAGGTGGGAACCATGGCAGTACCTCAACGGAGAACGTCCAAAACGCGCCGCGACAAACGTCGTACGCATTTCAAATTGGCTGTGCCGGGCATGGTAAAATGTGAACAATGCGGAGAATTGAAGCTTGCTCACCACGTATGCAAAGTTTGCGGAACATACAAATCGAGAGAAATTATCAACGCGTAAGCGACTGGGATTTCAAGAACTTCAGGTAGTATCTCATTTCGATGAGATACTATTTTTTTTGCATTACCGATCTCTTGGACACGGTCTCATCTTAGCAAGTCTCCACGGTTGCTCTTAAGGACGTAATAGCCGCTACTTTAGCCGAGGTAACCCATGAGAAATTGTAACGGTCATGAGCGCGGTGATTTCCCTGGATTTCCTTCACGACAGCTCTGTTTATGCGAAATAAGCGCTGTGGCGGCCGTTAGAATGGGAAATCGCCGTTTTCAGGGGAAATAACGGCTGTGGCAACCGTTAGCGTAATTTTTGCGAAGCAGGCTATTGTATTTCGATAATAAAGCGCAGATGTCCGGTATCCAAACGACCGGGGTCAACATGACGGAAGGCGGGCGGTTTGAAGCATTGCCTCTTTCTTTTTACGGGGAGATGTTTTATACTAGAATTTAGTACCAGGTTCTAAAAAATGATGTCATTATACTTAGAGTTGAGAATAGATTGAACTGATCCTCGGAGGGGATATCCATCGAACGTTTGCCGAAAAGAGCGAGACAGCAGCAGCTCGTGAAACTTATAGAGGAAAATCCGTTTGTGACGGATCAGGAGCTGACGCGTCAGCTTAAAGTCAGCATTCAGACGATTCGACTGGACCGCCTGGAGCTGGGAATCCCCGAGCTCAGGGAACGGATGAAGCTGATGGCGGAGCGTTCCTACGACCAGGTTCGGTCCCTGCCTCTGCATGAAGTGATCGGGGAAATCGTCGATCTCCAGCTGGACAAGAGCGGGATTTCCATCTTCGAAATCCGGGAGGAGCATGTTTTTTCCCGAACGGGAATTGCCCGGGGACACCATGTGTTCGCTCAGGCGAACTCCTTGGCCGTCGCCGTCATCAACGACGAGATCGCGCTGACGTTCTCCGCCGATATCCGGTTTATCCGCTCGGTTCATTTGGGGGAGAAATGCATCGCGAAGGCCTATGTGCGTCCGATGTCCGGCAACAAGGGCAAGGCTCGGGTCGAAGTATTCACCTATGTGGGAGAAGAGATGGTGTTTCAAGGGAACTTTGTCATCTACCGGTCGACCGCCGATGACAATCAAGAGGGAGGAAATAACCATGCGAATCGCGATTGATGCCATGGGCGGGGACCATGCGCCTAAGAGTACCGTGGAAGGCGCGATGGCCGCGGCCCGGGAATGGAGCGACATTCAAATCGTGCTCGTCGGCCGCAAGGAGGCCTTGGAGCCGCTGATGGCGGGGGCTCCGTCCAATCTGACGATCCATCATGCGGAAGAAGTGATTGAGGCGGAGGATGAACCCGTCAAGGCGGTCCGCCGCAAGAAGGACGCTTCGATGGTTGTGGCCGGACGGATGGTCCGCGAAGGCCAGGCGGACGCGATGATTTCGGCGGGCAATACGGGCGCGCTTATGACGACCGGCCTGCTCGTCGTCGGACGGCTGGAGGGGATCGAACGGCCGGCCCTGGCGCCGATGATTCCTACGCTGGACGGACGCGGCGTATTGGCGCTGGACCTGGGCGCAAATATGGACGCGAAGCCGGAGCATCTGGCGCAATACGCGCTGATGGGCAGTATTTACCGGCAAAGGGTTCACGGCATCGAGAAACCCCGCGTCGGCTTGCTGAACGTCGGAACCGAAGCGAAGAAGGGCAATGAATTGACGAAGGCGGCTTATCCGCTGCTGGAGGAGATGCCGATTGCGTTTGCCGGCAACGTCGAGGCGCGGGATATTCTGACGGGGGCTTGCGATGTGCTCGTTTGCGACGGTTTTGCCGGGAATATTCTGCTTAAAACTTTGGAAGGTACGGCCGGCGCCATGTTCTCCTTGCTGAAGCAGGAGTTCACCAAAACGCTGAAGAACAAGCTGGCGGCGGCAATGCTGATGCCATCCCTGAAGGGGCTTAAACAGACCATGGACTATAAGGAGCATGGCGGAGCTCCGCTGCTCGGGCTTAGCGGCCTGGTCGTCAAAGGGCACGGCTCCTCGGACAGGGATGCGATCAAAAACGCGGTGCGCCAGGCACGAACGGCCCTGCAGAGCCGGTTGACGGAAAGTATCGCGGAGGAAATCGGGAAACGGATGGTGCAATCATGAAATTTCGTTCAATAGGAATCGTAGGGTACGGCAAATATGTGCCCGAGAAGGTGTTGACCAACGCCGATTTGGAAAAAATGGTGGAGACGAACGACGAATGGATCGTATCGCGGACGGGCATCCGCGAGCGCCATATCGCCGCACCGGAGCAGGCGACGTCCGATCTGGCGTACGAGGCGGCGGTCCAGGCGCTGAAAACGGCCGGACTAGCGGCGGAGGATGTGGAACTGATCATCGTCGCGACCGTGACGCCGGATACGACATTTCCATCGACCGCCTGCATTTTGCAGGAGAAGCTGGGGGCGAAGAAAGCCGCCGCTTTCGACCTGTCCGCGGCATGTTCGGGCTTTGTTTACAGCATGGCTACGGCGAACGGTTTATTGCAGACCGGCATGTATAACAACGCCCTGATCATCGGGGCGGATACGTTGTCCCGGATTACCGATTACAGCGACCGGAACACTTGCGTCCTGTTCGGGGATGGAGCCGGGGCGGTCGTGCTGGGCGAAGTACCGGAAGGCCGCGGTTTTCTCTCCTTCGATCTAGGAGCGGAAGGCGCGGGCGGACCTTTGCTGAAGCTCGAAGGCGGCGGGTCCCGCCTCCCGGCATCGGAAGAAACGGTGAAGGGCGGCAAGCACTTTATTTACATGAACGGACGCGAGGTGTTCAAATTCGCGGTGCGGGTCATGGGGACGGCGACGGAGGAAGTGCTCCGCAAGGCGGGCAAGAGCAAAGAGGATATCGATCTTTTCGTGCCGCATCAGGCCAACATTCGGATCATTCAATCCGCGATGCAGCGGCTGGAATTGCCGGAAGAAAAATGCGTGATCAATGTGGACAAATATGCGAATACTTCGGCGGCTTCGATTCCGCTTGCCTTGGTTGAGGCGGCGGAAGAGGGACGGATGAAGGAAGGCGACACGGTGCTTCTGGTCGGCTTCGGTGGGGGATTGACCTGGGGCGCTTCCGTGCTCGTTTGGTAATTCGTGGTTTCTGATAAAGTAGGACAAGGAGGGCGTGATCGAAAGATGGGGAAGATCGCCTTTGTTTTTCCGGGACAGGGTTCCCAAAGTGTAGGAATGGGCAAAGATATGTATGACAGCGTGCCGGAGAGCCGACGCTTGTTCGAACAGGCGGATGAGGTTCTGGGCTTTCCGCTGTCCAAGCTGGTGTTTGAAGGGCCGGACAGCGATCTGAAGCAAACGGCCAATACGCAGCCGGCGCTGCTGACGACGAGTGTGGCGCTTTATCAAGCGTTCGCCGCCAAAGGGGTTAAACCGGACTTTATGGCCGGGCACAGCCTCGGCGAATACAGCGCTTTGACGGCGGCGGGCGCGCTGAAGTTCGAGGACGCTGTCGCAACCGTGCGGGCCCGCGGCGAGTTTATGGAGCAAGCGGTGCCCGGCGGCAAAGGCGCCATGGCGGCCATATTGGGCAGCGAGCGCGAGGCGCTGGCGGGGCTTTGCAAGGAGATCACGGACGGCGGAGACCTTGTCGAACTGGCCAATATCAATTGCCCGGGTCAAATCGTCGTCTCGGGAACCAAGGAAGGGATCGCCAAGGTTGTCGAGCGGGCGAAGGAGATCGGCGCCAAGCGGGCGATTCCGCTGGAAGTGAGCGGGCCGTTCCACTCGTCGTTGATGACATCGGCGGCGGAGCGGCTTCGGGCGAAGCTTGCCGAGGCGCAATTCCGCGACGCCGCGGTTCCTGTAGTCGCCAATGTGACGGCGCGCCCGGTTCAAAGCGCCGGGGAGCTTTCGGACCTTTTGGTTCGTCAAGTGTACAGCCCGGTACTCTGGGAAGACAGCGTGAAGTTTCTGATCGCCGAAGGTGTGGATACCTTTGTCGAATTGGGACCCGGCAGCGTACTGGCGGGCTTGATCAAGAAAATCGACAAGAGCGTCCGAATTCTTAACGTCAACGGGCTGGAGAGCCTGGAGTCATCGGCGGAAGCGCTCCGTTAGAAGATAAGGGCTGACAAGCTCATCCTTTTCTGGTATTTTTAAGCTTGACATTCCGTGGTTTGGAGTCCAAAAGGTATATCCTCTTTGGGGAAGGAGATGAATGACATTATGGCAATACCGCTTGAAGGGCAGAACGCCTTGGTTACGGGCGCATCCCGAGGAATCGGGCGCAGCATCGCCCTGGCCCTCGCCGGGGCCGGCGCGAATGTCGCGGTCAACTATGCCGGGAATGAACAGGCGGCCGCGAGCGTCGTGGCCGAAATCGAAGCGCTGGGCGTCAAAGCTTATGCGGTGAAGGCCCATGTCGGAAGCAGCGAACAGTTTGAAGGGATGGTCAAGGGCGTGCTTGACGCCTGGGGCAAGATCGACATCCTCGTAAACAACGCGGGAATCACTAGAGATAATCTTATTATGCGGATGAAAGAGGAAGAGTTCGACGAAGTCATCGAAACGAATCTGAAGGGCGTGTTCAACGGCATCAAAGCGGTCACGCGGCCGATGATGAAGCAGCGTTCCGGCCGAATCATCAACATCTCTTCGGTCGTCGGCTCGCTCGGCAATCCCGGGCAGGCCAACTATGTTGCCGCCAAGGCCGGCGTTATCGGCTTGACGAAATCGTCGGCCCGGGAGCTTGCTTCACGCGGAATCACCGTCAACTGCATCGCCCCCGGCTTTATCGAAACGGATATGACCGACCAGCTTTCTGAAGAACTTCGGGAAGGCATGCTGAAAGGCATTCCGCTCGCCAGGCTCGGTCAGCCGGAAGAGATTGGCAAAGTGGCCGTCTTTCTGGCGTCGGACAGCGCGTCCTATATGACCGGACAGACGCTGCACGTCGACGGCGGAATGTATATGTGATTTGCCCGCTATCGCTTCTGGCATTTTACTTTTAATTCTCGTATAATACCAAAGAGGAGGTGAACCGGATGTCCGATGTATTGGATCGCGTAAAACGCATTGTGGTGGATCGCCTTGGTGCTGATGAAGCCGAAGTTACGCTTGAAGCTTCTTTCAAAGATGATTTGGGTGCGGATTCTCTCGATGTCGTGGAATTGGTTATGGAACTCGAAGATGAATTCGACCTGGAAATTTCCGACGAAGATGCAGAGAAGATTACGACCGTAGGTGAAGTTGTAAACTACATACAATCTCATACCTAAAGTCATCTTTAAAAGTCCCGTACCTCCTTATTAAGCAGGCGGGACTTCTCCTCATCTTGAGAGGATGTTCAGGTTAGGACAAGGGCAACAACGAAGTAAGATTACACATGAAGTCTATACGAGGTGAGTGTGTTTGAAACATAGAGTAGTAGTGACCGGCATGGGCGCGGTGACGGCACTCGGACACGATCTTGAAACGTTCTGGGGCAACCTTACGCAAGGTAAATCCGGCGTATCCCGGATCGAGTCGTTCGATGTCAGCGAGTATCCGACCCAAATAGCCGCTTCGGTGAAAGACTTCAATCCCGAAGATTATATGGATCGCAAGGAAGCGAGAAAAATGGACCGCTTCGTCCAGTTCGCCGTAGCCGCGGCGACGACGGCTTTGAAGGACAGCGGCCTGAATATAGCCGAGCAGACCGACCCCGAGCGGGTTGGCGTCATGATTGGCTCGGGCATCGGGGGTTTGGGCACGTGGGAGGACCAGCACAACATTTTGCTGCAAAAAGGTCCTAAACGCGTCAGCCCATTCTTTATTCCCATGATGATCGCGAACATGGCCTCCGGGCATGTTTCGATCCTGTTCGGGGCCAAAGGCCCGAACAGCACGGCGGTGACTGCGTGCGCGACCGGAACTCATTCCATCGGCGATTCGTACAAGCTGATTCAGCGCGGCGATGCGGATGTGATGATTTGCGGCGGCGCGGAAGCAACGATCCGTCCAACCGGCCTCGCCGGCTTCTGCTCGATGCGGGCGATGTCGACGCGCAACGACGAGCCGGAGAAAGCCAGCCGGCCCTTCGACGCGGAGCGCGACGGTTTTGTCATGGGCGAAGGCTCGGGTATCCTCATTCTGGAGTCGTTGGAGCATGCGCAGAAACGTGGCGCCAAGATCTACGCCGAGGTGATCGGCTACGGACTTAGCGGCGATGCCCATCACATGACCGAACCGGACCCGAACGGACCGGAGCGGTGCATGAAGATGGCGATTCGCGATGCGGGCATCGATGCCTCCGAGGTGGATTACATCAACGCTCATGGCACATCGACGCCGGTGGGTGACCGCTCGGAGACGATTGCCATCAAGCAGGCGCTCGGTGATCATGCCTCCAAAGTCGCGGTCAGCTCGACCAAATCGATGACAGGCCATCTGCTCGGCGCAGCCGGCGGCGTGGAAGCGGTCATCTGCGGTCTGACGCTGCAGAACGGTGTTATTCCGCCAACGATCAATCTGGAGCACCCGGATCCGGAGTGCGACCTGGATTATGTTCCGAACGTAGCCAGACAAGCCGACGTCAAAGTGGCCATGTCCAACTCCTTCGGGTTCGGCGGGCATAACGCCACGATCATTCTGAAGAAATTCGAAGCGTAAGGGGACAGTCTGTTGAGCGGAGATCTGAAGCAGTTACAACAAAAACTTCAACTGGCATTCCAAAACAGACAGCTCTTGAAACAGGCCTTTACTCATGCGTCTTATGTGAATGAGCACCGGTTCAACCATCATGAGGATAACGAGCGTCTGGAATTTTTGGGAGATGCCGTGTTGGAACTGACGGTTTCGGAACATTTGTATCGGATTTTCCCGGACCGGCCCGAAGGAGAGTTGACCAAGCTGCGCGCGGCAATCGTCTGTGAGCCTTCCTTGGTCAAATTCGCGGAGAGCCTGGAGTTCGGAAAGTACGTCTTTCTGGGTAAAGGCGAGGAGTTGACCGGCGGCAGAACCCGTCCGGCGCTGCTGGCCGATGTTTTTGAATCCTTCATCGGCGCGCTTTACCTGGATCAGGGGCTTGAGGCGGTCACGTCGTTCCTGCATCAATACGTGTTCTCCCAGATTACCTTGGACGGCAAGCTCCAGACGACGGATTACAAAACCGAGCTGCAGGAGTTGACCCAACATCATAACATGGGCGTGCTGGAGTACCGGATCATCGAGGAGCGGGGACCAGCGCACGAGCGGGAATTCGTATCCGAGGTATACATGGAAGGACGGGGATTGGGCCGCGGAAGCGGCAGATCCAAGAAAGAGGCCGAACAGCAGGCGGCAGCCGTAGCGCTGGAGCGGTTGAAGCAGGATCTGTCGTAAGCGGACCATCCTTGAAGAAGAGCCGTGTGCTCTCGATTGCAGCCTTAGCCGGCATTGTGCCGGCTAAGGCTGCTTTTCTTATTCACGCTTTTTCCGTGAAAAGCGATTTTCGGGGCCGGAGAACAAGGAGCGGGGATCTTTTCTTCGCCTGTCCCGGGGGCTTGCGGTATGGTACAATAGTCGTCAGAGGTGATCGTGAACGTATGTTTTTGAAACGGATCGAATTAGCAGGTTTTAAATCTTTTGCCGACAAAACGGAAATGGAATTCGTCCGCGGGATTACGGCGGTGGTCGGGCCCAACGGTAGCGGCAAGAGCAATATCTCCGACGGGATCCGCTGGGTGCTTGGCGAACAGAGCGCCAAATCGCTGCGTGGCGGCAAGATGGAGGATATCATTTTTGCCGGAAGCGATGCGAGAAAGGCGGTCAATTACGGGGAGGTTTCCCTGACGCTGGACAATGCCGATCACGCACTGCCGCTGGATTTCAGCGAAGTGACGGTCACCCGGCGGGTCCACCGGAGCGGGGAAAGCGAATACCTGATCAACAAGCAGTCCTGCCGGCTCAAGGATATTACCGAGCTGTTTATGGATACCGGGATCGGCAAAGAAGCTTATTCGATCATTGGACAAGGGCGGATCGAAGAGATCTTAAGTACCCGGTCCGAGGATCGCAGAGGGATTTTTGAAGAAGCTTCAGGAATTGTCAAATACAAAAGCCGCAAACGCGATGCTCGCCGCAAGCTGGATGAAACGGAGCAGAATTTGCTGCGCATCCACGATCTGGTCAGCGAATTGGAGGATCAAATCGGTCCGCTGAAGGAGCAATCGGAGAAAGCCCATAAGTATAAAGAACTGCGCGAACAGTTGAAACATAAAGAAATTTCATTGTACGTCCACCAAATCGAGCAAATCCACGAAACGTGGAGCGAGGCGAACAGCCGCCTGACCAAGCTTCAGGATGAGCATACCGCCCTTTCGACGGTGGTGTCGGCGCACGATGCCAAGCTGGAGAACGAACGGCTGGCCCTGCGGCAGGTGGAAGATCAAATCGAGCTGCTGCAAGCCCAGCTTCTGGAGTACAGCGAGAGCTACGAGAAGAGCGAAGGCTTCGGCGAGGTGTTGAAGGAACGCGCCAAGAACCTGACCCAAAACCGCGACCAGCTCCGCCAATCGCTTGCCGTGAGCGAGGAGCGGTATGCCCAGCGGGCTGCCGAGATGGAGGCGCTCGCGGCCAAATTCGCGGTTTCGGAGAAACAGCTGACGGAGCTTCGTACCGAGCTGTCCGCCGAGGAAGCAAAGTTGGTCGGAGTGACGGGAGGAATCAGCCAGGAGCAGGAGGAAGGGCTGAAGGGCCAACTCCTGGAGATTATGAACCTGATGGCCCATACCCGGAGCGAGGTCCGCTATGCGGATCAGCAAAAAGAAGGTGTACAGCGCAGAATGGCCCGTTCCGAGGAGGAGGGCGCCAAATGGCAAGGCGAGCTTGATCGGCTCAAAGGCAAGAAGCAGGAGCTGGAACGTACGCTGGAACAGCTTGGAAAAGAAATCGCCGATTTGCGGAACAAGTATATCGCCGAGAGCGAGAAGCACCAGTCCCTCCAAAAATTAATTGAAGAAAGCCAAAACGGGATCCGCAAGTGGGAGCAGAAACGGGAAGGTTTGATTTCCCGCCGAGACACGATGAAGGAGATGGAAGAAGATTTTGACGGGTTTGCGCTGGGGGTCAAGGAAGTGCTGAAGGCGGCCCGCAAATCGGCGCTTCAAGGCGTTCACGGTGCGGTTGCCGAGTTGATCCGCGTGCCGGAGAAGCTGGAGATCGCCGTAGAGACGGCTTTGGGCATGGCGATGCAGCATATCGTCATGGAGAACGAAGCGGTCTCCCGTCAGGCGATCGCTTTTCTGAAGCAGCGCCAGCTCGGCCGGGCGACGTTCTTGCCGCTGGACGTCATTCGTCCGCGGCAGATTTCCGCCTCCGACAAGCGGCTGCTGGAGGAAGCCGACGGTTTTGTCGGCATCGGTGCGGAGCTCGTCGGCTACGAGCCACGCTATGCCGACATCGTCGGAAGCCTGCTGGGCAATGTCGTCTTCGCCAGCGACTTGGAGCGGGCCAACAAAATGGCGGCCCGCTGTCAATACCGCTTCCGCATCGTTACGCTGGAAGGCGATGTCGTCAACGCCGGCGGTTCGATGACCGGCGGCAGCCAGCATCGCAAGAACAGCAACCTGCTGGGGCGCAAGCGCCAGTTGGATCAATTGGCCGCTGACATCGCCGAGAGCGACGAGATGCTGACCAAGCTCCGCCACGGTTTGCGGGATATCCGCGAGCAGGTGGCGACCGCGGAGAAGGAATTGGAGAAGCTGCGCGAGGCCGGTGACCAGAAGCGGACGGAGGAGCAAGGGGTTGCCGGGACGCTGAAGCAGATCGACCACGAGTGGCGCCACGTCTCGGAGCAGTACCAGCTCTACGGCCAGGAGAAAGGCCACTACAACAAGGAGCTTGAAGACCTTGACAAGAGCAAGGCCGAGGCCGAAGCCAAACTGCTCGAACTGGAGAAGGAAGAACAGTCCATTCAGCAATCCATTCAGGCGGCGGAATTCGCCCGTAAAGCCAACGAATCGGCGAAGGAAGAGCTGCAGGATTTACTTACCGGGCTGAAAGTTCGCGAGGGCAAGCTGGATCAGGAGGTGTTCTCGCTCCGGGAGCAGCTTCGGCGATCCGAAGAAGACTGCAGCCTGCTCAAACGGGAGCTTGATCAGAACCGCAGCATCCTCCAGTCGATTGAGGCCGATCTGGCGCAGAACGAACGCCAGACGGTCACTCAGCGGGAGGAATTGAACGACTACAAGCTTAAGAAGTCTCGCGCCGGCGAGCAACTGGAGCTGGAGCGGGCTTCCCGCATGGCGCTCGTAAAGAAACTCGAGGAAGGCGAGAGCGAGACGAAAGAGCAGCGCATCGCGCTCAAAACCGTCGAGGAGCAGTTGCGTCAGACGGAAATCCAGGCAAACCGGCTCGATGTGGAGCTGGACAACATTCTCCGCAAGCTGGCCGATGATTACGAGCTGACGTATGAACGGGCGAAGCAGCTTTACGCCGTACCGGAGGACGTGCCGCAGACCCAGGCGGACATCAAGGAGCTAAAACGGCAAATCGCCATTCTCGGTGAAGTGAACCTGGGCGCGATTGAGGAATATGAACGGGTGAATGAACGCTATCGTTTCCTCAGCGAGCAGAAAGAAGACCTCGTGGAAGCGAAAACGACGCTGTACCAGGTAATCAAGGAAATGGACGACGAGATGTCCAAGCGGTTCAAAACGACATTCGACGCGATCCGCCGGGAATTTGTCATCGTGTTCTCCAAGCTGTTTGGTGGAGGACGGGCCGATCTGATTCTGATCGATCCGGAGAATCTGCTGGAGACGGGGATCGACGTGGTCGCCCAGCCGCCCGGGAAGAAGCTGCAAAACCTGCAGCTGCTCTCCGGCGGGGAACGGGCGCTGACCGCGATGGCGCTGCTGTTTGCAATTCTGCAGGTCAAGCCCGTGCCGTTCTGCGTGCTCGACGAGGTGGAGGCGGCGCTGGACGAAGCCAATGTGGCGCGGTTTGCCCAGTATCTTCGCGAGTTTTCGGAGCAGACGCAGTTTATCGTCGTTACTCATCGGAAAGGCACGATGGAGGAAGCCGACGTGCTGTACGGGGTCACGATGGAGGAAGGCGGGGTTTCCAAACTGGTCTCCGTCAAGCTCGAGGATGAGGAAACGATGGAAATTGCCTGAGACTTCAATATAGATGCAGGAGGGAACCTATGAGTTTTTTTAAAAGACTGAAGGAGAGCATTGCTTCCAAAACCGAATCGGTGACGAAGCAGTTTAAGGAAGGACTGGAGAAAAGCCGCAAGGGGTTTGTCGAGAAGGTAACGGAGCTCATTACCCGGCGCAAAAAAATCGATGAAGAATTTTTTGAGGAGCTGGAAGAAATTCTAATTGGTGCCGATGTCGGCGTGAATACGGTGATGAAGCTGATCGACGAATTGCGCGCCGAAGTGAAGAAGCGCCGGATCGAGGATGCGGCCGAGTTGCAGCCGATTTTGTCGGAGAAGCTGGTGGAGCTGCTGCGCGGCGATGAAGACAACGACCTGCACCTGAACCCGAGCGGCATCACCGTCATTTTGTTCGTCGGCGTCAATGGGGTCGGCAAGACGACGACGATCGGCAAATTGGCGCATCACTTCAAGCAGCAGGGCAAAAAAGTGCTCATGGCCGCAGGGGACACGTTCCGGGCCGGAGCGATCGAGCAACTGGAAGTCTGGGGCAAACGCGTCGGCGTGGACGTGATCAAGCAGCAGGCGGGTTCCGATCCGGCGGCGGTGATGTTCGATGCGGTTCAGGCCGCCAAGCAGCGCGGCGCTGACATTCTCTTGTGCGATACGGCAGGGCGTCTGCAGAATAAATCGAATCTGATGGAAGAGCTGAATAAAATTTTCCGCGTGATTCAGCGGGAGATTCCCGGTGCGCCGCATGAGGTGCTGATGGTTCTCGACGCCACCACCGGCCAGAACGCGCTCAGCCAGGCGAAGCTGTTCGGCGAGAAGAGCGGGGTGACCGGGCTTGTGCTGACCAAGCTCGACGGGACAGCGAAAGGCGGTATCGTAATTGCGATCCGCCAGGAGCTCAGTCTTCCGGTCAAGCTCGTCGGCCTTGGCGAGAAAATGGAAGACCTGCAGAAATTCGATTCCGAGCAGTTCGTTCACGGCCTCTTCGCCGGTTTGATCCGGGATGAGGAAGAAGCCGAGGAAAAGGCGGAGTGACGGATTTGGGCGAACGCCCATATGCTGTTTTATAGTAATGTAGCTCAAAACAAGAATTTCACGGAGGTGAAAAGATGGCCAATACGCATACTTATCCCCGCCGGGAGGAAATCGCCAATGCCATTACCCATGGCGTCGGCGCACTGCTCAGCTTGGCCGGATTGGTGCTGCTGATCGTTTTTTCCAGCATAAAGGGAACGGCCTGGCACGTCGTCAGCTTCACGATCTATGGGGTGAGCATGCTTCTGCTCTATCTGTGCTCTACGCTGGTCCACAGCTTTAAGGAAGGGAAAGTCAAGGATCTGTTCGAGTTTCTTGATCACTCGTCCATCTATATTTACATTGCCGGCACGTACACCCCGTTTCTTCTGGTTGCGATCCGCGGACCGCTCGGATGGAGTCTGTTCGGGATCGTATGGGGGATTGCGCTGCTCGGCGTCGTGTTCAAAGCCTATTTCGTGAAGCGATTCCTGTTCATGTCCACGTTTTTTTACCTCATTATGGGCTGGTTGATCGTGGCTGCCTGGGGGCCGTTGACGGCGGCCGTCCCTGAGCCGGGCATCGTGCTGCTTGTAACGGGAGGCATTCTGTATACGCTGGGCACGGTATTTTATGTATGGAGAGCCTTTCCTTATCACCATGCGATTTGGCATTTGTTTGTCCTGGGGGGTAGCATCACGCACTTTTTTGCGATTTTGATGTACCTGCTTCCGCATCGATAGGCCTTGCATCGACCATTTGGGCAGTGAGCCACAGTCCGTGTTTTCGGGCTGTGGCTCTTTATTTTGGCGGCTATGGCGACACTATTGTTGTTAAGGAGTTTTACTTGACAATGCCTTCGCGATTGGGTATGATTAGGTTCGTTGATGCGCTGTAAAGTGTTTTTCCTTGACGGAGGGGGTGCCCAAATGAGTCAAGAGAATAGGCTTGAGAAGACCAATCGGATCAACTTGTTGTTTGATTTCTACGAAACGCTGCTGACCGAAAAGCAGCAGACGTTTCTCAGATATTATTTTCTCGATGATTTTTCTTTGGGCGAGATCGCCTCGGAATTTGCAATTAGCCGCCAGGCGGTGTATGAACATATTAAGCGGGCCGAAGAGATGTTGGAGGCTTACGAGGAAAAGCTGGGGCTGCTTCGGAAGGACGAAGAGCGCAGCGGGCTGCTGTCCCGTTTGGAGCAAGTGCTGGAGGACAGCGGGATGTCTCAGCTACATAAAGAGACGGCCAAACAGCTGCTCCGGCAAGCAGAACAGCTGTAAAACTAAGCGGTTGGACAAGGACTATGGAACGGAGGTGACCGGTGAATGGCTTTTGAAGGTTTGACGAATCGATTGCAGAGCGTGTTCAGCAAGCTTCGCGGCAAAGGCAAAGTTTCGGAGGATGATGTGAACGAAGCGATGCGCGAAGTTCGCCTCGCTTTGCTGGAAGCGGATGTCAACTTTAAAGTGGTCAAGGATTTTATCGCCAAAGTGAAAGAGAAGGCTGTCGGCAGCGAGGTGATGGACAGCTTCACGCCGGGCATGGTCATCATCGATATCGTGAACAAAGAGCTGACCGAACTGATGGGCGGCAGCCAAGCCAAACTGGCGAAGAACAACCGGCCGCCGACCGTCGTGATGATGGCGGGTCTGCAGGGGGCCGGGAAGACGACGACTTCGGCCAAGCTGGCCAAGCTGCTCTTGAAGGGCAACCATCGTCCGCTTTTGGTGGCGGGGGATATTTACCGTCCGGCGGCGATCAAGCAGCTGCAGGTGCTCGGCGAGCAGATCAAAGTCCCGGTATTTACGCTTCCGGAAGGCAACAGCCCGGTAGAGATCGCCAAACAGGCTTTGCAGCATGCGAAGGACAACGGCAACGACTACCTGCTAATCGATACGGCCGGACGGCTGCATGTCGACGAGGCGTTGATGGAGGAACTCCGTCAAATCCACGAGGTCACGAAGCCGGATGAAGTACTGCTCGTGGTCGACGCGATGACCGGTCAGGATGCGGTGAATGTGGCCGAGAGCTTCAATCAGCAGTTGGAATTGACCGGGGTCGTGCTCACCAAGCTGGACGGCGATACCCGCGGCGGTGCGGCGCTGTCGGTTAAAGCGGTGACGGGCTGTCCGATCAAATTTGCCGCTTTGGGCGAGAAGATCGATGCGCTGGAACCGTTCTATCCCGAGCGGATGGCTTCCCGGATTCTCGGGATGGGCGACATGCTCTCGCTGATCGAGAAAGCCCAGTCCAATATCGATGCCGAGAAGGCCAAGGAAATGGAACGTAAGATGCGCAATGCGGAATTTACGTTTGATGATTTCCTGGAACAGATGGATCAAGTGAAGAAGCTCGGTCCGATCGACCAGATCATGGATATGATTCCCGGCATGGGTAAGATGAAGCAGATGAAGGATATCAAGGTCGACGAGAAGCAAATGAGCCGGGTCGAAGCGATCGTGCATTCCATGACGAAGCAGGAGAAACAGAATCCGGACATGATCAACCACAGCCGCCGCAAGCGGATCGCCGCGGGAAGCGGAACGACGCTGGCCGATGTGAACCGTCTGATCAAGCAGTTTGACGAGATGCGCCGCATGATGAAGCAGTTTTCGGACATGATGGGCCCGAAAGGCAAAGGGTCAAAAATGATGAAGCAGCTCGGCAAGGCAGGCAAAGGTATGAGGTTTCCTTTCCGGTAAGAGTCCTGTACAATTACCGGATGAAATATATGCAAGTTTGATTTTTTAAAGGAGGTGAATTTCGTGGCAGTTCGTATTCGTTTGAAACGCATGGGCGCTCATAAAGCTCCTTTCTATCGTATCGTGGTGTCGAATTCCCGTTCCCCGCGTGACGGCCGTTTTATCGAGGAGATTGGTTTCTACAACCCGGTTGCTGAACCGGCTGTAGTGAACATCGACGAAGAGAAAGCATTGAAATGGCTGCAAGACGGTGCGCAAGCATCCGATACCGTTCGCAATCTGCTCAGCAAAGCAGGCGTAATGAAGAAATTTCATGAGCTTAAGCAGCAAAAATAATTGCTGATTTCGGAGGGTCCTTATGGAACAATTAGTCGGCGTTATTGCGAAGGCTCTTGTTGATCATCCGGACGATGTCCGTGTGGAGGTCGTGGAGAAGGAACATCTGATTGTTTATGAACTGTCCGTACATCCCGATGATGTAGGGAAAGTGATTGGCAAGCAGGGGAGAATCGCCAAGGCGCTCCGCACGGTTGTGGCATCGGCAGCCGTTAAGATGGATAAGCGGGTTACCGTGGACATCATGTCTTAAAAATATACGAAAGCGGGTTAGGATGTTTGTCCTAGCCCTTTTTCGTACATGCTGAAGCTTGAGGGAAACGGGAGAACCCCGATAAGAATAGATTTTTGGGAGGTAAAGATGTCGGACTCATTATTGCAGGTAGGAAAAATCGTGAATACGCACGGCATTCGCGGCGAATTGAAGGTGCTGCTCCATACCGACTTCCCGGAGGTGCGCTTTGCGCCTAAGTCGAAGCTGTTGATGATCGATCCCGAGAAGGGCGGCCAAATTCAGGTAACTGTGGCGGCGGCCAGACCGTACAAACAGATGTATATCGTGAAGTTGGAGGAATACGGAAATATCAATGACGTGGAAAAATATAAAGGCTATGATTTGAAGGTGCCGAAGGAAGAGAGCGTGGAGCTACCGGAAAACGAGTATTACTTCCACGAAATTATCGGGTGCCGGGTCGTGGACGAAGAGGGCCGCGAACTCGGCGTGATCGAGGAAATTTTGCGCCCGGGGGCTAATGATGTGTGGGTCGTGAAGCAGCCCTCGCGCAAGGAGCTCCTGCTTCCTGTTATCGATGAAGTGGTCCTGGATGTGGACGTCAAAGCGAAGCTCGTCAAGATTCATCTGATGGAAGGACTGCTCTGACATGCGCATGGACGTCTTGACCCTGTTTCCGGAAATGTTCGAAGGCGTGTTTCACAGCAGCATTCTGGGGAAAGCTCGGGAAAAAGGCATCGTCAAGCTCCACGCGGTGAATTTTCGCGAATATGCGGGAAACAAGCACGGCAGCGTGGATGACACGCCCTATGGCGGGGGCGGGGGGATGGTGCTGAAGCCGGAGCCCATTTTTCATGCGGTGGAAGATCTGCTGGAAAGGCGGAGGGAAGCCGGGGAGGAAGCCGGTCGCCCTCCGCGGATAGTTCTGATGTGCCCGCAAGGGGAGAGCTTTACGCAGCGGAAGGCGGAGGAATTGGCCGCCGAGGATCATTTGATTTTCATTTGCGGGCACTATGAAGGCTATGACGAACGGATCCGCGAGCATCTGGTAACCGACGAGCTGTCGATCGGCGACTATGTGCTCACCGGCGGGGAACTTCCGGCCATGGTCATCATCGACAGTGTCACTCGCCTGCTCCCCGGCGTACTGGGCAATGAAATGAGCGCCGTAACGGATTCGTTCAGCACGGGTATGCTGGAGTATCCCCATTATACGCGTCCTGTGGAATTCCGCGGCTGGAAGGTGCCCGATATTTTACTAAGCGGACATCACGCCAACGTCGCGGATTGGCGACGCAAGGAAGCGCTGCGCCGAACCTGGCAGCGCCGGCCCGACCTCTTGGAGAATCTGCATTTATCGGCCAAGGATCGGCAGTGGTTGAAGGAATTTGAGGAAGAATCCGGGCGGACCCGGAATGAATAAAAGATCCATAAAGGAAGAACCGCCGATGAGGCTGCGGTTCTTTTTTGATATAGGGAATAGGACGTCGCTTCGTACTCATAGGATGAACTTGGTAACCTGATGTTGAAGGTGAGGTGCGAACGTGATGAGTATATAGAAATTGTCACCTTTTGCAGGCTTGCGGCATATACTGAAAACCTAGTGTGGGGAAGCGGAGTGCTCGTGGTGTTACATTTATGACCAAACGGGGTAAATAAGATTGCAGGACCTTCATTAGATGAGGGTTGCAAGGGTTGCAACGACGTAGGAGGCAAGCGAAATATGGAACAGCAGATAAACCAGACGGAATCTGTACAGCAGCAACCGTTTTCCGATCAGGAAACGACCCGACAGGAAGACGATGTATTTTTGACGGTGGATGATATTTTAAAATTTTACGGTGAACAAACCTGAGTTTTACTTCAAGGAGGTCGTCATTATGCTTGAATTTTTGATCGATCCGCTCGAGACGGAACAGGAATTGTTAAGCGAAGTACTGCCCTACGAATGAAAAAGCGAAAAGATCATCGCTCAGCGGTGTTGGAGACATCTTTTTATAGGATAGACAGAAACAAAACCACCTTGCTCCGGTAGAAACCGGAATAAGGTGGTTTTGTTTGGTTTAAATGATCGGAGTAGCGGGATTCGAACCCACGGCCTCACCCACCCCAAGGGTGCGCGCTACCTGACTGCGCCATACCCCGATAAAGTTACGCGTTAGAACTCCGCATGGTTACACGGTTTCGCGAACATTGTACGATAACCCAGGCGAAGGATTTTCGCTCAAAATATCGTTTACATTACGATTATACAGCATAGGCGCGGACCCTTGCAAGATTTAAGGGCGCACCCCTGAGGATAATTTTTCCTTATAAGCGGAGCTTTTCCGGTCTCATATACCGCAACCCCTTGCGATCATCTCTTCGAGGTATGTCCGCGGCACCACGTAAACAAAGTAGCAATCCTCCCGCCAAACTCGATAATTCCCACTGGACGAACGCGGCCCCACTCATCCGCCACACCCGCAAAGTAAACTTCCCTTTTACTGCTTATAAAATTATATTATTATTGGAAATATTAAAGGAAATAAGGGAGGAATATTTTGGAGAAATTGAGAGAGTTTGAGATTGTCGAAATGACGTGTAATAACAAAAATTATTATGAATGCAAGGATTATCCCTTCACTGTCATAGGCAGGCTTATACCTAAATTAGAAAATCGAAATTGGAGCTATCAAGAAGAACTTTATGAACAATCATATGAGTCAACATACCCTGAACACGAAGAGCTTGATGATTATATAAATAGCGATGACAGCATCGCGTTCTTATACTATTCCGAAGGAAAATGCTTGGGACACATCAGATTAAGCATAGGTTACGAAAATAGATTTGCTTCTATTGATAGACTTATTGTATTCGAAGGTAGCAGAGGAAAAGGAATTGGAACTGCCTTACTAAACAAGGCAAAGGAATGGGCATTACACAATGAGATGAAAGGATTTACGCTTGAAACGCAGGATGTTAATTTACTAGCTTGCCGATTTTATTTGAAGAACGGATTTGAAATTGGCGCTGTAGATACTATGATGTATTCAAACTCAAAATACAAAGATGAAAATACAATATTCTTCTATTTAAAATTCTAATATGTTCAAAAACTAACTAGAGTGTTTAAACAGGTAAAGAACGACCAGGCCAAGGCGCCCGCCAACGCAATAAAAAGAACTCTCCATACAGGGAGAGTTCTTACATCTAACTGCGTCATAATCCTCCCCCTGGTTGCTTCATTCACACGCTACTCCATCGTCGTCGCGGTCCAATTTTTTACGGTATCCCGGATCACCTTTGTACAGGGGCGCTGCACCGGCCTCTCTGGCTACGGAACAGTTTTTGTAATAAACCTCATCGCTCGATTTTTTCGTTGTAGTTGTTGTTTTTTTCTTGGTTGTTGTTTTCTTCGGTTTGGATGTCGTCGTCTTCTTTTTTGTCGTCGTTTTTTTAGTCGTTGTGGCCTTATTCGTAGTTGCTTTCGTTGCCGCCGCTAAGCTGTCGACTTTGATGTCTTTTCCGGCCGCTGTTGAGGCCCCCCCGGACATCGTCAGCACAAGCGTACAGGACAGTATGAAAGTTAGAATTTTCTTGGTCACTTTAACCTCATTTCCTTTCTTGGGTAATTTATTCTCGTTAAATTCGTCATATAGTTCTTTTTTTCTCCCTAAATAAAGAGAAAAAGACCACCTTGGCCGTGATATGCTCCCATCATAGTAGACAGTAGAAAAAACAAAACTCTACTTCTACCATGATGGGAGTTTTTGTAATGTCCAAAAGAAGCCCGATTTCATATGAAATTAAGATTCAGGTTGTAAGGCGTTGCCTGCAACATGAATCCAATCCTAACCACGAGGCAAAACAACTGGGGGTCCATAAAAACACGGTTACCGATTGGATAAGAAAATACAAAGAAGATGGAGAAGAAGGATTAAGAGAATCCAGGGGATGGAAATCTTACTCCAAGGAGCTAAAACTATCCGCCATTCAAGATGTACTCTCTGGTGAACACTCTGTACGAGCGGCGGCGGAGAAGTACCATATTTCGAGTAAATCTGTGTTAGATAACTGGATTTCCAAGTATACTGAAGGGGTGAAAATAAATCCAACTTGGAAAAGGATTGAATCTCCTCATATGAATAAAGGACGGAAAACCACTTACGAAGAACGTATTGAAATTGTACAATTTACCCTCGCTCATGATTTGAATTACCAGAAAGCCATCGACAAGAGCGGATGCCCCCAACCAAAAGTGGTGTACCGATGTAACAGAGTTAAAGTACGGAACTGACCGCAAGGCCTATCTGAGTGCCATTATTGACGGCTATGACAACTCTGTGGTGTCATGGGTGCTCAGCCATTCCAATAACAATGAGCTTGTCATGAATACGGTAAAGAAAGCTTATAAAAGAAACCCTAAGGCTACGCCGCTCTTGCACAGTGATCGTGGTTTTCAGTATACTTCGCTGGAATACAAACAACTTCAAAAGAGATACAAGTTTACAAAAAGTATGTCTCGTGTAAGCCGGTGTTTGGACAACCAACCCATTGAACGATTCTGGGGTACCTATAAAGCAGAAAGCTTTTATCTGGAGAAGTACGATACGTATGACAGTCTCCTTCGAAGTGTAAGAACTTATATCCATGTATTACAATAATTTTCGATACACCGAACGACTAAACGGCTTATCCCCTAACGAATATCGACGAGCAGCATAACTAAGAAAAATAATCCCCTCAGCTTTGATAACCGAGGGGATTGAACACTTATGATTTTGTTTTTTGGTCTGTCTACTTGACAGGGCGCACTTCACGCGGCCGTAGTGGTCGTTCTCGTTTATTTGTTGTATGTTGCAGATGTTGCCGTGTACTCGTTCACTTCAAACGTAAGAATGTTATTAAAGATAACGTAATCCGTCCGCTTGCTAAACGGTCCTTTGTTGTTATCGTGCTTGTTTATTGCGTATTTGGAAGAGCCGCTGCCGGCATCTTTTGCATCATACCAATTGATGAACGCGTTAATTTCATCCATCGAGAGGTCGTACTCTTTTTCAAGGCCGGTCGTCATTGTTACTGTCAGGATTGCTCGGTCCCCGGTTGGATCAGGTGTGGGTGTTGGGTCTGGTGTGGGTGTTGGCTCAGGATTTAAAGTGTTGATCATATCAAACTCATAAATTTTAATGTTTTCATTGTTATCCGAAGCAATTGTTACGTACTGATAAACATTTGTATTCAATGATTTTTCAGTACCATCAGGTATGTCAGTATAACTGTAATCTACACGGGTCCCCCCACTGGAAGACTTATTTGCCGCATATATATTTATTCTTATCTTATTAGAACTTGCTTTTATTCTGTATTTATTTGTAATTACTTCTTTGCCAAGATTAATTGTAATGGTTTTGCCTTTCGGAAGTGTATAAAACGTCGATTCGTCATTATCAGTGATTAACGAGGTAACATCGAGAGTCTCTCCTCCAAACTTGGTGGATACTGTTGCTGGTTTTCCATTTGCATAACCGCCGGCATAGGCGCTAACAGATACCACCGGAATAAAAATGGACATAAATAGAGTAAAGCATAACAATAATCCAAACTTCTTTTTCATACATAATCTCCTTTGAATTTTTTTTGGCGTTTCTAATATAAACCATTTACGTCATCCAGGTCCAAACAATTTTGTCTATATTTATAAAATAATGTCGAATGCAAAAAGGATTTTTTTGTTGCACAAGAACACTTGTTTGGCAATACAGTATTTGTAGAAGTGATTCGGATATGTCAACGAATAAACTTACGCCGGGATTGAATATGCTATGGGAGTCATCGCGCATGATCCTGCCGGAGCATAATGAGGCGATGCTACGCGCACGCCACGAAGAGAAGCGTAAATGTCACCCGGAAATCGACAAACAGTCTTAGGTGAAAATCCTCTCATCGGGATTATCAGTAACGTCCCTGAACAAAAACTGAGGTGGAGATACACTATGTTGTGGGTATAAAGCCTTATGATATTAATAAATCTCTCAAACACTGGACTCCGCAACATCCCTGAGCGAGTCTTTTTTTCGTAATTTCTCACCCCAACTCTGCCACCCCTTCGTAATTTACGGTTGACGGACGAGATAAGGATGAATACAATGATAAATGCAAACGTTTCCAATGAAGCGTTTACATTTGTTTCGTTTAAGCTTCTCTGGAGCTGAAATTGGTGAATTTGTCCGGCTTTGTCCATAAAAGGACCCAGGGAGAGTTAAACTTGTTTGCGCAAGCGTTTGCGCCGTTTTTGTCGATTTCACGAATCAAAAAGGAGGCTATGTACAGTGAGGTTGAGGTTGAATGCACCAGACAGGCGGATTTGGGTTATTATCCTAGCGTTTTCAATGGTTGTCTCGATGATTTGGATCCCTCCAGCCGTGAAGGCGAACACGGACCACGCCAAGGTTGTGGTGACAGGCGATTTGCAAACGCACCTCGGGTCGGACACGAATTGGGATCCCGCCGCGGCGGCTACCGAAATGACGTATCTGGGAGACGGTGAGTACAGGTTTACCGGAACATTGCCGGCCGGGACGT
The DNA here is from genome assembly GCF_036864765.1 of Paenibacillus sanfengchensis. Lineage (NCBI taxonomy): Bacteria > Bacillati > Bacillota > Bacilli > Caryophanales > Paenibacillaceae > Paenibacillus > Paenibacillus sanfengchensis. The sequence continues at coordinate 316,895 of NZ_JBAGJC010000001.1, read as the reverse complement.
TCGAGTATAAGGTGGCTATTGACGGCGATGGGAAGGAAAGCTACGGGATCGATCATTACAGCCATCCGGACGGAATGGGTTCCGAAGGGAATATCCAGCTTCGTTTGCCCCGGGAAACCGAGGTTACTTTTTACTATAATCACCACACACACCGGATTGCGGATTCCACTTTTTACAAACCGCTTCCGGCGGATCGGTTGCCGCGAGTGATCGGCAGCTTCCAGCATGGGACTGGAGAATCCGAAAATGGGTCTTCGGCGAACGCAGACCTGATCCTGAAGGACGCGGACTATGACCATGTGTATTCCGTAACGGCCGATGTGTACGCAGGCCTTCATGAGTTCCAGATCAGCTTGGGGAATGAACCTGAAAGCGAAATATACCCGACTGCGAAGGAACCGCTTCATTTGACGGAGAATCGCCAAGTAATCTTCTTGTATGACGTGATCGACCATACGGTCTCCGTTGATTACGCAGCTCCGGTTTCCGAAAAATCGGGCCAGATGAACCCGGTGCCCGCCAATCATTTACGGGTTCATTATAAACGGACGGACGGTAATTACCGAAATTTGGGACTGTGGCTGTTCGAGGACGTGGCGGCTCCGTCCGCGAATTGGCCGGCCGGGGCAACAGTTTTCCCCGACGGGCAAATGGATACTTACGGAGCCTATGTCGATATCCCGTTGGCGGCATCCTCTAAAAAAGTCGGGATGGTTATCGTCAATACGGCAACCGGTGACAAGGACGGCGGTGATAAAACCGTTGAACTGGTAACGCCGCAGATGAATGAGGTTTGGCTGAAGGAAGGGACGGATACGGCTTACAGCTTTGAGCCTGCCGAGCTTCCGGCCAATACGGTGAGGATTCATTACGTCAGACAGGATCAGCAATATGACGCTTTTGGAGTTTGGCTATGGGGCGATGCCGAAAGTCCGTCCAGCGGCTGGCCGACCGGCGCAACAATGTTCACGGGCGAGCGGCGCGACAGCTATGGCGCTTATGTGGACGTCAAGCTGAAGAGCGATGCGCAAAGAATCGGTTTTCTGGTCCTTGACCCTTCCAAAGGGGATGCGGGAAAGGACGCGGGCGATAAAAGCTTTACCATGATGGACCGTTTCCGCCACTTGTTCATAAAGGAAGGAAACAATACGGTCTACGTTTCTCCTTATGGGGAGATTCCGACCGGACTCGTCTCGGCGGAAGTTGCGGGAGCCGGAAAGCTGCGCCTGAGTCTTACCTCGACCGATGGCCTGGAGCCCGAGACTTTGAAGCGGGAACTGCGGATCATGGGCAAGGACGGTCAGGCCATTACGGTCCAACGGGTGCATATGACTGGGGAAACAAGCGTAGAGGTGGAAGCTCAATTTACTTTGGACGAAATCCCCCTCCAGGTAACTTACGCGGGCAAAACGGTTTTGGCCGCTAGCGGTTGGAGAATGCTGGATGAGCTGTACGAGTATGACGGCGATGATCTCGGTGCGACTTACCGGGCGGGTGGAGCGGAGCTAAAACTATGGGCACCTCTCGCCGAAAAGGTATCCGTTCAAGTTTATCATAAAGATGATGCGGCCCGTCCCGCCGGGGCGCCCATCGAACTGGCCAAAGGCGACAAAGGTGTATGGTCGCTGGCGTTAAAACCAGGGGACCTGGGGATTCCGGACTTCAAGGGATACTTTTATCAGTACGAAGTGACCCATAACGGGACCGCCAAGAAGGTGCTGGATCCGTATGCCAAATCGATGGCGGAATTCAGAGTTAACACCAGGGGGGAGGCCGGGCCGGATGGGGATCCGGTCGGCAAAGCGGCGATCGTGGACCTGAGTCAAACGGATCCGCCGGGCTATGATTTCGCGGATATTCCGGGTTATGAGCAGAGGGAAGATGCCGTGATCTGGGAAATTCATGTTCGCGACTTTACCTCGGATCCCGCCATAGCCGCGGATCTGCATCAGTCCACCTGGGGAACTTATGACGCTTTTACCAAGAAGCTGGAATATATCAAATCCCTGGGTGTGACGCATATTCAACTTCTTCCGGTCATGGCCTGGTACAACGGAGATGAAGCGAACATGAAAAATCCCGAGGCCGCTTACTCCACCCAAGATAACCAGTACAACTGGGGATACGATCCGCACAGCTATTTTTCCCCGGACGGCGCTTACTCGGAAGATCCGGCAGACCCTCATTTGCGCATCAAAGAGTTGAAGGCGATGATCCATGCGATTCATGAGGCCGGCATGGGCGTCATTTTGGATGTTGCGTATACACATATGGCGAAGGCGGATTTTCTCAATGACATCGTGCCCAATTATTACGCATTCCAGGATCAGAACGGCAATTTTCTTGGAGGCTTCGGCAACAACCTGGCGACCAACCGTAAAATGGCCGAAAAATTAATGATCGACTCCGTCAAGTATTGGTTCACCGAGTACAAAATTGACGGGATGCGCTTCGATATGATGGGGGACGCCACCTATGAGGCGATTCAAAACGCCTACAACGCGGCTTCCGGCATTCATCCGAAAGCCCTGTTTATCGGCGAAGGCTGGAAGACGTTCAGCGGCGCGGTTTCCGATCCGTCCTTGGCCGGCAAAGGAGCGGATCAGGATTGGATGGACCAAACGGACGATGTCGGCGTTTTCTCCGACGAGTTCCGCAATGAATTGAAATCGGGATACGGTAACGAGGGAGAGCCCAGGTTTATCACCGGGGGAGCACGCGACATTCAGACGATATTCAAAAATATAAAAGCCCAGCCCGGCAACACCCCGGCCGATGATCCCGGGGACATGGTCCAATATATCGAAGCGCACGATAATTTGACCTTGCATGATATCATCGCTCAGGCGACCAAGAAGGATCCGGCCGTTCCCGCCAATGAAGCGGAAATATTGAAACGGTTACGGCTCGGCAATTTGCTTACTCTGGTGTCTCAAGGCACCGCCTTCCTCCATGCCGGGCAGGAGTATGGACGGACGAAGCAGTGGCTTGGGGAAGGGGTTCCGGAGCAGAAATATCATGAACTTAGGGATGAAAACGGGAAATCATTCGGTTATTTCATCCATGATTCTTATGATTCTTCCGACGCTGTCAACAAGTTCGATTGGACCAAAGCCACGGATGCGGACACGTTTCCGGAGCAAGTGAAGACCAAAGAGTACACGGCAGGGTTGATCGAACTCAGAAAATCTACGGATGCTTTCCGGCTCGGCGGCCAGACGTTGGTCAATACGAACGTGACATTGTTGCAAATTCCTGAAATAAGCACACAGGATCTCGTTATTGCGTTTAAAAATAAAGCGACGGACGGCACCGGCAATTATTACGTATTTGTTAATGCTGACAATAAGGCCAGAAAGCTATCGCTTTCTGAAGATCTGACCTCAGGCGCCGTATTGGTTGACAATGACGAGGCCGGCAAAGATCCTGTAACGGTAAAGTCCGGATTTACGCTTACCGGGGGCTCGATCACACTGGAACCTTTAACGGCCGTAATCATACGGACCGATGCGGCCGCAGCCGTGATCAAAGACTTGTCGGTCGACAAGGACAGCTATGCTTTGCCCATCGGAAAAACGCACCAAACAGCGGTTTATGCCAACTATGAAGATGGCGGGAAACGGACGGTAACCAAGCAAGCGGTTTACGCCTCCAGCGATCCGAAAGTCGCTTCGGTGACAAGTTCCGGTCTGGTTCAAGGGAACGCGGAAGGCGTTGCTGTCATTTCCGTAACGTACGGCGGGTTCCGAAAAGAGATCACCGTTACGGTTACAGCCGACTCTGTAGACGCCAAGCGGTACGTGCAGTTGAACTACATCCGTCCGGACCGCGATTATACGAATTGGAACTTGTGGGTCTGGAATACTGGAGTGAAGAATGACGAAATCCGTTTTGACAGAATCGAAAACGGTATAGCGACGGCTCTGATCGAGGTGTCGCCCGACGCCACAAACGTAGGGTTTGTCCTGCGGAAGGGAACGGATTGGAGCACGGCCAAACAGGATATCCCGGACGACCGAATCATCCCGCTACTTCCGGGAGAAGGTTTTACGAAGATCAATGTAACAAGTATGGTGCATGAGTTGGATATTTTGCCGAGTATTCTGGGACCCGTTCTTGAGGACGGCAACATTACGTTCCTATATCGGGACGATAAGCTGTTCCGTGAAGGCCGCCTCGATACGATTTCCGAAGTGAAAGTCGTGATCAACGGAAAAGCGGAGACGATGAGATATATCCCGGAAAAAGAGTGGTTCAGCTACACCCTGAAGGGTGCGGCCCCGGGAACGTACGAGTATACGTTTTTGGTCACCCGAGACGGCGTAACCCGCGAGCTGACCGATCCGAAAAATACGGTGAACGGGAAATCCGTCCTTATCTTCTCGGTACCGAAGGTAACCGTTAAAGCGGAGGTGAATCCGGGGGCTTTTGTGACAGATGAAAACGCGGTGCTGCGCATCGAGGCGATTACGTCCGAATCCGTGACTTTTAAGGATGCGTATATCGACCTTTCGGAGCTGGGCGGACCGGTCAAGGCGAAGCTTGATCCGCAGCTTCTTAAGCAAAGCATCGCCGTAAAGGATACGGTGACGCCGGGGAACAAGAGCATACCGGTCACGCTGGTGGACCAGTACGGCAACCGACACACGGGTACGGCGAAAGTGACCGTTAAAACGCGAGCGCAGGCTGGGGAATCCGACGATTTTGACTGGGACGAAGCGCGGATTTATTTTATTTTGACAGACCGGTTTATGGATGGTGACCCCGCGAACAATGCGGATGTGGACAAAAATCACCTGGAAGCCTATCACGGCGGAGATTTCAGGGGCTTGATCGACAAGTTGGATTATATCGATAAACTGGGGATCAATACGCTCTGGATTACGCCGATAGTCGATAATATCGATTATAATGTCGGGGCGGGATTTAACGGTAAACAGTATGGCTACCATGGCTATTGGGCCAAAGATTTTACCCGGATCGACGAACACTTAGGGGACATGGAAACTTTTAAAGAACTGATCGATAAAGCGCATGACCGCGGCATAAAAATCATGGTCGATGTGGTCTTGAATCATACCGGATATGGTTTAAAACCGGGAGATGACGCCCCGGGCATTACCCGGCAGGATAAGGAAAGGTTTGCCGGCAAGCTTCGGACGGACGGCGTCTCGGCAGATACGGACCCGGTAAAAGGCGAGCTTGCCGGTTTGCCGGATTTGTTAACCGAAGATCCGTTGGTCCGGCAGCAAGTGATCGAGTGGCAGGCTGGCTGGCTTGAGCGGGCGAGAACGGACCGTGGGGATACGATCGACTACTTCCGGGTGGACACAGTCAAGCATGTCGATGATACGACCTGGAAGTCTTTCAAAAATGCGCTGACGGCGATCGATACGGATTTTAAGCTGATCGGCGAATATTTTGGAGCTACCGTCCAAAGCGACGGGGGGCAACTGCAGAGCGGTACAATGGACAGTTTGCTCGATTTTGGCTTCAAGCAGGAAGCGCGAAAACTGGCGAACGGCGATGTTGAATCGGTCGAGGCCTATCTCGCCGAACGCGAAGCCAAGCTGGACAATACGAGGATGATGGGGCAATTCCTCAGCAGTCATGACGAGGACGGTTTTTTGACCCATTATGTCAACGGGGATAAAGGCAAAATGATGGCTGCCGCCGCGATGCAAATCACGTCCAAGGGCCAACCGGTCATTTATTATGGTGAGGAACTCGGACGTTCCGGCAAAAACGCAGGGGACATCAGTAAAGGGGAATTCGGTGAAAACCGGAGCGATATGCCGTGGGACCGGCTTGAAGCGGAGAAAAAACTGCTCACGCATTATCAAAAGCTATTGAACATCCGGGCCGATCACTCGAAAGTGTTCTCCAAAGGGGTGCGTACCCCGATTGCGGCGTCCAATAAGGAAGGCTACCTGGCGTTTGCCAAGCAATACGGCGGGGAGCAGCTTGTGACGGCAATTCATGTGAAGAATGAAGCCAAACAGGTTACCTTGCCGGTTCCGTTTACGGCGGGCAGCAAGGTGAAGGATCTGTACGGAGGAACCGAATACCGGGTAAGTTCGGAGCGGAAAGTCACGGTGACGCTCCAGGCTATGACGGAGGGCGGAACGGTTATTTTAGCTCCGGTTCCGGCGGGTGGCGGTGACTCCGGCTCCGGCGGCAGCTCGAGCTCCGGCAACACGGGAGCGGGTGTTCCTACCGCATCGATGGCCGATAACTGGCCAGCCGCGGCCAACCGAAAAATAGTCTCAGGGCAAGCGCTACAAGCCGGTACTTCAAATGTGACGATTTTCCTCGAGGCCGGTGACCAGGAAGTACTTCTTCCGCGGAATGCAGGGGAAATCCTTGTTTCAAGATCGCTTGAGCTGAAGAGAGCCGGTGTCGTATTGACGATCCCGTCCAAAGTGCTTCAGGCCGTGGAGAAACACATCTTGGAGGCTCCATCCCGGGATGCGTTCATCTCGATCAAGCTGCGGGAGTTGGCCAAATCCGAGTTGGACCCGCTGTGGGCGAAAGTGGCGGATTCCGACATAGTACGGCGCGGCAGCGGAATGATTGACCTGGGCATCGCCGTGATTACGAAAGACGGAACAAAGAGCGGGCCGGAACAGTTCCCGCTACCCGTCACGATTTCGCTGGATCCGGATGGTCATATCGACAGCAAGCTGGCCGGCATATACCGCGTGACCGATGACGGCTCGCTGATTTATATTCCCGGCCAGCGGGCGGACGGGAAACTCGTGGCGGATATTGCGCATGCTGGACATTACGCCGTATTGGAACTCAACAAGGCATTCGCCGATCTTACCGGTCACTGGGCGGAGTCCGCCGTCAAACAGCTTGCGGCCCGGCATATCGTAAACGGGACGGGCGGATCGGAGTTCAATCCGGGTCGGCAATTAACGCGGGCGGAATTTGCGGCCATGCTCGTTCGGGGACTGAATTTGAACGCTCAGGAAGGCGGCATATTTAATGATACGGAAAGCTCGGCCTGGTATGCATCGGCCGTCGGCACGGCCCAACTTCACGGTCTAATCAATGGGAAGGACAAGGGCGTCTTTGCGCCGAACGATCCGATTACGCGTGAAGAAATGGCTGTTATGCTGGTGCGTGCTTACCGAATGACTAAAGAAGCGATCGCCGCATCCGAATCGATGACATACACGGACGGAGTGCAAGTTTCCGTCTGGGCGGCCAAAGCGGTCCGGGAAGCCGGGGGACTTGGTCTTATGAAAGGGCAGGGGAACGGCAAGTTCTCCCCGAAGGCTTACGCGACCCGAGCCGAGAGTGCGCAGGCGATGCTGAATTTGCTGACCAAGCTGGAGATGAAGTAGAATAAGAATATCCGGAGTATGCATTTCGACATGAGGAAGATGATGCGCTTGGCGAATCCCCCTTCGCCAGAGCCCAATTAAAATTCCTTGCTATGCATAGAAAATTATGATAAAATTCTTTTTGTTGTGAATTCGGTGGTCCTCTGCGGATGATGAGGGAGAACAAGAGGTTCTCCGGAAGAGGCATGAACACCTGAGTGGAAGGAGGGAGTCCTAGATGAATATCGTACAAGCGATTACGCAAGAACAACTTCGCAAAGATATTCCGAGCTTTCGTCCTGGTGACACTTTAAAAGTGTTCGTAAAGGTTATTGAGGGAACTCGTGAACGTATCCAGTTGTTTGAAGGTGTTGTTATTAAGCGTCGTGGCGGCGGAATCAGCGAAACTTTTACAGTTCGTAAAATTTCGAACGGTGTAGGCGTGGAAAGAACTTTCCCGCTTCATTCCCCAAAAATCGATAAGATCGAAGTGGCTCGCCGTGGTAAAGTGCGTCGTGCGAAGCTGTACTATCTTCGTGAACTTCGCGGTAAAGCAGCGAGAATTAAAGAAGTACGTCGTTAATTCGTTAACGATCAGGGGGGCTTGGGCGATCAAGCCCCTTTACTTTTTTTATGAAGGAATTTTTATATGATTTCAGCAGAGCTGAAGGAACTCCTTTTAAAATACGTCGGTAGACGTTTTTCTTTATAAACAGGCAACTTACATATTTGACGAAGAGAGGTCAGGAACTATGGAGCATCAAGTTCAATCCGAACAACCGGTCTCGTCGGAAACCCCGCAAGATCCGCCCAAGAAGGAAAAGAGCGAGGCGCTGGAATGGCTGAAAGCCATCGTTATCGCTGTCGTGCTTGTACTCCTGATTCGCTGGCTTTTCTTTGCCCCGTTTATTGTGGACGGTCCGTCGATGCAGCCGAACTTCCATACCGGTGAAAGAATTATCGTGAACAAGATTATTTACGACATTCGTGCGCCTAAACATGGCGAAGTCGTCGTTTTCCATGTGCCTTCCGAGGGGCGTGATTTTATCAAACGGGTCATCGGCGTTCCCGGGGATACGGTAAAAGTGGAAGGGGATACGGTTACCGTCAACGGTAAAGCGATTGAAGAACCTTATATTCAGGATATCCTGAATGAAAAACATAGGAATAATGAACTCTATAATACGGAAGCGAATTTTCCCAATGACTTCGTTCCGGAAGGCGTTGTGCCGGAGGGCTATATCTTTGTGCTTGGCGACAACCGGTCCAACAGTACGGACAGCCGGAGAATCGGATTCGTGCCGTACGGGGACATTATTGGCCGGGCGGATCTCGTGTTCTGGCCTTTGAAAGATATCCAATTCATCAAGCACTATTAAACGACATCCGGTTGGCCTGGCTAATCGGGAGCTAGAGGTGAAAGAGCATGACAATTCAATGGTTTCCCGGACATATGACCAAGGCCCGCCGCCAGATCCAGGAAAAACTGAAGCTGATTGACGTGGTGATTGAACTCATTGACGCCAGGCTTCCGTTATCCAGCAGAAATCCGATGATTGACGAGATTTTGCAGGGAAAACCGCGGCTCATTGTTTTGAATAAGGCGGATCTGGCCGATCCGGCGATTACCCGGCAGTGGATCGATTACTTTAAGGAAGAAGGCCATGCGGCCATTCAAGTGGATGCCACGAGCGGGCAAGGCGTGAAGGACATCCCGGTGATGGCGAAGGAACTACTCAGGGACAAAATCGAACGTCAATTGGCCAAAGGAATTAACCCGCGTGCCGTTCGGGCGCTGATCGTGGGGATTCCGAATGTCGGCAAATCGACGCTGATCAACCGCCTGGCGGGACGGAGCATCGCCGCGACGGGCGATCGTCCCGGGGTTACCAAAGCCCAGCAGTGGATTAAGGTAGGAACGGAAATGGAGCTTCTAGACACCCCGGGTATTCTCTGGCCCAAGTTTGAGGATCAGAACGTAGGTTATCGTCTGGCTTTGACCGGGGCGATCCGGGAGGAAATTTTAAATATTGAGGACATCGCTTTTTTCGGGGTCAAATACTTGTCGAAGTATTACTGGAATCCGCTTCAGGAACGATTTGACCTGAAGGAGCAGCCGCAGGATACCGAAAATCCCGACGAGATCGTAGCCGTCATGGAAGAGATCGGTCGAAAACGCGGTTGTATCGTCAGCGGCGGACGGGTGGATTTGGAGAAGGCTTCCGGCATTTTTCTTCGTGAGCTTCGCGCCGGAAAGCTGGGCAGGTATAGCCTGGAAGCCCCTTATTAACGGGCATGGACGGACGCTACGTTCGCTTTTTGTACCAAGCACGAATCCACTGGGATTCGTGCTTTTTTTTCTATGCCCCCCAGGTAGACCGGGGTTCAGCAATAGGGCTAATGGGAGCCAAAGGCTAAGCCGGTGGCTTTAGCTATAGGACAAAAGAAACTGATGTCTAACTTAGGTAAGATGAATTTTAGGCATCTACTCTCAAAATAGAGGTTATATGCCGATAATAAAGGTGATGCGTTGAATTGTCTTCAGTCATGTTCATGCATAACCAGACAAGTCGGCCGGAGTCCGGAAGAACTTGATCATCACAATCCAGAAGAGTAAGCTTGTATAAGGTTGCGTCATGAAGGAGGCACTATGAGCGATCTATTAATGTATGAAAAAGAATATTGGCGGTCATACCACAATATCGCCGGCATTGACGAAGTCGGACGGGGATGCCTGTTTGGCGATGTGGTGGCTGCTGCGGTCATTTTACCGCAAGGGTTAGTTCTGGAGGATGTCAATGACTCCAAGAGGCTAAGTCCGAAAAAACGGGACGTGCTGTATGATCTTATTATGGATCAGGCGGTCGCAGTAGGAATCGGTTATGCGGATTCCGAGACAATTGATCAAATCAATATAAAACAGGCTACACGCCTGGCCATGAAGCAGGCCGTAGAGCAATTGGCGGTAGCTCCGGATTATCTTCTTATCGATGCCGAGAAAATCGACTCGCCGATTCCGCAGTTATCGGTGATTAAAGGGGACGCCACGAGTCAATCGATCGCTGCGGCTTCGATCGTGGCCAAAGTGACGCGTGACCGGCTATGTCAAGGGACCTGGGATGCGCTTTATCCCGAATACGGGATTGCGGTACATAAAGGGTATGCCACGAAGTTTCACAGAGAGCAAATTCTGGCTCTCGGTCCAACGCCTATGCATCGTAAAAGCTTTATGCGGAACTTATTTGTTGAAGAACAAACCTTATTTTAACAAGCCCGCCCCGCAAGGGCGGGTTTTCCATACACTTTGGCGGATGGGAGTGGGATAATGAATATTGGACCTATACTGCGCGGCATGATCGGGGAGAGTAAGCCCGGCACACCAAAGACGTTGGATTTGAAAGCCGGTCAGGTCGTTCGGGGGACGGTGTTAAGTGTTTCGGAAGACGGCCAGGAAGCGGTTATTCAAGTGCAGGGGGTCAAATTGCATGCTACATTGGAGACTCCGCTGAAGGAAGGACAGACTACGTTGCTGCAGGTCCAGCCTCAGATGGAGGATGGGGTCCTAATGTTAAAGCCGATTCAGACTACGCCGGCAGGCACGATGTCGGCGGCCTCTTTAGCCAGCGCTTTGGAAACAATGGGACTGGAAAACACTCCGGAAAACCGTGATTTGCTGCAGTTGATGCAGACGAACGGAATTCCATTGACAAAAGAAAACGTAACGAAGCTCTTATCGTTAAATAGTCTGAAGCCGCCCGAGACTCCGTTGGCGGAGTGGATTCATGCGGCGGGGATTGCCATAAATCGCGCGCTCCCTCTTACGGGGGAAACCGTTAGAGGCCTGCAGCAGGCCGTATTTGGCCCGCCGCTCCATACGCTGTTATCCGCGCTGGAAGAGCAGTTGGGCCAGTGGTTCGGGCAAGTTGCTTCAACGGAAGCCGGTTTGCCTGCCGGAAAAGATGCCGCCGGTACGGCATGGGACGGAAAAGGCGGAATACCGGCCGGAAGAACCGCGGAGCCATCCGGTCCGGAAGCGAAGGCTCTGCTTGGGAAGGCCCCGCAGGCTGAAGGGGCCGTAAGGGCAACTGGCGGCGGCATTCCGGGTGCTCAAGCCGCCGCCGCGGAACCGGAGCCCCCGGCGGCTATGATGAGCCAGGGGGCCAATGTCAAGCCGGAGAGCGGGCTCCCACCGCAGCTTCTGCAGAAGCTGCAGGCCGTGCTCTCCGAAGTGAAGGCGGCCGTGCTGCTGGAAGGCACGGCCGCGGGGAGCGCGTCCCCGCCCGCAGCGGGGACGGCCGGGACCGGCGCCGCCGGCGGGCAACAGCCGCTGGCGGGCGCCGCTGCCGCTGCCGGCGAGCCTGCGGCAGCGGCGGTGCCCGGCGAAGGACCCGCCGGGCCTTCGCCGCAGCAGCGCCCCACCCCCCCGGCGGAGCCGTGGGTGGGGCGCGTGCTGAAGCTGCTCGGTGCGGAGCACGAGCAGCAGGTGCTTCGCGCGGGCGCCTCCGGCGAGCCCGCGGCAAGCGCAGCGCCATCGCCCGCGGGCGCTGCTCCCGGCGGCGTGCAGCAGGCCGCGCCGGGGCAGCCCGGCTTGGCCGGGCCGGCCGCCGCGGCCATCGCCGCCGAGATCGGGGCGGGCCCGCAGGAGTCGGCGCCGGCGCACCCGGCCGGTGCAGCGGCGCTGCCGGGCGCGGCCGCGCAGGAGGCGCCCGACGCCGCGTCGGCTAGCGCCCGCGACACCTTGAAAAGCCTCCTGCTGCAGGTTGCCGCCGCCGATGATCTGCCGGCTCCGCTCCAGGAGACCGCCCGGCAAATCGTCCAGCAGCTGACCGGACAGCAGCTGCTTTTGACGACGGACCGGACCGCGCCTTTTGCCCAGGTGACGATGTTCCTGCCGTTTATCGGGCCGGACGGAGAGCAGACCGCCGCGGTTCACATCGAATCGCGCCGCGGAAGAAAAGGCGAACTTGATGCCGATAACTGCCGGCTTTGGTTTGACCTGCAGATGAAAGCGCTGGGACAGCTCATGGTGGATGTGCAGGTGGCGGATAAAAAAGTGCTGCTCAAAATTTATAGCGAACGGGATATCGCCGGGGTCTTCTTGGAATCCAGGCAGCAGGAGATCGAAGCCGCGCTCGATGCCGCGGGATACCGTCTGCTGTCTTTAAAGGCCGAGCCACTGATTCCGTCGGGGGAAACGGGAGAAAAGCCGGGACACGAGCTGGCCCCATCCCTGTCTTATGCGCCCAGTCCCTATAAAGGGGTGGATTATCGCGTATGAACGAGAAGGACGAACAGCGAGAGCTTTCCTTGAAAAAAGCCGTCGCTTTGAAATACGATCCGCAGAAGCATGATGCCCCGGTAGTGGCGGCCAAGGGCAGCGGACTGCTGGCGGAGAAAATACTGGATCTGGCCCGGGAGAACGATATACCGGTTCAGGAGGATGCGGCTTTGGTCGAGGTGCTGTCCAAGCTCGACCTGGACCGGCAAATCCCGCCGGAGTTATATACGTTGGTTGCCGAGATCCTAAGTTTTATCTACCGCTCGGACAAGCTTGCGGAAAGAGGGATGGATCTTGAGTAAACACTACTCTTCGTCGGAGGACAAGAGTCGTGGACTCCGGGATGAGCGCATAGCCCGGGGCCGGCGGGCCGAGCAGTTGGCGGCCGATTACCTGATCGGCCAAGGGTATGAAATTTTGCATCGGAACTGGCGCTGCAGAAGCGGGGAACTGGACCTGGTGGCGAAAAAGGAGGGCGTACTCGTCGTCGTGGAGGTACGCAGCCGAAAAAGCCGGAATTCAGCCTTCGGCACGCCGGCGGAATCCGTGACGGCCCGCAAGATCAAGCAGGTTCGCGATACGGCTGCGATTTATTTTCAACGAACCGGCAAATCCGCCGCTCTTATTCGTTTTGACGTGGTCGCCGTTACTTTTGGCCTCGGGGACGAGTTGACCCTGGAACATATTAAGGCTGCCTTTTGAAACCGGACGTAAGGAATATGACTTGGCAATGCCAAAAAAGAAGTACAAAACCACATGGTTCTGTACTTCTTTTTTCTACTTAAAAGGGCCCCGTGGCTTTAGATCTGACGAAAGAGAGGTGTCATCCGCTTGTTTTTGTTAGCTTATAGGGGCCGCCGGCGAGTTCCCCTTCTTTTTTTGCGGAGAGTCGCCTTGCGCCTGCCCGCGGATTTGACCGATTTCGAATGGGGTAAAGCGATGCGGGGAATTCTGCTCCTTTTTGATCGGAGTTTTACTCCCGTCGCTTTCCGCTTTCTTCGTCTTATGCGCGTCTGGCCCTTTATCTCCCTTGCAGCAGCGGGTGTCACGAAGTAATGGGGTGCTTGTTTGCTCCACGGCGTCAAACTAAGGTATTTGAGGTACAGTTCCCAGCCTGGGGAATGGCGGTCCCAACATTTATCTTCTCCGGCGAAATGGACGATTTTATTATGATAGTCAGGGTCGGCCGCCGCCATGCTAAAAAGGTTGAAACGCAGGTCGAGCGGAAGGTAATTCCCCCCGTAAACCGCATTCAAGGCATCCTGATCGGGCATGGTAGTACCCGGGAAATTCCGGAAAAAGTTCAGCGTTTCTCCATACCAGTCAGGTTTTTGGCGGATGCTGTTCAAATCGAATAAAATAACCCCTGAGTTGAAATAAAGATCCGGATTTAACCCCATGGAACTGATCGTATGCGTTACATTCATAATGTTCTGGTCCCAAACTGCCCCCAAATAAGCACCATTTAACTCAATTTTCCATAGTTCTTCAATATCCATGTTTACCAGAATATCGCAATCCAGATAAATGATTTTGTCTACCGGCACTAGTCCCGGTATCAGCAACCGATACATGCAGGCTGTTGTCCAGACGTTAACCGAAGCCACATTCTCCATCACCTGGCGCAGGTCTTCAGGAATGGCAACCGGATAAAATTGAATGGTCTGATTAAAGGCGGTCGCCAACTCAAAAAGTTTTTGCCGGTTATCTTCACTCAGTGTTTCATCGTGCAAGATATGAACATTCACCGCGGATTTCGTGTTATGGAAAATCGATGCAAGAACGACACCTGCATGCTCAGCGTACTGCCCATCCTTATCCTGAAAGGCCAAGGCTAGTTCAATCATCTGATTTATCCTCTCTTTAGTATAGTTGTATGCACATTATACGTTAGTGGAGAGGTGGTGGGTAAGGCGCTATCCCAAAGCAAGAAGCCTAAATTTATTTTATTGATCGATAATAAATTTGGAAATTGTTGTATTGGATTATCCCGATACATCCAACTGCCGGCGGTCGAGGTGGCGGTATTGAATTGCTTCTGCAACCTGTTCTTCCCGGATATTCTCCAGTCCCTCCAGGTCCGCAATCGTGCGTGACAGCTTCACGATCCGGTCGTAGGCACGCATGCTGAGTCCCAGGGTTTCAAAGGAGGCATCCAACAAACGTACAGCTCCCGAGCTCATCTGGGCGTATTTTCGCAGCAGGCTGCCGGATAATTCGCTGTTCCGGGAAATCCCCAGGCCCTGGTAACGCTGTAGTTGGATTTGTTCGGCCCGCCGCACCTGCTCCCGCATTTCTTTCGAGGAGAGCGGCTTCGTATCCTCCTGCCAGCGCTGTGGGCGAGGTACCTCCACTTGCATATCCACCCGGTCAAGCAAGGGCCCGGAAATTCTCTCCCGATATTGAGCGATTCGAAAAGGCGGACAGGTGCAAACGGGTTGGGGGAATTCCGATCCGAACCAGCCGCACGGACACGGATTTAACGACCCGGCGAGCAAAAAGTGCGCCGGAAAGGTGAATGCGGCCCGTGAACGGCTGATCGTGACGATCCGCTCTTCCAGCGGCTGTCTGAGTACTTCCAGGACGTTGCGGGAGAACTCCGGCAGTTCGTCCAGGAACAAGACGCCTCTATGGGCGAGGCTGACTTCGCCCGGTTTGGGGATGCTTCCGCCGCCGATAAGGCCCCCACCGGAAATCGTATGATGCGGCGAGCGGAAAGGCCGTTTGGTCATCAAGCCGTCCCGTTGCTTCAACTTGCCGGCGGAGCTGTAAATCTTGGTAACCTCCAGCGATTCTTCGGGGGTAAGCGGGGGTAATATCCCGGGGAGGCGGCGGATGAGCATCGTTTTGCCCGTGCCGGGCGGGCCGATGAGCACGATATTGTGCATTCCGGCCGCGGCGATGGTCAGGGCCCGCTTGATCGGCCGTTGGCCAAGCACGTCTCGGTAATCCTCGCGCAGGGTGTCCGGAAGTTGGGCAGGATTGCCGGCAGGCACGCTGCTTCTCGTTTGCTTTAAATGGTCTAAAGAATGAAGGACAACCGATTCCGTGAGGTTTTGATCCCGTTGACACCCGGGAACCAGTTCACTGAGATGGCCGATGCCGAAGACGGTGACCCCCTCCAGCAGCAGCGCTTCCGAGACGCTGCTTTTGGGTACAAGGACAGCCTGAAAGCCGCGCTTGCGGGCCAGGTCGACCATGGGAAGGATTCCTGGAACCCCGCGCAGTGTTCCATCGAGAGCCAATTCACCGATAACCAGCATGTTTCCGCTCGCCGGAAGGGTGACCTGACCGCTAGCGGTCAATAGCCCGAGCGCGATCGCCAGATCAAAGGCCGTGCCCTCTTTCCGCAAATCGGCCGGAGCAAGATTGATGGTCACCCGCTGCAGCGGAAAGGCAAAGCCGCAGTTCTTGATGGCTGCCCTTACGCGGTCTACCGCTTCGCGAACCGCGGAATCCGGCAAGCCTACCACCTGGGTCTGCGGGATCCCGTTCGCCAAATCCACCTCGACTTCAATTAAAACGCCGTCGATTCCATAAAGACAGGCGCTATACAGTTTTCCGTACAATAAAAAACACCCCTCTCCCGTTGAAAGGCCGGTTAGGCCGAATTCCGGAAAAAAGGTGCTTCCATATTTTCCATATTCTTATGTTCGTATCTTAGAAGTTTCCCGCTAAAAAGTCAACCCCGGGTTTGCCCCCGGGTCATTAAGAAGCCAAGGCCGACCATAAGCTTAGAAGACCACACACCAAAAAGAAGGAGCCAAGCAGAATCGCTACAAAACCCGCAAATTTCATATACTCCAAATAAGATTCGCTCGGTTCCGAGTCGCCCTTGACTTTCCAGCCTTCATTGCTTCTCCAACCGAAAGAAGGCTTTCTTCTGGTAAATATACCATAAAAAATAATCAAAATCCCGATCAACATGAGCACAAGCGCGATAAACACAAGATCAGCTCCTTTTTTATGAATACGGAGTTCGACAGATCCAGTTTCAAGTAAAAATCAGTTCAATTCCAATTATATACTATTTATACAGGAGCTTGCGACATCGTTACCTAGTTCATTACCCAAGATTAACAAGTGATATATATGAAAAAAAGCAAGTGCAGATAGCACAATAATGGATTAAGTGTTTTTCGACAAAATTAAAGGAAATTTGCGGGTTTCATCGAAATTTGGCATAGCTAAAACGCTATCATTGCCGCGATACATCCAATAAACCGGATAAATTCATCTCGGAATGAGATGATTATGATATAAAAAAGTTGTGTATAAATCATGAACTTTTTAAGGAAAGCGTTTTAAAAACATGGTACAATAATTTGGGTTTTACTATTGTTTGACTACCATTAAAACCGCCTGTTGATAGGAGGATTCCAAGCATGAATATCCATGAATATCAAGGAAAAGAAGTCCTTAAGCAGTACGGGGTCGCCGTCCCCGAAGGGCAAGTGGCATTTACGGTGGAAGAAGCCGTAGAGGCGGCGAAAACGCTGGGCAGTCCGGTGGTTGTCGTCAAGGCGCAAATCCATGCTGGAGGCCGGGGGAAGGCCGGTGGTGTCAAGGTCGCGAAGAACCTGGATGAAGTACGCGCTTATGCTCAGGAGATTCTGGGGAAGGTGCTGGTTACCCACCAAACGGGGCCGGAAGGCAAGGAAGTCAAGCGGCTGCTGATTGAGCAGGGCTGCGATATTAAGAAGGAATATTATGTCGGCGTCGTGGTGGACCGGGCGACCGGACGCGTCGTGATGATGGCTTCCGAAGAGGGCGGTACGGAGATTGAAGAAGTGGCGGCGCAGACGCCTGAAAAAATATTTAAAGAAGTGATTGATCCGGCAATAGGTCTACAGGCCTATCAAGCCCGGAGATTGGCATTTGCCATCAACATTCCGAAGGAATTGGTGAATAAGGCTTCCCAGTTTATGCTGGCGCTTTATCGCGCATTTGTCGATAAGGACTGCTCCATTGCGGAGATCAACCCGCTTGTCGTTACCGGCGACGGGGATGTGATGGCGCTTGATGCCAAGCTTAACTTTGATTCCAACGCGCTGTTCCGCCATCCGGATATTTTGGCCTTGCGCGATTTGGAAGAAGAGGACGAGAAGGAGATCGAGGCTTCCAAGTATGATCTGAGCTACATCGCTTTGGACGGGAATATCGGCTGTATGGTCAACGGTGCCGGCTTGGCGATGGCCACGATGGACATCATCAAAACCTACGGCGGGGATCCGGCCAACTTCCTGGACGTAGGGGGCGGCGCAACGGCCGAGAAAGTTACGGAAGCGTTCAAAATCATCCTCTCCGACGCGAAGGTGAAGGGGATTTTCGTCAATATTTTCGGCGGCATCATGAGATGCGATGTCATCGCCTCCGGGATCGTGGAAGCGGCGAAGCAGGTCGGGCTGGATCGTCCGCTCGTGGTTCGTTTGGAAGGCACGAATGTGGAGAAGGGCAAATTGATTTTGGCCGAGTCTGGCCTTGCGATCGTGTCCGCGGATTCGATGGCGGACGGCGCGCAAAAAATCGTTTCGCTCGTATCTTGATCTCATCACCATATCCATGAACGGGAGGCTCGAAGCATGAGTATTTTGGTCGATAAAAATACAAAAGTCATCACCCAGGGGATTACGGGAAAAACCGCCCTTTTCCATGCCAAAGGGGCACTGGATTACGGGACGCAAATGGTCGGAGGAACTTCGCCCGGCAAAGGCGGGACAACGGTGGATATCGCTTTGGAGAACGGAGAAACCGTCAGCCTTCCGGTTTTTAATACCGTCCGCGAAGCCAAGGAAGCTACCGGGGCCAACGCCAGCGTCATCTATGTACCTCCCGCGGCGGCCGCGGATTCGATTCTCGAGGCGGTTGAAGCGGAGATGGATCTGGTCATCTGCATCACGGAAGGAATTCCGGTGCTGGACATGGTCAAAGTAAAGCGTTATATGGAAGGCAAAAAAACGGTTCTCATCGGACCGAACTGCCCGGGCGTCATTACGCCGGGCGAGTGCAAAATCGGCATCATGCCGGGATACATCCATTTACCGGGCCATGTGGGCGTCGTGTCGCGCAGCGGTACGCTCACGTATGAGGCGGTTCATCAGTTGACAACCCGCGGCATCGGTCAATCCTCGGCGGTCGGGATCGGCGGCGATCCCGTCAAAGGTTCGGAATTTATCGATATTCTAAAGAGATTCAACGAGGACGAGGACACTTACGCCGTCATCATGATCGGGGAAATCGGCGGTACGGCGGAGGAAGAAGCGGCGGAGTGGATTCGCGACAATATGAAGAAGCCGGTTGTCGGTTTTATCGGTGGCGTAACGGCGCCTCCGGGTAAACGGATGGGCCATGCCGGCGCGATCATCTCCGGGGGCAAAGGGACGGCCAGCGAGAAGATCGCCAAGCTGGAGGAATGCGGTATCCGCGTGGCGCCGACGCCTTCCGAAATGGGTGCGACCCTGGTTAGTGTGCTCGAAGAGCAGGGCATTTTGAATACCTGCACGACACATTAGGGGATTTCTGGTATAATCAAACCAAAGGTAAGCAACCTTCTGTTCCTAAAGGGATGGAGGGTTGCTTTTTTTATGGATTGATCTTAACCGAGAGGGAGGTAGGGAAGGGATGGATAAACGTTGGATTCTGATAGGACTCCATGAATGCCCCGGTTTGGGATGGAAAAAAATAAAAGGGATCTTGTCGAAGAATGAGGATTGGGCGTTCGCTCTCGATTTCGAACCCGGCGATTGGGTGGAGCGGGATCTTGAACCGGAATTGGCCCTCCGCGTGACGGAGCGGTTTACGGCCGGCTGGATCGAGGAGCGAGCGGAAGTGATGCGGCAGAAGGGTATTGAACCGGTCACGATTTTCGATGAGTCATATCCTATATTAATGAAGGAAACGGGAAAACCGCCTTGGGTTTTGTATACCATCGGGAACCGGGCGCTTCTGAACAGCTTATCCGTCGCCTTGGTCGGCACCCGGGTGCCGACCGCTTACGGCCGCAAAGTGGCCGCCTGGCTTGCGGAGTCTTTATGCAGCTCAGGGGTGACGGTCGTCAGCGGGCTGGCTCGCGGCATCGACGGCGTCTGCCACGAAGCCGCGCTGCGTGCGGAAGGATCGACCATCGCGGTGCTTGGAACGGCGATCGACGTAGCTTATCCGAGGGAGCATGCCGCGATGTACAGGTGCATCGCGGAGCGCGGGCTCCTGGTGTCCGAGTACCCGGTTGGCACCCCGGGGCATCCCGGATTGTTTCCGCAGCGCAACCGGATCCTGGCGGGAATGACGCGGGGGACGGTCGTCGTGGAAGCCGATTCCCGCAGCGGTTCGCTGATCACGGCGGATCAGGCGCTTGAGGAAGGCCGCGACGTGTTCGCCGTGCCGGGCCCGATTACTTCCCCCAAGAGCCGGGGGACGCTGGGCCTTCTTAAGCAAGGCGCCAAGCTGGTCATGGAGCCCGCGGACGTTTTGGAGGAATACGAATCGTTCCTGCCAAGGGCTTATGAGGGTCCCGAGGCCATGCCGTCCGCAGCCGATTTGACAACTGAGGAGCGGGCCATATACCATATGTTGGAGCAGGGAGACATGGCTTTTGAGGAACTGCTGCATCGTTCCGGGTGGGATTTTGGACATTTACATTCAGTTCTGTTATCTTTAATCATGAAAAAAGCGGTAGTTCAGTTGCCGGGTTCTGTTTATAGGATTATATAGTCCATTCTTCGGTGAGTGGTTTCATATTAAGGCTATATATCAAGAATTCAAAATATCGAGAAAATCAGTAGTGAGCTGTATGAGAGGAGGATGAACCTGTGGCGGATTCTCTCGTCATCGTCGAGTCGCCGGCCAAGGCGAAAACGATTGGCAAATACTTAGGGAGCAAATACATCGTGAAAGCTTCAATGGGTCATGTTCGCGATTTGCCCAAAAGTCAGATCGGGGTTGAAGTGGAGAACGACTTCAGTCCAAAGTATATTACAATCCGTGGGAAAGGTTCAGTTTTAAAAGAACTAAAGGATGCCAGCAAAAAGGTGAAGAAAATCTATCTGGCGGCTGACCCGGATCGCGAAGGAGAGGCGATCGCCTGGCACTTGGCCCATGTTCTGGATGTGGACCAATCGGAAAGCTGCCGCGTCGTCTTTAACGAAATTACAAAAGACGCCGTAAAAGATGCTTTTAAAACTCCGCGAAAAATAAATATGGACCTTGTTAATGCCCAACAAGCGAGGCGGATTTTGGACCGTCTGGTCGGCTACAAGATCAGCCCGCTGTTGTGGAAAAAGGTTAAGAAAGGGTTGTCGGCCGGCCGCGTTCAATCGGTTGCCGTGAAGATCATTCTCGATCGTGAGAATGAAATCTCGGCTTTTATTCCGGAGGAATATTGGAGCATTACGGCCAAACTCAAAACCGGACAAACGCCGTTTGAGGCCAAGTTCCATCAATATAAGGGAGAGAAGCTGGAACTCGGCAACGAGGAACAGGTGCAAGAAATCCTGAAGTCCATCGAGAAAGCGGAGTTCCGGGTCGCCGATGTGAAGGAGAAGGAACGGCTGCGTCATCCTGCGGCTCCTTTTACGACCAGCTCCCTGCAGCAGGAAGCGGCGCGGAAGTTAAACTTCCGTGCGGCCAAGACGATGTCCGTGGCCCAGCAGCTATACGAGGGTGTAGACCTCGGCAAGGAGGGCACCGTGGGTCTGATCACTTACATGCGTACGGACTCGACGCGGATTTCCACAACAGCCCAGGAAGAGGCGAAGGAATATATCGTCGGCAAGTTCGGGGGAGACTTCGTGCCTGAATCGCCGCGGCAGTATTCCAAAAAGGCGGCCGGAGCCCAGGATGCTCACGAAGCGGTCCGCCCGACTTCCGCTATGCGAGATCCCGAATCGGTTAAAGCGTTTACCAGCCGCGACCAATATCGGCTGTATAAGCTGATCTGGGAACGCTTTATGGCCAGTCAAATGGCTTCCGCGATTCTGGATACGATGTCCGTGGATATTGCCGCAGGCGACGCGACCTTCCGGGCCGTGGGATCCAAAATCCGCTTTCCGGGCTTTATGAAGGTATACGTAGAAGGCAATGATGATGGAACCACCGAGGACGACAAGTTCCTGCCGCCTCTGCACAGCGGAGATAAGCTGACGCCTGAATCGATTGAGCCGAAGCAGCATTTTACCCAGCCGCCGCCAAGATATACGGAGGCCCGGCTTGTGAAGACGTTGGAGGAGCTCGGGATCGGTCGGCCGAGTACGTATGCCCCGACGCTGGAAACGATCCAGAAACGCGGTTACGTGGCGATTGAAGAGAAGAAATTCGTGCCTACCGAGCTTGGTGAGCTCGTTATTGAACAAATGGAGCAATTTTTCCCGGAGATTCTGGACGTTGAATTTACCGCCCATATGGAGGGTGACCTTGACCATGTGGAGGAAGGCTCCGAAGATTGGGTGAGGGTCCTGGGCGAATTTTACGAGACCTTTGAGAAGCGTCTGGAAGTCGCGGAAGAAGAAATGAAGGAAATCGAAATCGAAGATGAGGTTTCCGATGAGATCTGCGAAAAATGCGGAAAGCCGCTTGTATATAAACTGGGTCGCTTCGGTAAGTTTTTGGCCTGCTCCGGGTTCCCGGATTGCCGGAATACGAAGCCGATCGTCAAGGACATCGGAGTCACCTGTCCGAAGTGTAAAGAAGGGCATGTCGTCGAACGCCGCAGCAAAAAGGGACGCGTGTTCTATGGCTGCGACAGATATCCGGAATGCGATTTCGTGTCCTGGGACCGGCCGTCGCCGAAGCCTTGCCCGAAGTGCAGCTCGCTGCTTGTCGTTAAGCGAAACAAACAGGGGGGCAAGCTGCAATGTACCGCTTGCGATTACACAGAGCCGATTGAAGAGCAGGATGATGAGGCGGCAGTGGAATAATTCCTAAACTTGAATGAACTAGAATATGCGTTACAGCGAGAGATGCGGGGGAATTCAAAAGTGACAGAGAAGAATAGGGTAACCGTCATCGGAGCGGGCCTGGCGGGCAGTGAAGCCGCCTGGCAACTTGCGAGCCGGGGCGTGCCCGTTACGTTATATGAGATGCGGCCGGTTGTCAAAACGCCGGCCCACCACACGGATAAATTCGCGGAACTGGTATGCAGCAACTCGCTCCGGGCAAACGGCCTGACCAATGCGGTCGGCGTTTTGAAGGAAGAAATGCGCATGTTGAACTCGCTTGTTCTCGGGTCCGCGGACCGGAATGCCGTACCGGCGGGAGGCGCCTTGGCCGTCGACCGGGACGGTTTCTCCGGCGAGATTACGAAGACGCTTCATGAGCACCCTCTTGTCGAGGTTGTGAATGAAGAAATCAGGGAGATTCCGCAGGACGGTATCGTCATCGTCGCCACCGGTCCCCTGACCTCCCCGGCTCTGTCGGAGCAGATCCGGAGTTTGACAGGCGAGGACTATTTTTATTTCTATGACGCGGCCGCTCCGATCGTGGAGAAGGACTCTATCGATATGGGCAAAGTCTACTTGGCATCCCGTTATGACAAGGGGGAGGCCGCGTATTTGAATTGCCCGATGACGGAGGAAGAATTCGAGGCGTTCTATGAGGCCTTGATTGCGGCCGAGGTCACCCAATTGAAAGAGTTTGAAAAAGAAGTGTATTTTGAAGGCTGCATGCCGATCGAGATTATGATGCGCCGCGGCAAACAAACGGCTCTGTTCGGTCCGATGAAGCCGGTCGGGCTCGTGAATCCGCACACGGGCAAGCTTCCGCATGCGGTCGTTCAGCTGCGTCAGGATAATGCGGCAGGCACGCTGTACAATCTGGTAGGATTTCAAACGCATTTGAAATGGGGCGAACAGAAGCGGGTGTTCTCCATGATCCCCGGACTCGAAAACGCCGAATTCGTTCGTTATGGCGTGATGCACCGCAATACGTTTATCAATTCGCCTAAATTATTGCAGCCGACTTATCAGTTGAAGGAGCGCCCGACGCTCTTTTTTGCCGGGCAAATGACCGGGGTGGAAGGATATGTTGAATCGGCCGCTTCAGGTCTTATCGCGGGCATTAATGCGGCGCAGGCGTATGCCGGGCGGGAGGGGATCATCTTCCCCGAAGATACGACGCTCGGCAGTATGGCGCGGTACATCACAACCGCTGACTTCAAGCATTTTCAGCCGATGAATGCCAATTTCGGGTTGTTTCCGAAGCTGGAGACCCGGCACCGGAAAAAAGCGGAAAAAAATGAAGCGCTTGCCCGCCGCGCTCTCGATAGCCTGCGTACTTTCATGGATCGTACGGGGCTATAGGACCGGGTTGAGGCATACGATAAAAGAGCGATTCCATCTAGAAATTGAGTAATGAAAGGGAGCGGTAGCTATGGTTCCTAGTTTTCATGCGACCACGATTTGCGCGGTCCGACATAACGGCAAAGGAGCGATCGCCGGAGATGGCCAGGTGACCTTCGGCGAAAGCGTCGTCATGAAGCAGACGGCCAAAAAGGTCCGCCGTTTGTACAGAGGTCAAGTCCTGGCCGGTTTTGCGGGGTCGGTGGCCGACGCCATCACCCTGTTTGAGAAGTTTGAAGGGAAGCTGGAGGAGCATCACGGGAATTTGCAGCGGGCGGCGGTGGAACTGGCAAAGGATTGGCGCCAGGACCGCGTTCTGCGCAAGCTCGAGGCGCTGATGATCGTGATGGATCACTCCGGAATGTTGCTAATTTCGGGAGGCGGGGAGATCATCGAGCCCGATGACGATGTGCTCGCTATCGGCTCCGGCGGGAACTTTGCGCTTTCGGCGGCCCGGGCTTTGAAACGCCATGCCGGGCAGCTGGAGGCCAAAGACATCGTGCGTGAAGCGCTTCAGGTTGCTTCGGAGATTTGCGTGTATACCAACAGCAACATCATCGTTGAAGAATTGTGATCGGGGGAACGAACTTATGCCTAACGCCAATTTAACGCCCAGACAAATTGTCGCCGAATTGGATAAGTACATCGTGGGGCAGAAGCAGGCGAAGAAATCGGTGGCGGTCGCTTTGCGAAACCGCTACCGCCGCAGTCTGCTGAGCGAAGAAGTCCAGGATGAGATCGTGCCGAAGAACATCCTTATGATCGGCCCCACCGGCGTGGGGAAAACGGAAATTGCCCGGCGTCTTGCCAAACTGGTGGGTGCTCCGTTTATCAAAGTTGAGGCCACCAAATTTACGGAGGTCGGTTATGTCGGGCGAGACGTGGAATCGATGGTGCGCGATCTCGTGGAAACCGCGATTCGCACCGTTAAGCTGGAGCGGACCGAGAAGGTGAAGGATAGGGCTGAGGATCTAGCCAATGAACGCTTGGTGCAAATTCTCGTGCCGTCCCCGAACAAGTCCAAGAACAGCCGGAATCCGTTGGAGCTGCTGTTCGGAAACCAGAATGCCGGTGAGACAAAAGGGGCTCAGGAGCAGTCCGAGGAGGACGGCGATCTGGCGGAACGCCGCCGCCAGGTCCGCTTCAAACTGCTTGCCGGGCAACTGGAGAACGACATCGTGGAGATCGAGGTGGAGGACAATGCCCCGACCATGATGGATATGTTTGCCGGCCAAGGGAACGATCAGATGGGTATGAATATGCAGGAGATGTTTGGAAACCTGCTGCCGCGCCGCACAAAGCGCAGAAAGTTGTCCATTAAGGAAGCGAGAAAGGTGCTGACCCAGGAAGAGGCGTCAAAGCTGATCGATCATGACGACCTGGTTCAGGAGGCGGTGGAGCGTGCTGAACAAACCGGGATTATTTTTATCGATGAGATCGATAAAGTCGCCAGCCGGGGCCAAGGTTCCGGTCCGGACGTGTCCCGGGAAGGTGTTCAGCGCGATATTTTGCCCATCGTGGAGGGATCTACGGTGATGACCAAATATGGACCGGTCAAAACGGACTACATTCTGTTTATCGCGGCCGGAGCCTTCCATATCGCCAAACCGTCCGATCTGATTCCCGAGTTGCAGGGGCGTTTTCCGATCCGGGTAGAGCTCAGCAGCTTGTCGTTGGATGATTTTGTCTCGATTTTAACGGAGCCCAAGAACGCTTTGACCAAGCAGTATGTTGAGCTTCTGCGGACCGAAGAAATCGAAATCGAGTTTTCTCCGGAAGCGATTCGCGAGATCGCCGCCATTGCGGCCAGCGTGAATGCCAATACGGAGAACATCGGAGCGAGAAGACTCCATACGATTTTGGAGAAGTTACTGGAGGACCTATCGTTTGAAGCGCCTGAACTAACCTTGGGAAAAATGACGATTACCCCCGAATATGTTCGGGAGAAGTTGGGGGATATAGCCAAGGATCGCGATTTAAGCCAATATATCTTGTAGCAAGTAGGACCTGTTCTGGTTTTCACTATACATTTACAAAGGCCGTAAGACCCAGTCTATCCATCGGGTTTACGGTCTTTTTTCGTATTACCCAGGATTTAACATGGGAATAGGACGTGTCGAAATATTGCGAAAAATTGAAATAATTTCAAAAAGTGCAAAAAATATCGTCAATTTCGTCAAAGATAGTGCTTTTTTCTTATTGTAATAATGTCGATTCTCCCTGAAACTTAGGATATATGACATTCTCCTATTTTTTTCTACATTAGGACATTTGAAAGACGTAAAAAACTAGTTTTTTGTCGAAAAAAAGAGGAATGTTGGAAAGGCCGTTGAATATTTAAAACTTGGTTTATTAATGTATTTACAAGGGGGGAAATTAGATGCAGTTATTGAATGGTATCGGGTTCCAACGCTTGGAAACTGCTTTGCAGGCGGCCAATCTTAGGCAAGGAGTTCTTGTCAATAATATTGCAAACGTGGATACCCCTTACTTCAAACGATCGGGCGTATCCTTTGAAAGTCTTTTGCAGCAGGAAATGAGCGGAGCGACGAGGGCCTTGGAGGGGCGAAGAACTCATTCGAAACATTTTGCAATAGGTCTATCGGCCCGTTTGGCCGGACCTGAAGTTTATACTGATCAGTCAACGATGATGACCAATAACCAAAATAATGTGGATATTGATAGCGAAATGACTCAGTTGGCTGAAAATCAACTCCGCTACAATTCTTACATAGAACAAGTCAATTACCAAATCAAAATGAAGCGAACCGCTTTGGAAGGGAGATAACGCATTTTGAAGATCAGCAACGCTTTTAACATTAGTGCTTCCGCATTGACGGCTCAACGGCTCCGGATGGATGTCATATCCTCAAATATCGCCAATGCCGAAACGACCCGAGCTCAGGTTGTGGGTGGCAAAGCCGTTCCCTACCGCCGCAAGATGGTGGTGCTGTCCCCTATGAAGACCGACTTTGGTCAAGCCCTGGGTTCCGCACTCGGAAACAGTCAGCCGAGCCAAGGTGTAAAGGTTACCCGAATCAAGGAAGATTCGGCCCCGTTTAAACCGGTATACAACCCCACACATCCAGATGCCGACAGCGAAGGTTATGTCTATATGCCTAATGTAGACATTTTGAAAGAAATGGTGGACGTCATTTCCGCTTCTAGGTCTTATGAGGCTAACGTCACGGCTTTGAACGCTTCTAAAGCTATGATGACGAAAGCACTTCAAATCGGTAAATAGAATCTTTCAGAAAGATAGGAGTGTTGAGTTTTGATACAGGCTATGAATTTTAATGCCTTAAAGGCCGTGGACGCCATAGATCAGCCCAGTAAGCCGGTTTCTCCCACGCCCGCGGAATCCCTGAAAGAGTTCGGCGCCTTTCTTACGGAAGCCCTAAACGGGGTAGACGCCCAGGAAAAAAATGTACAGTCCATGAATAACAAATTTCTGCTTGGTGAAGTAAGCGCGGACCAGGTGATGATCACCTCAGAGCAAGCGATGTTAAGTTTGCAGTTGACTACGCAAGTTAGAAATAAAGTGATAGAAGCTTATCAAGAAATTATGCGTACGCAAATTTAATAAAAAAAGCATGCTTCGGATGAGGTGACGTTGTGAATGAGAGAATTGCCCAGTATCGGGATAAATTAACGGGATACTGGAACCATTTCAGCAAAAAACAGAAAATTTTGCTAATTTCCACTGTAGCCATTGTATTGTTGGCGATTGTCCTATTAACGATCCAGTTTTCTAAAACGGAATACGAAGTAGCCTTCACCGGACTGGACTCCACGGATGCAGCAGGGATTATCAAGCACCTGGAGTCGGGAAAAATTCCCTACAAACTCGGGCCGGATGGCACCAGTATCTCGGTTCCCAGCAAAGACGCTTCCCGCGTCAAAGTCGATGTAGGGTCCCAGGGGATCATCCAGAATGGCTCCATCGGCTGGGAATCCTTTAATGAGAGTTCTTCCCTAATCGGGATGACGGACAACGAATTCGGCGTCAAGTATAAGAGCGCATTGAACGGCGAGATCGAGCAACTCTTGAAACGGATGCAAGGCGTAAACGACGCCAAGGTGTTGATCAATCTTCCGGCCGAAAATGTATTTGCCAGTCCAGAGGAACAGGAGAAAGCTTCCGCCTCCGTGGTACTGACGTTTAAGCCGGGCTACCGCCCGACGCAAGAAGCGGTCGACGGATATTTTAACCTCGTTAAAACATCCGTGCCTAACCTGCCGGTCGAAAACATCTCCTTGTCTTCGAGCGACGACACCGTGCTTCTTCCTACGGGGCAAGGCGGCCAAATCGGATCGCTGACGACGGCGGTCCAGGAAAATATGGCTCTTCAGAAAAAATTCGAGAGCGACGTAAAACAAAGCGTTAAACAGTTCTTGTCCAGATTGATGGGTCAAGACAAAGTGGAAGTGCTGGTGACTTCCAAGCTCAATTTTGACCAGGTCAGCCAAAAGGAAAACTTGGTGACGCCTGTAGATACCGAAAATATAAAAGGTATCGAAATCAGTGCTCAAAAAATTCAAAAGAGCTACACCGGACAGGGAAGCCCTGACAGCGGAGTAGCGGGGACCGGTGAAACGGACGTATCGAACTACCCGGGTACCGAAGCAGGAAGCGGGGGCTCCTCTTCGGAAGAATCTTCGTCCACGATCAACTACGAAGTGAACCGAATTACCAAGGATATTGTAGCCAGTCCCTACGTTATAAAAGATTTAACCATTAATGTTGCAGTTGAACCACCCGACGGTCAAGAAAATTTGGATCAGCAGACTCAAACGGATATTAAGAATATCTTGACCAATATTGTCGGTTCCTATTTGGCTGATTCTGGTACTACTTATACAGACGCAGATTTGGAGAGAAAAGTTTCAGTTTACTCCCAACCTTTTCATAATTCTGGGACAGAACGTTCCGGTTTGAGTCTTTCGAGCCCGATCGTATGGGGAATTGGAGCCGCAGCGTTGCTCGCTATCGCGGGGGTCGTATTCCTCTTGATTCGCAGAAAAGGCAAAGCTGAAGAGGTGGAAGAAGAAATCCCGCTGCCGCTTACGCCGGAATTTCCTTCCATTAACTTGGAATCTGTCACAAACGAAAACCAAGTGCGCAAACAGCTTGAGACGCTGGCCAAGAAGAAGCCGGACGAATTCGTCAACTTGCTTCGCACCTGGCTGGCTGACGAATAGAGGTGAACGCATTGTCAAAATCAACAACAAGCCAAGTTTTAAGCGGCAGACAGAAAGCGGCGATTCTGCTGATTACACTCGGGCCGGAAGTATCCGCCCAAATCTTCAAGCATTTGCGTGAGGACGAAATTGAACAATTGACCCTGGAAATTGCCAATGTCCGGAAAGTGGACAGTGCCGAAAAAGAGATGATTATGGCGGAATTTCACCAAATCTGTCTCGCTCAGGAATATATTTCCCAAGGCGGCATTACTTACGCCAAAGAAATTTTGGAGAAGGCGCTCGGCCAGTCGAAAGCGATCGATATCATCAACCGCCTGACGGCCACTCTGCAGGTCAGACCGTTTGATTTCGCCCGCAAAGCGGATCCGAATCAAATTTTGAACTTCATTCAGAACGAGAATGCACAAACGATCGCTCTCGTCTTGTCATACCTGCAATTTGAACAGGCTGCGGTCATTCTGTCTTCCCTCCCTCAGGAGAAGCAGGCCGAAGTGGCCCGGAGAATCGCTGTCATGGACAGCACGTCTCCGGAGGTTATTTCGCAAGTGGAGCGCGTGCTGGAGCAAAAACTGTCCGCTACCGTGACCCAGGATTACACCAGCGCCGGCGGCATCGAAGCGATCGTTCAAATTTTGAACGGCGTCGACCGCGGTACGGAACGTACGATTCTCGACTCGCTGGAAATTCAGGATCCGGAGCTCGCGGAAGAAATCAAAAAGCGGATGTTCGTCTTCGAGGACATCGTCAACATCGACAACCGTTCGATTCAACGGATTATCCGCGACATCGAAAACGCGGATTTGCAGCTTGCGCTTAAAGTGGCGAGCGAAGAAGTTCGTGAGGCGGTATTCCGCAACATGTCGAAACGGATGTCCGATACGTTCAAGGAAGAAATGGAATTTATGGGGCCCGTGCGGCTTCGTGACGTGGAAGAAGCTCAAACCCGCATCGTAGCAACGATCCGCAGGTTGGAAGATGCCGGAGAGATTATAATTGCCCGCGGCGGAGGAGATGACATCATTGTCTAATTTGATCAAAGTATCCCAATACGTTCCGGTGGACATTTTGAAACAGCTGAATTTGGCCAAAACGTATGAGGCATCCGAGGAACAGCGATCAGACGATGATATGGCTACTGTGCAGGAGGAAGTGATTTCGGCACAGGATGCCGCGGCGGAAGAAGCCAGAAGACAGATGCTGGCCGACGCTAAAGAATTTGCGGAAAGCCAGGTGAAAGCCGCTTCCGAGCAGGCTGAGCAGATTTTGGCCGGAGCCAGGCAACAGATTGAAGACTGGTGGAAAGAACGGCGGGAACAGGACGAACATCTGATCGAGGCCGTAAAATCGGAAGCATTCAATGAAGGCTTTGAAGAAGGCCGTGTTCAGGCCGAGGAAGCCCTTAAGCTCAGAATCGATGAAATGATGAGTGAGGCCGGCGCTGTTCTGCAGCAAGCTTATGTTGAGAAAGAGCGGATTATCCAAGAGGCCGAGCCGTTTTTGGTGGAACTGAGCTGTGCGATCGCCGAGAAGATTATCGACAGACAGCTTGAAGTGGAGCCGGACTACTCGGTGGAACTGATCAAGAAGAGCTTGTCGCGAAAACGGGAGCAGGGCGTACTGACGCTTTGCGTATCGCCCTCACAGTTTGCTTTTGTGCAAGCGGCGCGGGAAGAGCTTAGCCTGGTGATCGATTCGCAGGCCGAGCTGCAGATTCTTCCCGATCCATCGGTTCAGGACCGGGGATGCGTCATCCGTTCTTCCTTCGGAAGTGTGGATGCCAGAATCGATACCCAGCTTGCCGAAATCAAGAAGGAGCTGCTGCGGATTTCGCGGCAGACCGAGGAACGGGGAATGACGAATGACGATCATTAATCCGGCTCGATATATCGACCATCTTCGCCAGCTGGACCCGGTTCGGATCAATGGCAAGGTCACCCAGGTTATCGGTTTGATGGTAGAGTCGGAAGGTCCGGATGCGAGCATCGGGGATGTCTGCTACATCTACCCGAGCAAGTCGTCGCAGCCGCTGCAAGCGGAGGTTGTCGGCTTCAGGGACAACAAGGTGCTCCTCATGCCGCTCGGCGAACTGACGTCGATCGGACCGGGCTGCGATGTGGTCGGTACCGGGAAACCCCTGACTGTGCAGGTCGGTTCGGAGCTGCTCGGCAAAGTGCTCGACGGCTTGGGACAGCCGCTTGACGGCTCCGTTCTTCCCTCGCGGATGGGCCACTACTCGACGTATAACAAACCGATGAACCCGCTCAACCGGCCGCGTGTGATTGAGCCGATCAGCATCGGCGTCAGGGCGATCGACGGTTTGCTGACCATCGGGAAAGGCCAGCGGGTCGGGATTTTTGCCGGCTCCGGGGTCGGCAAAAGTACCTTGATGGGAATGATCGCCCGCAACACCTCGGCCGATGTCAATGTCATCGCGCTGATCGGCGAACGGGGCCGCGAGGTCCTGGATTTTATCGAACGCGATCTGGGACCGGAAGGATTGGAACGATCCGTGGTGATCGTGGCGACTTCGGACCAGCCGGCCCTGATTCGGATGAAAGGGGCGCTCATCGCCACGACGATTGCGGAATATTTCCGGGATCGCGGGTTGAACGTCATGCTGATGATGGACTCCGTCACCCGTTACGCCATGGCGCTGCGGGAAGTGGGGCTTGCGGTCGGCGAACCGCCGGCGATGCGGGGTTACACCCCGTCCGTGTTCGCCGCCCTGCCCAAGCTGATGGAGCGGGCCGGCACGGGACCAACGGGTTCGATCACCGCGTTTTATACCGTGCTGGTAGACGGGGATGACATGAATGAGCCTATCGCGGATGCCGTGCGCGGCATTCTGGACGGACACATTGTACTGAATCGGAATATCGCCAATAAGGGGCATTTTCCCGCCATTGATATTTTGGCCAGTATCAGCCGGGTCATGAAGGACATTGTGACCGATGAACAAAACGATGCCGCCGAGAATCTGAAACGGCTTCTGGCCGTGTACAAGGATTCCGAGGATCTCATCAATATTGGGGCATACCAACAGGGCTCCAATGGGGAAATCGATGAAGCGATCGGTTACATCCAGCGGATTTGGGCTTTTGCGAAACAGAAGGTCAATGAGAAAGTGACGCTGCCCGAAGCGCAGGAACAACTTATTTCCGAATTTGCAAGGAGCTGAATAGTAAAGGATGAGATTCCGTTACGTATATCAGAAGGTCGTGGACTTGAAGTCCAATGAGAAGACTCAGGCTGAATGGATGCTGTCTGCGGCCGTAGGAATTCTACAGGCGGAGCAGTGCTCCCTGGAACAGTTGGTGGAGGAGCGGTCACGAATCCATACCGCCATTCAAAATGAGATGGAAAACAAGGCTTCGATGATCAAGCTGCAAGAACTTCAACGGTATATGGACTATCTCGAAAACTGCATCACGCGAAAAATCGGAGATGTGCAGCGGGCGGAAGTCAATGTGGACCAGAAAAAGTCGATATTAAGCACGAAGATGTTGGATGAAAAAGTGTGGCTGAAAGCCAGGGACAAAGCGAAGGAAAAGTTTCAGCAAGAATTGCTTCTTCGGGAACAAAACGAATTGGATGAAATGGCAACGGTCCGGTTCGCCATGAGAGCCCGTTAAAGGAGTCGGGGCCTACAATGGGTTTGCGAAGGAGGAGAAGAAATGTCACAGACTGAACTGGATGAGGAACTGGAGGAGTCAGGCGGAGGGTTATCAAGATTTTTGTTCTTTATGACCCCGATCTTGTTCACGGTCGTACTGCTTGGCGTGTTGTTGACCTTATTCAATGTAAATATCAAACAATCCTTGCTGGATATCGGTGAGAAAATCCCGATCGTCAAAAACTGGATCCCGGATCAAACGGAAGAAGTTGCCAAGGATGCGGAAAAGGATGAGAAAAAGCAGCAGGAAAGCACCGAGGCTACCGTTAAAGAATTGAAAGAGCAGGTGGCCAAGCAGGAAGATGAGTTGAAGCAAGCCAACCAGCTTGCCGCTGAGCAAGAAACGAAAACGAAGGAGCTCCAGGAACAGCTGGATACCGCGCAAAATGCGGAGGAAGAGCAGAAAAAGGCCGAAGAAGAAGCCGCTTATTTAAAGGAAGTCAAAAAACTGGCATCGATCTATTCGGCGATGAGTCCAAGCAAGGCGGCGGCGATTTTTGACAAGTTGACCACCGATGAAACACTTCAGATGTTCAGCGTCATGAGCAACGAGAGCAAAGTGGCTATCTTGGAAAAAATGGATCCCGAGAAAGCGGCGAATATTTCCATCCGGCTGAAAGACGTTAAGCCGGCGGAAGACCTGGCGATTGCGGCGCTGCAATCCCGGCTGAAAAAGGAAGCCACCGAAGAGGCGCCTGCCAAAGCCTCCGGGGCCGCGTTGGATGATGCGCAGCTCAGTCAAACGTTCCGAACGATGTCGGCGGATTCAGCTTCCAAGCTGATTGTCCAGACCTATAAAATCAGTCCGGAAAAGGCTTTGAAAATCTTGAAATCGATCGATGACACAACGCGATCCAAAATTTTGGACGCCATGACCAAAGCGGATGAGAAGCTGTCGGTGAAGATCGTAAACCAACTGGTCGGCAAGTGAGCAGCAGGGGATGACTTTTTGGACGACCTCTAGGGAAAGGAGGTGAAAAGAAAATGAGTCAACCATTATCTAATGTAGGAACTTCAGCTCCCGCAAAATCATTGTGGTTCGGAAGCGCCGGTAAAGTGGCGGGCGCGGAAGGCACAGGAGCTACCTTCGGTCAAACGCTGGTATCGATGCTCGCCGGGGAGGCCGGCTCGCAAGAAGGACAGTTGACCGCACAGTTGGCGATTTTGGCAGGCTTGACGGACACGTCGAACGGGTTGGCGGCAGAAGGCGAGAACGAAAGTTTGAACGCACTGCTGGAAAACCTGCTTGAGCAGTTGGAATCGTTGGATGACGCGCTGGCGGAGAATCCGGAACTCCTCGCGATGCTGCAAGGCTGGCTGCAAAATGCGCATCTCTATCTGCAAAACGTGCAGCAAGCCGACGGTTCCGACGGGGCTCCAAGCGATTCGGGGATTCCGGCGCTGGCCGAGCATGCCGAAACAGTCCGATTCGCGGTTCAGGATACGTTGGTCCAACTGGTGGCGGCTTCAGGTTCAAAACCTTCGGCAAACGCCGAGCTGAATTCGCTGCAGGCGAAAGCTCTTTTGGAATCGCTGCAGACGCTTCTTTCCTCGGCAGGAATCACCGGAGAACATAAGTCACCGTCCGGGAAGTACGCATCGACTCTGGCTGATTTGAAAGGCATTTTGAAGGAGAACTCGTCCGTTCATCCGGATCGGACAGGGACAGCCGCCGACAAGAATGTGGCTGAAGCTCCGAAAGTGCAAGTAGTCTCTCAAGCCGAGACCGCTTCGGTCAAAGCATCGGCATCCACAGTGTTGCTGGCAGGTGAAGATACGGCTTCTACTGCCGTAGAAACCTCGGATGGCGAACATCCGTTTCAATCGGGCAACGTGGTGACGGCGGGGCAATTAGCCCTTCGCGATGCGGCGGCGGCTCCATTAAAGGCACCGGCTCCTCCGGTACCGGTCGAGAAGTTCGGCGAAGAAATGTCCCGCTTCTTGGTGAGCAAGCTGGAGATTATTCAGGCGGGCGGCGTATCCGAGGCGAAAATTTCGCTCTTTCCCGAGCATTTGGGACAAGTAGACGTCAAAATTACGATGCAAAACGGCCAAATGATCGCCCAGTTTATGACGGAGCACGCTTTTGCCAAGGAATCGCTTGAATCCCAAATGGCTCAACTCAGATCGGCATTGCAGTCCCAAGGGCTCCAGGTCAACAAATTGGAAGTGACGCAAAACACGCCGTTGTCCTCCCATATGTACCAGGATGGTCGTCAACCGGGAAGCGGTACGGGGCAACAGCAAAACGGAAAGCGTCGTGAAGTGGTTTCCGAGGAAGAACTGCTGGGCATCCATGATCTGAACGAGGAATGGAACGAGTGGATCTCGAGCGTCAGAGAAACAGAAGGAACGTTAGGAAGTTCCTTTGTGGCTAGAGCCTAGCAGAAAGGAGGCTGATTTCATGGCCGAAATTATACCACCGAAGGTCAACTGGCCGCATTATTCGACCGAGAATGTCGAAAGAGCCAGTAAATTGGATAACAAACTGGGGAAGGACGACTTTCTGAAGCTGATGATGGCTCAGATGAAGTACCAAGACCCGATGTCTCCGATGGATAACAAAGACATGGTTGCGCAGATGGCCCAGTTCAGTTCGGTCGAACAGTTGACCAACATATCCGATCAGCTAAAGGCGATGAGCGCGTCGCTCGGCAACAGTTCGGGCTTGATCGGTAAAATGGTAAGCTGGGCGGGAGAAACGAAGACCGGCAACTACGATATTGCGACCGGGAAACCGGAAGTGATCGCAACGACAGAGAGCGGTTTGGTCGATTCGATTATCGTTCGCGGCGGTGTTCATTACGTGAAAGTTGGCGATAAAGAAATCGAGCTTACCAAGGTTGAAAAGGTGGAGAACGCACCTGAACCGGAACCGGAGCAGCCTGCCGAAGGAGACGGCGGTACGGGCAACAATGCGCCTCCACCGGCAGAACAAGGAGCGGGTGCGGAGTGAGCGACCCAATCCGTATAGGGCACCTGTATACCGGCCGGATTCAGCCGGGGACGGTCCCCTACTCCAGAAATCAGCAGGCTGAGAGCTCACCCAATGGTTTAAGTTTCGAGGAAATGCTCCAGGATCGGCTGCTGCATTTCAGCAACCATGCCGTGAAAAGGCTGGAGCAGCGCGGAATTGAGCTTAAGCCGGAGGAACTGAGCCGCATCGAATCGGCGATCGACAGTGCGGCCGCCAAAGGCGCGAAGGAAACTTTGATATTAATGAAAGATACGGCCCTGATCGTCAACGTGAATAATCGCACGGTTGTTACGGCGATGCATGGGAGCAGCATGAAGGACAATGTATTCACCCAGATTGACAGCGCAGTTATCATTTGACAAACAATTGGCTGGCCCGGATTCGGAAGCCGACAAGGGCCGCGGATCGACTGAAGCGGTCCTAGAAATTACATTTGTCCCAGGGGAGGAATTTTGCAAAATGTTAAGATCCATGTATTCGGGTGTTTCAGGCATGCGCGGGTTTCAAACGAAACTCGACGTGATCGGCAACAATATTGCCAACGTAAATACCGTTGGTTTTAAATCGGGACGCGTTATGTTTAAGGATATTATGAGCCAGACCGTTGCAGGGGTAACCGCACCTACCGACGAAACCGGTGGTATTAACGCTAGACAAATAGGTCTTGGGGTCTCCATCGGATCGATCGACACGCTGCACACCGGCGGCAGCGCCCAGACGACGAACAATCCGCTTGATTTGCGGATCGACGGCGACGGTTTCTTCATGGTGACACTGAATGACGAGCAGGAGGTCCCTTTTCTAACCCGTGCCGGTGACTTCCACCTGGATGCGAACCGCCGTTTGGTGACATCCGATGGTCTGCTCGTTTGTAACGCAGACGGTGAACCGTTGGAGGCTATTGAGGATGATGTTACTGCTTTTTCAATTGGAGCAAACGGTATTATCATGCAGAAACTGAACACCGGGGCTACCGAGGAAGGGCAAACCATCGGGTTAGCTAAGGTAACCAACCCGGAAGGTCTTGAGAAAATCGGGGGCAATCTCTATCGGACGACCTTGAATGCACAAAATGGCGAACTGGTGATGTCCGCTCCGAACAGCCAGGAAACCGGCACTGGCGCGCTCGTACCTGGGCAGTTGGAAATGTCGAACGTCGACCTGACGGGCGAATTCACCGAGATGATCGTGGCGCAGCGCGGTTTCCAGGCGAACTCCCGGATTATCACGACTTCGGATGAAGTGCTGCAGGAAGTAGTTAACCTGAAGCGTTAAGATGAAGGTTAGCGGGGGAAGGGGACTTTCCTTTCCCCGGTCTAATTGGGAGGTTTATCATGATTTCTGTAACCAAGCTCAACGGTGCGCAAATGTGGCTTAACGCCATTATGATCGAAACCGTAGAAGAAACACCCGATACATACGTGACCCTTGTAACCGGCAAGCGTATTATCGTGCTGGAGAAGGCGTCCGAAATTATCGCGATGATCAACGAGTATTACAGCGAGATCGGTATCCACGCAGCAACTATTAAAGTGCAACAAACGGAGGAATTGTCATGAAAAAGATGGCACCATGGCTGATTACGATATTGCTGGCCATAACCCTGATCGTAATGGCCGCCTTTCTGCTCGTCAATCAGATGACGGGACCGGCTTCGGGCGGTGAAGTGAAGGCCGCGGTTGACGAAGTAACCGTTCCTAAACACTTGACTGCGGATGAACTGGTTGAAGTGACTTCAACCATCAATGATATCAAAACGAATCTATCCGATCCGAATTATGTCGTTGTCCTCGATTTTGCGTTCCAGCTCGATAGCGCCGCTTCCAAGGAAGCCTTTGATAAAATCAAGGATTTCAAAATCACGCCGATCATTATTAAAACGCTGGCGGACACCAAGCCGGAAGAATTGAACGGGGCCAGAGGTAAGGACAATATGAGTTCGAAGCTGCTGAACCTGATCAACAAATCGCTGCCGGAAGGAAAATTGATTCAAATCGATATTACCAAATTCATTATGACGGCGATCTAGACTAATATCGGTTTTCGATTACTTTTCCAAGGGGGTGAGTTGTTTGGTAGATGTGTTGTCGCAAAATGAAATCGATGCCCTGCTTGCCGCGCTTTCTTCGGGCGAGATGGATGCCGAGGAATTGAAAAAGGAAGAGACGCAGCGGAAAATCCGGGCTTACGATTTCAAAAGAGCCGTTCGTTTTTCCAAGGATCATATCCGCAGTTTGACGCGTATTCATGAAAACTTTGCCCGTTTTCTCACCACCTATTTCTCGGCACAGCTTAGAACGTTTGTCCAGATCAATGTGGTTCAGGTTGAACAGCTTCCGTATGATGAATTCATCCGGTCCATCCCGAAGATGACGATCCTTAACATTTTTGAGGCTGAGCCGCTGGAAGGCAGAATGGTGCTGGAGGTTCACCCCAATATCGCTTTCGCCATGTTGGACAGATTGCTGGGGGGGATCGGAACGGCACCGTCAAAAATCGGTTCTTTAACGGAAATCGAAACGATTATCATGGAACGAATTTTCAGCCGGGCGTTCGAAAGCTTGCAGGAAGCTTGGAAAACCGTGATTGATATCAATCCGCGGATGGAAGGTCTGGAGACCAATCCTCAATTTATGCAAATCGTTTCGCCGAACGAAACGATCGCGCTGATCTCTTTGAGTACGAAAATCGGGGACACGTCGGGGATGATTAACCTTTGTATCCCTCACGTCGTAATTGAGCCGATTATGCCGAAGCTGTCGGTGCACCATTGGTTCGTCTCCCAGAAAAAAGCGCGGGTGCCTGAAGAGGTGGATGCGCTCCGCCATCGTGTGAATAGAGCCAAGCTTCCGATCATCGCAGAGCTCGGAGAGTCCCAAATTACCGTTCAGGAATTTTTGGAACTGTCCGCAGGCGATGTGATTTCCCTGAATAAATCGGTGCAGGACGGGTTGTCCATCAGGGTTGGCGATCGATTGAAATATATCGGAAGTCCCGGTACGTTAAAAGACCGAGTTGCCGTGCAAATTGATGAAATTGTCAACGAAGGAGTTGAGGAACTTGACGAGTAAAGATTATTTGTCCCAGGAAGAGATCGATGCCTTGCTAAAGCAGTCCAACCCGGACTCGGCACCCGAACCGACGGTCTCCGATTATTTGTCGCCACTGGAGCAGGACGCTCTTGGCGAGATCGGAAACATCACCTTCGGGAGCGCGGCAACGGCGCTCTCTACCCTGCTTAGCAAAAAAGTGGATATCACAACTCCCAAGGTATCCATAATTACGAGATCTCAGTTTGAAACGGAGTTCCCGAAACCGCATGTTGCCATTCATGTTCAATATGTAGACGGTTTTGAAGGCGTCAATTCTCTCGTTATCAAAACTAGAGATGCCCAGGTCATTGCCGACTTAATGTTGGGCGGCGAAGGAAACCCGGCTGATGAGGAACTGAATGAAATTCATATCAGCGCGGTTCAGGAAGCCATGAACCAGATGATGGGCTCATCCGCGACCTCCATGTCGACGATCTTTAACCGGTTTGTAAATATTTCTCCACCGGGGATCGATATTTTGAACATGACGAACGGGGACGGCGTAGCCAGTCTGCCGCCGGATGAAACCTTGATCAAAATTTCGTTCCGGTTGACGATCGGCGATTTGATCGACTCGACGATCATGCAGCTGTTAACCGTCAAATTCGCGAAGGAAATGGTCGACAGTCTCATTAACGGCTCGTCTTCCGAACCGTCCGCTCAAGAGGTTGCAGCCGCAGCTCCGGCGGCCGCGGCACCAGCTTACGAGGCTCCGGCTTACCAACAGCCGCCCGCACATGCACAGCAGCCAATGGCACAGCCGCCGATGCAACAACCGCCGATGCAGCAGCAAGGATACTATTATCCGCCGCAAGAACGGCCTTATGGCGAACCGCAGCATTTTGGCGGTGTACCCGGAAGGAACGTGAATGTGCAGCCCGTACAATTCGCTAACCTTGGCAACCCGGCATACGGTCAAGCCGACATTAATAATTTGAACTTATTGATGGACATTCCGCTTAAGGTCACCGTAGAATTAGGAAGGACCCAAAAGCAGATCAAAGATATCCTCGAATTGTCCCAAGGTTCGATTATCGAGTTGGACAAGCTTGCCGGCGAACCGGTGGACATTCTGGTCAACAACAAGTTGATTGCCAAAGGCGAGGTTGTTGTTATCGACGAAAACTTCGGTGTTCGCGTTACGGATATTGTCAGCCAATGGGATCGCATACAAAATTTACAATAGTAGAAGTTTAGGGAGGATTTTAAATCAATGGCAAACCGAATTCTTATCGTAGACGACGCAGCATTTATGAGAATGATGATCCGGGATATTTTGACGAAAAACGGATTTGAGGTTGTCGGTGAAGCACAAGACGGCGCGCAGGCGGTGGAGAAATTCAAGGAATTGCGTCCGGATTTGATTACGATGGACATTACCATGCCGGAGATGGATGGCATCGCGGCGTTGAAAGAGATCAAGAAGCTGGAACCGAATGCGAAGGTCATCATGTGCTCCGCGATGGGGCAACAGGCCATGGTTATCGATGCCATTCAGGCGGGGGCGAAGGACTTTATTGTCAAGCCGTTCCAATCCGACCGGGTTATCGAAGCGATCAACAAAACGCTCGGATTGTAGGCGAAACCGATGTTTCTATCGCAAACTGACGTTCCGCCGGGATTTAGTAGGGATGTCAACCTTTGGGGGAATTTGATTAATGTCATTGTCGTACTGGCGATAATCATTGTTTTGATCGTAGTCTTAATCCGTTTTTTGGGGAAGAGAAACCGGTTATTCTCCCAAAGCCGTTCGATCCGTACGATGGGAGCTGTCGGTCTCGGTCCGAACAAGTCGCTCCAGGTGATCGAAATCGGCAGCAGCGTGTATCTTGTCGGCGTGGGTGAAGATATCACCTTGCTTGACAAGATTACCGATCCGGAAGAACTGGCGGCTTTGCAGCAGGCTTTTGAAGAGGAGGGGACGGAGTTTGCCGGAGTGACTTCGGTTCTGTCTGGCCTCGTCTCCCGATTCCGCAAAGCGCCTCCGCAGGAAGCGGAGGAACTCGAAGGGACATCGTTTCATGAAATGTTTCATTCCCAGTTGCAAAAAATGCCTAGCCGCAAACGTCAGATGGAGGAACTGCTGAAGGACCAGGAAGAAGAATCTACAGATCGGTTGAGGGATTCATGAAGAACAAAGTTCTAATTGCGACATTACTTTTTACGTTGTGGAGCGTTTTGACAGTAACCATCGCCTCCGCGGCTCCCGTCGATCCTATTCCCGAAATCGGGATACAAATCGGGGGGAATACGGGAACAGAGGGCGGCACCAGCTCGCTATCGCTCATATTGCTTATTACGGTGTTAAGCGTAGCGCCGGCGATTCTGGTTCTGATGACCAGCTTTACGCGAATTGTGATCGTGCTCGGATTTGTCCGCAGCTCGCTGGGAACGCAGACTTCGCCGCCCAATCAGGTTCTGGTCGGCCTGGCGCTGTTCCTGACGCTGTTTGTCATGAGTCCAACGCTGTCAACGATTAATGAGGTAGCGTTACAGCCTTACATTAAAGGGGAAATCACCCAGACGGAAGCTTTAAATAAAGCGGCTGTTCCTATGAAAAAGTTCATGTATTCACACACGCGGCCGAAGGATCTGCAATTATTTATGAGTTATACCAAAACCGAGAAGCCGAGCAGCTACGAGGAAATTCCGATTTCGGTCCTGGTTCCCGCGTTCGCCATCAGTGAGCTGAAGACCGCATTCCAGATGGGGTTCATGATATTTATACCTTTTCTAATTATAGATATCGTGGTCTCAAGTGTGCTCATGGCGATGGGGATGATGATGCTTCCGCCGGTTATGATCTCATTGCCGTTCAAAATTTTGTTGTTCGTCTTGGTTGATGGATGGTATCTGATTGTGAAGTCTCTGCTGGTCAGCTTCAATCCTTAGCGAGACTAGGGTTGAAAGCTGTGGCTATGCGCATATGATGGATTTACTATTTCATAGAGGGGGAAAACGGTTATGAGTTCGGAGTTTATTATCGGTTTGGCCGGACAAGCCGTTTATACCGTTTTAAAGGTTAGCGCTCCGATGTTGGTGATCGGTCTGGTCGTCGGTTTAATTATCAGTATCTTTCAAGCCACGACCCAGATTCAAGAGCAAACGCTCGCGTTCGTTCCGAAAATTGTCGCCGTGCTGTTGGCCCTGCTGATGTTCGGACCATGGATATTAACGACGCTGGTCGATTTCACCTATGGTATTCTGAACAATCTATCTAATTATATCGGTTAGGCTTCGGTGAACATGGAGATCATTTTACACGGAATTTCCGTCTTTTTGCTAATTTTTTGTCGAATGACAGCCTTTTTTGTAGTTGCACCCATATTTTCATCGCGCGGCGTACCCATGAACTTTAAAGTGGGGATCGCGGGAATCATCTCTTTGCTGATCGTGACGATTCAGGGAACGAACCAGGCCATCCCCAATGATCTGGGATATCTTCTGCTCGTTTTTCGCGAGGTCTTGATCGGTTTATTGATGGGCTATGTTGCTTATCTGATCTTTTCCGTCATTCAGACGGCCGGGTCGTTTATCGACATCCAGATCGGATTCGGCATCGCCAACGTGATTGACCCGATGACCGGCGCGTCAGCCCCGGTAATCGGCAACTTTAAATATCTGATTGCCACATTGCTGTTTCTGACGATTAACGGACATCATTATTTGCTGGACGCGGTGATCCGCAGCTACAACTGGATTCCGCTATCG
The DNA here is from genome assembly GCF_036864765.1 of Paenibacillus sanfengchensis. Lineage (NCBI taxonomy): Bacteria > Bacillati > Bacillota > Bacilli > Caryophanales > Paenibacillaceae > Paenibacillus > Paenibacillus sanfengchensis. Next base: position 274,298 of record NZ_JBAGJC010000001.1, on the reverse strand, counting down.
AATGAAGCATTCCAGAGATTATACCACGGCAGTGTATCCGAGTTTTTGGTGCGTACCTTTAGCCAGTCGTTTATGCTGGCCTTCCAGATGTCCGCGCCGTTGGTCGTAGCCTTGTTTTTAACCGACGTTGCGCTCGGTTTCCTGGCCCGGACAGCTCCGCAGTTCAACGTATTTGTGATCGGGATTCCCGTAAAAATCATTGTGGGTTTGGTCGTACTGCTGCTGTTGGTTCCGGGATTTATCGTTGCCTTCGAGAATCTGTTTGAAGTGATGTTTAAGGCGCTACATAATCTGTTCGGTACGCTTGGAGATCGACCGACGTAAGGAGGGGAGTCGCTGATGATCTATCGGTACAGCCTCGATTTGCAGATGTTTGCCGGAGAGAAGACGGAGAAAGCGACACCCAAAAAACGTCAGGATGCGAGAAAAAAAGGTCAGGTGGCCAAGAGTCAGGATGTTTCCGGTGCGCTCATTCTGCTGGCTACATTTATGTGCCTTATGGCCTTCGGCGCTTATATCAAGGAGCGGCTCGTCGCTCTGTTCAGCGATGTTTTTTATCATAGACTTACGACCGATGTGACGCAAGAGAACGTCATGGTGATGCTCGGGGATTACGGGATGCAAATTTTGTTGCTGCTCGCCCCGGTCTTTTTGGTCGTCGTCGTTATGGGCGTCATCGCCAATTATGCGCAAGTCGGCTTTTTGCTCACCGGGGAACCGCTCAAGATGAAATTCAGCAAGCTGAGCCCCATCCAGGGGTTTAAAAAGATCTTTTCCATGCATGCGCTTGTTGAGTTTCTGAAATCGGTTCTAAAGCTGGTGATTATCGGCTATCTGGTTTATTCCACCATTTGGGGAGCCAGGAGCAGTATCGCTGCGATCGGTAAGGTCCCGGTGGAGGAAGCATTTCATTTCACAGCGAAAATTACGATGAGTTTGGGGCTTAAAATCGCCGCGGCACTGTTCGTCCTGGCGGTGCTCGATTATATGTATCAACGATACGAGCATGAGAAAAGTTTGAAGATGTCCAAGCAGGACATCAAGGACGAGTATAAAAAAATGGAAGGCGACCCGCTGATCAAGGGGAAAATCAGGGAAAGGCAGCGCCGGATGGCCCTCCAGCGCATGATGCAAGAGGTGCCGAAGGCGGATGTCATCATCACCAACCCGACGCATTTTGCCGTTGCATTAAAATACGACGGATCGCAAATGGAAGCTCCTCAGGTCATCGCCAAGGGGCAGGATTTCGTCGCCCTTCGAATTAAGGAGATCGCCAAGGAGCATGGCGTTGTGACGATTGAAAACAAACCGCTGGCACGGGCGTTGTTCCAGAGAGCCGAGATCGGGGATATGATCCCGGGGGATTTGTTCCAGGCTGTAGCCGAAGTGCTTGCGTATGTATATAAATTGCAAGGCAAAGTGAAATAAGCTCGGGATCGGAGGAAGAACCGGTGAAGAAGTATAAAGATCTATTCATCCTAGTCGGCATTATCGGTATTGTTCTACTTATGATCGTCCCGATCCCGCCGTTGCTTTTGGATATTCTTCTAATTATTAATATATCGATTGCTCTCATGATTTTGCTCGTCGCCATGAATACCAGGGAGGCGCTGCAGTTCTCCATCTTTCCGGCGATGCTGTTAATCACCACGTTGTTCCGGCTGGCGCTGAATGTGTCGACGACCAAACTTATTTTGGGACATGCCGAGGCCGGTGACGTCGTGGCGACGTTCGGTTCATGGGTTTCCCAAGGGCAACCCGTCGTCGGATTTATCGTGTTTCTGATCCTCGTGGTTGTTCAATTCATCGTCATAACCAAGGGCTCGGAGCGCGTGGCCGAAGTGGCGGCGCGCTTCACCCTCGATGCGATGCCAGGGAAGCAGATGAGTATCGACGCCGACCTGAATGCGGGGCTGATCAATGAACAGCAGGCCCGTGAACGTCGGAGCAAAATCGAACGCGAGGCCGATTTCTACGGTGCGATGGACGGGGCGAGTAAATTCGTCAAGGGCGATGCGATCGCCAGTATCATTATATTGCTTATCAATCTGATCGGCGGTTTTATTATCGGGATGTCCATTCATGGCATGCCGTTTAACGAAGCGCTCTCCACTTATTCGATCCTGACGATCGGTGACGGTCTGGTTAGCCAGATTCCGGCTTTGCTGATTTCAACCGCCGCAGGTCTGATCGTGACGCGGGCTTCCTCCGAGGGGAACCTGGCGGAAGACATCACGGGACAGCTGTTCACCTATCCGAAACTGATCTATGTTGTGGCTGGTACGCTAACCTTGCTGGGACTTTTTACCCCAATCGGACCATGGACCACCCTTCCTTTTGCCGGATTGCTGGTTTTTGCCGGTAGACGGATGCAAAAGAACATGAACCTCAAGGCGATCCAGCAGGAAATCCAGGAGGAGGAGCAGCAAATCGAAGAGGTGCGCAGCCCGGAAAGTGTCATCAACTTGCTCCAGGTCGATCCGATCGAATTCGAGTTCGGCTACGGTTTGATTCCGCTCGCGGATACGGGGCAGGGCGGGGATTTGCTCGACCGGATCATCATGATCCGCCGGCAATGCGCGCTCGAATTGGGCCTTGTTGTCCCGGTGATTCGTATTCGGGATAATATTCAACTAAAACCTAATGAATACGTGATAAAAATTAAAGGAAATCTTGTCGGCGGCGGTGAATTATTACTTAATCACTATTTGGCGATGAGTCCAGGGATGGATGATGACACGATAACGGGTATTGAGACCCAGGAACCCGCCTTCGGTCTTCCGGCCCTCTGGATCGATGAATCTACGAAGGACAGAGCCGAATTATCCGGCTACACGGTCGTGGATCCGCCGTCGGTGGTTGCGACGCATTTGACGGAACTGATCAAGAAGCATGCTCATGAGCTGCTCGGTCGTCAAGAAACGAAGGCATTGGTCGACAATCTCCGCGAGAATTATGCCGTGCTTGTCGATGAATTGATTCCTTCGGTACTTTCGATCGGGGATGTTCAGAAGGTGCTGGCCAAACTGCTGCGCGAGAAAATTTCGATTCGCGATCTGGTGACGATTTTCGAAACGCTGGCCGATTACGGGGCGTATACGAAAGACCCGGATGTTCTTACGGAATATGTGCGGCAGGCGTTGTCCCGGCAAATCACGCAGCAGTATACCCAGCAAGGGGAAACGATGCGCGTGATTACGGTTGGCCCTACGCTGGAGAAGAAAATCGCGGAAAGTGTCCAACAGACCGAACAGGGCAGCTTTCTGGCATTGGATCCGGTTTCTACCCAAACCTTGTTTCAGAAGCTTTCCGATCAGATCAACCGTCTTTTGCAATCCGGTCAACAGCCTATCGTCTTGACATCACCGACCATCCGGATGTATTTGCGTCAAATTATTGAAAGAAGCATGCAAGATATCCCGGTGCTGTCGTATAGTGAGCTTGAGCCGAATGTTGAAATTCAAAGTGTCGGAGTGGTGAACTTATGAGAGTGAAGCGTTATATCGTCGACACGATGCCTGACGCAATGGCTAAAATACGCACAGAGCTGGGAGCCGATGCCGTAATTTTAAGTACGAAGGATTTGAAGATCGGCGGGTTTCTGGGCATGTTCGGGAAGAAGAAAATCGAGGTCATTGCGGCCTCGGAAGGCGAAGACAATGGGGCCGCCCCGCCTAAGCCCCAGCCGCGGCCGACGCGCCCGCCTGCAGCTCCGGTCGTAAGACAAGCGGTGCCGGAGGCGTATCGCAAATCCGCAGAAGCTTTGAATTCCGCACCGGTCGTGATCCCGGAAGAAACGGCAACCCCTCCAGCGCCACCGGCGCGGAGAGAAGTTCCGGAGAGGCCGGCCGCCGTGAAGGCGCCTGCGCCCGAGACGATTCCCTCACCTTTGCCTGATCCTTCGCTTACGGCGGACATCCGGGAAGCGGAAGAGCAGACGGCCGCCAGCCGCTGGGATGAGGCGATTCGGCAGGCCGGACGGGAGTTGGAGAGCCCGCCGGTTTCGCCGCCGTTGATGGCGAAGCCGGCGACAGGCGTGAAGGAAGAAATGGTTTTGGAAGAACTGCGGGAGATGAAATCCTGGATCGGCCAACTGGCAAGACAGCAGCATGAACACCGCGAGCTGCCGGAACCTTTGCCGGAGCTCAAGCAGAGGCTTGCAGCCCATGAAATTTCACCGGAGTTGATCGACAGCTGGATCGACGCCGCCTACCAGGAATGGATCGATTCGGGCAAAACGGCGACGCCGGAATCCCTGTCGCTTAAAGTCCGGGAAGCGGCTGCAGGCTTCCTCGCCGAACGCGTCGGAGAAGGCATTCGGGACGAGACAAACATTGTTTACATCGCCGGTCCCACGGGAGTCGGCAAAACGACGACAATCGCCAAGCTTGCCGCAGATCAAATTTTCAGAGCTCAAAAGAAGGTGGGCTTTATTACGGCGGATACGTACCGGATTTCGGCGATTGAACAATTGCGAACCTACTCCTCGATTTTGAACGTACCGCTCGAGGTTGTTCAGTCGCCGGGGGACGTGCAGAGAGCGATGCAGCGCCTCTCTTACTGTGACCTGATTCTCATGGATACCGCCGGAAGAAACTATCTCAACGAGATTCATGTCGCTGAGCTTCACAGTCTGCTCAGCCCTCATGAGAAAAGCGAAACTTACCTCGTTTTGAGCTTGACCTCCAAGACGCAGGATATGAAAAAAATTACCGAACATTTCAGCCGCTATGGGCTGGATAAAGTGATTTTTACCAAATTGGACGAGACCGAGAGCGTGGGACCCATGTACAATTTGCTGGAGGAATATCCGCTGAAGGTTTCATATATCGCCAATGGACAAAACGTGCCTGATGATTTGTTGTCCGCTAACCAGGATCTGCTCCTCAATCTGATCTTGGGAGACAATCCCTCATGAATGATCAGGCCCAGTCGCTTAGAAATCTGGTTTCATTGCGTGAGAAGCTTGCCGATCAGGGCAGAATCAAAACGCCGGCCCGCATCATCACGGTTACGAGCGGAAAGGGCGGGGTCGGGAAGTCGAATTTCTCCCTCAATTTTGCTTTGGCTTTGAAATCGCTGGGACGCAAAGTACTCATCTTCGATGCGGATATCGGAATGGCGAATATCGACGTATTGATGGGGGTTCGTCCCAGATACAGCTTGTATCACTTGCTGAAAGGCGAGAGGGACATTTCGGAGATCATCGAATTGGGAACTCAGGCTGTTCCTTTCATCGCCGGCGGTTCGGGGATGGCGGATTTGTTCAGCTTGTCGGAGAGCGATCTTGATTATTTTACATCACAGATCGAACATATTTCCGATGAAATGGATTTTATCATTTTCGATACCGGAGCCGGCCTTTCCAAAGAGACGTTGAAATTTATTACCTCGGCCGATGACTGTTTTATCGTCACAACCCCAGAACCTACGTCGATCACCGATGCATACGCATTGATCAAAGTAGTTCACGGGATCGATCCCGAGGTGGGGTTCCGGCTCGTGATCAACCGGGTAAGCGGCGAGGGTGAAGCTAAGCAGGTTGCGGACAAAATCTCCTTGGTCGCCAAGCAGTTTTTGAATCTGGATATCCCGACATTGGGGTACTTGAGCGATGATTCCCACGTTATGCAGGCGGTGAAGAAGCAGGTTCCGTTTTCGGCCGCTTTTCCCGGCTGCGCCGCCTCTAGGGATATCAAGAGGTTGGCCATGAAGTATATGGATGTTCCACGAGAAAGGTCTAATGAAACTTTGTCAGGAATCAAAGGATTTATGCACAAATGGTTAAGGCGAGCAAAATGATTCTGCATGAAGGACAGGAGTGGAACGGAATATGCCTTATCGGGTAATGGTGGTTGACGATTCGGCGTTTATGCGAAAAATCATATCCGATTTAATCGAACAGGATCCGGATTTTCAAGTTAGTGGAACGGCCACGAACGGACGGGAGGCCATCGAAATGATCGGTTCGGTCTCTCCGGATCTGGTGACGATGGATGTCGAAATGCCTGAGATGAACGGGCTGGAGGCTTTGCAACGGGTTATGAAGGAACATCCGCTTCCTGTGATCATGTTGTCCGGGATTAATGAACAGGGGATGCGGGAAACGATTTTGGCTCTTGAACTCGGAGCTTTCGACTTTATCCGCAAGCCTTCCGCGACGACGAGTTCGCATGATATCGAGAAGGTCGGGCGGGACCTGCGGGAGCAAATGCGGGCGGCTATGGCGGCCAAAGAACGCAAGCTGGCCAGGGAGAAGACGTTGAAGCCCAAAGGGTTGGAGCTTCAGCCGCCTACGGAGGACAAAACCCGAGGCCGCAAAAACGCTCCCGTTCTGCCGAAACCTTCGGCGGGGCCGCCAGGATGGGCTTCTGGCTTGGACCAGGTAGCGGCTGCAGAGGCCCCGAAGGAAGCAACGAAGCGAGCGGTGCCGAAGGCGCCCGATCTTCGCGGCGCGCCGGATCGGCCGAAGCCTGCTTTAATGCCGGAGGAGAAGCGGCCGATCGGAGGTGGACAGCCATCTGCGAAGTCCAAGCCCGGCAAAGAGCGGGGTGATGTAGTTGCGAAACCGCCATCTGCGCCCGTTCGGGAGCGGAATATGGCGTTTACCGATCTGGTGGCGATCGGAACTTCGACGGGCGGACCCAAAGCGTTGAAGGCGGTGTTGGAGAAGCTGCCCGCCGATTTCCCGGCACCGGTCGTGATCGTACAGCATATGCCGCCGAATTTCACCAAATCATTGGCTCAGCGTCTACACAGCCTGAGCGCTCTGACCGTGGTGGAGGCCGAGGAGGGCATGGCGTTGCAGGCCGGAACCGCCTATATCGCGCCCGGGGGATTTCATCTCCATGTCGTTTCCGGCGCGAAAGGAAGCTACAAGGTATCGTTATCGAAGCAGGAGCTGCGCAATGGGCACAGGCCGTCCGTTGATGTTTTGTACGAATCGTTACTGCCTTTGACTTCGTTGAAACGGCATATTGTTCTTCTAACCGGCATGGGGAGCGATGGAGCGAGAAGTATGAAATTATTGTATGATTCCGGCGTTTCCTCGACGATTGCCGAAAGCGAAGAAACCTGCGTCGTATACGGCATGCCGAGGTCGGCCATCGAACTTGGCTGCGTCAGCCGGATTCTCCCGCTGCACGAGATAGGCTCCAAGCTTGCACAAGATGTGAAATAAACGGAATCTCTTGAAGGAGGTGCCTCACCATGGACATGAACCAATATTTATCCATGTTTATCGATGAGTCCAATGATCACTTACAGTCACTAAACGAAAATATGCTCGAGCTGGAAAACAACCCCGAGGATTTGAGCATCGTTCAGGTTATTTTCCGCTCGGCCCATACCCTCAAAGGGATGGCTGCAACCATGGGTTTTGAGGATCTTTCCTCCCTGACGCACCAGATGGAGAATGTGCTGGACTTGGTGCGGAACGAAAAGCTGAAGATGCAGGATTTTATTTTCGATACCCTGTTTCAAAGTTTGGATGCTCTGCAGTCCATGGTGCAGGACATTACGCAGGGCGGCGAGGGAAAAGCTGACGTCAGCTCGATCGTGGCGAATCTTCAGGCGATCGTACGCGGAGATATGGCAGCGGGAGGCGGCAGTCCGGGAGCGGGTTCGGACCATTCATCGGTTGCTTCCGGGGAAACCGGCAAGGCGATTCAACTGGATGAATATCAGTACTCCGTTCTGGAGCAATCCATTGCCGAAGGTCACAAGGTGATGTACCTCGAAGTGGCCATTCGAGAAGATTGCCAATTGAAAGCGGCCAGAGCATACCTCGTTTTCGATCTCCTGGAGCGGTACGGGGAAGTCGTTAAATCGCATCCGTCCGTTCAGGAAATCGAGCAGGAACAATTCGACCGCAGTTTTTCCCTCTACTACATAACCCAGAAGGAAGCTGGCGAACTGCAAAGTATGATCATGAACCTGTCGGAAATCGAGTCGGCCCAAGCGGTCGTTCTGGATCATGAGACACTGGGCCAGCTGAACTCGGGAGCCCAAGAAACCGCTGCGGCATCCGCGGTGGTTGAACCTGCCGCGAAAGAACCGGCAGCGAAGGCAGAGCCGGCGAAGCCCGCGAAAGCGGAGTCGGGCAAGGTCAGCTCCAAGCCTTCCGGAACGGCAGCCGCGCCGTCGCGAACCATCCGCGTCGATATCGATCGGCTCGACGTACTGATGAATCTCCTCAGCGAGCTGCTGATCGATCGGTCGCGCATGGAACAGCTGGCGAATGAAGTGAAGCGCGCCGATTTAACCGAGACGGTGGAGCATATGAGCCGGGTTGGCAGCGATTTGCAAAATATCGTACTTAAGCTGCGGATGGTTCCGATCGATACGGTATTCAACCGTTTCCCGCGGATGGTGCGCGACTTGGCCAAATCGCTCGATAAAAAAATCGATCTGATTATTACCGGCGCGGAGACGGAACTGGACCGCACGGTCATCGACGAGATCGGCGATCCGCTCGTTCACCTGCTGCGAAATGCCGTCGACCATGGGGTGGAGCCGACGGCCGAACGGATTTCCGCCGGGAAGCCGGAAACCGGAACGGTGAACCTGCGTGCGTTCCACAGTGGAAACCACGTGTTCATCGAAATTGAAGACGACGGGCACGGCATAAACCGCGACAAAATATTGGCGAAGGCGCTCAAAAATGGCGTCGTTACGGAAGCCGAAGCCGGAGCCCTGAGCGATGAACAGGTGTACATGCTGTTGTTCGCGCCCGGGTTCAGTACGGCGGAAGTGATTTCCGACATCTCCGGCCGCGGCGTGGGCCTGGATGTCGTCAAAACGAAAATCGAATCTTTGAGCGGGGTTGTTTCGGTACAATCCACCCTGGGCCAAGGCACGAAGTTTTCGGTACAGCTTCCGCTGACCTTATCGATCATATCGGCGATGCTGATCAAGGTCGGCTCGGAAAAATATGCGATTCCTTTGTCGTCCATCGTGGAAACCGGGTTGATTAAACGTGAGCAAATCCGGAAGGTTCATGGCTATACGATGGTTCCTTATCGGGATGCTCATATTCCGCTATTGTCATTGGCGCAGCTGTTTGATGTCACCGACTTTGACGAAAGCGCCGAGGAAGAAACGGAAATCGTCGTCATTCGCAAAGGGGAGCGCCTTGCGGCTTTGACGGTGGAGGATTTCATTGGGCAAAACGAAATCGTCATTAAAAACCTTGGAAAGTATCTTCCTGCCATTCAGGGCGTAGCTGGCGCTACGATACTGGGAGACGGGCAAGTTGCCTTAATCATCGATCCGAACTCATTCATTAAATAATGCCGCTTGCTTTTCACCCCCGCCGGAGGATCATGCTCCGGACGGGATCATTAAAGGAGGGATTTCCGTGGGAGAGGAATTAAAAGTTATCGTATTTAAACTGGGCCATGAGGAGTATGGCATCGAAGTGGACAAAGTCCAAACGATCGAGCGGATGATGCCGATTACGCGTGTGCCGAAAACTTTCTCGTTTGTAAAAGGCGTCATCAACCTGCGCGGTGTTGTTATTCCCGTGATCGATTTGCGGGGCCGGTTTGGTCTGCCGGAGGCCGAGTATACCGACCAGAGCCGGATTATTATCGTCGCGGCTAATGAGATGGAAGTCGGTTTCATTGTGGATTCGGCCAACGATGTCATCGATTTGGATTCGGAATCGATCGACACGCCGCCTGATGTAGTCGGCGGCGTAAAAGCCAAATATTTGCAAGGCGTGGCCCGCTTGTCCGATGAGCGTCTTCTGGTGATGCTGAATCTGTCCGAAGTTTTGAATCGCAATGAAATTATCCAGTTGGAAAGTTTAGAGGGATAAGCGGTGGATCTGTTTAAGGACTTTGCGGAATTCAAGATGGATGTTCTGAAAGAAGTCGGCAATATCGGTGCCGGAAATGCGGCGACCGCTTTGTCCAAGTTGCTTGACAAGCCGATCGACATGGCGGTTCCCAAAGTCCAGATGCTGCCGTTTGAGGCGATTGCGGAGCGAGTGGGCGGCGGGGAGCAAATTGTGCTGGCGATCTTCTTCCGCGTGGAGGGAGACACGCCGAGTAACCTGTTCTTCATTTTGAGCCCCGAGGCGGCGAAGAAGCTGCTTCACCGCCTCGCCGGAATCGAAGTGGAGAGCGAGGAGAACTTCTCGGAGATGGAATGGTCCGCGCTTTCGGAAATCGGAAACATTTTGGCGGGATCGTATATTTCCTCGTTGGCCGATTTCACTTCGTTAGCCATGACTCCGACAGTTCCGGCGCTTGCGCTGGATATGGCCGGTGCGATTTTGAGCTACGGACTGCTGCAGTTCGGAGAAATGGGCGACTCCGCCCTATTGATCGATACAACTTTTATTGAAGGCCAGCATGAAGTTGAAGGACAGTTTTTCCTGATTCCAGACCCCGAGTCCTTCGATAAAATATTTGCCGCTCTGGGAGTTCCAACCCATCATGATTGATGAGCAGCACATTGTTAAAGTGGGAATGGCGGACTTGAACGTGATTCGCGGACAGGGGTTAATCCGCACCACAGGGCTAGGGTCATGTGTCGGGGTCACGTTGTTTGATCCGATGCTTAAGGTAGCCGGTCTTGCTCATGTCATGCTTCCTTCCTCGGAAATTGCGAGAGAAGGGGCGCTCAATCTGGCCAAGTATGCAGATACTGCACTGCCTGAGCTTGTGCGCAGGCTGTCGGAGCTTGGAGTAATGAAAAGCCGTCTGATCGCCAAAATGGCGGGAGGTTCCCAGATGTTTACTTTTGCAGGCAAAGGGGATTCCATGAGGATCGGTCCGAGAAATGCAGAGTCGTGCAAAGCGATGTTGAGCGAACTCGGTATTCCGCTGGTTGCGGAGGATACGGGCGGTAATTACGGAAGAACGATTGAATTGGATTGCGAAACGGGTATTTTATTCATACGCAGTGTACAAATGGGTATAAAGGAATTGTAGCCATGTCACGAAAAATGGGATATTATCTTCTATTCGGATTTATCGGTTTTTTGATAACCTATGCGGTATCGGCTGGAAATAACTTGTTTATGACGAGCTTCATCCGCGGCTTGATCGCTTTTGTGGTGTGGTTCTTGCTCGCATTTGCGGCAAACTGGGTTATTACCTTTCTCAAGGAACAGGAGCCGCAGCCTGATGTCAGAGACCTAACGGACGCGCTTAAGGAACAGGATAAAGGTGCCAGCCTCGACCTTACGACACCGGATCAAAGTGAGGAATTAAACGATTTATTGAAACAAACACCAGAGGACCAGTCACAGACTCAAGAGTTTACACCATTGAATCCGCCGAAACTAGTAAAAACACTTGACGATAAAGATCCTGAAGAGCTGGCTAAGGTCGTTCGTCACCTGACAGACAAATAAGGAGGGTGAAGGCAATTGAACGAGCGGAAGACATCCACTCTAAATTATGCCGATGTTTGGGAGCGATGGAAGGAACACGGCGATTTGGAGGCCAAGAAACAACTTATCGAGAAGTATCTGCATATTGTCGACTACGTTTCGGGACGTCTGGCCGTAGGTCTGCCCAAGAACGTTTCCAAAGATGATTTGTCCAGCAACGGGGTGATGGGACTGATTGATGCGGTCGAGAAATTCGACTATAAGCGCGGTCTGCAGTTCGAAACCTATGCTTCATGGAGGGTCAGGGGAGCGATCTTGGACGGATTGCGCCAGGGGGACTGGGTTCCCCGTTCCGTAAGAGAAAAAGCCAAGAAGATTGAAGAAGGCTACCAGCAGTTGGAGCAGCAGTTTCTCCGGTCCGTCACCGATGCGGAAATGAGCAAGCATTTGCGGATCAGCGAGAAAGAGTTCCAAAGCATGCTTCAGGAAGTCGCTGTCATGACTCTCTGCTCCCTGGAAGATCCGATCCGTGAAGAGGAATCTGAGACCCGGCTGACTTTGCTTGTTGACGATAAGGCCAAAAATCCGGATTATAAAGTACAGGAGCAGTTTTTGCGGGAATCGCTGGCCAAGGGAATCGAAAAGTTAACGGAGAAGGAACGGACCGTCGTCTCTCTGTTATATTATGAAGATTTGTCGCTGAGTGAGATCGCCGAGGTGATGTCTTTGTCGCCATCCCGGATCTCCCAGCTTCACTCCAAAGCGATTTTGCGGCTTCGAGGCACATTGGACAAGCAACGTGATCTGCTGATGCGAGAGAATTAGAAAGCGGAATTTCTTAGAATTATGAAGATGGAAGGAGGAACGAAAATGGAATTTACGGCCGATTTAGGGAAACTTCTTAGCGTCACCTTTAATGATGATAAAACCGTCGCTTATCTGCAGTTTACCCAAAAAGACGATACCTTTTCCTGCACTAAGGATGCAATGTATCAATTTTTGCAGCACCACGGCATCAAGTACGGGATCCAGGACGATATTGTCGAGCGGTTTGCCATCAACCCCAGAGAATATTTCTACAGTAAAACCCCCATTGCCATCGGTTTGGATCCGGAGCCCGGGGAGGATGGAAAGATTCGGTACGCCGTCCAGCTTGAGGATGTAAGGTACAAACCTCTGGAGACGGATGACGGCAAGGTGGACTACAAAGAAATCACACGTTTGAACAATGTCCGGAAAGGACAGCTTATCGCCGAATTAGTTCCTCCGCTTCCCGGACGCCCCGGAACGGCGGTGACCGGGGAACCGATCCCCAACAAATCCGGGAAGGAAGCCAGATTCAAAGTCGGGAAGAATGTGGTGTTGAACCCCGAGCAAACCGCGATGTACGCGGCGATTGACGGCTTGGTTACAGTGACCGATAAAGGGAAATTGAATGTATTCCCGGTTTATGAAATCAACGGGGACGTCGACTACAGCACGGGAAATATCGATTTTGTCGGCACGGTCGTCATCCGCGGCAATGTATTGACGGGCTTTAAAGTCAGTGCTGCCGGGGATATTCGTGTTGTCGGCGGCGTCGAGGGGGCCGAGCTGTATTCGGAAGGTTCCATCGAAATTACCGGCGGCATTATCGGATACAATAAAGGCTTGGTCAAAGCGGGCCACTCTGTCAAAAGTTCTTTTATTCAAGATGGCAATGTAGTGGCCGGAGAAGATGTCATCGTTAGCCAAAGCATTATGCATTCGAATATCCGTGCGGGCCGGGACGTCGTTTGCAACGGAACCAAAGGCTTGATCGTAGGCGGAAGCATTCAAGCCGGGGAACGGGTCATCGCCCGGGTCATCGGCAATCCGATGTCGACGACGACCTCCATTGAAGTCGGCGTACTTCCCGAACTACGCAACGAGTTAATGGAACTGAGGCAGAAGGTCAGAGAGATCATGGCGAACCTGGAAAAGTCGGAAAAAGCGCTGTCTCTGCTGGATCAACTCGCCTCTTTAGGGAAGCTGACTCCGGAGAAGGTGGAAATGCGCTCGAAGCTGAATATGACCAAAAAATCGAACATTCAGGAAATGAACGAATTTAAAGAGCGGATGCTTACTATTGAAAAAACGCTGGAGGAAACGGTCAGAGCGCGTGTGGATGTCCTAAAAACGATCTACGGCGGGTCCAGAATCGTGATCGGACGCTATACAAAGTATGTTAAGGAACCTCTATCCCACATGTCTTTTTACTTTAATGAAGGGGATATCACGATGTCCGCCTATGTCTAGTGCCTGCTATCGGCACCGCTTTCGCTCATTATACGAACAGTTTTAGGGCGTCCATAATCCAAGCGATGAGGTGATTTCCATGAATTTGAAAGCCGTAGAAATGCAGATCGCGGTACCCCGGACCAATGAAGCCGGACGGATTCAACAGGAGAATCAGCAACGCCCTGTCACCGATCAGAGCTTGCTCTCTGCGGAGAATATTAAGGAGCGCGAGCTTGAACGCCAGAGAAGCACCAATATTGACGAAAGCGCACACAATACAAAAATAAAACGCGAGGGCAACTCCCCGGACCAAGAGCGACAACATCACTCGTCGCAGGGTGAGCATCAGGAGGAGCAGGAAAAAGAACACCCCGCCGAGCACCCTTTCAAGGGCCGTCATATCGATTTGTCATTGTAGCGGCATCTTCCGCTCTACGCCCACCGGGGCAAGATTTTACGCACTTATTTAAACATCAAAGGTGAGGATTACATTGTCATTTGGAGACCCGTGGTTTTATATTGTATTGCTGGGAGCCGCCGCCCTGGTTTATGCGCTTCTTCTTCCCGGCCGGACGACGGGGGCGGCACCTTCTTCGGGCGGCTCCGCGGAACTGGAAGCTACGCTGGAGCAGTTTATGGCGGAGATTGAAAAGGAAAATGAAGAGCTCATCGATTTGGTAGCCCGGATGAAGCAGGATTTTGCATCAAAGCAGCTTGCCCAGCAGGAACAGATTGTCGAACTGCGCAAGCGCCTGTTGGAAGTGGAGCAAAACTCGCTTCAGTACAAATCCCGGCTGGACGGGCTGGAACAGCGGGTCCTTGCAGCCCCGCCGCGGTTGGCGGGATCCGCGACCGAACCGAAGAGTGAGCCGTCGGCAGCGGACATTCCTTCAGCCCGTTTGCCTGAGAAGGCTATTGTGGAAAATTCACCCGCCGCTTCTGTGGGGACGGAGCCAGAGGTGCCAGAAGAGCCGCCTCGGGCTGAATCGGTCAGGGATCGCTACCCCGAGCTGTTTGATTTGTATGCGAAAGGGAAATCCATCGATATCATCGCCAAATCGGTGGGCATTCAAAGAGGTGAAGTCCAGCTGATCCTGCAACTGGCTAAAAGGGAGGAATCCCGATGATCCGAAACCGCCAATTTATGTTGGGATTGGGCGCAGGACTTATCGCGGGCGCCCTGCTGCTACAGCTAATGATGATCGGCCAAGGGACGGGGAAATTGCAGACCAGGGCACAGATCGAGCAGGCCGCGGCCCTCTTGAATTTGAAAGTCGTGGCAGCCGATCGGGAGCTGCTGACCGAGGAAGAGTGGAAGGAGAAGCAGGAGGGAGCCGGAGGACAAGAGGCGAATCCGGCAAAGGAGCCGAAGGCGCCAAATGTTCCGGGAACTCCGAAACCGCCGGGTAAGCCTGAAACTTCAAAAACACCGGATACCTCGAAAGTGCCTGCAGCCTCCAAAACCCCGGTTGAGGCCGCCACGCCAAAAACCGAAGCTCCGGTTAAGCCGCAGTCACCCCAAAAAACGACGGTAACCTACAAAATTTCTTCCGGCAGTACCCTCTCCGGTGTGGCGGAAGGGCTGGAAAAGGCGGGAGTTATCCCCGATAAATCCGCCTTCTTGAAGGAAGCCAAGAGCAAAAAGATTAATACCAAAATTCGGACCGGCACATTTACGTTTGAACCCGGGGAAGATATCACCTCGATTATCTCAAAAATCACATCCGCTCCGGCAGAATAAGTTATACCCGTAAGCTCCTGACAAGGAGCTTTTTTTGTGAGGCTAACATGAAGATGAAATTTGTCGGAAAAGCCTTGACTCTGGTTGCATCGGTTTTTCAGTTGTGGTATAGTAGTTGACGGTGTTATAACGCACGCTGGTTGATTTCGTTAAGGGTGCTCCCTACCGGGAGTCTTGGCGGAAGATGACACTTGCGGAGGAAGCATCACAATAAAACCAAACTTAGGAGGTGCGTGAAGATGGCAGTAATCTCCATGAAACAACTGCTTGAGGCAGGGGTTCACTTCGGACACCAAACACGTCGTTGGAATCCGAAAATGGATCGTTATATCTTCACCGAAAGAAACGGTATTTACATTATTGACCTGCAAAAAACGGTCAAGAAAGTAGAAGAAGCTTACAACTTCGTTAAGAGCGTAGCTGAAGAGAACGGGACGATCCTGTTCGTCGGCACCAAGAAGCAAGCTCAAGACTCCGTGAAGGAAGAAGCTGAGCGCGCGGGTCAATTCTACATTAACCAACGCTGGCTCGGCGGTACGCTGACCAACTTCCAAACAATTCAAAAGCGGATCGACCGCTTGAAACAACTCGAAACTTGGGAAGAAGACGGAACATTCGAAGTTCTGCCTAAGAAAGAAGTCATCATTCTTCGCAAAGAGAAAGATCGTCTCGAGAAGTTCCTCGGCGGAATCAAGAACATGAAGGGACTGCCAAGCGCGCTCTTCGTTATTGATCCTCGCAAAGAACGCATCGCCGTTGCGGAAGCCCGCAAATTGGGTATCCCAATCGTGGGTATCGTAGATACCAACTGCGATCCGGACGAAATCGACTACGTTATCCCTGGTAACGACGACGCGATCCGCGCGGTTAAACTGCTTACCAGCAAAATGGCGGATGCCGTTATCGAAGCGAACCAAGGCGAGCAAACTACCGCCTAATTTCGCGAACTTGCACAAAGAACAAAGAATGAATTAAATGAAAAGGGTGGTTGGTAGGTGTCAAACCTCTCACTGCCCTTTTTTTAAGATGAAAAGAGTCCCATCATTTTAAATGTGGAGGTTTTATAAACATGGCTGTTGATGCAAAATCTGTAAAAGAACTGCGTGAAAAAACAGGTGCGGGCATGCTGGATTGCAAAAAAGCACTCGAAGAAGCAAACGGTGATTTGACCAAAGCAACGGAACTTCTGCGTGAGAAAGGTCTGGCTGCCGCGGCTAACAAAGCCGGCCGGATCGCTACGGAAGGCGTTGTCGAGTCCTACATTCATGCCGGCGGTCGGATCGGCGTACTTGTAGAAATCAACTGTGAAACTGACTTTGTTGCGAAAACGGATCAATTCAAGGAATTTGCCCGCGACATCGCGATGCATATCGCGGCCATGAGCCCTCGTTACGTTCGTCGTGAAGAAGTGCCGCAGGATGACCTGGAGAAAGAAAAGGAAATTTTGAGAGCACAGGCCCTTAACGAAGGGAAACCTGAAAAAATTGTCGATAAGATGGTCGAAGGCCGGATCGGCAAATACTACGAAGAATTCTGCTTGCTTGAGCAAGCTTTCGTGAAGGATCCGGACAAGACGATCGCGGCGCTTGTAAACGAGAAGATCAGCGCGATCGGCGAAAACATCACCATCCGTCGCTTTGTCCGTTATGAACTGGGCGAAGGTTTGGAGAAGAAAGTGGACAACTTCGTTGAAGAAGTTATGTCCCAAGTAAGACAATAAAATAAATATAATAAACGTCATTGGATCACATGCACGTTTGAAGAGTTGGAACACGTCGTGTTCCTTCTTTTTTAACCTGACACCCTTTTCCCGGTTATACATAGGGGGTCTATAGTGGAGGTATACATTTGGAACAGCCAGTTTTTAAACGAGTTGTCTTGAAGGTTAGCGGTGAATCGCTTGCCGGACAAAATGGATACGGCATTGACGCCGAAACGATTTCGTCCATTGCTCAGCAGGTAAAGGAAGTGACCCAGCTCGGCGTTCAGGTTGCGATCGTTTGCGGTGGCGGCAATATTTGGCGGGGGATTGCGGGCAGTGCGAAGGGTATTGATCGCGCGACAGCCGACTACATGGGGATGTTGGCGACCGTGATGAATTCGCTGGCCTTGCAGGATGCGCTTGAACAAATCGAGGTTCCGACCCGAGTGCAAACCTCCATCGCCATGCAGCAAATCGCCGAACCGTATATTCGTCGCCGCGCGATCCGGCATTTGGAAAAAGGCAGAGTCGTTATTTTTGCCGCCGGTACGGGGAACCCGTTCTTCTCTACGGACACGACCGCCGCTCTCCGCGCAGCGGAAATCGAAGCCGAAGTGATTCTGATGGCGAAGAACAAGGTCGATGGCGTATACTCCGCCGATCCGTTTGTCGATCCGAATGCCGAGAAGTACGAAACGCTTACCTATCTGGAAGTGTTGAACAAAAACCTGGGTGTTATGGACTCTACGGCTTCTTCGCTGTGTATGGACAATAACATCCCGCTGATCGTTTTCGCGATTACGGAACAAGGAAATATCAAGCGAGTCGTCCTGGGAGAAAAAATCGGGACGATCGTCAAGGGGAGTGTAGATTAAATGCCGCAAAGTATCAAAAGTCATGCCGAAGAACGCATGGATAAAGCGATTCAGGCACTTAAACGGGACCTCGCGACCCTGCGAGCGGGAAGAGCAGCGCCTTCCTTGCTCGACCGCATTCAGGTGGATTACTACGGATCGCCGACTCCGATTAACCAGCTTGCCAACATCAATACGCCGGATTCGCGTACCCTGATGATTCAGCCTTGGGACAAATCTTCCCTTGCTGAAATCGAACGCGCGATCCAGAAGTCCGATTTGGGTCTGACGCCGGCCAACGACGGGACATCCATCCGGTTAAGCATCCCGGCTTTGACGGAAGAACGCCGTGTTGAGCTTGTCAAAATGACGAAGAAGTTCGGAGAAGAAGCGAAGGTGGCCATCCGGAACATTCGGCGGGATGCGAACGACGATATCAAGAAGTTGGAGAAAACCGACATCTCTGAAGACGAATCGCGTAGGCACCAGGAAGACATCCAGAAGACCACCGACAAATTCATCGCGGAAGTCGACAAAGTGCTTGCTGCGAAAGAGAAAGAGATTATGGAAGTTTAAGAGACGATAAGCGGCCCCTCCTATTACGGTGGGGTTTTGTCTCTTTTTCATCACCAGCTGGAGGAAAAGCAATGATCAAGTTATTTGAGTCCTGGCGGAAAAAAGGCAGCCGTCCTGCAACCGAGGTCCCGACCGGGGACAATATTCCGAAGCATGTCGCCATAATTATGGACGGCAATGGCCGCTGGGCGCGCAAGCTTGGTTTGCCGCGCATCGTCGGCCATCGCAACGGAATGAAGGCGGTCAAGCGGGCTACGATCGCCGCGGATGAGCTCGGGATCTCCGTTTTGACGCTGTACGCGTTCTCGACCGAGAACTGGAAGCGGCCGAAGGAGGAAGTCGATTTTCTGATGTCGTTGCCCCAAGAGTTTTTGGCCATCGAACTGGAGGAATTGATCGAGAAGAATGTCCAGGTTCGCATGATGGGGCACCCCGATGAACTTCCCGCCCACACGATCGCGGCGATGGAGGAAGCGATTGAGCGGACCAAAAATAATACCGGCCTTATCTTGAATTTTGCGCTCAATTACGGAAGTCACCGCGAAATCACCGAATGCGTCAAGGAGATTGCCGTTCGTGTCCAGAACGGAAGCGTCAAGCCGGAGGATATCACGCAGGAAATGATCGGCTCGGGACTCTTGACCGGGGATCTGCCGGATCCCGATTTGCTTATTCGCACTGGGGGCGAACTTCGGCTAAGTAATTTCATGTTATGGCAAACGGCGTACAGTGAGCTGTGGTTTACGGACCTGTACTGGCCGGAGTTCGGCCGTGAACAGTTGTTTGCCGCAGTGGCGGAGTACCAAAGACGCACCCGGCGATACGGCGGATTATCCTAGCGGATGGAAGGTGTAGACAGTTGAGACAACGGTTGATTACCGGCTTGATCGCCGGGGGCGGATTTTTGGGAATATGTCTATGGGGAGGACTCGGATACCATGCCCTCGTCGTGATTATGGCGCTAATCGGGTTTTACGAGTTCGTTCGCATGATCGGACTGCCGGTATTCGGAGGCACCGCGGCGATCGGGTATGCGAGCGTTCTATATGCCGTGTTCCCCTGGAGCCTGCTCCATCTGCAAATGCCGCTCGGCATGATGGGATTCTTCTGGCTGCTCATGCTGCTGTTTTTTGTGGTGACTGTGGTGTCCAAAAATGATATTCATATCGGCCAAGTCGCCCTGATATTCCTGGGGACCGTGTATATCGGGTCGGGTTTTGCCTATTTGGCGGCAACGCGCAGCGCACCGGACGGCCACGGTTTGTTTTGGACCATCCTGATGCTGGCTGCGATTTGGAGCAGTGACGCGGGGGCGTATTTTACCGGACGGAGATTCGGCAAATCGAAGCTTTGGCCGGCCATTAGCCCGAACAAAACGGTGGAGGGAGCCGTCGGGGGCGTGCTGCTTGCGGTTATCGTCGCGGCCCTGTTCGCGGTATTCTCCGGCGGTCTTCTTTCGGTCGGACGAGCTCTGCTTCTTGGAGGCTCCGCCGCGGTTGTCGGCCAGATGGGGGATCTGATACAGTCCGCTTATAAACGGGTGTACGGGATTAAGGATTCAGGCACACTGCTGCCCGGTCATGGAGGTATTTTGGATCGGTGCGACAGCTGGATTGCGGTTTTTCCGTTCGTACATATTCTAGGCTTTCTTCCGATGTACTAAATCTAAATGAAGCATGGGGGAGACAGGATGAAGAAGATTACGGTGATCGGTTCCACCGGATCGATTGGGACGCAGACGTTGGATGTCGTAAGGCAGCATAAGGATCATTTTGCGGTAGAGGGCTTGGCCGCAGGGACCAATGTCGATTTGTTTGTGGAACAGGTCCGCGCTTTTCGCCCGAAGAAAGCTTCGGTGGCAACCAAAGAACTCGCCGACAAAGTGCGTTCGCAAATTCCTTCCGAGATCCAACTTTTCTATGGGGAAGAGGGGCTTGTGAAGGTCGCGGCCGAAACGGACGCCCATACGGTCGTTACGGCGATTGTCGGCAGCGCGGGATTGCCCGCCACGCTGGCTGCGATCTCCGCTGGCAAGCATATCGCGTTAGCCAATAAAGAAACCCTGGTAACCGCGGGGCATCTTGTAACCGAGCTGGCCCGGAAAAAGGGTGTGAAGCTGCTGCCTGTGGACAGTGAACATTCCGCCATTTTTCAATGTTTGAACGGCGAACGTTCGGAAGCTGTGGAGCGGATCACGTTGACGGCTTCGGGCGGTTCCTTTCGTGATTTGAATCGCGACCAGCTTCGCCATGTAACGGTAGAGGACGCTCTGAAGCACCCGAACTGGTCGATGGGAGCCAAAGTGACAATTGATTCCGCCACGATGGTCAACAAAGGACTGGAAGTGATCGAGGCCCGCTGGCTGTTCGGGATGGATTTCGAGCGGATCGGGGTGCTGCTTCACCCGGAAAGTATCATCCACTCTTTCGTTGAATATCGTGACGGCAGCGTGATTGCGCAACTGGGAACTCCGGATATGAGGGTGCCGATTCAATATGCATTGACTTACCCGGAACGCTGGTTCTCCGAAACCAAGCGCTTGTCGCTGGCGGATGTGGGCAAGCTTCATTTTCGCGAAATGGACTTCGATCGTTACCCTTGTTTAAGGCTGGCCTATGAATGTGGTAAAATAGGAGGCACAGCGACAAGTGTGTACAACGCGGCCAATGAGGTCGCAGTCGCCCGTTTTCTAAATAAGGAGATTCCTTTTCTGCAGATTGAACATATTATCGAAACGGTTCTTTCCAGACATGAGGTCCAGGCCGAACCGGGGCTGGAGGTTATCAAGGAAGCCGACCGGTGGGCAAGGGAGATCGCAAGATCGATTTGACCAAGGCCCTACGTCCGGTGTGGAAAAGTTCCATCCCGGTATTCTCTTGTGCCTGATCGGAGAATAATGATAATCTGAAGGAATATTGGACGATCCGTGGCCAAAGGAGGATGCTAACGATTGGAATTGCTTAAGATCATTTTTATGACGGTTCTCATGTTCTTTGTCATTGTGACGGTGCATGAATGGGGACACTATTACTTTGCCAAACGCGCGGGGATTTTGGTAAGGGAATTTGCGATCGGCTTCGGTCCGAAGTTGTTCTCTTACCGAAGAGACGAGACGCAATTTACACTTCGGCTGCTGCCTTTTGGCGGCTATGCGCGGATGGCCGGGGAAGATCCCGAGCTGATCCAAATTGCAACCGGACAAACCGTGGCATTGCGATTGTCCGGAGATAACGTGAGCAAGATTTATCTGGACCGTTTGGATAGCCGAAAAAACGTGATCCGCGGTGAGGTGACCGAGGTCGATCTGGAGGATCGATTGCTGATCAAACTTGCTGTTGATGGAGAAGTACTGGAATATCGGGTTCATCGACAAGCGATGCTGGTGACGAAGGGGAAAGAAACGCAAATCGCGCCCAGAGACCGCCAATACGGCAGCAAAACGGTAGGCCAGCGCGCTCTCTCCATCTTTGCGGGTCCTTTGATGAACTTTATTCTCGCTTTTGTCCTGTTTGCCCTGCATACGCAGATGGCGGGAATTCCGATGCCGGATCCGACGCATCTTGAGGTCGGGGATGTGATGAAGGGCATGCCTGCGGAAGAAGCCGGCGTGAAGCCCGGAGACATCATCCAGTCGGTGGACGGCAAACAGGTAGGCACCGATGCCAACGGGCTGATCGAGATGATCAAAGGCGCGCAAGACAAACCGATGGTGTGGACGGTGAAGCGCGGGGAAGAGACGCTGAACCTTACGCTCACTCCACGTTCTGTGGAGAACGAACAGGGGGGCAAGGTCGGAAGTACGATCGTCACGTATTTCCCTTCAAGGAGCGCTTCCTTCGGAGAAACCTTTACCGTGGCCGGCCAGAAAATGGTCGACACCACAAAAATGATCTTTCTTGGTTTTCAACAGTTGATTCAAAAGTTTTCTATGGACGATCTCGGCGGACCTGTACGGACTTTCGAAGTTACCGGCCAGATTGCGAAGCAAGGGATCGTGAAATTTACGCAGTGGGCGGCGATCCTGAGTCTGTATCTGGGGATATTTAATCTGCTGCCGATCCCGGCTTTGGACGGAAGCAGACTTGTGTTCCTCGGTGTGGAGGCGCTGCGCGGCAAACCGGTTGATCCGAACCGCGAAGGGCTTGTGCATTTTATCGGCTTTGCGATGTTGTTCCTGCTGATGATCGCGGTCACTTACAATGATATTTTGCGCTTGATAGGTTAATAAACGGGAGGCTAATGGTTTAATGGCAAACGAGGAGAAACAATTCGTAACGGAAATTACCCCGCAGGGAGAAGATTTTTCCCGCTGGTATATCGATGTGATCAAGAAAGCGGATCTGATGGATTATTCGCCGGTCCGCGGGTGCATCGTATTCAAGCCTGACGGCTATGAGATTTGGGAGCATATCCAGGCGGAACTCGACCGCCGATTTAAGGAGACCGGGCATCGCAACGCGTATTTCCCGCTCTTTATTCCCGAAAGCTTTTTCCAGAAGGAGAAAGAGCACGTGGAGGGCTTCAATCCGGAGCTTCCATGGGTAACTGAAGCCGCCGGCGAGAAGCTGGAGGAACGCCTGGCGATCCGTCCGACCTCGGAGACGATGATCGGGCATATGTACGAGAAATGGATTCAGTCCTATCGGGATCTTCCGGTGCTGATCAACCAATGGGCGAATGTGGTTCGTTGGGAAAAGCGGACACTGCCTTTCCTGCGGACGAGCGAATTTCTCTGGCAAGAGGGGCACACGGCTCACGAGAACGAGCAGGAAGCGCGCGAAGAGACGATGCGGATGCTGGAAATCTATCGCGACTTCGTGGAGAATTACTTGGCGATTCCGGTCATCGTCGGCCAGAAGACGCCTTCCGAGAAATTTGCCGGGGCCGTTGACACTTACTCCATCGAGGCGATGATGAAGGACGGACGGGCTGTTCAGGCGGGAACGTCGCATTATCTCGGCACTAATTTCGCTACGGCGTTCGATATCCAATATTTGAATCGGGAAAACGTTCGCGAATATGTTCACACCACTTCCTGGGGCGTAAGTACGCGTTTGATCGGCTCGCTTATTATGGTTCACGGCGATGACCGCGGTTTGGCACTGCCGCCGAAGGTGGCTCCCAAGCAGGTCATGATTATCCCGATCGGCCCGCCTAAAACCCGGGATGCCGTCGTGGGACGGGCGGACGAGCTGTTTGCCGAGCTGAAGAAAGCCGGCGTTCGCGTCGGCATGGACGACCGGGCTGACGTTCGTCCGGGCTGGAAGTTTAACGAGTATGAAATGCGCGGCGTTCCGGTCCGCCTTGAGATCGGTCCGCGTGATATGGAGAACGGAGTTTGCGTGCTTGTTTCCCGAATCAGCGGCGAGAAGAAGGTCATTTCCCAGGAGAACCTGGTGGAGGAAGTCAAGGCGATGCTCGAACAGGTGCATAACGAGATGTACGAACGCGCCAAGGCCTTCCGGGAGGAGCATTTCTACTCCGTCGATACGCTGGAGGAAATGAAAGCCAGCATTGAGGAAAAACGCGGCTTCACCCTCGCCGGATGGTGCGGATCCGAGGCTTGCGAACGTCATGTTAAAGACGAAACGGGCGCGACAAGCCGGAACATTCCGTTCCATCCCGAGGTTACAAAAACTACTTGCCTGGTGTGCGGAGAAGCAGCTCGTCATACCGTCGTATTTGCCAGAGCCTATTAGTCATATCGGAACATGATGGAAGGCTTCCGGCAGGAAACTGTCGGCGGGGGCGCGGGTTCCCCGCCGGCGATTGCCGGGGGCTTTGCTTTTTTGAAATTACGTCGTTATATAGGTTGAACTATTGATTTGCATATTAGATAGCGGTGTAAAGGGCTCTTTTTTTACACTCTTAAGCTAAAACTATTTGTTGGGTTCGAATTAAAGGGAATTCCTCCCGTTAATTTGGTGCGTATGCGGCTGCAGAGGCGAATTAGCTGGAAAACCTCCCGTTAATTCCCCTGAAATTGTGTATATCGGCAAAAAGGGTCGTGAATTAGATGAAGCTTTTCCAGCTAAATCCGATCGAAGAGCCAAGCGGTACATTAACGGGAGATTTTCCCGTTAATGATGTAGACTCCGCCGGTGCGGCTTCATATTTACAATTGTGGATGTTGGCAATGGATCTTTCGAAAACCATTTCATATCCTTGCCCAACGCCAATTCTTTAGTTCAACCTATATAGACGTTTTTCTTGCGTCATATCAATGCGGGGGAGGGGAAATCATGTCCGACGCGAACGCCAAGGGGAAAAGAACGAGGCTCGAGTTATTGATGAAGCAGGCGGAGGTTCCGGCTTCCGTGGTGGACCCTTATTTTCTCGACGGGTTTATCGACCGCGTCGAAGTCAGCCGGACGAATAAGGAATGGAAGATCACACTTCGCAAATCGACGCTCGTTCCCGCGCAAGTCTACCGGACGTTCTGTATGCGTGTGAAGGAGCGGATGGGCCATATCGCGGACATCACTTTTTTGTTCCAGTATGAGAATGATGTAGCCGGTGCGGCCATTGTACAGGAATATTGGAAGATGTTCCTCGAATGGGTGCAGCGGGAGGTGCCATCCGTAAACGGTTGGATGGCCCGGGCGGGCTATGAGGTGGACGGTGATCTGGTGACGGTCACGTTCAGCGACGCTACTTCTTTGGAGCTGGCCCGCAAAAAAAATATCGATAAAGCGATTCCCGCTTTTTACGACACTTACTTCGGCCTTTCGCTCAGAGTGAAACTGCTGTCCGGCGAGAGCAGCAGTGAGGCTTTCGAAGAGTTCCAGCAGCGGATCGTCGAGGAAGAGCGGGAAGTCATCAACAAATTGATGGAAAGCATACCCGTGGAGGCGCCGCCTGAGGAGGTCGATGGCGAGGTCATCAAGCTGCAGGTCGGGTATGACATCAAGGAGCCGCCTGTACCGATTCAGGAAATCAAGGATGAAGAGAAGAAAATTACGATTCAGGGCACCATCTTCGGCTTGGACCGGAAGGAACTGCGCAACGGAAACACCTTGTTTACGTTCTACCTAACCGATTTTACCGATTCCCTGCAAATGAAAATGTTCGCCAAGAGCAAAGACGACTTGAAGGTCATGGGGCAACTGGCCAACGGAAAGTGGGTCAAAGCCCGGGGGAAGGTGGAGTATGACCGGTTTATGCAGATTCCCGAATTGGTGATGATTCCTTCGGATCTTTGCGAGGTATCCGCACCGCCTTCCCGAAAAGATAACGCCGAGGAGAAGCGCGTGGAGTTCCATCTGCATACAATGATGAGTACGATGGACGCCGTTACCTCGATCGGCGACTATGTCAAGACAGCGGCAAAATGGGGACACAAAGCGATAGCCGTCACGGACCATGGCGGGGTTCAGTGTTACCCCGATGCGGCGAAAGCAGCCAAAAAGAACGGAATCAAAATGATTTACGGCGTGGAAGCGAATGTGGTTAACGATAACGTGGCGGTTGTATTGAATCCGCGGCCGATCGATCTGAAGACGGCGACCTTTATCGTGTTCGATATCGAGACCACCGGCCTCTCGGTGACGCAGAACAAAATCATTGAGGTGGCGGCGGTGAAGATGCAAGAGGGCAAGGAGATCGATCGCTACGCCACATTTGTAAATCCGCACGAGCGCATCCCGTATAACATCCAGCAGTTGACCAGCATCACGGACGAGATGGTTCAGGACGCGCCTGATGTGGAGCCGGTTCTGAAACAGTTCGTCGAATTTGCGGGAGATGCGATCCTGGTGGCCCACAACGCCCGGTTTGACGTCGACTTTGTCAATGCCAAGCTGAAGGAACTGGGGATGCCCATGATGGAGAACCCGGTGCTCGATACGTTGGAGTTGGCCCGGATGCTGTTTCCGACCTTAAAAAACCACCGTCTGAACACGCTCGCCGCCAAATACAAAGTTTCGCTGGAAAATCACCACCGCGCCATCGATGATACGGTGGCCCTCGGCGAGATTTTAAACGGCCTGCTGGATGACGCGGCGAAAATCGAAGGCATCACTTCGCTGGAGCGGATGAACGACAAGGTGGGCAAAGATTTGTCCAACGCCCGCCCGTTCCATTGCGGGATCTACGCGCTCAACATGGTCGGCAAGAAAAATCTGTTCAAATTGATTTCGATGTCCCATACGGGATACTTTAAGCGGGTTCCGTGCATCCCGAAATCCAAACTTTTGGAAATGAGAGAAGGGCTTCTAATCATTTCCGGCTGCGAAAAGGGCGAGTTTTTCGAGGCCGTTCTCAACAAGTCGGTGGAGGAAGCAGAAGGCATCGCGGAGTTTTACGATGTCTTGGAGATTCAGCCGCTCACCATGTATATGCATTTGGTGGATAAGGGGCTTGTCGGCAGCGTTGAAGAAGTGAAGACCGCGATTCGTAAAGTGGTGGAAATCGGTGGAAAATTAGGAAAACCGGTTGTGGCTACAGGGAATGTGCACTATTTGGAGCCACGGGACAAAATCTACAGGGACATCACCATCCACGGTATCACCGGCTTCAGCCCGCTGAAGGATATCCGCAAGCCGGACGCGCATTTCCGGACGACGGACGAAATGCTGGAGGAGTTTGAGTTTTTGGGGAAGGACAAGGCCTTTGAAGTGGTGGTCAAAAATACATCAGAATTGGCCGATACCTTCGAGGAGCTTGAGCTGTTCCCGGACAAGCTGTACACGCCGATCATCGAAGGGGCGGACGAGGAAATCCGCAATACCTGCTATGCGACGGCCCGGACGATTTACGGGGAGGAACTCCCCGAGGTGGTCGTCAAGCGATTGGAGAAAGAGCTGGAGCCGATCATCAAGTACGGCTTCTCGGCGAACTATTTGATTTCCGAACGACTGGTTAAGAAATCCAATCAGGACGGCTATCTCGTAGGTTCGCGGGGGTCGGTCGGCTCCTCGGTCGTGGCGACCTTCCTGGGAATCTCCGAGGTGAATCCGCTGCCGGCCCATTACGTTTGCTTGAACTCCGAATGCAAGTACAGCGAATGGTTCCTCGACGGCAGCGTGCCGAGCGGGTTTGACCTGCCGGACAAGGATTGCCCGAAATGCGGCCGGAAGCTGAAGGGCGAAGGGCAGGATATCCCCTTTGAAACGTTCCTCGGGTTTAAGGGCGACAAGGTTCCCGATATCGATCTTAACTTTTCCGGGGAATACCAGCCGCATGCCCATAACTATACGAAGGTGCTTTTTGGCGAAAAAAGTGTATTCCGGGCCGGAACGATCGGTACGGTCGCCGAGAAGACCGCTTTTGGCTTCGCCAAGAAATATGAGGAAGAGCATCATAAACATTGGCGCGGCGCCGAGTTGAACCGCCTGGCTGCGGGATGTACCGGGGTCAAGCGCAGCACCGGCCAGCACCCTGGGGGAATCGTCGTCGTTCCCGATTATATTGAAGTTGAAGATATTACACCGGTTCAGTACCCGGCCGACGATACGAGCGCGGAATGGATGACCACGCATTTCGATTATCACGCCTTCGATGCCAACCTGCTCAAGCTCGATATTCTCGGGCACGATGATCCGACGATGATGCGGATGCTGCAGGACTTGACGGGCGTTGACCCGACGACGATTCCGATGAACGATCCGAAGGTCATGAGCATGTTTAACTCTACGGAGGCACTCGGGGTTACTCAGGAGCAAATCCGCACCCCTGTAGCCACCTACGGGGTTCCGGAGATGGGGACGAAGTTCGTGCGCCAGATGTTGGTGGAATCGCAGCCTTCCAGCTTTGCCGACCTGCTGCAGATTTCCGGCCTTTCCCACGGAACCGGCGTATGGCTGGGAAATGCGCAGGAACTGATCAAAAACGGCACCTGCAACATTAAAACTGTGATCGGCTGCCGGGACGACATCATGCTTTTCCTGATTTACAAAGCCGGCATGGATGCCGGGCTCGCCTTTAAAATTACGGAAAGCGTCCGTAAAGGGAAAGGCTTGACGCCTGAGTGGATCGAGGAAATGAAGAAATGCAAGGTGCCCCAGTGGTACATTGATTCCTGCCTGAAAATCCAGTACATGTTTCCGAAGGCGCACGCCGCCGCTTATGTCATCTCAGCCGTTCGGACCGCCTATTTCAAGCTGTATCATCCGATCGAATACTATGCGACCTATTTCTCGGTACGGGGCGAGGATTTCGATATCGAACTGTTCTGCCAAGGGTATGAAGCGATTTACCGAAAAATCGAAGAGATCGAGCAAAAAGGCTTCCAGGCCCTGCCGAAGGAGAAAAACATGCTGCCGATTCTGGAGATGGCCCTGGAGATGACCGCTCGCGGCTTCCGCTTCAAGAATATCGACCTCTACCGCTCCGACGCCACGAAGTTTATTGTGGACGGCGACTCCCTGATTCCGCCGTTTTCGGCACTTGCCGGAATCGGCGAGAACGCGGCAAAGAACATCGCGGCAGCCAAAGAGCAAGGGGAATTCCTCTCCATTGAGGATTTCCAGCAGAAATCCAAGGCGAGCAAAACGATCGTGGAGTTGCTCGGCACGATGGGCTGCTTCCGCGGCTTGCCGGAAAGCAACCAGCTCTCCCTGTTCTAAGCTTGTCGTCAAGGCGTTTTACTTGTCACTCTTACCGGACTATGTTATAATTTTTTTGGTAATCATGAAGATAGAACCGTTGTTTAAAGAGTGGGGAAACCCACTCTTTACTCTTTGGTATACAGGAAAGAACCATATGGAGGTAATGTACGCTTGAGCACACCGAAGATCAAAGCGGCCGTGGAAGAGATGGTCAACCCTTTTTTGGAGGAACATGGCTTTGAACTGGTAGACATCGAGTATGTAAAGGAAGGAAGCAACTGGTTCCTGCGCGTATTTGTGGATAAAGACGGGGGCATCGACATTGATGACTGCGGTCGGATCAGCGAATATCTCAGCGAGAAGCTGGATCAAAACGACCCGATTCCATCCGCCTATTTTCTTGAAGTTTCTTCTCCCGGCGCGGAGCGCCCGCTGAAGAAGGCGGAGGACGTGAAGAAAGCCGTCGGCAAGGATGTATTCGTCACTACATATGAACCGGTAAACGGCTTGAAAGAGTTTGAAGGACGGCTCCTTTCGTTTGAAAATGAGGAGCTGGTCGTCGAAGTCGGCAAGAAGAGCCATGCCATTCCATACAGCAAAGTTGCCAGCGCCAGGTTGGCCATCATTTTTTAGCAGGCTTTCAACTGCACTGCAGGAGACTATGAAAGGGGGAACACGAGGCAAATGAGTATGGATTTTATCGAGGCCTTGAATGAACTGGAAAGGGAAAAGGGGATCAGCAAAGACATTATATTTGAGGCGATCGAAGCCGCTTTGATCTCCAGTTATAAACGCAATTTCAACACCGCTCAGAACGTGCGCGTGGATATGAACCGCCATACCGGGGCGATCAAAGTGTTTGCCCGCAAGCTGGTGGTCGAGGAAGTGCTCGACCCGCGAACGGAAATTTCGCTGCCGGCTTCCCGGGAAATCAATCCGAACTTCCAGCTTGAGGATATCGCGGAGATTGAAGTGACGCCTCGGGACTTCGGGCGGATCGCCGCTCAGACCGCCAAACAGGTCGTGACGCAGCGGATTCGCGAAGCGGAGCGCGGCCTGATCTACAACGCTTTTGTCGAGAAGGAAGAGGATATCGTCACCGGAATTGTGCAGCGCCAAGATTTGCGGAACATTTTTGTGGATCTCGGGAAGGTGGAGGCTCATCTGCCTTTGAATGAGCTGATGCCGAACGAGAAGTTCAAGCACGGTGACCGGATCAAGGCCTACATCACCAAAGTGGAGAATACGACGAAGGGTCCGCAAATTTTGTTGTCTCGTACTCATCCCGGTTTATTGAAGCGGCTCTTTGAGCTTGAAGTGCCGGAGATTTTCGACGGGGTCGTGGAGATTCGTTCCGTCGCCCGGGAAGCCGGTTTCCGCTCGAAAATTGCGGTGTATTCCCGCAACAGTGAAGTGGATCCGGTCGGTTCCTGCGTCGGACCTAAAGGTACACGGGTCCAAACGATCGTGAATGAGCTCCGCGGGGAGAAAATCGATATCGTCAAATACTCCGACAATGTGGAGGAGTATGTGGCTAATGCGCTCAGCCCATCCCGGGTGCTTGAGGTTCAGGTCTTCGAAGCGGAGAAGATGGCCCGCGTCATTGTTCCGGATTATCAGCTTTCTCTGGCGATCGGGATCAAAGGGCAAAACGCCCGCTTGGCCGCCAAGCTGACCGGCTGGAAAATCGATATCAAGAGCGAAAGCCAGGCGGAAGAGGAATTCGGAAGAGAGAAGACCGATCAGGAAGAAATGCCTCAAGATTCCGTTTCCATCGATTAGGCGCCGAGAATTCCAAGCTTAATCAACCGACCTGTTTAGTTAGGAACGGGGGTCTGTACCATGAAACCTAGAAAAATACCGCTGCGTAAATGCGTGGCTTGCCAGCAGATGATGCCCAAAAAATCGCTGATCCGCGTCGTTCGGTCGCCCGAAGGGGAAGTATTTATTGACCTGACCGGCAAAAAATCGGGACGCGGGGCGTACCTTTGCGGTCAAGTCTCCTGCTTCAAGCTTGCCCATAAGAACCGCGCGCTGGACCGGGCGCTGAAAGCGCCGGTGGGTCCGGAGGTTTATGAACAACTGGCCCGGGATTTTCTGGCGGTGGAAGAGGAATTCATCGCCAGCCGGGACCAAGGGGAGGAAGGCGATGAGTAAGCTGCTCAATCAGCTGGGACTCGCCACCCGGGCCGGGAAGTTGGTGACCGGGGATGAACTGGTGTTGAAAGCCATTCGTTCCTCCGAAGCCAGGCTAGTTATCGTTGCGGGCGATGCCTCCTCCAACACCCGGAAGAAATTCCGGGACAAGTGCGCAACGTACAAAGTTCCCCTGATGATTGGCTTTGACCGCGAGCGGCTGGGAACCAGTGTTGGACGCCCGGAGCGGGTTGTGCTTGCGCTCACCGATCAGGGGTTTGCCGATATGATTGCTAAAGAAATCGTGAAAACGTCGGAGGTGGAGTATATTGAGTAAACAAGATAACAAAGATAAACTCAGGGTGTATGAATACGCCAAATCACTTAATATGAGCAGTAAAGAAATTATTACCATTCTTAAACGGCTTAATATCCCGGTCAATAACCATATGAGTGTCATGGAGAACGACGCGGTTTCCCGGGTAGAGCAGTTCTTCAAGGATATTAAGAGCAACGCCGCTGCGAAAAGAGAAAACCCGGGACGCGCTGAAGCTGCAAGCAAATCGCCGGCTCCGGCTTCCGCAGGAGGAAGCCAGACACCGAAAACATCCGCCGGGGACAAAACCGGTCAGCGTGGAGAACATGTTCGCATTTCCCAGAATCACCAAACCCAAGGGACTCAAACCTTTGGAAACAATAAAAATCAACAAGAAAAGCAGGTAAGCATGAATAATAAAACAAATTCCAATCACACGTCTGCCTCAGGCAGCGCACAAGCCACACAGGAAAGAACGAATCGTCCGTCAGGCAATCAGCAAGGACAAGGGGGACGCCCGCAGCAAGGCGGCGGCTCTTCCCAAAATCGCAATGCCCAGCAAAATCGCGGCCAAAATCAAGGGGGCGGACCGCGCAATGATTCCTCCCGCCCGGGGAATGGAGCCGGCGGGAGCCGCGGCCCTCAGCAAAACCGGAATACCGGTTCGGGCGGTAATGGAGCCGGGAATGCCAACCGCGGTCAAGGTAGCCAAGGCGGCCAAGGTGGCCAAGGTGGCCAGAACCAAGGCTTCCGTAAAGGAAATGGCGGCGGCTTTAACAACAACAATAATAGATCCGGAAGAAACTTTGACGATAACCGTCAAGGCGGGTTTAAGAACAACCGCGGCGGAAAAGGCGGCCGTGGAGGAAGAAATAATTATAATCAGCAGCCTCCCCGCGAGAAAATCGATAATACGCCGAAGAAAATTATCGTTCGCGGTACGATGACTGTGGGCGAGACAGCTAAGCTGCTCCATAAAGATGCTTCCGAGGTGATCAAGAAGCTGATTTCGCTCGGCGTGATGGCAACGATCAACCAGGAGCTGGACATCGACACGATTCTGCTTCTGGCCGGCGATTTCGGCGTTGAGGTCGAAGTGAAGATTCCGGTCGAGGACGACCGTTTCGAAACGATCGAAGAAGTGGACGATGAGGCCGATTTGCTGGAACGTCCTCCGGTCGTTACGATTATGGGCCACGTTGACCATGGTAAAACGACGCTCCTCGATGCGATCCGTTCGACGAATGTTACCGGCGGGGAAGCCGGCGGGATTACCCAACATATCGGGGCCTACCAGGTTGAGATTAACAACAAGAAAATCACGTTCCTCGATACCCCGGGTCACGAAGCCTTTACGGCCATGCGCGCCCGCGGTGCCCAATTGACCGATATCACGATCATCGTGGTGGCGGCCGACGACGGCGTCATGCCGCAGACGGTGGAGGCGGTCAACCATGCCAAGGCAGCGGGGCTGCCGATTATCGTGGCGGTAAACAAAATCGACAAACCGGACGCCAATCCGGACAAAGTGAAGCAAGAGTTGACCGAATACGGTCTCGTTCCGGAAGAGTGGGGCGGGGACACCATCTTCGTTAATGTGTCCGCGAAGCAAAAAATGGGTCTGGAAGATCTGCTTGAAATGATCCTGCTCGTAGCCGAAGTCAACGAGTACAAAGCGAACCCTGATAAACGCGCCCGCGGCGCAGTTATCGAGGCTGAGTTGGACAAAAATCGCGGGCCTGTTGCCCGCATTCTGGTGCAGCATGGTACGCTCAAAGTCGGCGATGCTTTCGTGGCCGGCAACTGCTTCGGACGTGTCCGCGCGATGGTGAACGA
Source organism: Paenibacillus sanfengchensis (assembly GCF_036864765.1). Lineage (NCBI taxonomy): Bacteria > Bacillati > Bacillota > Bacilli > Caryophanales > Paenibacillaceae > Paenibacillus > Paenibacillus sanfengchensis. The sequence continues at coordinate 240,987 of NZ_JBAGJC010000001.1, read as the reverse complement.
TAAAGGACGCCGCTTGAAAGAAGCCGGACCGTCCACGCCGGTGGAAATTACGGGATTGACGGAAGTGCCGCAGGCGGGCGATCCGTTCATGGTGTTTGAGGATGAACGCAAAGCGCGTTCCATCGCCGAGAAACGGGCCATTACGCAGCGCCAGTCCGATCTGGGAGCCAATACGCGCGTGACGCTGGACGATCTGTTCCGTCATATCAAGGAAGGCGAGATCAAGGACCTCAACGTCATTATCAAGGCGGACGTGCAAGGTTCGGTCGAAGCGCTGAAAGGATCCCTGGAGAAAATCGAAGTGGAGGGCGTTCGCGTCAAAATCATTCACAGCGGCGCCGGCGCCATTACGGAATCCGACATTATTTTGGCCGCTGCTTCCAATGCGATCGTCATCGGCTTCAACGTTCGTCCGGACAGTCAGACCAAGGCCACGGCCGAGCAGGAAAAGGTCGATATCCGTTTGCACCGCGTCATCTACAATGCGATCGAAGAGATCGAACAGGCGATGAAGGGGATGCTCGATCCGGTATACAAAGAAACCGTCATCGGTCACGCCGAAGTGCGCAATACGTTTAAAATCAGCAAAGTCGGCACCATCGCGGGCTGTATGGTTACCTCGGGCAAGATTTCACGCTCGGCGGAAGCCCGGTTGATCCGCGACGGAATCGTCGTTTACGAAGGCAAAATAGACTCGCTTAAACGGTTTAAGGATGATGCTAAGGATGTTGCGCAGGGCTATGAATGCGGGATTACCCTTGACAATTACAATGACCTCAAAGAGGGCGACGTAATCGAAGCGTTCATCATGGAAACCGTCGAACCGAAATAAGGTGAGGTGTCACAGATGGCAAAAAATCGTACCGGCCGCGTAGGGGAACAAATCAAGAAAGAACTTAGCGTGCTGATCCAAAATGAGGTGAAGGATCCTCGCATTGGATTTGTCACCGTGACCGGGGTCGATGTGACAAGTGATTTGTCGCAAGCGAAAGTGTATTTGAGCGTATTCGGGGATGAGGAAGCGAAGAGCGCTTCCTTAAAAGGCCTCGAGAAAGCGGGAGGCTTCTTGCGGACCGAGCTCGGCAAACGGATACGGCTGCGGCATACACCGGAATTGATATTCAAAATTGACGAATCGATAGCTTACGGCAGTCGGATCGAGAAGCTTCTTGGCGATATTTCGCACGAAGAGGAAAATTAGAATTTAAAGGAGACGGCAATGCAGACCAATGAACGGGAGTTCCGGCAAGCCCAGCGGTTTTTGACGGAGCATGACAATTTCCTGGTAGTGGCGCATATACAGCCGGACGGAGACGCAGTCAGTTCTACCCTTGCGGTGGGCTGGCTTCTCTCATGTCTGGGTAAAAAATACGTTATGGTGAACGAGGGGCCGATCCCAAAGCGGATGGAGTATTTGTGGGAAGCGGACAAGATTGTCAATCTTTCGGAAGCTCCGCTCGAAACTACCTATAACCATGTCATTTGTGTGGACTGTGCGGATTTCAAGCGAACCGGCAAAAGCAGTCTCTATTTTGCCGAAAATGCCGAAATCTTGAATATCGATCACCATCCGACGAACGACGGTTACGGGACCTGCAACCTTATTGTTCCGCATGCGGCGGCGACGGCTGAGATATTGTTTGATCTGATGACTTTCATGAATCTGAGCTTGGACAAACATGCGGCGACTCTGATTTATACCGGTTTGTTAACCGATACCGGCGGCTTCCGTTATTCCAATACCACGCCGAAGGTCATGGCGACCGCATCCAAATTGCTGGAGTATGGCGTCGACGGCCCGGGCTTGTCCGAGCTGCTGCTTGAGCAGATGACGCTGCCGCAGCTCCGGTTATTGACCCGCGCGCTGAACGGCTTGCAAATCACGGAGGATGGCAAAATCAGCTGGGTTTCCGTGGATGATGAGGATTTGCGGATCACCGGAGCGATTAATGAGGATCTGGAAGGCATCGTGAACTACCCGCGGAATATTCAAGGGGTGGAGGTTGGCCTGCTGTTTAAGGTTATCAGCGAAACTGCCGTCAAGGTCAGCATGCGGTCGGCCGGCAAGGTCGATGTGGCTCAGGTTGCCCAAAGCTTTGGCGGTGGCGGCCATGTTCGGGCTGCGGGGGCTCGCATCGAAGGGACGCTGGAGAGAATCGTGCCTCAAGTGTTGGAGCAGGTGAAACGGCAGCTATGAACGCATACGAAGGAATTTTGCCGGTCTGGAAGCCCGCAGGTTTTACATCGCATGATGTCGTAGCGAAATGCCGGGGGATTCTGAAGATGAAGCGGATCGGTCATACCGGCACGCTGGACCCGGCGGTTACCGGAGTCCTCCCGTTATGTCTCGGCAGGGCGACGCGAATGGTGGAATATTTGCAGGAATTGCCTAAAGAATACGAGGCTACCCTCGTACTTGGTCTGGCAACGGATACCGAAGATATGACCGGTACTGTAATAGAGCGCGCGGAACAAGTAAAAGTGCCCGAAGCCGAGGTTAAACAGGTGCTTGAACGTTTTGTAGGGCAGATCTCGCAAATTCCGCCGATGTATTCGGCTCTGAAGCAGGACGGCAAACGTCTTTATGAACTTGCCAGGGAAGGCAAAGTGGTGGAACGGCAGCCCCGCCAGGTCACGATACATGAACTGGAGCTTTTGCGGTTTGAACCCGACCCGGTACATCCGAAAATCTCTTTCCGCGCGTTGTGCTCCAAAGGGACCTATATCCGTACGCTATGCGTTGATATCGGCCGTGCCCTGGGAGTACCGGCGGTCATGGAAGAGCTTAAGCGGACGATGTCCGCCGGGATCGGGGAGGACCGTTGTCTGACCTTGGAGCAGTTGGCGGACCTCGTGCGGGAAGGCGAACTGCAGTCACGCCTGATCGCGGTGGATGAAGCGGTGAGCCATCTCCCGGCCCACACCGTCGCAGAGGAGAAGGTAAAGGCGGCATTACAAGGACAACGCTTGTCCCGCGCAGTGGTCCAGCCTTCGGTACGCCCGGGTGAGGTGATCCGCTTGTACAACCCCGAGCGCAGGTTTTTAGGAATTTACCGCTCGGAGGAAGGAACGGGCGCAATAGCCCCCGTGAAGGTGTTTTTACCCGAATAGCCGGGCAAATAGAGCGCTCTGCAAAGCGCGAATCCGAGTGAAATAGCAGGTGAGACGAGTGAAAACGATAAACCTAACTTATCCTTTGACGGATGAAGTCATCAACATTGTGGCAAAACCGCAGGTTCTGGCGATCGGCCAGTTTGACGGACTCCATCTCGGACATGCAAGCGTCATTGAAACAGCGGTGCGGCTTGCCCGCCAGACGGGGTTTCCCTCGGCGGTGATGACATTTCACCCGCATCCGAAGGAAGTCATGAAGAAGGGCGATTATGAAGGGTATTTAACCCCGCCGGAAGAGAAGGAACGAATCCTCCGCAGCATGGGAGTGGACTATCTTTATATTGTCGAGTTTAATGATGCGTTTTCGCGGGTAAGCCCGCACAACTTTGTGTGCGGGATGCTGGTTCCCCTGCGCATCCATACGGCGGTCGTCGGGTTTGATTTCCGTTTTGGCTACCGCGGCGAGGGACATGCCGGAATGCTTCGGGAACTGAGCGAGAACACCATGGACGTCCTTACGGTGCCGCCTTTTTTGATCGACGGCGAGAAAGTGAGCAGCTCGGGCATCCGCAAAGCGCTTCAGGAGGGCGACATTCGTTTGGCAAGCCGGTGGCTGGGACGTCCTTATGCGGTGAAGGGAACGGTTATGCACGGCGAAAAGCGCGGGCGACAGCTGGGCTTTCCCACCGCCAATCTCCAGCCGGATGAGCATTACGTCCTGCCGATTAAAGGGGTCTTCGCAGTGCGCGTTGAATATGAAGGTAACACCCTGGAAGGCGTGATGAATGTCGGCGTGAAGCCGACGTTTCACGATCAGGCTACCCGCCCTAATCTGGAAGTCCATTTATTCGATTTTAACGGTCATTTGTATGACGAATCGCTTCGGGTCGAACTGATCGATTTTATTCGGGAAGAGCGGAAGTTTAACGGCATCGAAGAGTTGATTGCGCAGATTACCAAGGATGCGGAAACCGCAAAACAACGGCTAAAATAGGGGATCGCGGAATAATCGGGTAAAAAGACACGTCATTTACTTTTATATATAATCTGTGTTATACTTGTTTAGGTTGTTTATGTGGGCTTTTTTGACATAGACAAGATAACCTTGGCTTGGTTGCCGGTCTCACCGTCCGACTACTAGGCTAACGGCGATTTGAAAAAAGGAGGTGAACAGGATGGCATTAACACAAGAGCGCAAGCAACAACTGATTGAAGAGCACAAAACTCATGAATCCGATACCGGATCCCCAGAGGTGCAAATTGCTATCCTTACGGAGAACATCGTGAATTTGACGGACCACTTGCGTACGCACAAGAAGGACCATCATTCCCGTCGCGGTCTTCTGAAGATGGTAGGTCAACGTCGTAAGCTGTTGGCTTACTTGAAGAACAAAGACGTAAAACGCTACTCCGCTTTGATTGAGAAGCTTGGATTGCGTCGCTAATTTGCCTTTGTTTAACCGAAGCAGCCTGGTCGCCGCCGGTTCCGCTGAAGAAGCGGACGGCGCGCTTCTTGGTTGCTTTTTGCAAAGTAAATACATGTATGCCCACCAAGCTCCGTCAGGAGCTTTTGTTGTGAGTTGGACAGGTTTAAGGACCCGCTTTCGATTCGTGAACCTTCTTTTGTTTATGAATCGGGCAAAAGCAGGAAATAATGAGACTTGTACCGAACTTTTATTTGTGATAAGGAGGGGTTTCATGGAAAAACATGTGAAAATGCAGTTGGGAGGAAGACCTCTTATACTGGAAACCGGACGTTTGGCCAAACAGGCCAATGCGGCTGTAATGGTAAGGTACGGAGAGACCGCGGTTTTATGTACGGTAACGGCTTCGGCCGAACCGAAGGACCTCGATTTTTTTCCGCTGACGGTGAACTATGAGGAAAAGCTGTATGCGGTAGGTAAAATCCCCGGCGGCTTTATTAAGCGCGAAGGACGTCCTAGCGAAAAAGCGATCCTGGCCAGCCGGTTGACGGACCGTCCGATTCGACCGTTGTTCCCGGAAGGGTTCCGCAATGATGTGCAAATCGTAAATTTGGTCATGAGCGTGGATCAGGACTGCGAGCCGGAGATTGCCGCCATGATCGGTACTTCCGCTGCGCTGAGCATCTCGGACGTTCCTTTCAACGGGCCGATCGGCGGGGTGGCCGTGGGCCGCGTCAACGGGGAGTTTGTGATTAATCCCGATATTGCCCAGCAGGAAGCAAGCGACATTTACGTGGTCGTTGCGGGGACGAAAGATGCCATTATGATGGTGGAAGCCGAAGCCAACGAGGTTCCGGAAGATGTCATGCTTGAAGCCATCATGTTCGGTCACGAAGAAATTCGGAAGATCGTTGCCGTGATTGAAGAACTCGTGGCGATGGCCGGTAAAGAGAAGATGGAAGTGAAGCTCCATCAAGTAAATGAGGATGTCGACCGGGAGGTTCGTGCCTATGCGGCGGACCGTCTGATCGAAGCGGTGAAGGTCGTCGAGAAGCACGCCCGCCAAGACGCCATCGATGCAATCAATGACGAAACGGTAGCTTATTTTGAGGAGAAGTACATAGAGTCTCCGGAACTGCTTGGCGATGTGAAGGAAGTACTGCACGACATCGTCAAGGAAGAAGTGCGCCGTCTGATCACCCATGACAAAGTCCGTCCCGACGGACGGAAGCTCGATGAGATTCGCCCGATCGAGTGCGACATCAGCTTGCTGCCGCGGACGCATGGTTCCGGCTTGTTTACGCGGGGACAAACTCAAGCGCTTAGCGTATGTACGCTTGGAGCGTTGGGCGACGTACAAATCCTCGACGGGATCGACCTGGAAGAGTCGAAACGCTTTATGCATCACTATAATTTCCCGCCGTTCAGCGTGGGGGAAGCCCGTCCGCTGCGCGCACCGGGACGACGTGAAATCGGACACGGGGCGCTTGGCGAAAGAGCGCTTTCGAAAGTGATTCCGCCGGAATCGGAATTCCCTTACACAATCCGTCTCGTTTCGGAAGTGCTGGAATCGAACGGTTCCACCTCCCAGGCGAGTATCTGCGCCAGCACACTGGCCATGATGGATGCGGGGGTACCAATCAAAGCTCCGGTTGCCGGCGTGGCTATGGGGCTGATCAAAGACGGTGAACATGTCTCGATTTTGACGGACATCCAGGGGATGGAAGATCATCTCGGGGACATGGACTTTAAAGTAGCCGGAACGTCGGACGGCGTGACGGCAATTCAAATGGATATCAAGATCGACGGGATCGACCGGCAAATTTTGACTGATGCGCTGGCCCAAGCGAAGGAAGGCCGCATGTTTATCCTTTCGAAGATGCTGGAACGCATTCAAAAGCCGAAGGAGCAGCTGTCACAATATGCGCCTAAGATTACGATCATGAATATCAATCCGGACAAAATCCGCGATGTCATCGGCGCAGGCGGTAAGATCATCAACAAGATCATTGAGGAAACCGGCGTGAAGATCGATATCGAACAAGACGGCCGCGTGTTTATCGCTTCGGCCAATGAGGAAATGAACAACAAGGCTCGTTCGATCATCGAAGGCATCGTCAAAGAAGTTGTCGTCGGCGAAATTTATGTGGGTACGGTAAAACGGATTGAGAAATTCGGAGCTTTTGTGGAAATTTTGCCGGGCAAAGACGGCCTCGTGCATATTTCGCAGCTTTCCACGGAACGTGTAGCCAAGGTAGAGGATGTAGTCGCGATCGGCGATACTGTTACGGTAAAAGTGACGGAAATCGACCAACAGGGAAGGATTAATCTTTCCCGTAAAGCGGTGCTGACCGCCGAAACGGAAAAATCGACATCCTGACACACCTATAGAACCGTACGGGAAAAGAGACAGAATGTGTTATTCTGGCTCTTTTTTTACATAGCGCTTTAAGCCCCAGTTAATGGGGTTTTTTCATGGATGCCGAACAGGGGAGCGACATATTTGCAGGCTTGTTCTCATAAAATGAGGACAAAACCCTTGAAGGGATGAGCCTGTTATGAATCGGAAAAAACTCGCGGTTGTCGGAATATGCGCGGTCCTCGTGTTGATGCTGGGGGAGTTCACAGGGATTCGCTCTTTCGTTGATCACGCGCTGTGGCCGAATGGGGAGCGGGATGCTTTCGGAAGGCTGGCCGACAGCCAAGGGGAGGAAGAATTGCTTGGACGAATCCGTCGCGAAGCGGAAGGTTTGCGAAAGGAGCCGGTCGATGCGGTGGTGGACCGTGTATGGAAGGCCATTCCCGGGTATAACGGCCGCGAAGTGGATATCGAGAGTACGTTTCAGAGGGCAAGATTAAAGCCGGAGGGCGCGGAAATCGAGTACCTGTACAAGGAAATCAAGCCGAAGGTTAGCCTGGATGATTTGGGACCTCATCCCATCTACAAAGGGAACCCGAACAAGCCGATGGCGGCTTTTATGATCAATGTGGCCTGGGGAAATGAATATATCCCGCCCATGCTGGACACCTTGGACCGCCACAACGTGAAGGCGACATTTTTCTTTGATGGCAGTTGGCTGAAGAAAAATCCCGAACTGGCCAAAGAGATTCAAAGAAGAGGGCATCAGCTTGAGAATCACGCTTATTCCCACCCCAATATGAGCCAGTTGAGCGACAGCCTCGCGCGGCTTGAAATATCAAAGACTAAAGATGTGTTGAAGGATACGCTTGGCGTGGAGAACCGCTGGTTTGCTCCCCCTTCCGGCGATTTCAACCAGAGGACGGTTGATCTGGCTGCCGAGCAAGGCTTGAAAACGGTGCTGTGGACGGTTGATACGATCGATTGGAAAAAGCCGCCGGCTACCACGATCGTTCGACGGATCTCGGAGAATGTGGGTCCCGGCTCGCTGATTCTAATGCATCCGACAGCTTCGTCGCGGGATGCGCTGGAAGGCATGATTCAGGCGATCCGCAGCAAGGGGTTACAATTGGGAACGGTGGAACAGACGCTGTCATCGGACCGGGTAGAAATCCCGCAGAGTTGAGGAATCCGTTTTTTTTTGATAGGATATTGTTGCATTTAAAGCTTATACTTAGATAAGTAGAATTTTGTTTTACGTCCGTAAAACGTTTAGGAGGGCCAGTTCGTGAATAAAACGCAGTTGAAAAACGGCCTTCGGGTGGTTATGGAAAAAATCCCGACCTGCCGCTCGGTGTCGTTCGGCATTTGGGTGAAGACCGGATCGCGGAACGAAACGTCCGAAATGGGGGGCATTTCGCATTTTATCGAGCACATGCTGTTCAAGGGAACGGAACGTTACAGCGCCAAGGACATCGCGGAACAGTTCGATGCGATCGGCGGCAATGTGAACGCCTTTACATCGAAAGAATACACGTGTTATTACGCCAAAGTGCTGGACGAACATCTGCCCATCGCGGTGGATGTACTGGCCGATATGTTTTTTCGGTCGCTCTTTGACGAGGAGGAATTGCGGAAAGAAAAGAACGTGATCGTCGAAGAAATTTCGATGTATGAGGATACCCCGGACGATATGGTCCATGACTTGCTCGCCGAAGCGGCTTACGGCAGCCATCCTCTTGCGCTGCCGATTTTGGGGACGGAAGAGAAGCTGCGCCGGATGGGACCCGACCATCTTCGGGCCTATATGAAAGAGAAATACACCATCGAGAACACCGTGATTGCGGTTGCGGGCAATATCGATGACAGCATCATCGACTTGCTTGAACGCTATTTTGGCGATTTTGACAATCGGGGCCAAAACGATGAATTGGGGAAGCCCGAATTTTTGGGCGAACTGAAGTTTCACCGGAAAAAGACGGAGCAAAACCATATCTGCCTTTCGTTCCCCGGCTTGCCGATCGGGGATCGCAATCAATATGCCATGGTGCTTCTGAACAATGCGCTTGGCGGGGGCATGAGCTCCCGGCTGTTTCAGGAAATCCGCGAGAAGCGGGGGCTGGCATATTCGGTTTATTCCTACCATAGCTCTCATGCGGATAGCGGACTGTTCACCGTTTATGCCGGTACGGCGCCGAAGCAAACCAAAGAAGTGCTTGACCTGACCAAGGAAATTCTACATGACGTGGCCACGCGCGGACTGATCGACAGCGAGTTGCGTAAAGGCAAGGAGCAGTTAAAGGGAAGTCTGATTTTAAGCCTGGAGAGCACGGGCAGCAGAATGAATCGTCTGGGCAAAAATGAACTGATGCTTGGACGACACTATACCCTTGATGAAATGATCGCCCGGATTGAAGCTGTTACGATGGACCATGTCAATGAAGTCATCAAAACCATGTTTGCGCGTCCTTACGCGCTCGCCATGGTGGGGGCTTCCGACCGCGTGCTGTCGGATATAAGGAGAGATGAACTTGTTATATGACGTACAAATTAATTTAATCCCCGGAAATGAGGATATCGAGCTGCCGCGCAAAATGTCGGAGCTGGCTTCCGGCTTTGATCTCTACGCGGCCGTGACGGAGGAGGTCGTGCTGCAGCCCGGTCAGCGCAAGCTGGTCCCGACCGGGATCGCTATCGCAATGCCGGCTGGTTTGGAAGCGCAAATCCGCCCGCGGAGCGGCTTGGCGTACAAGCATGGCATCACCTGCCTGAACACGCCGGGGACGATCGACGCCGATTACCGCGGCGAGATCAAGGTGCTGCTGATCAACCTGGGGCAAGAGCCGTTCGCCATCAAGCGCAACGAACGGATTGCGCAAATGGTGTTTCAAATCGTACCCGAAGTAAATCTGATCCGGGTAGACGCTCTTTCGGAAACCGTCCGCGGTGCCGGCGGCTTTGGGCACACCGGAACAAAATAATTCGCATTTTGGGGAAGACCTCGCCGTACGGCGAGGTCTTTTTGTTATTTGGTAATTACTTTTCACCACCCCGCTCTTTCCCGCATAGGATGGTCTATACTGTATTGCCTGGAAGGAGTGCCGATCTTGATGCTGACCGGTCTAACTATCGTCTTTTTGGGCGGTGACGCCCGCCAGGTGGAAGTGATTCACAAGTGTATAGAGTTGGATGCGTCGGTACGGGTCGTCGGCTTTGATAAGCTTGAGCAAACGCCCGCAGGCGTAACGAATGAAAATTTAACTCCGGAACTGCTCAAGGAAGCGGATGTCGTTGTTCTGCCGGTGGTGGGCTGCAGCGATCAGGGCGTGATCAGCGCGCCGTTTTCAAGTAAAGAGCTCGCGGTGAAAAAAGAGTTGTTTTCCGCACTGCGCCCGGGAACACCGGTATATACGGGAATGGCCAAAGCATATTTGAAACAGATCGGGGCCGAGTGCGGTTTTCGGATTATCGAGCTTTTGGAACGGGACGATGTGGCCATTTACAATTCCATACCTACCGCCGAGGGCGCGGTGATGATGGCAATTCAAAATACGGACACGACGATTCATGGTTCGAACTGTGTCGTGCTCGGGATAGGAAGGACAGGGTTTACATTGGCAAGGACGCTTCAAGGTTTGGGAGCGAACGTGAAGGTGGGCTTGCGCCGAAAAGCCGATGAGGCAAGGGCGGTTCAAATGGGCTGGAAGCCTTTTGTAGCAACGGATTTGACCGCTTATACCAGCGATATCGACTTGATTTTTAATACGATTCCGACTATGATAGTCACAGCGCAAATGATCTCTAAATTGCCTCGGCATGCCGTGATCATTGACCTTGCCTCGGCCCCCGGCGGAACGGATTTCCGTTTTGCCGAGAAGCGCGGGATTAAAGCGCTGCTTGCTCCCGGTTTACCCGGAATCGTCGCTCCCAAGACGGCTGGTATCATCATAGCGAATGCGCTTAGTCAGTCGGTTCTGGAAGAGTTTCAATTACGGGGGGATGAAGGATGAACTGGCAAGGGAAAACTGTAGGTTATGCCGTGACGGGATCGCATTGCACATTGGAAGAGGTCATGCCTCAAGTACAGCGGTTTGTCGACGGTGGAGCCAACGTGGTGCCGATCATTTCACATTCCGTGAAGATGACCGACACGCGGTTCGGCCAGGCGGAAGACTGGCAGAAACAGTTGAAAGATATAACGGGGAATGATATTATTTCATCAATTGTCGATGCCGAACCTTTGGGGCCGAAGAAACTGCTGGATGTGTTGGCTATCGCTCCCTGCACGGGAACGACGACCAGTAAGCTGGCCAATGCGGTGACCGACAGCCCGGTCCTGATGGCAGCCAAGGCGACGCTTCGTAACGGATGTCCGGTTGTATTGGCGGTGTCGACCAATGACGGTTTGGGTTTTAATATGGCGAACATTGCCAAGTTGATCGTGGCCAAGAATATTTATTTTGTACCGTTCGGACAGGACAATCCGCTCAACAAACCGAATTCGCTCGTAGCCCGAATGGAGCTGGTTCCGGAAACCTGCTATGCCGCGCTTGAAGGAAAGCAACTGCAACCGGTCATTATAGAGCGCTTCCGGGATTAAGCCATCTTCATACCAAGAGATTCATACTATTTACTATAAATCGTTATATTAGAGAAGGAGAGACGTGCCAGATGAGTAACAGGAAATTTAATGTCGCCGTTGTCGGAGCAACGGGAGCCGTGGGGGAACAAATCATCGGATTATTGGAGAAAAGGGACTTTCCGGTTGAGAAGCTGAAGCTGCTGTCTTCGGCCCGTTCCGCAGGTACCGTTCTTTGTTATAAGGGACAGGAAATTACCGTTGAAGAAGCTGGCCCGGATAGCTTTGCAGGCATCGATATCGCCCTCTTCAGCGCGGGCGGGGACGTCAGCAAGGCACTTGCTCCTCATGCCGTCCGACACGGTGCCGTTGTGATTGACAACACCAATGCGTTCCGCATGGATGAAACGGCTCCGCTTGTCGTGCCGGAAGTAAACGAGCACATGATCGGCAAACATCAAGGAATTATCGCCAATCCGAACTGCTCGACCATCCAAATGGTGACAGCTCTTAAACCGCTGCATGACCGTTTTGGCGTTTCGCGCGTTATCGTTTCGACATACCAAGCGGTATCCGGAGCGGGGGCCAAAGCGATCGACGAAATGCTGCGTCAAAGCAAGGAAGTGCTCGAGGGTAACGAGGTTAAACCGGATATCCTGCCGGTTTCATCGCTGCCGGTGAAACATCAAATCGCCTTTAACGCGGTACCGCAGATCGACAAGTTCCAGGACAACGGTTATACCTTGGAAGAAATGAAAATGGTTCGTGAGACCAAAAAAATCTTTGGCGACGATTCCATCCAAGTCACCGCAACCTGTGTTCGCATTCCGGTCGTTTACGGCCATTCCGAATCGGTTTACGTCGAATTAAAGAACGATTATGATTTGGAAGAGGTTCGCAGCCTGCTGTCCGCTGCACCGGGCGTTACTTTGGTCGATGACCCGACTGCTCAGAGCTACCCGCTCGCGACGGATGCGGCAGGTAAGAACGATGTTTTTGTCGGACGACTGCGGCGGGACCTGGACAATCCTCGCGGATTGAATATGTGGATCGTTTCGGATAACCTGCTCAAAGGAGCTGCCTGGAATGCGGTGCAGATCGCCGAAATTGTTGCAGCGGGCAAGGAATAAATCATAATTAAAGGCTTTCGGGTTGTTTTACTTAAATTGGAGGAATATCCATGCGCATTTTAGTGCAAAAATTCGGTGGCACATCTCTCTCGACAACGGAAGCGAGAGAGAAGGTCATCTCACATATCCGCCGGGAACTGGATAACGGTTACCGGCTTGTCGTTGTGGTCTCCGCGATGGGCCGCAGGGGAGACCCGTATGCAACGGACACGCTGCTCGATTTGATCGCTTCCGGCGGCGGTTCACTTCCGCCCCGGGAGCAAGATCTGCTGCTCTCATGCGGAGAGATCATCTCCGCATCCATGCTTTGCAGTCTCCTTCAAAAAGTGTCGGTCAGTTCCGTCGTTCTGACGGGTGCCCAATCAGGTTTTCGGACGGACAGCCAATACGGTAACGCCAGAATTCTCGACATTGTGCCAACGCGGGTGCTTGAGGAACTGGAGTCTAACGATGTCGTTATCGTTACCGGCTTTCAAGGGCAGAATCAGAATGGCGATTTCACCACGCTGGGACGCGGGGGCAGCGATACCTCTGCGACAGCGCTGGGTGCGGCGCTCCATGCAGAGATGGTCGATATTTATACCGATGTGGACGGTATCCTGACAGCCGATCCGAGAATTGTCGAAGACGCCAAGCCGTTGGATTACGTCAGCTATGCCGAAATTTGCAATATGGCTCATCAAGGGGCCAAGGTGATTCACCCACGAGCTGTGGAGATTGCGATGCAATCCGGTATCCCGGTGCGTGTGCGCTCTACTTTTTCCCAGAGTGAAGGTACGCTGGTGGCCAATCCCGAAGGCTTTAAGGATGTGCAAATCGGCATTGTCGATCGCTATGTGACCGGGATCGCTTACGTAGCCAATGTGACGCAAATCAAGGTTGAATCTTCCGGCAAGGTTGCGGATAACCTGCAATTACAGGTTTTTAAAGCGATGGCGGAGAATGCAATCAGTGTCGATTTTATTAATGTGACCCCTTCGGGCGCGGTTTATACCGTATTTGACAGCGATGCGGCAAAGGCGCGCACGGTTCTGGAGGGATTAGGCTTTGAGCCTCGGATTCTAAGCGGGTGCGCCAAAGTGTCCGTCATCGGCGGAGGGATCAACGGAGTGCCAGGCATCATGGCGAGGATTGTCGAGGCGCTGACGGAGCAAAATATTCAAATTCTCCAGTCCGCTGACTCCAACACGACGATTTGGGTTCTGGTCAACAAAGAGGATATGGTGCAAGCTCTCCGCGCTTTGCATGCCAAATTTGAGCTGGGCAAGTAGACGGAATGACGCTAATGAATGCAGATGAGCCAAAGGAGGAGACAGCGTGGATTTCGGAAGACTGATTACGGCGATGGTGACTCCCTTCGACAGCGAGGAACGAATCGATTGGGAGCAAACCGGACGCTTAATGGATTATTTGATCGAAGAACAGAAGTCTGACAGCCTGGTGATTTGTGGAACGACAGGCGAGTCTCCAACGTTAACGGACGAGGAAAAACTGGAGATGTTCGAATTTGCCGTCAAGCATGCGGCGGGACGATGCAAAATTATTGCCGGAACGGGGAGCAACCATACGGCTCATTCGATCCATTTGTCTAAGCAAGCCGAAAAGCTCGGGGTTGACGCTCTTTTGCTCGTAGCCCCTTACTATAACAAGCCGAGCCAAGAAGGTTTATATCGGCACTTTGAAAGTATCGCGAATGCGACCAAGCTCCCGGTCATGCTGTACAATGTACCAAGCAGGACGGTCATCAGCCTCAGCAAAGAAACTACGCTGCGGTTGGCCCAAATCCCGAACGTGGTAGCCACTAAGGAATGCGCCTCGCTGGAGCAGGTGGCAGGGATCGCTGCCGAGGCTCCGGCCGGTTTCAAAGTGTATTCCGGAGACGATTCGGCCGCGCTTCCGGCTCTGTCGGTCGGCGCCTACGGGATCGTCAGCGTAGCGAGTCATATCGTTGGTCCGGAGATGAAGGAAATGGTGCATTCGTTCCTGGCCGGCCGGGTGGAGACTGCAGCCAAGCTGCACCAAAAACTTTTGCCGGTGTTCAAAGGTTTATTTGAATGTCCGAATCCGGTGGCGGTGAAATTCGCTTTGAATGAGTTGGGCCACAAGGTCGGATCCGTGCGCTTGCCATTGGTACCGCCGAGTGAAGCGGAAGCCGAAGGAATTAGAAAACTGCTGAAATAACAATAAATTGCTGGATTTCCAAAAAACGATGCCCCCGCGGGAGGCATCGTTTTTTCGCTATAGAGCAACGTAACAGTAGGAGGCGGTAGGCGGCTCACTTGTTTTTTGCCATTTTAATCATGTATAATGATTTCAAGTGACTGGGTGCGGTGAATTTTATTTGGAAGATATAAATGGGTGAGAAGCACTGATCGGTGCGTTTTCCTTTACAAATTTACAAAAAAATTACGACGTCCAAAACATTTAGGAGGGTTAGATTCACTTGTCCAAAAAAATGAATAATGATAAACTGATGATCTTTGCCCTGGGCGGCGTCGCAGAAATCGGGAAGAACATGTACGTTGTTCAGTATGCCAACGACATCGTGGTCATCGATGCCGGACTGAAATTTCCGGAAGAGGACATGCTGGGCATCGACATTGTGATTCCCGATATTACCTACTTGACGGAAAACCGCGACAAAGTAAGGGGCATCGTATTAACGCATGGTCATGAGGACCATATCGGCGGCTTGCCTTATGTGCTCAAGAATTTGAACGTTCCGGTTTACGGAACCAAATTGACTTTGGGCCTGGTGGAGAACAAGCTGAAGGAAGCGGGGTTGCTCGGTGATACCAAACGGGTGTTGATCCATGCGGATTCCGAGATTCAGTTGGGTTCAACGATGAAGGCAACTTTCTTCCGCACGAACCACAGCATTCCGGATTCCGTGGGCGTGTGTATTGAAACGCCGGAAGGCAATGTCGTTCATACCGGTGACTTTAAATTCGATCATACACCAGTCAATGATCAATTTGCGGATTTGCACCGGATGGGCGAAATCGGGAAGAAAGGCGTACTTGCTCTTCTTTCGGACAGTACCAACGCAGAGAAGCCCGGCTTCACCCCATCGGAAAAAAATGTCGGCCTTGTTCTTGATGATATTTTCCGCAAGGCGGAGCAGCGGGTCGTGGTGGCTACGTTCGCCTCGAACGTGCACCGGATTCAGCAGGTGATCGATGCGGCGTTCTCGACGGGACGCAAAGTGACGATCATCGGCCGGAGCATGGTCAATGTCGTGACGATCGCTTCGGAGCTGGGTTATTTGAATGTGCCGGACGGAATTATCATCGAGCCCGAAGAAGTAAACAAAATGTCGGCTGACCGCGTAGTTATTCTGTGTACAGGCAGTCAGGGCGAACCGATGTCCGCCTTGACGAGAATGGCTCGTTCCACCCACCGGAAGGTGGATATTCTGCCGGGGGATACCGTAATTATCGCGGCGACGCCGGTACCCGGTAACGAGAAATACGTGGGCCGTACGATCGATGAGTTGTTCCGTCTCGGCGCGGAAGTGATTTACAGCGGCTCCAACTCGGGCGTCCACGTCTCCGGTCACGGTAGTCAGGAAGAACTGAAGCTTATGTTGAACCTGATGCGTCCGAAGTATTTCATTCCGATTCACGGGGAATATCGGATGCTGCGCAAACACGCGTTACTGGGCCAATCGGTCGGCGTGGAGCCGGACAATATTTTCCTCGTGGATATCGGGGATATCGTGGAAATTCAAGGCGGCGTCGCCCGCAAGGCAGGGAAAGTTCCGGCCGGTAACGTCCTGATCGACGGACTCGGCGTCGGGGACGTCGGCAACATTGTACTCCGCGACCGCAAGCTGCTGTCCCAGGACGGTATTCTGGTCGTGGTCGTCACCTTGAGCAAGCAGGACGGTACGATCGTATCCGGACCGGACATCATTTCGCGCGGTTTCGTATATGTTCGGGAATCCGAGGGGCTTCTGGATGAGGCCAACCGAATCGTTTCCAGTACTCTGGAGAAATTGATGAACGACAACGTGAATGAATGGGCATCGCTAAAAACCAGTGTGAAGGATGCGCTGGGTCGATTCCTTTACGAACAAACGCGCCGCAGACCGATGATTCTTCCGATTATTATGGAAGTCTAATCGGTTCGGAAGCATAAAGTACAACAAAAAAAGTTAATAACTGGGCACACAGTCGCCCCTTCTCCTGCCGGTAATATTGGACGGTTCCTTGCGGGAGAGGGGGCTTTTTTTGCGTTTCGCCAATGATATTGGGGGCTCTCAAGAATAGAGGTTGACGGAAAGTCGGCATACTAGCAGATGACAGGCAGGGGAGCAGCACAAACGCAGTAACAAAAAAGGCAGCACTCCACAAAAAACAGTAAGAGTCGATACCGCCCAGGCGGATGAAAGGAAGCGTGATGAGAACATGAATAATCAGATCGGCAAAGGATCCTCGGAGGATCAGGAGAACGATATTCCGCCGGTTCAACCTGACGGGGAGAGAAAGCCGCCGGCCGTAACCGACATGATCCAGCAATTGGGGCAAACGGCCGTTCCTACCCAGGGAGAGTCCAATGTATATTGCTTGACGATCATCGGTCAAATCGAAGGTCATCTCGTCCTTCCTCCGCAAAATAAAACGACGAAATATGAACACTTGATCCCCCAATTGGTGGCGGCGGAGCAAAATCCGCGGATCGAAGGGCTGCTCATTATTTTAAATACCGTCGGCGGTGATGTGGAGGCGGGTCTGGCGATTGCGGAAATGATCGCGTCCCTGTCGAAGCCGACGGTTACGGTCGTCATCGGCGGCGGCCACAGTATCGGGGTGCCGATCGCCGTTGCGTCGGATTTTTCGTTTATCGCGGAAAGCGCCACGATGACGATCCATCCGATCCGGATGACCGGGCTGGTGATCGGGGTTCCGCAGACTTTTGAATATATCGAGAAAATGCAGGAGCGCGTCGTTCGGTTTGTCACCACCCATTCGCGGATTCCGGAAGAAACCTTTAAGGAATTGATGTTCAAGACCGGAGAACTGAATCGGGATATCGGTACGGCGGTAGGGGGCAATGATGCCGTGAGGTACGGACTGATCGATGGTATCGGCGGGATCGGAGAAGGGCTGGGCAAGCTGAATACCCTGATCGAATCGCGGAGAGCAAAGATACCGGCAGGAGGGATGACACAGTGACCCACTACACGATTCTTCCGGAGGAGGCCTATTGGGAGCAGCCCGAGGTAGCCGACATGTACTCTGAAATCGAGATCGGCGGCGTGTTGATGCAGGTACGGATGGAATCCGGCAACCGGGCCACGATCGTAAGACTCCTTCGCTGCGGATTGGATGATTATCTGAATCCCGCTTATGCACCGGGTCGGCAAGTTGTATTCTTACCGCTGTTGTTGAAGTAAAAAAGAGAACATCTGTATGGTACCCTTCAGTGAATATGGTATAATATTCAACTGGGGGGTGTTCCTGTTTGGCACGCAAACGTAAGAAGAAAAAGGCAGCAATAGGCAGTATGCTCAAATATGAAATTTATGGGATCATCCTGATCACCTTATCCGTCATCGCCTTGTCCGGGGAGGCGGCGGTTGGACGAACTTTGTCCAAAATGTCCGCGCTGCTCCTCGGCAAGTTTTATTTTGTCATTCCTTTAATTGGTATTTACGTCGGACTGGCGGTTATGATCGGACGAAAATGGCCGAATCGGTGGTCCACGCGAAAAACCGGACTGCTGCTTGCCACACTGGCCTTCGTTCTCATGAGCACGATCGCGGCGATGAGCCAGAAGCTGGCACCGGTCGTTCCGATGACATTCGGCAATATCCTGGGCCAGATCCATCGGGATCTGCAGGGTTCCTTGTTTCATCCGTCTGCGGGAGATTCGGGTTTCAGCCTTCTCCAGTTAAACATCAGCGGAGGATACATAGGCGGGCTGGAATTCGCACTGCTTTACTCCTTATTTGGTCTGGCCGGAGCCAAGTTGATTATGATCGTGATGCTGGCGATCAGCTTTATGCTGGTGACCGGGTTATCCTATGTGGATCTGGGCCGGATGCTGCGGGGCAAAATGGGGGGCTTGGGCGAACTGCTGGGCAAGAAGATCCGCATGCTCCGTCCGGTGCCCGTACCGAGCCAGGGAAAACGGGCCACAAAATCGGTGATTCGCGAGGAGGAAGAGGAGGAGGAATTGGCAGCGGATGTACCTACCGCTCCGCCGGCCCCACTTCGAAAGAAGCCGGTATTTTTTCAACTGTTTGGGTATAAGGGGCAAGCCTCAAAGATACCGGACGAGACGGTTGTCGAAGAGGCCGAGGCTCCGCCTGCCGCATCGATTCACGACGGTAACGCCGAGGTGAATTGGAACGAAGTCGAATACGCGGGAAGCGGCAGAGCGGGCAGCCATCAAGGGGGTTATTCCGGACATGGGGAGGAGGCCGGCTCTTTCGCCGACACCGGCCCGATCATCCGTAACTTTTTCGATCACATCCAGCGGGAGGGTGAAGAGCAATCCGCAGAGGAGGAGGCCGATTGGGACGAGCCGCAGTCGTTTGAAGGCGAGCCTGCTGCCGGTGATAGCGACCCGGTCACGACGGAGCAAGGCGGAGGTCCGTTGGAAGACGGCCTGGATGCGCCATTAGAGGACAATGGCTCGTCTAAGGCAGCGCCGACCGCTGAGGCGGCCGAAATGCCGCCGGCTCCGCCCAAACCGGCCCCGAAGCCGTACAAGATGCCGCCGTTCCGGCTCCTGTCCAAGCCAGCCGGCGGGGGCAAATCCGGCGATCAGGCGGATTATATGCAAACGGCAAGGAAGTTGGAAGCCACGCTGGAGAGCTTTGGCGTACGGGCCCGCGTGCTGGAAGTCGTACGCGGACCGGCGGTGACACGGTACGAAATACAGCCTGACATCGGCGTCAAGGTGAGCCGGATTGTGAATTTGACCGATGACATCGCGCTGGCGCTGGCTGCCAAGGACATTCGGATGGAGGCCCCGATCCCGGGGAAATCGGCCATCGGGATCGAGGTGCCGAATAATGAGGTTTCGCTGGTGACGATGCGAGAGGTCATGGAGACGCCGACGTTCGTGGAGGCCGAATCAAAGTTGTCCATCGCCTTCGGACGCGATATTTCCGGACAGACGATCGTCGGCAACCTGGCAAAAATGCCCCACCTCCTCGTCGCCGGAGCTACCGGGTCCGGGAAATCCGTCTGTATTAACGGGATTATCACCAGTATCTTATACAAGGCCAAACCGGATGAAGTGAAGTTTATGATGGTCGACCCGAAAATGGTCGAATTGAATGTCTATAATGGCATCCCTCATCTGCTGACCCCTGTGGTCACTGATCCCAGACGCGCTTCGCTCGCGCTGAAGAAGATTGTGGTCGAGATGGAAAAACGCTACGAGCTCTTCTCCAAATCGGGCTCGCGCAATATCGAGGGTTATAACTTGATGATGAAGGACAATCCGGACGCCGTCTTGCCTTACATTGTCGTCATCGTGGACGAGCTCGCCGATTTGATGATGGTTGCCGCCAATGATGTGGAGGATGCGATTGCCCGGCTCGCCCAAATGGCGCGGGCGGCGGGGATTCACCTGATCATCGCGACGCAACGTCCGTCCGTGGATGTCATCACGGGGGTCATTAAGGCGAACATTCCGTCGCGGATCGCTTTTGGGGTATCTTCCCAAGTGGACTCCCGCACCATCCTCGATATGGCCGGTGCCGAAAAGCTGCTCGGGCGCGGCGACATGCTGTTCATGCCGATGGGCGCCTCCAAGCCGGTTCGCGTTCAAGGCGCGTTCATGAGCGATCAGGAGGTTGAAGCGATCGTCAATTATGTTCGCGAGCAGGGACAAGCGGAATATGACGAAAGTCTGGTGCCCGAGGTCGAAGAGGAGATGGCGGACCACGAAGAAGTCCTGGACGAATTGTATGATCAGGCCGTGCAGATTGTTCTCGAAGCCAAACAGGCTTCAGTGTCGCTTCTACAACGGCGCATGCGCGTCGGTTATACCCGTGCTGCCCGCCTGATCGATTCCATGGAGGCGCGGGGGGTTGTCGGCCCTTACGAAGGCAGCAAGCCGCGTGAGGTGCTGATGACGATCGACCAATTTAAGCAAGGCAAAATTCCTTCTTAGTGTTACGCTAAGATAGCATCAACATTATATCCATTTCATGTAACTAAAGCTTCCGTCCTGCTGGCGGAGGCTTTTTTTCGGATATCGCATCTTCTTAAAGTCTTGAGGCGATTTTCACGCTGAAGCCTTTATGTTTGTGGTGAATAGGAAGAGCCTGCTCTTGTCATAATAAGGTCAGCCAACTATGTTAATTCCACAAAAGAAAGGTAGAGCTAAACATATGAAGAACATGAAAATATGGTTTGCCGCCGGTTTAGTGCTGCTTTTGTTCGGAATCGTTTATGGGGTCAGCCAGTTCGGGCGAACGAACGATGATGTAAGCACCCATGAAGATAAGCCAAAGCATGCCTTACCCGTTTTCAGCGAACAGGTAATCGATTATGGTGCGTTTGGCAAGGACGTTTACGAGCTTCAAGGGCGGCTAAAGTTTCTCGGTTTTTATTACGGGAAACTTGACAGCTACTTTGGTCCAAAAACGAGAGAATCGCTAAAATGGTTTCAGTCGGAGTTCGGCATGAAGGTTGACGGACTGGCCGGTCCGAAGACAAAGCTCAAACTGTACAACGCTACAAAAGATTGGAAACCGGGCATGGAGTATGCGACAGGCCAAGGCCAAGGTCAAGGCCAAGGCCAAGGCGAAGGTCAGGGCCAAACTGCCGGGAATGAGAAGGCGAAGGCCGGCAATAATCAGGGACAAGCGGGAGGCGACAATAATGATTTGGCGCCGGCCAGCGCCATGGGATTATCCGAAAACGATTTGAAAATTATGGCCAACGCCGTTTACGGGGAATCCCGCGGGGAACCATTTGAAGGACAGGTTGCGGTCGCTGCCGTTATTTTGAACCGGGTCAAATCGCCGAGTTTTCCCAATACGGCTTCCGGCGTTATTTTTCAACCCGGCGCATTTACAGCGGTAGCGGACGGACAAATTTGGCTGGAGCCCAACGAAACGGCCCGAAAGGCAGTACAGCAGGCCTTGAACGGCTGGGATCCTTCCGGGGGCTGTCTGTACTACTTCAACCCCGAGACCGCGACTTCGAAGTGGATCTGGACCCGCGCGCAAGTGAAAACGATCGGTAAGCATATCTTCTGCATGTAATTCAAGAATCCAAGGAAGCAGCCTCGTTGCGCCAGGTTGCTTCTTTCCTTTGGATTGGTATAGAATGGAACTGAATTTCATTTGATTCGTGCAAACTCAGTCTCTCGTAAAGGAGTTTTGGTCTTGAACAAGACGATATTTCAACGCGGCAGCGCGGGCCATATTCGGGTTCACGTTTTGCCAACCACCCGTTTCAAGACGTTCGCCGTTTCCCTCTATGCGGGTATTCCGCTGGATAGCGAGACGGTTACCGCGACGGCGTTGACCCCATTCGTATTGAGAAGGGGGACGGTTTCTTATCCGGAAACGATTCAGTTCCGGGAACAGCTTGAGCTGATGTACGGCGCCGGATTCGGTTTTGATATTTATAAACGCGGCAATTATCAAATCGTCCAAATCCGGATGGATACGATCAATGATTCTTTTGTGCAAAGTCAGGAGTCGCTGCTGGCCAAAACCTTTGCCTTTTTGGGAGAGGTCGTAACTAAGCCCGTATTGGAGAATAGCGGTTTCCGTGCCGCTTATGTGAATACGGAACGGGAAAATGTCCGCAAGAAGCTGGAAAGCATCATTAACGATAAAATCCGCTACGCTGCTGAGCGCTGTATAGAGGTCATGTTTGAGGGCGATCCTTACCGGCTTCATCCGCTTGGGCAACGCAGCGATCTGGATACTATTACGCCTGAAACGCTGTACGAAGCCTATCGGAATTGGCTGCGCCAGGCCAGTCTGGATCTCTATGTGGTCGGTGACACTACGCTCGCCGAGGTGCAGGAACTGGTGGAGAACATGTTCGACCTGGACCGGTCGGATTCGCCGAACTACGCTCCGGAGCAGAAGAATACGCCGCCTAAAGAACTCCGTACGGTGCAAGAGCGCTTGGATGTCAATCAGGGCAAGCTCAACCTCGGGCTGCGGACGTCGATTACTTACAGGGATGATCAGTATGCGGCCGCGCTTTTGTACAGCGGAATATTGGGAAGTTATCCGCATTCCAAGCTGTTTATGAATGTGCGCGAAAAAGAAAGCCTCGCTTATTATGCCGCTTCCCGATACGACGGACATAAAGGCTTGATGACGATCCAATCGGGCATCGAGATCGCCAACTATGAGAAGGCGCTCCGAATTATTCAGGCGCAGTTGGACAGTATGCGCGCCGGGGAGATCAGCGATCTGGAAATGACGCAGACCAAGGCGATGATACGTAACAGTCTGCAGGAGATGCAAGATTCGGCGTTTGAGATGATCGCCTATGATTTCAACCGGGTTCTCTCCGGCAAAGAGCGTCCGGTCGAGGATTTGCTCGCCCAGGTGGAGAAGGTCACTGCGGCGGATGTCGTCAAAGCGGCTGAGACGTTCCAACTGGATACGATTTACTTTCTGACAGGGCCAAAGGAGGAATGACCGGTGGAAGAAATCCGCTATGATGCATTACAAGAAACACTATACCGGGAAACGATGAATAATGGGCTGCAGGTCTATGTTTTGCCGAAACCGGGATTTCAGAGAACCTACGCCACTTTCTCCACGAAATACGGCTCCATCGACAACCGATTTCAGGTGGCGGGCCAGGAAGAAGTATCGGTACCGGACGGCATCGCCCATTTTCTGGAGCATAAAATGTTTGAGGAGCCCGAAGGTGACATCTTTGCCAAATTCGCTTCCCAGGGGGCTTCGGCGAATGCGTTCACGAGCTTTGACCAGACGGTCTATCTGTTCTCGGCCACCGAGAACATATCCGCCAACCTGGAAACGTTGATCAATTTTGTGCAGCATCCCTACTTTACGGATCAGAACGTGGAGAAGGAGAAAGGAATTATCGGCCAGGAGATCGGCATGTACCGCGATAATCCGGATTGGAGAGTGTATTTTGGCTTGATCGAAGCCATGTACAAGGATCACCCGGTGCATATCGACATTGCGGGGACGGTCGAGTCCATCGGGACGATTACGAAAGAGACGCTTTATACTTGTTACAATGCGTTTTATCATCCCAGCAATATGCTGCTGTTCGTGGTCGGGGGCGTGGATCCGGAGGAGGTGTTCCGTCTTGTTCGGGATAACCAGGCCAAAAAGGAATATTCGCCGCAAGGCGCGATCGAAAGAAAATTTGATCCGGAACCGAGCGGCGTAAATGAGGTTCGCAGGGAATCCAAACTGCCGGTTTCACTGCCGAAATGCCTGTTCGGGTTTAAGGAAACCAAACTCGGCTTTAGCGGGGCGGAACTGCTCCGTCGGGATCTGGCCACCAAAGTGGCGCTCGATTTGCTGCTGGGGCCAAGTACGAAATTGTACCAGAAGCTGTATGATATGGATCTGATCTCCGACAGTTTTTCGCACGAATACAACAGCAATCCCAATTACGCGTTTTCCGCGATCGGCGGGGATACGAAGGATCCGGAAAAACTGCTGCAAATGATAACCGAGGAGATCAAGAGCGTGACTGCCTCCGGTTACCGGGAAGAAGATTTCGAACGGGCCCGCAAGAAAAAAATCGGCGGCTATTTAAGAATGCTGAATTCGCCGGAGAACATCGCCCATGAGTTCACGCGTTACCGGTTCCGGGGCGGGGACCTTTTCGACGTGCTGCCGGTTTATGAATCGCTATCGCTCGATGAGGTGAATGCGCGGCTGCGCGAGCACATCGATTGGAACCAGCTTGCCGTATCGCTGGTGGTGAGCCCTTAGCATGGCTTGGCAACATGGGATTGAGAAGAACATCGGAGAAATGACGGTGCTTATTACCGGGGCAAGCCGGGGAATCGGCGCGGAAATCGCGCAGCGTTTCGCCTCCGTCGGAATGAATGTCGTGATTCACTACATGAACTCGCACGAAGCCGCCAATGAAGTCGCCCGCAAATGTTTGGAGCTGGGGTCCAGAGTCTACACGGTATCCGCTGATTTGAGAAGCAAGGAACAGATTCTGCGGATGAAGGAAAAGCTGGAGAGCCATGGTTTCCGGCCCGATATCCTGGTCAATAACGCGGGAATTTCCCACTACGGCATGCTGGCCGATGTGGAAGAAACAGCGTGGGATGACGTCATGAACGTCAACTTGAAAAGCGTGTTCCTGTGCAGCCAGGCGTTCATGCCCTACATGGTCGCGCAGCGGTTCGGCCGAATTATCAACGTTTCGTCGATTTGGGGCATATCCGGCGGCTCTTGCGAGGTGGTTTACTCCGCGGCCAAAGGCGGCGTCAACGCATTTACCAAAGCGTTGGCCAAAGAACTGGCCCCGTCCGGAGTAACGGTGAACGCCGTTGCCCCCGGGGCGGTAAAAACGGAAATGATGGCCCGTTTCGACGCGGAGGAAATGAGACAGCTCGAGGAAGAAATTCCTGCGGGAAGACTCGCTACTCCCGAAGAGATCGCCTCGTTGGTCTATTTTCTTGCGCTGCCTGAATCCGGCTATATTACGGGACAGATCATCAGCCCGAACGGCGGCTGGGTCACCTGATGTTGTCCCCTTGTGTGTACATGAATAAAGCTCGATGAAAAGTGACATATTACGACTGTTGATTTTAAATCGCCAACCGAAGGAGGATTTAAAAAATGTCAACAGTACTCAAAAATTTCGATACTTGGAAAAAGTTCCTCGGCGATCGCGTGAAGCACGCGGAAAACGCGGGAATGAGCGAGGAAGCGATCTCTAACCTCGCCTATGAAATCGGCGGATTTCTTGACGACAAGGTCGATCCTCAAAACGAATCCAACCGCGCCCTAAAGGAAATTTGGGACGTGGGGGATGAGGAGGAGCGCAAAACCATCGCTCGTCTGATGGTCAAATTGGCGAAGAAAAACGCATAGTCTGGCTTTGAAAAGCTCCCTTGACGGGAGCTTTTCTCCCATTTCCCCCCTCGGCTTGCCTTTCATTTCTATTTTATATATCATAAAACACGTATTGATTATTTTTTTCTTCGCGGGATCGACGGAAAAGGAAAACAAGTTCACAGAAAAAGCAGGAAAATAGACCTATTTTGTCGAATGACGGTAAAGAGAGTAACGAGGTGGGAGTATGGAGCCGAAACAATGGTATTTAGAATATAGAATACATAATAACCGCCCTGGGCTGCTCGGGGATATTGCCTCCATGCTGGGGATGCTGGAGGTTAACATCTTGACTATCAACGGAGTCGAGGGGGAGACTCGCGGTCTTCTTCTGGAGTGCGATGACGACGACAAAATCACCCTGATCGACCAGATGCTGCGCAAAGCGGACAGCATTACGGTGACCGCCCTACGCAGCCCGCGTTTGGTCGATTTGTTGGCGGTCCGGCACGGCCGGTATATCGTCAGGGACTCCGACGATCGCAAAACGTTCCGCTTCACGCGGGATGAGCTTGGATTGCTTGTCGATTTTTTGGGTGAATTATTTAAAAGGGAAGGACACCAGGTCATCGGCCTTCGCGGGATGCCTCGAGTCGGCAAGACGGAATCCATTATCGCCGGAAGCGTCTGTGCGATGAAACGCTGGACTTTCGTGTCTTCTACCCTGTTGAGACAGACCGTGCGGAGTCAACTCTCCGAGGAGGAGATGAATCCGCACAATGTGTTTATTATCGATGGCATCATCAGCACTTTGCGTTCAAATGAAAAGCACTATCAGCTTTTGCAGGATCTGATGGAAAGCCCGTCCACGATCGTCATTGAACACCCGGATGTATTCGTGAAGGAAACGGAATATACTTATGACAATTTTGACATAATTATCGAATTGCGAAACAATCCTGATGAGCAAATCGTTTATGATACGTTTACGACAATTTATACCGACGATTTATAAGCGGCCGTGAGGCTGCTCCATATAGCAAACTTTAAGATGAATTACTACAGGAGGTGATGGTTGTGTCGGATTTGGGCCAGCAATTAAAGGAAGCCCGCCTAGCCAGAGGACTGTCTCTGGACGACGTTCAGGAAATGACAAAAATTCGAAAAAGGTACTTGGAAGCCATCGAATCAGGGGATTATAAGGTGCTTCCGGGGAGTTTCTATGTTCGTGCGTTTATCAAAACCTATGCCGAGACGGTCGGGGTCGATGCGGATGAACTGCTGACGGAACACAAGCAGCAGGTTCCGGACGTCGACCCGGAGCCGACAATGGAACCGGTGCTGCAGAAGCGGAGAAGTTCCCGTGTGGCGGAGCGGAATTCCAAATGGTTATCAACGACATTGATGTGGTCGTTCGCCGTTATGATCCTGGCCGTTATTTACATGTATTTTGCCGTGTGGGGAAAAAGCGACCAAGCGAAAGGGGAAGAGCCGGATCCGACTCCAGTAACCGATGTTCGCCAGGAGGGAAAAACCAATAATGCCGCTGGCCAGAACGGAAATGACAGCACAGCCGGCGGGGACACTCCGGGTGGAGGCGCCGCGACACCGAATGCCGGCGGTAATGGCGTACCCGAGGACAACGGTACGGAGGCAGGGAACGAAGGTACCGGGACGGATGGGGAAACCGGAAACACCGGCCAGCAAGGAATTGTGGTGACGCCTGACGGTAAAGACGGGAGCACGACCAAATTTTTGGTTCAGGCTTCAGGAAGCGAGCCGGTGAAGGTGGTTATTACAGCGTCCGGAAAAAGCTGGGTGGAAGTCCGCAAGGGCGATCGCCGCGGAGAGAAGCTGTACTATAGTAATACGTCCGAAGGCGACGTTTTGACGTATGACCTCGGTCCGGAAGGCCTGTATATCAAGTCTGGCGCTTCATCGAACACTGTCATCACGGTCGGTGGGCAAGTCGTGGAGGACGGCAAATCCACCACCAAAATTCAGCTCAACCTTGGTAATGCGAATGGGGATCAGGGCACCGCTTTGAACGAAGGCGCCGATGGCACCGGCGTTCAAGGCGGCGAGGAAGGTTTGAACAGCGAAGGAACCGTCGAATAACCCTTAGGAGCGTCTAGCCGAAAGCGGCAAAGGCGCTCCTTCTTTTTTTGCAAGAGGGCTCTTGCTCGACTTTGTAATTTATTTTACATATAATTAAGAAATATAAGATATGGGAAAGGATTGTGGATTATGGCTTCCGAAAGCTCATTCGATATTGTTTCCAAAATGGACATGCAGGAATTAACGAACGCCATTGACCAAACGGAACGGGAAATTGCCAACCGCTTCGACTTCAAGGGGACCAAGAGCGAGTTGAAGGTCGAAAAGGATGTCTTGGTGATTGTCTCGGATGACGAGTATAAACTGGGTGCGGTCATTGACATTTTACAATCGAAAATGATCAAGCGCGGTCTGCCGATTAAAAACCTGGACTACGGAAAAGTGGAGCCCGCTTCCTTGGGTACCGTGCGCCAGCGGATTAATTTGAAACAAGGCATCGATCAGGAGAACGCCAAGAAGATCAACGTACTGATTCGGGATTCGAAGCTTAAAGTCAAGAGTCAGATTCAAGGCGACCAAATCCGCGTGACCGGGAAAAGTCGGGATGATTTGCAGCAAATTATCCAAATGCTCAAAAAAGCCGATCTAACCGTCGATCTGCAGTTTACCAATTTTAAATAACACCGCCAGAGTCTCACGCCGCTCCCCGGATGCCGCGCGGGACTTTTTCATGATTTTGACAGGGCTGATGCATAAATATTATACTTAATTAGGTTTTAATCAATGGAAATCAACGGCAGTAAGGCGCTATTGCAATGGGGGATCGAACTCATGACGGAAAAAGTGAAAATCGTTACACTAGGCTGTGAGAAAAATCTCGTTGACTCGGAAATTATGTCGGGGCTGATCGATGAGCGGGGATACAGGTTGGTGGAACAGCCGGAGGAAGCCACGGTGATCATCGTCAACACCTGCGGTTTTATCGATGCCGCCAAAGAAGAATCCGTGAATACGATTCTGGATCTTGCGGAATTGAAGGAAACGGCAAAGCTGAAAGCACTGATCGTGTCCGGTTGCCTGACGCAGCGTTACAAGCAAGCCTTGATGGAGGAAATGCCGGAAATCGACGGGATTGTCGGGACGGGGGATTTTTATAATATCAACCAAATTGTGGATGAAGCTCTGAAAGGGAAAAAACCGATTCAAGTCGGAAACCCTGTGTTTAATTATGAAGAGAGCTTGCCGCGTAAATTGTCCACGGCACGGCATACGACATATGTAAAAATAGCCGAGGGTTGCGATAACAATTGTACGTTTTGCAGCATTCCCATCATGCGCGGGAAATTTCGAAGCCGTTCCATCGAATCGATTTTGGCCGAAGTGAAGCAGTTGGCCGGGCAGGGCGTGAAAGAAGTCAGTCTGATCGCCCAGGACTCCACCAACTACGGAAGTGATCTCTACGGGGAATACAAATTGGCCGAATTGATGAACCGGGTAACTGAAGTGCCGGGAATTGAGTGGGTCAGACTGCATTATGCTTATCCCGGTTTTTTTACGGACGAGTTGATCGAAACGATGGCTTCCAACCCGAAGATTTGCAAGTACGTGGACATGCCGCTGCAGCATAGCGAAGATGCCGTTTTGAAGCGGATGCGCCGACCTGGCCGGAATCGGGATATTCGGGAATTGATCGCCAAAATCAGGGACAGAATCCCGGGGGTATCGCTTCGTACATCTCTCATTGTCGGATTCCCGGGGGAGACGGAAGAAGAATTTAAGGCCTTGTGCAATTTTGTCCGCGAGATTAAGTTTGACAGATTGGGTGTATTTACATACTCCAAGGAGGAGGATACTCCCGCATCGCGTTTGCTTGGCCAGATTGACGAGGAAGTCAAAGAATGGCGGGCCAACACGTTGATGGAAATCCAACGCGCCATCGCGAACGAAAACAGCGGCAAATACGTCGGCCAGGTTCTCGATGTATTGGTGGAACGCTATGATGGACGCACCGACGTCTATGTGGGACGTTCCCAATATGACGCTCCGGAAATCGACGGGGAGGTTTTTGTTACCAATTATTCCTCCGGTATCGGGGAAATCACCAAGGTGCGCATTACGCACGCCTATGAATACGATCTGTCAGGGGAGGCTGTCTCGTGAATCTGCCGAATCGGATTACACTGGCCCGGATTTTTATGATCCCGCTGATGCTGTTGTTTTTGCTTCTCGATGTGGAATGGCTGAGTTATGAACTTAGCATCGGTACTTTTTCGCTTCCGCTGAATCAGCTTATCGGGGCGTTTCTGTTCATTGTGGCCGCCAGCACCGACGGCATCGACGGGTATATCGCCCGCAAGCACAATTTAGTGACGAATCTCGGCAAGTTGCTCGACCCGCTGGCGGACAAGCTGCTCGTGGCGGCCGTGCTTATTTCGCTGGTGGCGATGGGCAAGTGCGACGCCTGGATTGCGGTCGTCATCATCAGCCGGGAGTTTGCGGTGACGGGCCTTCGCGAGGTGGCGCTGCTTGAAGGTTCCGTGATTGCCGCCAGCAATTGGGGAAAAGCGAAGACAATTACGCAAATTGTGGCGATTTCGGCGCTTTTGCTGAACAATTTTCCGTTCGAATGGGTTCATTTCCCGTTCGATGAGGTTGCAATCTGGCTCGCGGCGATCATTACGATTTACTCGGGCATCGATTATTTTGTAAAGAACAGAAATGTGCTCAATTTTTCCAAGATGTAAACGGACAGGCACCCTCCCGAAGGAGATATGAGAATGAAAGCAGAAATCATCGCAGTCGGCACCGAGCTGCTGCTCGGTCAAATCGTAAATACGAATGCGCAGTACTTGTCCCAGGAGCTGGCCGCTCTCGGGGTCGATGTTTATTATCAAACCGTGGTCGGCGATAATTTGAGCCGGCTCTCCCATGCGATCACTACCGCTTTGGGGCGGGCGGATCTGCTGATTTTAACCGGCGGACTCGGCCCCACCCAGGATGACTTGACGAAGGACGCGGTCGCCGCGGTTTTGGGCAGATCGCTGCACATCGACCGGATGGCGATGGACCACGTGGACCGGTATTTTGAGGGACGGGGCATCCCGATGACGGAAAACAACCGGCGCCAGGCGCTGGTTGTTGACGGCGGAACCCCGCTGCCGAATGAAACCGGCCTTGCCGTCGGCAACGCCATCGCCCATGACGGGAAGTTTTACATTTTGCTGCCGGGTCCGCCGTCGGAGCTGAAGCCGATGTTCGAACGGCAGGCCAGGCCGTGGATACTGCAGCATGCTTTGACGCAGGAGGAGCCGTTATATTCCAAAATGCTGAAGTTCGCCGGGATTGGAGAATCCGGGCTTGAGACCAAGCTGATGGATTTGGTGGAAAATCAGACCGATCCGACGCTCGCTCCTTATGCCAAGGAGAGCGAAGTGACGGTCCGCATCTCCACCAAAGCCCGCACGGAAAGCGAGGCGATGGCGAAGCTGGACAAGCTGGAAGCCGAGATTGCCTCGCGGCTGCCCGAGCACTTGTATGCGAACGAAGATGTAACGATCGAAAAAACAATCGTAGATCTGATGACCGAAATGGGCTTGACGGTTAGTGCCGCCGAGAGCTGCACGGGCGGGCTGCTGATGCAATCCATCACCAGCGTCCCGGGCAGCGCCACCGTTTTTCTCGGCGGCATCGTCTGCTATTCCAATGGGATGAAGGAGAAGTTGCTGAACGTTCCGCACGATCTTCTTGAAGGCGAGAACGCACCCGGTGCCGTCAGCGCCGAAACCGCCCAGGTACTGGCGGAACAGGTGCGGATGATCGTGGACACCGATTTCGGTTTGTCCATTACCGGGGTAGCCGGCCCGGGGTACTCGGAGCGGAAGCCCGTGGGTCTCGTCTATATCGGCATTTCCCGCCGCGGCGGAGAAACCGAGGTTTACGAGCTCAACCTGAAAGGAAATCGCGATACGATCCGTTTGCGTTCGGCCAAAAC
Organism: Paenibacillus sanfengchensis; assembly: GCF_036864765.1. Taxonomy (NCBI): domain Bacteria; kingdom Bacillati; phylum Bacillota; class Bacilli; order Caryophanales; family Paenibacillaceae; genus Paenibacillus; species Paenibacillus sanfengchensis. The sequence continues at coordinate 209,332 of NZ_JBAGJC010000001.1, read as the reverse complement.
GGTGCTGTACCACCTTTGGAAGCGGCTAAAAGCCGAGCGGGCTGCCAAGTAAGCCAGGTTTTAGGTTGGACTCGTCCCCTTGCCATTCCTTGGGCGGGGATATATAATGGGTGTACGGAAGAACCGTAGCAAACTGTTAAGTTGTGCTGCGGTTCTTTTTCGTTCTTTAGCCTTCCATCGGGTGATGAAAAGTGCTACTTCACTGCTACTCCCACCCAAAGCGGGGAATTTCCGGCGAATTGGCGCTGACTTACAAATCGGCAATAGAGAGGGCAGTACGCCTTACACCGCTGCCTTATTTAGAGTTTAAAAGGCAACCAATGCTTCATGGAAAGGAGAGGAGCTCAACGTTTCCCTTACAGGAAGAAGCCGGCAATGGAAGGATGCGCTGAGGATGCCCTCATTCGCCGGTACCTTCCAACGGACATTCCGGTTGGGTCAGAGGGCCTTTATAGGGAACAGAAAAAATTACGAATGTATGTTCGAAAAAACGCTTGGCAAACGTTCCAAAACAAGGTACAATTATAAATGTAAGAATTCCTTTATAATTATATTTAAGGATGTGAGCTGATTGTCAGATCGTCGTGCTGCGCTTGAAATGGCGCTTCGTCAAATAGAAAAACAATTCGGTAAAGGTTCGATCATGAAGCTGGGAGAATCCACCCATATGCAGGTGGAAATCGTCCCTAGTGGATCGTTGGCATTAGATATAGCACTCGGTACGGGAGGGCTTCCTCGCGGCCGGATTATCGAAGTATACGGGCCGGAATCTTCCGGTAAAACGACGGTGGCGCTTCATGCGATCGCCGAAGTTCAGAAAATCGGCGGACAAGCCGCGTTTATCGACGCGGAGCATGCGCTTGATCCCTCTTATGCCAACAAGCTTGGCGTAAACATTGACGAGTTGCTGCTGTCCCAGCCGGATACGGGCGAACAGGCGCTTGAAATCGCCGAGGCGCTCGTGCGCAGCGGCGCCGTGGATGTTATTGTTATTGACTCCGTAGCCGCGTTGGTTCCAAAGGCGGAAATCGAAGGTGAAATGGGGGATTCCCATGTCGGTCTTCAAGCCCGCCTCATGTCCCAGGCTCTCCGCAAATTGTCCGGTGCGATCAGCAAATCGAAGACGATCGCGATTTTCATTAACCAGTTGCGCGAGAAGGTTGGCGTTATGTTCGGTAACCCCGAGACCACACCAGGGGGCCGCGCCCTGAAATTCTACTCAACGGTACGCCTTGACGTGCGCCGGGTGGAAACGATCAAGATGGGCAATGATATGGTAGGTAACCGCACACGGATTAAAGTCGTCAAGAATAAAGTCGCACCTCCTTTCAAACAGGCGGAAATCGATATTATGTACGGCGAAGGGATCTCCAGGGAAGGCAGCATTATCGATATCGGCGTAGAGTTGGATATTGTGGACAAGAGTGGCGCCTGGTATTCCTATGCGGGTGAGCGCTTGGGCCAGGGGCGCGAGAATGCGAAGCAATATCTTAAAGAGCATGCGGAAATCGCCAATGCGATCGAACAAAAGATTCGTGAAGCCAGCAACCTGACGACTGCGGTGGCTCCTGCTTCGTCTAGCGACCTTGAAGCTGAAGCGCAAGAAGAGCAGGCGCTTTTCGAAGAATAATACATTTTTGCTGATGAAGCGCTCTGAGACCGGTATTTGCCGGAACAGAGCGCTTTTGTTTGGGATAGAGTTAAACATGGAGTAGGGGGCGGAACAGAAGATGCAGAGACGCTGGGGCGGAGGGGGAAGCCGGCATTCCCAAAACAGGGGGAAGGAAGAAGCAAGCGGGATCGTAGACATCTCGGAGGAAGGATTTTGGGAAGAAGACCGAGGCCGGCATTCCATAGAGCCGAAAACGGGTGGGGCTCAGACTTCCGGATCGGAAGCAGGCGGCATCGATAGCTTTCCGGAGGGTACCGAGCTGACGATTACTTCCGTATTGCTGCTGAAACGTCCCAAATTCCGTTACCGGATATCGTTCGGTCCTTACGCGCTGGAAGTCCATGAGGATGTCATGATTAAATACAGGATGATCAAGGGCGCGGTTTTTACCAAAAGCGAGCTGGAAGAGATCGTCCTCGCCGATGAAAGGCAGCGCGCCTATGCGGATGCGCTTCAATATCTCGGCCGGAAGCCGCGGACGGCTTATGAAATGACCATCCGATTAGGCGAAAAGGGATGGAACGAAGAGACAGTCGCCGGGGTCGTTGGCCGACTGACGGAAGAAGGGCTGTTGAACGATGCCGCATACGCCCAGGAATGGGCCGGACAGCGTGTTCGCAACCGCGGCAAGGGAAAGATGTGGGTCAAGCATGAACTACGCCAGAAAGGGATATCCAAGCCGCTGATCGAGGACGCCCTCGGGGCTGTCAGCGAAGAGGACGAATATGCGAGCGCCAAGGAGCTGGCCGTCAAGAAATGGCGGACGTCCACGGGGGAGGCGGCCGACAAGAAGCGGAAGACCGGTGCGTTTTTGCTGCGGCGAGGTTTTTCGGGCTCGTTGGTTTCCAGGGTGGTCCGCGAGCTTGCCCAGGGTGACGGACTGCACGAAGAAGAGGAGTGGGAGGATATCTAAGCGGGACGAGGAATGTGACATTCGCTTGACAATATCTTTCGCCAAATAATAAAATGAACATGAATCTATTTTTGTCGGGACCTTTTTTTCCTTCCAAAAATTCGGGGCCCGGAATGGATTCATTTTTTCAAACATGAAGGCCAATGTTCCGTTTGTGGCTGTTGTGGAATATGCATCATTCACACATGGAGAGCTTCGCCTAATCGGCCTGTAATGAATTCTTTGTATGATGATGATTGAGAAAATTACAACTGCAAACATCCCAAGGAATGCCTTGGAGGAAACAACGAGGAGGTGAACAGATGAATGCAGGAATCTGGATCGTTCTCGTTGCAGCCGCTTTATTCTTTGGGTTCGGGATCGGGTATTTTATTCGCAAATCTCTTGTTGAAGCTAAAATTTCCAGTGCGGAGAAAGATGCGGACTTAATCCTGGAGAATGCCAGGAAGGACGCGGAAGCACTGAAAAAGGAAACGGTTCTGGAAGCGAAGGACGAAGTCCATAAGCTGAGAACCGAAGCTGATAAAGACATTCGTGAACGTCGGAATGAAATTCAACGACAAGAAAGACGATTGTTGCAAAAAGAAGAGTCGCTGGATAAAAAATTGGAATCGCTGGAACGTAAAGAAGAGCAAGTGGCCGGCAAAGAGAAACGAATTGAAGAAACACAGCAGCAGATTGATCAGATTTACAAGAGTCAGGTTCAGGAACTGGAACGGATTTCGAATTTGACGATGGAGGATGCCCGCACCATTATTTTGAACAATGTGGAGCAGGAAGTTCGCCATGAAACGGCTCAGATGATCAAGGATATCGAACAGCAAGCGAAGGAAGAAGCGGATAAGAAATCACGCGAAATCATTACGCTGGCCATTCAACGCTGCGCGGCGGATCACGTTGCGGAGACGACGGTCTCGGTCGTTACCTTGCCGAATGAGGAAATGAAGGGACGGATCATCGGCCGGGAGGGCCGTAACATCCGGGCGCTGGAAACCCTCACGGGGATCGACCTGATCATCGACGATACGCCGGAAGCCGTCATTCTGTCGGGCTTTGACCCGATTCGTCGGGAAATCGCGCGCACGGCACTGGAGAAACTGGTGGCGGACGGCAGAATTCATCCGGCGCGGATCGAAGAGATGGTGGAGAAATCCCGTCGTGAAGTCGACGAACGGATTCGTGAATACGGGGAGCAGGCCACCTTTGAGGTCGGCGTGCATGCCTTGCATCCGGATTTGATCAAAATCCTGGGTCGTCTGAAGTTCCGGACAAGCTACGGACAGAATGTGTTGAAGCACTCCATGGAGGTGGCTTATCTGGCCGGTTTGATGGCTGGAGAGCTTGGTGAAGATATTACGCTCGCCAAACGCGCCGGGTTGCTTCACGATATCGGTAAAGCGCTTGATCATGAAGTGGAAGGATCTCATGTCGAAATCGGCGTGGAACTGGCTAAGAAATACAAAGAGCATCCGGTTGTCATCAACAGTATCGCCTCCCATCACGGAGATTGCGAAGCGACCTCGGTCATCGCCATGCTGGTCGGTGCGGCTGACGCCCTGTCGGCGGCAAGACCAGGCGCGCGCCGGGAAACGCTGGAAACGTATATCCGGCGTTTGGAGAAGCTCGAAGAAATATCCGAATCGTTCGAAGGCGTGGAGAAATCCTTTGCCATTCAAGCGGGCCGCGAGGTTCGCGTTATGGTGCAGCCTGAGAAGATCGATGACGCGGAAGCGTTCCGCCTGGCGAGAGACATTACGAAGACCATTGAGAGTGAACTGGATTATCCGGGACATATCAAGGTTACCGTGATTCGCGAGACGCGGGCGGTTGAATACGCCAAGTAAAGGTTATGCTGAAAAGTGGCCCCCTGCGGGCCGCTTTTTCATTCTAACGAGTATACGAAGACAGAGGAGGAAATACCATTAAAGTTCTGTTTATCGGAGATATAGTAGGGAACACGGGGCGAAAAGCCCTCAAAGAGACGCTTCCTCATTTAAAATCCAAATATAACCCGGATATCATTATCGCGAATGGGGAAAACGCCGCTTCCGGACGAGGCATCACGGCCAAAATCGCCAAGGAGTTTTTTGAGCTGGGCATTCACGGCCTGACGATGGGGAACCACACTTGGGACAATAAAGAAATTTTTGATTTTATCGATGATGAAGCGCGCATGGTGCGGCCCGCGAATTATCCGCCCGGAACGCCCGGGCAGGGACATACGGTAATCAAGGCAAATGGAAAAGAGCTGGCCCTTGTCAACTTGATGGGCCGCACCTTCCTGCCTCCGCTCGAAGATCCGTTCCGGATGGCGGACGAAATCGTGGGGAGCTTGTCCAAGAAAACGAAGTGCATCTTGGTTGACTTCCATGCGGAAGCCACCTCCGAGAAAATTGCGATGGGCTGGCATTTGGACGGGCGTGTGTCGCTGGTCGTAGGGACCCATACTCATGTGCAGAGCAACGATGATACCATTTTGCCGCAAGGAACGGCCTATCTAACGGATGCGGGGATGGTCGGTTCCCGGGAAGGGATTTTGGGGATGGAAAGGACGGCCGTATTGCGGAAGTTCACGACCCAATTGCCGGTTCGTTTTCAGGTATGTGAGGGCAAGTGGCAATTTCATGGATGCTTCGTTGAACTCGACGAGTCGACGGGCCGGGCCAAAAGCATCCAAAAGATACGCCTGCTGGAAGATGAGTGGATCATGAGCTGAACCGGTCGTAGTGACCCTGGGAAAAAAGAAGGAATTTTTTGAATTCCCCCGAATATCTTCTAAGTAGTGGGATCAATCAAACCATTATTCCCAGGAGGTACTTACCATGGAAGTATTAAAAGTTTCAGCAAAATCCAATCCTAACTCCGTCGCCGGTGCGCTTGCTGGAGTGTTAAGAGAACGTGGCGCTGCTGAACTACAGGCCATTGGAGCGGGTGCACTCAACCAAGCCATAAAAGCGGTAGCGATTGCCCGGGGATTTGTGGCGCCTAGCGGCGTCGATTTGATTTGCATCCCGGCCTTTACGGATATCGTCATCGACGGGGAAGACCGAACCGCGATTAAATTGATTGTAGAACCTAGATAATATAAGAAGTTTACGAATGAGGCCTGTTTACGCTAGAGTAAACAGGTTTTTTTGCATTGGTACGGCAAAAGAGGGTCATAGATTCGTGAGGGAGCGGAGGAGAAGGAAATGAAACCGGAAATATGGGATTTTCATTGTGATGTCCTTTGCAAAATGCAGATGGATGCGAGCTTGGATTTTCTCGGGGACAACCGGCTGGATGTGAATCTTGCGCGCATGGGTCAGGGCGGAGTGAAAATGCAATGTTTTGCGATTTTTTTATCGGAAAAACGGGGAAAGCCCAAGTTTGAATCCATTCTGGAGCAGCTCGAAATCTTCCGGCAAAAGGTCGTACCCAGAGGTCTGATGCCCATAACCACGGTTCAGGACCTCGATAGGGTGGAGGCGTCGGGGCAGCTTGGCGCCCTGCTCGCTTTGGAAGGGGTGGACGGCCTGGAAGCCAATATGCATTACCTGCAGCTGTGCTATGAACGGGGCGTGAGGCTTCTCGGGCTGACCTGGAATTATGGCAATTGGGCGGCCGACGGAATTCTGGAGCCCCGAGGGGGAGGGCTTACGCCGCAAGGCGTGGAACTGGTTAAAGCTTGCCACAGGTTAGGGATCATACTGGATGTATCGCATCTGTCGGTAAAAGGATTTTGGGAGGTGGCCGAACTGGCGGAAGAGGCCGGAATTCCCTTCCTCGCCTCCCATTCCAACGCCTACAGCGTCTGTCCGCATGTGAGGAACCTGCGGGATGATCAAATCAGAGCGATCATCTCCCTCGAGGGAAGAATCGGGCTAACATTTGTCCCCTGGTTTGTTAAGAAGGCGCCTCAAGTGAGCGCATCCGATCTTTTGCCGCACATCGATCATATTTGCAGTCTGGGTGGGGAGAACATCCTGATGCTCGGCTCGGATTTCGACGGGATCGATACCCATATCGAAGGTTTGAGACATGCCGGCCAGCTGAGGGAATTTGCCAATCTTCTTTTAAAGCACTATCCTGAAAACCTGGTTTATGGGTGGTTGTCCGGGAACGGGCGGACGTTTTTAAAAAAGTGGCTCCCTCAAAATAAGTAAGCGCTTTAATTGATCCAATTACGAGATTGATTTCATCGAAAACTACTATACGAAAAAGGGTAGAAAACGCTTGCTTTTTACACCCCGGAGACATAAAATTGACATGACTCTGAAACAGAATGTTCACAAATATCGGGGATTTCTATATGATCTCTCATAGGTTTTCATTCTGTTAGCACTACTATTCACTAAACTATGGTGCGATACATTAAAGGGGTGGGCGATCTTGATTAGTCAATTGTCTTGGAAGATCGGTGGACAGCAAGGGGAAGGCGTTGAAAGTACGGACCGGATTTTTTCGACGGCCTTGAACCGGTTGGGCTATTATCTGTACGGTTATCGGCATTTTTCTTCCCGTATTAAAGGCGGACATACGAATAATAAAATCCGGATCAGTACCAAGCCGATTCGCGCGATTTCCGACGACTTGGACATTTTAGTCGCTTTTGACCAGGAAAGTATCGATCTAAACGCGCATGAGCTCCGCAGCGGCGGGGTGATTGTAGCGGATGCCAAATTTAATCCGGTCGTTCCGGAAGGGACGGACGCGAAGTTGTTTGCGGTTCCGATTACGAGCATTGCGGAAGAACTGGGCACTTCGCTAATGAAGAATATGGTTGCTTCCGGGGCATCCTGGGCTCTCCTGGGATTGCCGCTCGAAGTATTCAATAAAGCGGTTGAGGAAGAGTTCGGCCGGAAAGGTCCGGCCATCGTCGAGAAGAACATCGAGGCGGTCAAGCGCGGTGCGGACTACGTTCTCGAGCTTGCGGGCGGGCCGCTGGAGGAATTTAAGCTGGAGCCGGCCGACGGCAAACAGAAGCTGTTTATGATCGGCAACGATGCGATCGGCTTGGGAGCCGTGGCGGCGGGATGCCGCATCATGAGCGCCTACCCGATCACACCGGCTTCGGAAATTATGGAGTATCTGATTAAGAAGCTGCCGAAATTCGGCGGCACGGTAGTCCAGACGGAAGATGAAATTGCGGCCATCACGATGGCGATCGGCTCCAGTTATGCTGGCGTACGTACGATGACCGCTTCGGCCGGACCGGGGCTCTCGCTGATGATGGAAGCGATCGGTCTTGCGGGGATGACGGAAATTCCGGTCGTGATCGTGGATACGCAGCGCGGCGGCCCGAGTACGGGTCTTCCGACGAAGCAGGAGCAGAGCGACATCAGCGCGCTCATTTACGGCACGCACGGGGAAATACCGAAGATCGTGCTGGCTCCGAGCTCCATCGAGGAGTGTTTCTACGATACGGTTCAGGCGTTTAACCTTGCGGATAAATACCAGGTTCCGGTCATTCTGGCTACGGATCTGCAGCTGTCGCTGGGCAAGCAATCCTGTGAAGGCCTCGATTTCGACAAGGTTCAAATCGACCGCGGGTACATCGTCAAGGATATCCCGGACCGCGAGGACTCCAGCATGTTTAACCGTTACGCCTTTACGGAAAACGGGATCTCCCCTCGGGTTCTCCCCGGTGAGAAGAACGGCATTCACCATGTGACCGGCGTGGAGCACGATGAAGCGGGACGTCCGTCGGAGAGTCCGATCAACCGGAAGAAGATGATGGATAAACGTCTCCGCAAGCTGGCGAAGCTGGAAGTGGAGAATCCGATCCATCTGCATGCGCCGCATGCCGAGCCGGATCTGCTGATCGTAGGTATGGGTTCGACGGGAGGAACGATCGATCAAGCTCGGTTGCGCCTGAACGGCGAGGGCATCACTTCGAATCATATGACGATCCGGCTGTTGCACCCGTTCCCGGTCGACGAGGTTCGGGAGCAAATGGAGAAGGCCAAGAAGATCGTGGTCATCGAAAATAACGCCACAGGTCAATTGGCCAATCTGATCAAATTGAATGTCGGACATCACGACAAAGTCGTAAATGTTCTTAAATACGACGGGAATCCGTTCCTGCCAGCGGAAGTGTTCGAAAGATGCAAAAACGCAGCCGGCAACAAAGCACAGGAGGAGTTGGTGAAGAATGGCAACCTTTAAAGAGTTCCGCAATAACATCAAACCGAACTGGTGCCCGGGATGCGGCGATTTCTCCATCCAGGCGGCTATCCAGCGTGCGGCCGCGGCGGTCGGGCTGGAGCCGGAAAACCTGGCTGTAATTTCGGGGATCGGCTGCTCCGGCCGCATCTCCGGTTACATTAACGCCTATGGTCTTCACGGCATTCATGGCCGCGCTCTTCCGATTGCCCAAGGCGTGAAGCTGGCAAACCGCGATTTGACGGTGATCGCTTCCGGCGGGGACGGCGACGGGTTTGCAATCGGCATGGGCCATACTGTCCATGCAATCCGCCGCAACATCAACATCACATACATCGTTATGGATAATCAGATTTACGGGCTGACCAAAGGGCAAACTTCTCCCCGCAGCGGAGAAGGCTTCAAAACGAAAAGCACCCCGGAAGGTTCGGTGGAATCTACACTTTCGCCGCTTGAAATCGCGCTGGCGTCCGGAGCGACTTTCGTGGCACAATCGTTTTCAAGCGATCTGAAGCAGTTGACTTCCCTCATTGAACAGGGGATTCAGCACGAGGGGTTCTCTTTGATCAATGTATTCAGTCCATGCGTCACTTTCAACAAGGTGAACACGTATGACTGGTTCAAAGAGAATATCATCAACCTGGATACAGTTCCGGATTATGATCCAAGCAACCGTGCCATGGCGATGGCTAAGCTGATGGAAACGGGCAGCATGATTACCGGTCTCATTTACCAGAACAAAGAGAAGAAGAGCTATGAGAATATGGTGCACGGCTTCAAACCCGAGCCGCTGGCCCATCAGTCCCTTCCTCTGGAGAAGAGCGAGTTTGACAATCTTGTTGCAGAATTCGTATAAGCGCAAAAAAGATGTCCTGCACCTGCGGACATCTTTTTGTTTTTGTTTGAAATAGGTGTATAATGGGTAACGATGTGAATCGTCATCGATATAGAGAATATACGAGGAGTGTTATAAACATGAGCAAAACTGTACCAGTCGGCGTTTCGGCACGTCATATCCATCTGACTCAAGAGCATATCGAAGCTTTGTTCGGAGCCGGTTATCAACTCACTGAGTTCAAACCGTTGTCCCAACCCGGACAATTTGCGGCAAATGAGACGGTTGCGGTCATCGGGCCAAAAGGGCAGTTCGACAAAGTTCGCATTCTGGGACCGGCACGTCCGGCTTCGCAATTGGAAATTTCCCGTACGGACTCATTTGCCATCGGCGTGAAAGCTCCGGTTCGTGAATCCGGGAATATTGAAGGAACACCGGGAATCAAGGTGAAAGGCCCAGCCGGTGAAATCGAACTCGAAAAAGGCGTGATCGTTGCGGCGCGTCATATTCACTTCCATACCTCCGATGCCGAAAAATGGGGCATCGCCGACAAGCAACTGCTGAAAGTGCGTCTGGGCGGAGAGCGCGGCCTTGTGCTGGAGAATGTCATTGCCCGCGTTTCGGATTCGTTTGCCTTAGACATGCATATCGACACGGATGAAGCCAATGCTGCCGGTGCCAACAATGGCGACACGGCCGAAATCGTTGAATAAATCTATAAGCATAAGCCTCCAAGGCTCGGAAGACCTCACTTTTCACAGCAGTGGGGTCTTTTTTACTATTCCGGCGATTCAGTAGACTTTATTTGATCCTCAAACAAGTCTATATATAACTCTCCATTTGCTTGGACTTGACATAGATTGACCTGTTCCGGGGATAATCCTTGTTGCTTCAACTGTTCGAAAAGCCAAGGCCGTTCCTTTCCGCTAGCCGCTAACTGAGCGTCCAGAATCTTTCCGTCCATAATGACGGTTTGAGGTTCGGAGGAAGCCGGCAGCTTGAGGCCAAGGTCGGAGGCGGTGAGGGGCTGATATTCTTTTTTTAACTTCATGTTGATACTCCCGTCGGGTTCGATCAGCGCAAATTCCACCTGGGCGGCCTCAAAAACATTCTTTTTTCTCAGTTGCTCGAGCAGCTCATCGTTTGTCAGTTTCTCCTTCCTCAGATTGCCCTCCAACACCTTCCCGTCTTTGATAAGAACCGTTGATGTGCTCTCAATCCAGGCGCGGGCTTTTTTGCTCTTGATTTGAATGTACTCGATGCCCAGCGAAACAAGAAACCAGACCACCATCGAAACGAGGCCCAAATACCAATCGGTGTCTACGTCCAGCGAAAGATAAGCGGTGATGCTTCCGATCGTAATCCCCGTAATATACTCAAAGAAGGACAATTGCGAAATCTGTCTCTTGCCGAGCAGTCGGGTCAAAATAAATAGAATTACAGCCGATGACAATGTTCTTAGAACGACTTCCAGCCATAGGGGCATTAGAGTTCCTCCGTTCTTTTTTTCGTAAGTAATTGATTTTACTTCAATTATGTACAATCGGCATGATTTTATTTAGGCAATACCTACCATACGCCCCTTGTTTCTGAGCCATCATCTGGATATCAACCATGAATCATGATATAATTTGGTGTAATGCATTTTTTGAAGTGTAAGTTGCGTATGAAGTGTGACAGTGAGATAGATAGGTAAGGGAGTGAGCCGACACCATGGCTAAGGAGACGAAGGATTACTCCAAGTATTTTGATTTCTCGGACGCCAAAGTCATTTCGGAGGACGAGCGGGGAAAGAAAATCAGAATTCGCGGAAGAGAGATCCAGATTCTTTCAGAACCGAATCACCGCGTCGAGAAGCAGCGCGGTAAAGAAGAAGTGCAAGTCTTATACGAGAACGCGGTTCCGGAGGAAATGAAGACGGTCGGAATCGGCAAACATTATATCGTATATACATTCGGCTGCCAGATGAACGAGCATGATTCGGAGACGATCAAAGGGCTTCTGGAACAGATGGGTTACACGCCTACGGAAGACCGCAAGGAAGCCGATATTATTCTTTTGAACACGTGCGCGATCCGTGAAAACGCCGAGGATAAAGTGTTTGGCGAACTGGGGCATCTGAAAGGATTGAAAACGGAAAAGCCCGGTCTTCTGCTCGGGGTATGCGGATGTATGTCACAGGAGGAAGGCGTCGTTAACCGGATTTTGCAGAAGCACGGTTTCGTCGATCTGATCTTTGGTACGCACAATATCCACAGGCTGCCTCACTTGATCCAAGAGGCCTTGTTCAGCAAAGAACTGGTGGTCGAAGTCTGGTCCAAGGAAGGCGACATTATCGAGAATCTGCCGAAGAAACGCGAAGGCATGCGCGCTTGGGTCAATATTATGTACGGCTGCGATAAGTTCTGCACCTATTGCATCGTGCCGTTTACCCGGGGCAAGGAACGCAGCCGACGTCCTGAGGATGTTATTGCCGAGGTGCGCGAGCTCGCCCGTCAGGGCTTCAAGGAAATAACGCTGCTGGGGCAGAATGTGAACGCTTATGGCAAGGATTTTACCGATATCAAATACACGTTCGCCAACCTGATGGACGATATCCGCAAAATCGATATTCCGCGCGTCCGGTTTACGACCTCGCATCCGCGGGATTTTGACGATCACCTGATTGAGGTGCTTGCCAAGGGCGGCAATTTGGTCGAGCATATTCATTTGCCGGTACAGTCCGGCAGCAGCGAAGTGCTCAAGAAGATGAGCCGGAAATATACGCGCGAGCAATACCTGGAACTTGCCCGAAAAATCAAAGCGGCGATTCCGAACGCCGTGCTGACGACGGACATCATCGTGGGTTTCCCCGGAGAAACGGAGGAGCAGTTCCAAGAAACGTTATCCCTGGTCCGGGAAGTACGTTACGATTCCGCCTACACCTTCATTTATTCGCCTCGGGAAGGTACGCCGGCGGCCGTGATGGAGGACAATGTACCAATGGAAGTGAAGAAGGAACGCTTGCAGCGGCTAAATGAAGTGATCAACGAATACAGCCGCCTGAGCAACGATACGATGCTTGGACAAGTGGTTGAAGTGCTGGTGGAAGGCGAAAGCAAGAACAATGCCGAGGTGCTGGCCGGACGGACGCGCAGCAACAAACTTGTTCACTTTGAAGGCGGCAAGGAGCTTATCGGCCAGTTTGTCAAGGTGGAAATCACAGACCCCATGACCTGGTATATCAAGGGGAATATCGTACCAGAGGCGGTCTCTCTGGCTTAACAGGCAGTCTTGTTCAGCGAATTTGTTTCTGTATGAGGAGGGAGAACCTTGGGAGAACAGCATCAGCATCATGATCATACGGATTGCGGGATACCGAAATTCGATTCCCGCGACCTCGTCATCCGTGAGGACATTATGTCGAAGGCAAAGGAATTGGCCAGCCTGATCGGCACCAGTGAAGAGGTCCGGCAATTTCAAAAAGCCGAGAAAATGATTCAGAATCACGAACGGGTACAGAATCTGATCAGTGCGATCAAGAAGAAGCAGAAAGAGATCGTGGCCTTCGAGTCGTTTCAGAACAAGGCGATGGTCGAAAAAATCGAACACGAAATCGAGGAACTCCAGGATGAGCTGGACAATATTCCACTGGTGTCCGAGTTCCAGCAAAGTCAAAGCGATATCAATTATTTGCTGCAGCTTGTCATCTCGGTCATTCGGGATACGGTTTCCGAAAAAGTGAATGTGGAGCAAGGCAGCGAGCCGGCAACGACTTCCGGCTATGGCGATTAATGAGGCAAGTCGGTGCGGGGGATTACTTCCGCACCTTTTTATTCATTCAGCGGTTGAATCGATGCCGGACATAATATAGGAATCCAAGGGGCAAGGTTCTACTCTACATAGCTGCCCAAATCAAGACGGAGGTATGCGATTCATGGATTGGAATGAAATTTTGCGTAAAGAAGAAAATTCGTTTTGGGGGCTGCTCGGCATGCGTATGATCTCGGCCGATCGCAACCGCGTAGAGCTTGGACTTACGGCGGGAGATTCCCATTTAAACTCGATGGGCATCGTTCATGGCGGAGTGTTGTCCTCCTTGATGGATCAAGCGATGGGCACATTGGTTGCCGTGATCAAGGACGGCGTCTTTGGCGTAACCACTCATTTGAACGTGAACTTTTTAAGCGCCATGCGTAAAGGGGAACTCGTGGCCTTGGCCTTTCCCGTACATGAAAGCCACCGGACGATGACGGTAAGAGCCGAGGTTCGTAATACCGAGGGAGTGCTTGGCTGTATGGCTACGGCTACCTTCCGGCTGCCCCGCCATACCGGAGCGTAATACACACTTTAGGCAATAAATTATTAATTGCATGAAATAGATGGAACGCCAGCTCGGTTAACCTGCGGGGCGGGCGTTATCAAATACTGATGTGGTGATTCGTATGAGCAATGAGGGACAGCAAGCCCAATCGAATGATGAAGTTAAGACCTACCGGACACCGGACGGCATTCCGGCGGATATCGTGATGTTTACGCTGACGAGGCAGGAACGTAAAGCTTCGACCAAATCGCTGCCGCGCTTCGATCTCAAAGTGATGCTGATCCGCCGCCGGAGCTGGCCTTTTGCCGGAGCTTGGGCGCTGCCGGGCGGCTTTTCCCAGGAGGATGAATCCTTATATGAAACGGCCCGGCGCGAACTGAAGGAGGAGACGGGCGTCGACGGGCGCCATCTGGAATATTTGGGCGTATACAGCAAGCCGGGACGGGATCCGCGGGGCTGGATCATTTCGCACGCTTTTTTTGCCTTGGTCGAGGAATGGGTGCTCGAGAAACGCCAGTCCGCCGATGACGCTCAAGAGGTCGGGCTGTTCACCGTTGAGGAAGCGTTGGAGGAACTTGACCTGGCGTTCGATCACCGTGAAATCTTGGAGGATGCTTACCGGAGGATTCAGCAGCAAATGTTGCAAACGACGATCGCCAAGCAATTTTTGCCTCCTCATTTTACGCTGGGAGAACTATACCAGGTGATTCAAACCGTCGTGCCCGATTTCGCCGAACTGAATTTTATCCGGAAGATCACCTCGACCCGAAGCCGCCAGGGAATCCTGGAGGAAGTGCGGGACGAGAACGGCAAGCCGATGCTCTCCAACCAATATTCACAGCGGCCGGCACAGTTATACCGTTTTACCGACTACACGCCTCGGCTTTCCATTTACACCTAGAGCTCAGGCACTTCACGTTTTACACGCCAGGAGAGGAAGAGAGAGAACCATGCGAAATGAACATTTGGCGCTCCATACCGATAAATACCAGATCAATATGATTTACGCCCACTGGATCAACGGTACCCATGAGCGCAGAACTGTCTTTGAGGCCTATTTTCGCAAGCTGCCCTTCGGCAACGGATATGCGGTGTTTGCGGGCCTGGAGCGGATCGTGGAGTACATCCGCCATCTTCGCTTTACGGAGCGCGATCTGGGTTATCTCGCCCGGCAGGAAGAGAATTACAGGCCGGAATTTTTGGAGCTGCTGCGGAATTTCCGGTTTAAAGGCACGCTGTTATCCTATCAAGAAGGGGACCTCTGTTTTCCCAATGAACCGTTGATCCGGGTGGAAGGCTCGATCATGGAGACGCAGCTGGTGGAGACGGCTCTGCTTAATTTTATGAATTTTCAGACGCTCATCGCCACCAAGGCCTCGCGGGTCAAACGGGTCGCGGAGCGGGACGTGCTGCTGGAATTCGGCTCGCGCCGGGCCCAAGAGGCCGATGCGGCGGTTTGGGGAGCCCGGGCCGCTTATATCTCCGGCTTCGATGCAACCTCGAATCTGCTGGCCGGCGAGACGTTCGGGATTCCGACGAAAGGAACGCATGCGCATTCCTGGGTGCAGATCTTCGATTCCGAGCAGGAAGCGTTCGAACTCTATGCCAAGGCGCTGCCGGATTATGTTTCCCTGCTCGTGGATACGTTTGACACGCTGGAAAGCGGGGTTCCGCACGCCATCAAGACGGCCAAACAGCTCGAAGCGATCGGCAAACGGCTGAGCAGCATCCGGCTCGACAGCGGCGACCTGGCGTATCTCTCGATCCAGGCCCGGAAAATGCTGGATGACGCGGGCTTGGATTACGTAAAAATCGTGGCGTCCAACGACCTGGACGAAAACACGATTTTTAACCTGAAGGCCCAGGGAGCGAAAATCGATATTTGGGGCGTGGGAACCCAGCTCATCACGGCGGCGGATCAGCCGGCATTAGGTGGGGTTTATAAACTGGTGGAGCGCGAGCGGAACGGGGTGATGGAACCGACCATCAAAATCTCCGGCAATCCCGAGAAAGTGACCTCGCCGGGCAAGAAGGATGTTCTTCGCATCGTAAGCAAGGAGAGCGGGAAAGCGATTGCGGATTACGTCTGCTTCCCTCATGAGGAGCAGGCCCGGAAGGGCGGAAAGCTGAGATTGTTCGATCCGGTCCATCCTTATCTGAAAAAATCGGTCAATAATTACGAAGCGGTGCCGATGCTGCAGCCGATTTTCGTGGAGGGAGAATTAATTTACGAACTTCCGACACTGGAAGAAATCCGCAATCATCACAAGGCCCAGTTGAACATGTTTTGGCCCGAATATTTGCGCAAGTTGAATCCGGAAATCTACCGGGTCAACCTGAGCCAGGAAGCTTGGGAACTCAAACAGAAAATGATCGAGGAACGTATGAACAATTTGGATGAATGAGATACATGGGAACAAAACAAAATAATGGAGCGGCTTCATACCAAGCCGGCTATACCCATAAAGCGAGTTAGACGGGATTGTCTCCCGTTCGGACTCGCTTTTTTTCGTATATAAATATTTCTCGGGAAAGCGCAGAAATCGAGTTTTTAGGAGCGGTTTTTCCCGCCTGTTTCGACAATGAGAGCTTTTCGTGACAACCCGTTGCAAACAGCCTGTTTGAGATTGTCCATATGACATTTGTTACATTCATCACACCCTTACTGTGATAAATTGAAACATTAAGCAAGGCTTATTTTTTTGTGACTTATTTTACTATTTCAATGTCGTTATGATTTCGAAAGACCGCGAAGAAGGGAGTCAAGCGCGTGGTACAATTGCCGAAACTGAACGAATTGGGTTTTTATGAAATCCGCCTGGAATCTATTGGAGGGCTGGGGGCCAACCTGGCCGGAAAAATGCTGGCCGAAGCCGGTGTGGAAGGTGAGGGACTGAACGGGGTCAGCTTTTCTTCCTACGGCTCGGAGAAGAAGGGATCTCCGGTCAAGGCGCATATCCGCTTTTGCGATTTGGACACGCCGATCCGCGATACCTCCCCGGTGGAAAGGCCGCATCTTGTAGGAATTTTTCAAGAAGCGCTGGCGAAAACGGTCAACGTGATCAGCGGGATTTACGAGGACAGCACCGTACTGGTGAACTCCCGCAAAACGCCGGAGCAGCTCAAGGAAGTTATGAAGCTTGCGGGCGGCACGATTGCGGTAGTGGATGCTACGGGAATCGCGCTCGAGGAGAAGAATCGGGTCAACATGGCCATGCTCGGCGCCTTGTTCCGTCTGTGCCCATTCCTCGATCCCGAGACGATGAAGAGCGTCATTCGCAAATCGTTGGAGAAAAAATACCCGCAAACGGTGGCTCCGGCTTTGGCGACATTCGACCGGGGATACCAGGAAGTGGCTTTTCAGACTTTCGCACTGCCGGAAGGCGTGACTATGCCGGAATTCGTCCGCGCCGACACACCGGTGCTGGGCTACGAAACCCAACCGCTGGGCGGGCTCGTTTCCAATCCGGGAAACAGCATTCTGAAGGATCTGAGCATCTCCCGTTCCGGAATGATGCCGCATTTCAAAGAGGAATCCTGCATCCATTGCGCCCAGTGCGATAACGTCTGCCCCGACAATTGTTTTGTTTGGAAGGAGCTTCCCGACAAGAAGGGGCGTTTGCAAATGTTTTTACAGGGGATCGATTATCAATACTGCAAGGGCTGCCTGAAGTGCATCCACGCCTGCCCGACGGACGCGTTATCCGGCGAGCGGGAAGAGGACGGGTACGCGGAGGAGCACCGGGTTCCTCATATATTTGATTTAGCGGTTCAATAATTTTTTTTGGAAAGGGCGGTATACCTAGATGGCGATAAACATGGAAAAAGAACGCAAGCAGGCCAAAGTGGAGCAACGCGTCGTTTACGAGTCGGGTAACGAGATGGCGGCTTACGCCGCCCATCAGATTAACTATCATATCATGGGGTACTTTCCGATTTCCCCCTCCACGGAGGTTGCCCAATTCCTCGATTTGATGAAGGCGAGCGGACAGCATGATATCAAGTTGATCCCGTCGGACGGTGAACATAGCTCCGCGGGGATCTGCTACGGGGCATCGACGGCCGGCGGGCGCGTATTTAACGCCACCAGCGCCAACGGCTATATGTATATGCTCGAGCAAATGCCGGTGCAATCCGGAACACGGTTTCCGATGGTCATGAACCTGGTCTGCCGTTCCGTATCGGGACCGCTGGACATTCACGGGGATCATTCGGACCTGTATTTTGCCTTGAACACGGGTTGGCCGATTTTGATGTGCCGGGATCCGCAGGCCGTTTATGACATGAATATTCTGGCGCTCAAGCTGGCGGAAGATCCGGAAGTCCGGCTCCCCGTGCTCGTCGCCTCGGACGGCTATTTTACGTCGCACCAGAAACGTCGGGTTCACACCTTTGCCCACCGGGAAGACGTGCTGAAATTTGTGGGAGAGCGGCCGCCGGCCGGATTCCCGCAGACACTGGACCGGAACAACCCGATCACGGTAGGTCCTTACATGAATGAACCGGATTATATCAACAACAAATACCAACAGTCCCAAGCGATGTACAAAGCGGAGGCCGTGTTCGAGCGGATCGCCGGTGAATATGCCGAATTGACCGGGCGCGAATATCCGATGCTGGATTTGTACCGGATGGAGGATGCGGAGGTCGCTGTATTTCTTATGAACTCCGCCTCCGAGATCATCAAAGATGTGGTGGACGAATTGCGGAGCCAAGGCATCAAGGCGGGATCGATCGCGCCGAACGTAATCCGTCCGTTCCCGCAGCGGCAAATCGCGGAGGCGCTTAAATCGGTCAAAGCCGTTACCATCGGCGACCGGGCTGATTCTTACGGGGCGTACGGCGGCAATATGAGCAATGAAATCAAGGCGGCGCTGTTTACTTTCGGCAACCGGACCACGCAGGTCATCAGCCGGGTGTATGGGCTGGGCGGCAAAGAGTTCTATGCCGAAGACGGGCTCCACTTCTTCTCGCTGGCCATGGAGGCGGCCGAGAAAGACCGGGTTGACGTGCCGTTTGATTATTACGGACATACGCCGGGCGATGCGAGCAAAACTCCGAAGCGGGTCCTCCAACCGCTGCGCTTCGAGGATCTGAAAACCGGGCTGATTACCGTGACGCGCAATGAGGAGACCGGAAAGCTCGGCGTGCGTATTCCTCCGCTCCGGGCGTTGACCAAGAAGCCGAAACGGATTGCGCCGGGCCACGGCGCCTGTCCGGGCTGCGGTATTTTCTCCGGGCTGGAGCTATTCTTTAAAGGGATTGAGGGTGACATCGTGGCTTTGTTCCATACCGGCTGCGCCATGGTTACGACCACCGGATATCCGTACTCTTCCCACAAGGCGACCTATATCCATAACCTGTTCCAAAATGGGGCGGCCACCTTGTCGGGCGTGGTGGAGATGTTCTGGGAACGCAAGCGCAGGGGGGAACTGGACGATCTCGGGCTGAAGGATGATTTCACCTTTGTCATGGTCACCGGAGACGGCGGCATGGATATCGGCATGGGCCCGGCGATCGGGGCGGCGCTCCGCAATCACCGGATGATTATCATCGAGTACGATAACGAAGGCTATATGAATACGGGGGCTCAACTGTCCTATTCCACACCGCTTGGTCACCGGACCTCGACATCCAATATCGGGGGAGCGCAGCAGGGCAAGGTGTTCCACCATAAGGATACGGCGCAAATTATGGCGGCAACCAACATTCCGTACGTGTTCACGGGCAGCGAGGCTTATCCCCAGGACCTGGTGAAAAAAGCGGCCAAAGCCCAATGGTACGCGCAAAATGAAGGCCTGGTTTATGGTAAAATATTGATAGCCTGTCCGCTCAACTGGATCAGCAAGGATGACGAAGGCACGAACATTGTGGACGCGGCCGTAAGTTCCTGCTTTTTCCCGCTCTACGAAGTGGAACATGGGCAAACAAGTATCACATATAATCCGGAGGAAAAGGGCAAGCGGGTTCCGTTGACCGACTGGCTGAAAACGATGGGCAAGACCCGTCATTTGCTAAAGCCGGAAAACGCGGAAGCGCTCCGGGCTATAGAAGGGGAAGTGGAACGGCGCTGGCAGATTCTGCTGGCGAAGCATGAACATCCGTTCCTGTGAGTATCGATTCAAAATTTACAAGGACAGGTATGACTCGAGGAGGAAGCACCTTGGAGAAATTTCAAGCTTTTCGTGTGCATCAGGATGAACAAGGCTTTCGGTCGGGGGTGGAATGGATTACCCTGGAGGATCTTCCGGAAAGCGACGTCACGGTGGAAGTACATTACTCCAGCGTGAACTATAAAGACGGGCTGGCTTCGATTCTGGACGGAAAAATCGTCCGCAGGTACCCGTTTATCCCCGGCATCGATCTGGCCGGGGAGGTCAAGGAATCCCGGGACGAGCGGTTTCGCCCGGGAGACCTTGTGCTCTGCACGGGCTATGGGCTGGGGGTAAGCCATGAAGGCGGCTATGCCAAATATGCCCGAGTCCCCGGCGAATGGCTGGTACGGCTGCCGGAGAGATTGTCGCCGCTGGAGGCGATGGCCATCGGCACAGCAGGATTTACGGCGGCGCTGTCGATCGAGCGGCTGCTGGCGAATGGGCTTCGCCCGTCCGGCGGACCGGTGCTGGTCGCCGGGGCCACGGGCGGCGTCGGCAGCATGGCCGTGAGTATGCTGGCCAAACTCGGCTTTGAGGTGACCGCCGTCACGGGCAAAACGGACGTAGCCGGGAAGCTGCAATCTCTCGGTGCCGCCGAGGCGTTGAGTCGCGAGGAAGCGGCTTCCGGCGCCAAAGGTGCCCTCGGCAAGGAACGGTGGGCCGCCGTGGTTGACCCCGTAGGCGGGGAGGTCACCGGCGACCTGCTCAAAAGCGTGAAGTACGGCGGTTCCGCCGCCTTGTCCGGGATGGCTGCGGGCGGGAGTTTCGACGCCACTGTTTATCCGTTTATTTTGCGGGGAGTGAACCTGCTGGGGATCGACTCCGTCTTTTGTCCGATGGATCTCAGACAAGAGCTTTGGAGTAAGCTGGCGGGCGAGTGGAAGCCGGAGTCGGCCTTTAAGGACTGGGTTACGGTATCCCCGCTTGACGGCCTTCCGGGGGCTTTGACCACCATACTGGGCGGCAAGGCCATCGGGCGCCAGGTGATCAAGCTGGTATAATCCGCCCAAGGCCGAGCCATTCTAACACCATCTATAGCAACCGATCCATGGAAAAAGGAGAAGGAATAGCGATGAGATGGTGTGCTTTGGGCTTGAGTGTGTTGACGGCCTTCGCCTTCACCGCCGGATGCAGTGAGAGTCATCAGCGGATGGTGCGTGAAGAGGTGGATAAGTACAATATGAAATCCTACAATGAAGGGAACGCCCGGCAGTTGAACCGGGGAGCGACACTGAATGTGCCCCTTCTAAAAGCGCTGAAAAACGAGTGCTCCGCACGCGGCATTCGATTGACCCATGAGACCTACGCGGAAGGGCTGAACGGAAATATTACGTACAGCTATTTTATCAACGGCGATGCCCGTCATTTTATCTTGGTCCATGTGTATCCCAGCCAGAGTGAGCGGGTAAAGGAAATCAAGGAAATGTACGGAGCCAGAAACGGCTCGGTCGAAATCGCGGCGGCGGAGAAAACCTCGGTGGTGGCCCAAAAAGGCAAGGCCGCGCTCATTTATACCTCCAGCGGAAACAGGATGAACCTGTACCAAGGAGATCTTGAAGAAGTGTTTGACAATGTTTTGGCCCGCATGAATGTGCAGGAACCGTCATAGGAAAGCCCCTTCGCCGGGTGATGAAGCTTGATTCCAAGCTTGGTCCCTGCTGAAGGGGCTTTTTGATGAGGCCTCCTGTGGAAAAATTACTTATAAATTTCCCGCATGACATGACGCAGTTCGGGCAGAATGATTTTCTCCATCGCGAGTTGGACCGCTCCCTGGGAACCGGGCATGGAGAACACGGCCATATTCCCGATCGTGCCGGCAATGGCGCGGCTCAGAATCGCTGCCGGACCGATATCTTCGGTGTAACTGAGAAAGCGGAAAATTTCGCCGAAGCCGGGTAGCTCTTTGTTGAGCAGGCTGCGGACCGCTTCATAAGTCGTATCGCGGGGAGCGATCCCCGTTCCCCCGCTGAGCAGAACCGCCTCAACTCCCCGGCTGGATACCGCTTCGCGCAGAAGCTGGCGGATCCCGTCATAGTCATCTTTGACGATCGCATATTTGACGACGTTATAGCCTGCTTCCTTCAGCAGCCGCATCATCAATTGACCGCTTGAATCGGTTTCTTCCGTGCGGGTATCCGACACGGTGATCACCATGCAGGCTACCTTTTTTGGGGCTTCATTACGGTGTTCGTCTACGGATCTGATCATCGCTCGTAATCCTTTCTGTTTCGGGATTTATCTATACTATACTTTACCACAAATCCTTCCATTCCTTCATTGTTGCCCAAGCCGTTTGTTTCGGTACAAAGTTGCGCGATCGTTCCGGTTGGTGTAAACTCGCTTTCATGGAAAAAGAGCGAAAGATGGAGGAAACTTGAGATGGAGAAACGGAGTAAAGCTACACCTATATATATGCTGTCCGGTTTTTTGGGCAGCGGAAAAACAACGCTGCTGCAGCGTCTTTTGGCCTTTTGGAAGGAACAAGGCCTGCGTCCGGCCGTGGTCATGAACGAGTTGGGAGAAGTGAATCTGGACGGGATGATGGTCGGTGAAGAAGTACCGATGACCGAGATGCTGGGCGGTTGTATTTGCTGCTCGATCCGCTCGGATCTCAGTACCCAGCTGTACGAGCTGATCAAGCAGGAACAACCGGATCTGGTCGTGATCGAAGCGACCGGGGCCGCCAATCCTTTGGAAATGTTCGACGCTGTGACGGAGTCGTCCCTCTACTTGGAGCTGGATATCCGCCCGATGATCACGGTCGTGGATGCGGCTCATTTGGCGGAACTGTATGCGAAGCAGCAGGGAAAAACGTATCGTTTGATGCTGGAGCAAATACGCTGCGGCTCCGACCTCATTCTGAACAAAATCGATCGGATTGGCCAGGAGCAACAGCGGGAAATGCGGGACCTGTTGGAGAGGTTGAATCCTTACGCCAGAATCATACCGGCCGTCCGCTGCGAGGTGGACCCGGTTTACCTGCTGCATGACGGGGAGCGGGCTGAGGAAGGACATCCGGCAATGGATTTATCCGGACGGAGACACGATTCGCTCCACTTCAGCGATGGGCATACTCATGATTCTGCCGACGAAACACATCCGCATCACCACTCGCATGAACATGTGACGGTTTATACGCATTATTTTACCGGACCGGTAGACAGCGTCGAGTTTGAGCGTTTTATCACCGAATTGCCCCGTGAAATTTACCGCGGAAAAGGGATACTGTCTTTCTCCGACACCGCCAGCCGATTTTTGTTTCAATATGCCTACAGGGAAGCCGACTATCTTAAAATAACGCCGCAAGGACAGGTACCCGATGTGGTGGTATTCATCGGGGAGCATTTCGACAAAACGAAGCTGGCCGAAAAATTGTCAGCTCTAGAGGGACGAACCGCTTAAAGCTGACTTTGCTGTTTCATCAAGCCGGGTTCATGGTAATACATCGAAGAGCATGTTTACAATTGCAAACTCTGGATAGGGAGGTATTGAAACGATGATCCAGGAAAAATACCGGGAGTGCATCGAAGCTTGTATATCCTGTATGAACGCTTGTAATTATTGCTATGTTTCCAGCTTGAAGGAGTATGAACTGGCCATGCTGCGAGATTGCATCCGGCTCGACCGGGAATGCGCGGAAATTTGTGCCTTTACTGCCGAGGCGTTATCCAGAAGCACCCTATTCGCCAAAGAAATCTGCGAGTTGTGCGCTAAAGCGTGCGAAACTTGCGCCGAGGAATGCTCGAAGCATGGGCACCAGCATTGTAAGGACTGCGCGGCAGCCTGCCGCCGTTGTGCGGAAATTTGCCGCAAGATGAGCGCTTCGGCTGCCTGATGTCTTTTTCGAACGCAAAAAAAGCTGCAACCTTTAGTGTGGTATCTGCGTCTAGGGGGGCAGAGGTGATGAGAATGAAAAATAAAAAATTCAAGGCGGCTGCTGCTTTGCTCATGTCCGGCTCCATGCTGCTCGCGTCTTCGGCTTCGGCCTTCAGCGACGTGGAGGGACAGGACGCCAAAATTACCGAGTCGCTGCAGAAAAAAGGAATTATCCAAGGGATTACGGCGGAGAAATTCGCTCCACGCAGCAAGTTGACGGGCGCACAGGGCGTTTATATGGCCGTTCACGCGCTGGGACTTACGCCCAAAGACAACGGCGGGAAAAAGGGGAAAGGGAAGGCACCTTGGTACACAACCGCGCAAAAGATTGCCGAAGACCACGGCATCAAGCTGCCCGATGACTTTAAGTGGACCGGAGAAATCACGAAGGAGCAGTTTGCTTACATTTTGGATCAAGCGATCTCCGCAACCGGGAATTATCCGATGATCAAGATGTATATCGATGTGGCCGATGCGGACCAAGGGAACGCGCTCTATTCCGGGAGCATACAAAGACTCTTGCTGATGAAAATTACCGAGCTGGACAAGGACCGGAATTTCCAGCCGAAAGCGTCGATGATGCGGATCGAAGCAGCCCGCATGGTTTATAAAGCGGCCGAATTCGTAGAGGCCCATAAGGACGATACGCAGCAGGTGAATGACAACGTATCGTTCAAGCTTCAAAAAGTGAACGACGAGGTGAACAAAGTCGAATTGACCCGTCATGATCAGCCGAATCCGGGCTACGGCATCCGGGTAGCCAAGATAGAGTTTACGGAGCAGAAGAAGGCGGTCGTCCACTACGAGCTGACTTCTCCTAAACCGGACAGCGCCTATGCCCAAGTCATCACGGATTCGAAAACCGAGACATATGTTCCAAGCAGTTACACCGTTGAAATTGCCCCGTTGAAATAAACGCGCCGAAAAAGAGGGTGTCCCCAAAGTAAACGTTGGAACACCCTCACCAGCAAAATTCGTAAAAAACCAAGGAGCTAAGCGGTCGGTTCTCGCCTAGCTCCTTCAAATTATCTGCCCATCGGTGTAAAGCTATTTTTCAGCGAAATACTTGAGAACTTCGCGTAATTCAGTTGTTCGATCTTATTGGCAACATCATTGCTGTCGACGGAAAATCCGACAAATACCGAACCTTCCATGGCAATATTTCTCTCGCCGATCCGCGACCATTCCTTTCCATCGGTTGAACCATACGCAAAGAACTTATCTCCCTGACGGCCCAGTTTAAGCCAATACCCTTGCGGAACCCCGTTCAACTTGAACGGTACATCCGGAAGCAGTTGAATCCCGGCTTTTTCGGCGGCGGATACGCTGTCTAAGGTTTCCGTCAATTCATCAAATGCTCCGCCCTTATCGTTTCTTCCGGCCAGATAAGATGACCAGCTGGTTTCTTTGGACAACTTCACCCAGGAGAGACCCAGGGCCGCGGCGGCACTGTCTTCTTTCAAGTCGTCCCGGATCATCAGCCCGGTAAAGGCATGATTGTCGACGGCTCCCATCTCCTCAAGTTTTGCGGTAAATTCGAAGTCACCGTCCACTTCCTTATATACGAAATGAAAATCGTCTTTGGCGGCAGAATACAGGTCGGATCCTTTCACGCTGCTTTCGCTCTTTCCAAGCTTTCCGTTACCTTTAACGGTGATCGCATCGCCATTCATGCTTTCGGAACCCTTAATGTCCGGGTCGCCGATATCCGCGGATGTCCAACTCGCCTTAGCCAAGGTAGCGGGGGAGTTATTGACATGGATGTTGGCGGCGGAAGTTTGCGTCTCATTTCCTTCCGTATCCGTCACTCTTGCTGAGATATAGTACGAAGCTTCCTTTAATCCCTTGATCTTATACGTATAATGGCTTCCTATTTTGACGGCGTCCCCAAGATATTCGGATCCGTTAAAAACAGCCACTTTCTTGATTTTGTGTCCGAATTTGGAGGATGCTTTGATCTTGACTTCGATTTCTTTCCCTGAAACAAATAGGTCATTATTATTAGGGGCCATCAGCAGGGCTTCAGGGTTTTCGGCGGCATGGTTCATATCGACAAGACCGTTAATATATAGCTCTAACCAGGTATAACCGCTGTCTGTCACCGTCTTATATGCGTCTTTGATATCCCAGATCTTATTTTCCTTTTCCCATTTGTCGCCGATACCGTTCAGATTCGTGTCGAATTGATCGTCACGCCGTTCCTCTACGGCCCCAAAATCGGAGATATAGCCGCCGACCTCATGTTCCGTGTTGATATATCTGCCCAAGCCTTGTTCCACTTCCGCCACAATTCTTGCATCGATCGCGTCGCGACGGGGATAGGTGGCGCCCGCTTGTTGCAGAATGCTTCTCATCAGGGGTTCATTGGCCTGTTTTATGCCGGTCTTCACGTAATCGTCGAATGCTTTATTGGTGATGCCGTGATTAACCCCCCGGCTGTCCGCCGATAGGTACGGCTTGGACGCAAAGGTGGTGATATGTTCGCCGCTGTCGGCACCGGAAAATTTTACGTACTCCGAAGACCCATCCAGCAATCCCGTAAGTTTGCCGTTAATTCGGTTCCCGTCGATGTAAAACCCCCCGACCTTCGTGGATTCTCCGGCATCAAGCACCCGGTTCAGCACGTTATCCCTTGTTCCAGGACCGGCCATTTCGATATTGTTCATAAAATTCGTAAACGTGAAGCCCCCGCCGTAAGTGCCGTTAAAACCCCAGTTATAAATGACGTTGTTGGAGAACTGAACCACCGCCACATGATCGGCATCCGCGGAACCGGCATAGCCGCCGCCGAGTCTGGGATTTCGGGAAGTATGGTTCGCGTACAAATTGTGATGGAACGTCGTTTTATCACCGCCGGCAATGCCGCCATACCCATGTCTCCCTTTGGAGTGCCCGGAAAGCGTCAGGCTTTCCGAAATGATGGACCATTGGATCGTTCCATTCTCGCCTCTGTATAAGGACAAGGTTTCATCCGTATTCCAACTGAAGGAACAATGGTCGATGATAAAAGTGTCGTTGTCTCTTCCCCAAAGCGCATCCATCGAATCGCTGCCGTTATAAACATGGGTAGCGCCCGGACGGAAGGCGAGATACCTGAGGATGATATTTTCCGAATTGCTGATGTTGGTATCCCAGCCGGCGATGGTGATTCCGTTACCCGGCGCGGTTTGCCCGGCGATGGTCAGGTTTTTAATATCTTTAAATCCCAGGGTGCTTTTCAGTTCGATCGTTCCGGAAACATGAAAAACGATAGTACGCCCTTCTTTAGGCGTAGATAAAACCCCATACCGCAGCGATCCTTCAATAGGTTTGTCCTTTTCGCCGTAATCCTCGAGCGTCTTTACAATGTAAACATCGCCGCCCCGGCCTCCGCTGGCATAGGCACCGCCGCCTTCAGCACCCGGAAAGGCAACGATAGGGGTACCTCCGGAAGGTTTCTTTTCCGGATTCGCCTGTCCTGCGGCCTCGAGCGGCGGGTGCCCCAAAGTTGAAAACGCTATCGAAAAACTCAATAAAACGGCTGCCGCCTTCATGAACCTTTTACCTTTCCATTTCATGTTTGACGTATAACAAAGATACACGCGAATCGATCGACGAGGATCCTGTTATACTTCCTCCTTCCAGTGGAATGTTGTTGGTACTCGGCTATACTTTAAAACTTTTAGGACTTTATTACCTGCCAAAAACAATTCTTTTTTGTGCCAATTATTGCTCTTAGTCCTTGTGTTACAGTGAGCAAATCCATAATATGTTCTTAATAGTGCAGAACTTCGCCGCTTGGTGTTAGGCATTATGCCGATAGGGAGGAAGCTATGAAAATAAAATTTCAGCATCGCGACCAGGCGTTTCATTCCTTTATTTCCACCAATAACACCTATCCTCTTCATCTCCATAAGAATGTAGAAATCGCGATGGCCTTGACAGGCAAAATTCATATCAATATCAATGGCAAAGAATATGTTTTATCCGAAGGAGACGTAGCGATCATTTTCCCCAATCAGCCTCATAGCTACAAAACCATAGAGAAGAACCAAATCTTATTGATCTTTTTTGATGCCACATTTCCCGGAGATTTTACGGGGGACTTGCTTCACCATATCCCGGACCATTCCGTAGTCGCCAATCATCAGGTGCTGCCTGATCTCATGACAACGTTGTATAAACTATATAAAGAACAGTGCGATCAGCGTTTGCTCAAGGCTTACACTTCGGTAATATTAGGACATGCTTTGCCATTATTGTTCATGAGAAAAATAGATTACAAGAAAGACATGGAGCTCATCCCCAAAATTCTGACGTATATCGATATGCATTTTTTAGAACCCATAAACCTGAATATGCTGTCCATCGAGCTCGGTGTCAGCAAGTTCATGATTTCCCGAATCTTCTCCGAACAGTTCCGCATCTCATTTCGCGATTACATCAACGGCCAACGGGCTGCCTTTGCACATATGCTGCTGTTATCCACTACCAATCCGGTCACCGATATCGCGTTCGATTCCGGCTTCAACAGCCTGCGCTCATTCTATCGCGTTTTTAAAAAGGAATACGGGGTAACCCCCAATGAATTCCGTCGTAAGGAGTTCTAAAAAGTAATTTTCGGAATTGAAGAAAATGGTGGATTCGCAACTTATTTGTAGGATCAAGTCGAAATGAAGAAGGGGTTCGGGCAGGAAGCGGAGAACTATTTACTGTAGCTGCTGGGAATATAGTACAATTCGTAATTCTGGGGGGGACGATCATATGGAAAACTTCTTCCTTGCGGAAATTCATCGGCGTTGTTTGGCAAACGGAATGCAACCAACTGATATCCCTTCTCCCTTAACGACTGTGACTGAAGATCATCTACAGAAGCAAAAAAGGCTTTATGCCGATATTTTAGAGGTGACGAAGGTTTTTGGAGAGAACACAATTAAGTTGCTCAATGGTCAAATGGTGTTATTTCTGGTCACAGATGATGAAGGGGTGGTGATTGATTCCTTCGGTGAT
Organism: Paenibacillus sanfengchensis; assembly: GCF_036864765.1. NCBI lineage: Bacteria > Bacillati > Bacillota > Bacilli > Caryophanales > Paenibacillaceae > Paenibacillus > Paenibacillus sanfengchensis. Next base: position 180,445 of record NZ_JBAGJC010000001.1, on the reverse strand, counting down.
CGGATCATGAAAGAAAATCTATCGCAGCTAAACATTAAAGAAGGGAGTTTGATGCTCGAGCGGGAAGTAGGCATTTGTGCAACGCTGATCGCACTGGACAAGAAGGTTCCTTTTCAAACCGTGGGCACGGATCATTTCCATCTGGTATTGCACGATTCCGCCTGCCAAAGCGTTCCTTTTTCATTTCCAAGCGATCATGGGGTGTTGGAAGGAACCATATCTCTAATGACGCGCGTAGCCGATTTCAGCAATTATCAGCTTGCTATGTTGGTCAATATGGTGGAATCGATGAGGCGGGAGCTAATCCTCAGAAAAACGAACCAGCGCCAATTAAATTTGCACCATCTCATGGTAAATAACCTGGATACCGGTATTCTCTTGGCCGATCAATGCGGCGTGATTGTAGATGTTAACCATATCGCGCAATCCATGATTCCGGACTTGGTTGCGGTAGGACAGTCCGCTCTTCCTATCGCGGAGCTTGGACCGCATATCGCGGAAACTATTGCGAAGGGACGGCGGCAGCGGGGCATCGAGGTCCACTATAATGTCAAAGGGAGCCATACCGTATGTCTTGTTGACATTATACCTATTTTTGAAAATGGCAGGATTCAAGGAGCTTATGCTCAGCTTCGTGATATCACCGAGCGCTATTTACTGGAGCAGCAGGTGATTGTCAGCGAGAAACTTTCTGCTATCGGGAAGTTGGCGGCCGGTTTGGCGCACGAAATACGCAACCCGCTTACCGTAATTATGGGCTTTGTGCAAATGATTCGGTCACAACAACTTGATCCCTTAACCACGAAGTATATGGGATTTGTTCATGAAGAATTGGAGCGCGTCAAGAACCTGGTTTCCGACTTTGTCACGATGTCCAAACCTTCTGTTCCGATCGTGAAGCCGATTAAAATCAATGAGTTTCTTGATAATGTGCTTCGTGTGATGGAAGGACAGGCTGCGCTGCATGATATTCGGTATGTCCGGGATTATCAAACCACCGACGAGGATATTTTATTTGCGGATGCCGCGCAGATCAAACAGGTCTTGATCAATATTTTGCAAAACGCCGTCGAAGCTTCGCAGCCTAATGAGGCCGTAACCTTAAAAACGCGGAAAAACCGTAACCATTTAATCATAACGATTTCAGACAATGGCAGCGGGATTAGTCCAGAGAATCTGACCAAAATACAAAATCCTTTTTTTACCACGAAGGAACATGGAACGGGACTGGGGCTGTCGGTCTCATACCGGATTATCAATAATCATCACGGAGAAATTACTATCGATTCTATATTGGGTACAGGGACGGATTTCAATATTCAATTACCTTTGACAAGTATATTAAAGGAGTGTTCGTTGTGAAAAACGTTGTACAGCTCTTAGTTGAGACCTTAGTCAATCTTGGCATAAAACACGCTTTTGGAATTCCGGGGAAATCGATAGCTCCTTTAGTATTGGAATTCGGGAACCAGGATATCGAATTTATTTTGGGAAGGCATGAGAGCGGGGCAGGATTTAGTGCCGGAGGCTATGCATTCACGAACCATAATTTAGGCGTGGTCGTCGCAACTTCCGGCCCGGGAGGCACCAATCTGGTCACTGCCGCGGCGCACGCAAAAATGAACTGTTTACCCGTGCTCTTTATAACAGGTCATCAATCGGCAGCCGAATTAGGGATTCCGCAATGCCAAGATTCCTCGCAATATGGCATCGATTTGGCGGAAATCATGAAGCCGGTTACTTTGTTCAGTACGATGGTTACGCGTAGCGATACTTTTCCCGCCATCCTGACCTATGCTTTGCGCGAGGCGATGACCGGCAGAAAAGGACCGGTTCACCTCTGCATTCCTTTTGATGTTATGATCTCCCCCGTCAGCGACGCATTGGTTCAGTTACCATCCGGGAATGTGAGTTACATAGCCACCAATCTGGAGGAGATGATTCTTCAGCTTCGAAATGCCCGTAAACCGGTAATTCTTGCAGGTAAGGGTGTAGTGCTTTCCGGTGCGCAGAAGGAATTGGCGGCATTTGCCGAGACTTTTCATATCCCCATTGTCACGACTCCCGGAGGAAAGGGAAGTGTTTATTCCTCGCACCCCCTTTATTACGGGCCCTTTGGTTTAGGCGGACATCAAAAGGCTATGGACCTGTTGGAATCCGGCGTCGACTTGCTTTTGGTGATGGGGTCGCGCCTTAGCGATACAGCTTTAGCAGGCTTGGACCGTTCCCATTATCCCGGGAAAATCATCCAATTCGATATTGCTCATGAGTTTATGGGGGGAATCATAAAATCGGAATACCTTCATGTTTTCGGAGATTTACGAACAAATCTGGAGGAGATTTTACGTTTATATCCTAAAGAACCCGCCAATTTACATACAGCGAAGCCCTATCATGACCCGTTGCCTGTGTTGCAAAATCTCTCCGTTGCCGAAGTCTGCCAAGCGGTTGGTGATATGATCCCCGAAAACACGACGGTTTTCGCCGATGACGGCGCCCACGGTTATCATGCCGTCCGTTGGCTGGATTTAAAGCCCGGCGTGAAATTTTTCTTCGATTCCTATTTTGCTTCCATGGCCAATGCCATCGGAATGGCGATTGGGGCGAAATTCGCCGATCAAGACCAAAACGTCATCTGTCTGACGGGGGATGGCTGTCTATTTATGTTGGGCTCCGAAATAAACACCTGTGTGGCTGAGCGGTTGCCGGTCATTTTTATTGTCATCAATAACGGACAACTGGATATGGCATTGAAAGGGATGAGGCAGTTTACCGGTCGAACGGATGGCACTATTTTCAAACAGCCTCTTGATGTTGCCGCATATGCGGCTTCGATGGGGGCGGACAGTGCATCTTGTTCGACTCGGGGCGAATTTATACAGGTGTTTAAACAGGCATTGGGTTCCAACAAGCCTTACGTGATCGAAGTCATCGTGGATAAAGAAGAAATTCCTTCCTCGTTGGCACGTGAAATGAAGCTGGACTAGGAAAAATCAAAAGGGGTTTCTTTTTGTAGGACATAATGAAGAAGAGGGTCGTCCCCCGGTCATCTATGATGACTTTAGGGACACCCTCTTTTATTTCGTTAAATGCGGCCTGTAGCCGGTTCCGTTATATGTCCGGGCATCGCGCCGAGCGCCGGGGCATCGCCGCCCGCTTGCAGCCGGTACATTTGATAATACCGGCCGCCGAGCGCCAGCAATTCCTCGTGCGTCCCGCGCTCCACGATTTCGCCCCGATGCAGCACGAGGATGAGATCCGCGCTGCGGATCGTGGACAGCCGGTGGGCGATAATGAAGGTGGTCCGCCCCCGCTTGAGCACCTCGAGCGCCGACTGGATCAGCGCCTCGGTCTCCGTGTCGATGTTGGCGGTCGCCTCATCGAGGATCAAGATCGCCGGATCGAAGGCAAGCGCCCGGGCGAAGGAGATCAGTTGGCGTTCCCCTGCGGACAAGGTGCTGCCTTTCTCCACCACGGGTTCATCCAGCCCCTTGGGCAAATGCCCGAGGATCCGGTCGGCCCCGACATCCCTCAGCGCTTTTTCGATCGTCTCCCGGGAAATACGTTCATCGCCCAGGCTGACATTGGAAGCGATCGTTCCGGTAAACAGGTACGGGTCCTGCAGGACGATCCCCATGTGCTGCCGGATCCACTGTTTAGGCAGATCCTTGACAGGTCTGCCATCGATCGTGATCGTTCCTTTTTGCGGGTCATAAAACCGGAACAGCAGGTTGATGATCGAGCTTTTCCCCGATCCGGTATGGCCCACAAGCGCTACGGTCTGGCCTTGTTGCGCCTCGAAGGAGATATTCTTCAACACATCATCCTTCTTGTAAGCGAAGGAGACATTTTTAAACTCGACGTTCCCTTGATAACGCGGCATGGAACCGTCGGTAACGGATTCGCCCGGTTCATCCATCAGGGCGAACACGCGGCCCGCGGATACCATCGACGAATCGAGGGCCGCCAATTGGTTCACCATCCCGGTAATCGGCTGGAACAGCCGTCCCAGCACATCGACGAAAGCGTACAGGACGCCCAGCGAGATTACGCTTGAACCCGTGATCTGCGCCGATCCGAAATACCAGAGCACGAGGGCAAAGGCGAGGTTGCGGATGACATTGACCAGGTTATGCGAGGTAAAAGCGTTCAAATTCAGCATTTTGTTCTGATAGGTCATGTAATCGTCGTTCAACTTCTCGAACTCCGCCTTGGTCTGAGATTGCCGGCGGAAAATCCGGATGATCGACATCCCTTGAATCGACTCGTTGATAATTGCGTTGATTTCGCTGAGCCGGGAACGAATAATCGTGTTGTACTTCGTGGCGAACTTCCGGTAAAGCACGACCCAAGCCCAGATAATCGGCACGACAAACAAACAGATTATGCCGAGCCGGACGTCGAGCAGGAAGAGGGCCACATAGACCCCGAGCATGTTGATCACGCCCGAGAAGAAGTTGGACAGCACGGCGATGAATAAATCTTTTACGGCCTCCGTGTCGTTGGTAACGCGGGAGACGACCTTCCCGGCGGGCAGATTGTCGAAGTAGTTCACCGGGAGCCGCGAGATGTGCGCGTAGACGTCGATCCGCAGCTTCTGGATCACTTTGTTCGCCGAGGATTGCAGCCAGTAGGTCTTCCCGAATTCCATCACGATGGAGATGGCCAGGAACACGAAGTACCAGCCGACCAGTGTCAAAATGCCCGGGATTTCGGGGCGGTAAAACGCGAACACTTCCGCAGCGTTCAGCTTCCGTGCCGGATATTCGGTGACCTGATCGGACTTCGACAAGACCAGCGTGCCGTCCCGGTAGCTTCGGTCGCCGGACACGTCGTCCAACTCCGCTTCCACGAAGACGAAGGAGGTCCCTACCTGAAGAATTCGGATTTCGGCTCCGCGCGCCTCTCCTTCAGCGAACCTGTCGCTGCGTTTGAAATATCGTCCGTCATAGTTGACGGTGGATTCCCCGGCAGCGGCGGTTTCGTAGAAAGGTTTCTCGATGGCCAGCATATGATCGTCGATCATAGACCGGGCGATAAACGGCCCGGCCAGTTCGGCGGCCACGCCGATGGCCAGCATGACCAGGGCCAGAATAAAGGTGTTTTTCGCCGTCAAGGCGTATTTGAGCAGTGATTTTCCCGTTTGTGATTGCATCCCAAGGACACCTCCTTAGTCTGTCAGATTGGATTCAACCTGTTGGCGTTCGTATTGTTCACGGTACCAGCCGCCGCGCTGCAGCAGCGTTTCATGGGTACCTTCTTCGATAATGCGCCCTTTCTCCAGAACGACGATCCAGTCGGCATGTTCGATCGCCGACAAGCGGTGCGTGGAGATGAGCGTCGTTTTGCCGGAACGCTTGCTCCGGATATTCTCGATAATGCGCGCTTCCGTCCGGGCGTCGACCGCGGACAAGGCGTCATCGAGAATCAGGATGTCGGGATCGGCGATAAAGGCGCGAGCCAGCGATACGCGCTGCTTCTGGCCGCCCGAGAGGGCGACGCCTTTTTCGCCGACCAGCGTATCCAGACCGTCGGACAACGTACCGAGGTCCTGATCGAAGGCGGCGGTCCGGATCGCCTCCATGATGACCTCATCCGGCGCGTCGGGACGGCCGAACTGGATATTCTGCCGGACCGTTTTGGAGAAGAGCACCTGCTCCTGCGGAACGTAGCCGATCCAGCTGTGCAGCCGGTCCAGCGCGATCCGGTCGATCGGCGCGCCGGAGATGGTGAGCTCTCCGGTGCCCAGAGGGTACTCGTGGAGCAGTTGCTTAAGCAGCGTCGATTTGCCGCTTCCGGTCCGGCCGACGACGCCGAGCGTGGCTCCCCGGGGAATGCTCAGATGAACGTTCTCCAGATTGTTCACGGTCGAAGTCGGATAACGGAACGTGAAATCTGTAAACTCAATCGCGTCGGGCTGCCGGATATCGGCAGGCTCCGCCGGGTCCGCCACGTCGGGGCGGACGTTCAGCGTTTCGTTTACCCGATCCAGCGAGGCGCCACCCCGCTGCATAATGTTGATGAGCTCGCCGATCGCGAACATCGGCCAAATCATCATCCCCAGGTACATGTTAAAGGATACGAGATCGCCCAGGGTCAATTCATTGTGAAACACGAGATAAATCCCGTAGGTCAGGCCGATCGCATAGCTGAGCCCGACGCAGAGGCGGATCGTCGGTTCGAAATAGGCGTCGACCTTGGCAACCGCCAGATTTTTCCGGTACACATCGTTCGTAATGGCTTCGAACCGCTTTTCGTCGTTGCGTTCCTGGACGTAGGCGCGGATGACCCGAACGCCGGCAACCGATTCCAGCACCTGGTCGTTCATATCGCCGAAGGCGTCCTGCGCCTCGGTGTAACGTTCGTGGATAATCTTCCCGTAAATTTTCATCGCCAAGGCGATGAAAGGGAGCGGGATGACCGCGGCCAGGGTCAGCTTCCAACTGATCAGGGTGCTCATGGCGACGAAGATGACCGTCAGATAGGCCGTGGAATCCGTCAGCGTCAGCATGCCGAAGCCCACGGTACCCGCCACGGAGCGAAGATCGTTCGTGGCCCGCGCCATCAGGTCGCCGGTACGGTTGCGTTCGAAGAAGGGCGGGGTCATGCCGAGCAAATGGTTCATAAACCGGGTGCGCAGCAAGCGTTCCACCAGATTCGAGCCGCCGAACAGCGAATGCATCCATATGTACGTGATAAAGTAGATCAGGGCCAGGATAGCGATAATCAGCGCAATATAGGTGGTCAGCGACCCCCAGGTGATCGTGCCGGCTACGATGCTGTCGATCGCGTTGCCGATCAGCCTCGGCGGAGCAAGCTCCACGATGCCGACCAAAATAAGCAAGACAAGACCGATGGTGTACCGCTTCTTTTCCCGGCTAAAAAACCAGCCGAGATTTTTCAGAACAGAAAACATGCGAAGGTTTCCTCCTTTTTCTCTTGACTTCGAGTGGACTGGATCGACTGTGCAGGATCGGTACGGACCGTTTTTCGGCCCCGTGAAAACAGCAAAAAAGGCATAGCGTCCGTGAACGTATGCCTTAAGTTTGTTTACCTATGTCGCGTACGCTACTTGACTTTCGCAAGTAACCGCCGCAAAATCGTGAAAGCTGCTTCCAATCGCGTCAAACGGCGCGAAGGGGATCAACAAAAAACTCGCTTGAAACCTGCAGGGTTACTACGGTATTCAGTTGTTTGCGGTCTGCATCGCGAAATGCAGTCAAGTACACAATCGTAAACACCGTATTCACCCCTTTCAAATGGTAATTAATGCAAAATGCGATCTCGTATGTTGACGATTTTATCACCGGGTTCGGGAAGGTGTCAATTTATTTTTGCAAAATCCGTGCTTTCGTCTAAAATAAGGAGTGTATAGGAGGGGATGCATATGATCGAAATAACGAAAGAAGCCGCCCTTTGGTTCAAAAAGGAGCTGGGGCTGCAGGAGGGGGAAGCGATTCGTTTGTTTGCCCGGTATAGTGCGGGAGGACAAATCCATCCGGGTTTCTCCCTCGGCATCCAGTCGGACATACCCGTGTCGCCGGGCATTTCCGCCAAAGAAGAAGGCATTACCTTCTTTATGGAGGAACAGGATAAGTGGTACCTGGAAGGCTATCGGCTAAAAGTGACCTATAATGCGGCGGAAGACGATATCGATTACCTGTATGAACCTTTGGTATAGAATTCAAAAAAGCACGGGATTACAGACCTTGGATCTGTAGTTCCGTGCTTTTGCATCAGTTTTGATTAAAAAAGATATTGTCCTCCATCGCAAATTCGAAATCGCCGATATCGTAAATTTGCACCGGGGCTTCGGCTTCAAGAATCCGGCGGATCAGCTCCAGCTGGTCCGTCAGAATCGGCGCATTCTCACGCTGGGCGGCAAGCACGATTTCCGTTTCGATCGGATCGAGCAGTTCCCCATACTGCTCGTTGTCCACGGCATTGACGACGGTCCAGGAAACATGGTCGCCGAACAAAATGGCCGGACTTTTGGACCAGGGAACCGTCAGGGCGCGCTCAAGCTTTTTCCGGTTGAGCGGTTCCTCAAGGTAAGCGATCAATTCACCGATTTTACGTTTGACATGGTTGTCATCCAGCGGATCATTCATCAGCGGTTCCGGGCTTTTCTGAAATTCATAGAGCTCCATGACGGTGGTGTAAGGGACGATATATTCCACAGGTGCGGATGGCACCAATAATTCACCGTAAATTGCCACCATCACGGCTTCAATCACAAATCGACGTGACATGGTTATCCTCCTAAAGCGGCTGTTGCTATTCGTGCCTGCGTTCGGTAACACTGCCTCCAGATTTTGCTTGGGCAACTTTATTCCGCAGTGACAGGCAGTGACATGTTAATATGGAGTATATCATTAATGGGGTTACAAATACAGCGTTACGCTAAAAACAAGCGTCTGTCCCGTCGTTCAGAGGGTCGCCGGACCTTGGTTTTTAATAAAGAAGAAGAGGGATGTGCAGCCAAGTTGAAGCATTGGAAAGCTTATTTTAGGTTTGTTAGGCCTTATGCGAAATGGATCGTTCTAACGTTGATCATCGGGATTTTAAAGTTCGGCATTCCGTCTTTGCTGCCGCTCGTGCAAAAATACGTGGTAGACGACATTCTGCTAAACACGGCGGCCGATTTCGGCCAAAAGGTGGACCGGCTGTTGATCGTGCTCGGCGGTACATTATTTTTGTTTGTTATTGTCCGCGGTCCGGTGGAATACGCCAGGCAGTATTTTGCCCAACTGATCACGGCGCGGATTTTGTATGATCTTCGCAACAAATTGTATGGGCACCTCCAGCGGTTATCGCTAAGGTATTACCAGAATACGAAAGTCGGCGAGGTGATTTCGCGGTTTATCAACGATGCCGAACAGACGAAGAATATCGTGGAAGTCGGGATGATGAACATCTGGCTGGATCTGTTTACGCTGATTTTTGTCCTGGGCTTTATGTTCTTTTTAAATCCGCTCCTTACGCTGGTGGCGATTGCGATCTTTCCGCTTTATGCCATCGCGGTGAAAGTGCTCTACAAACGGCTGAAGAAGCTCACAAAGGACCGCTCGGCCGCGCTCGCCGGCATCCAGGCTTATTTGCATGAGCGCATTCAGGGCATCTCCGTTATCCGCAGCTTTGCCCTGGAGCGGCATGAGGCCCGCCAATTTGAAGGCATCAACGGTACGTATTTGAAAAAAGCGATGGCCCACAGCCGCTGGAACGCCTGGACGTTCGCCGTGATCAACACCCTGACGGATATCGCCCCGCTGCTTGTCATCGGGTATGGCGGTTATCAAGTCATTCAGCACCATCTGACCCTCGGCACCTTCGTCGCCTTTTTTGGATATCTGGACAGGCTTTACGCACCGCTCAAGCGGCTGATTAATTCGTCCACCGTGCTGACGCAGGCTTCGGCCTCGTGGGAGCGGGTGCTCGAACTGTTTGAGGAACCGTACGATATGACCGACCGGAAGGATGCGGAAATCATGCCGGGCGGGATGCACGGGATCGGCTTTCGCAACGTGTGGTTTAAATACCAGGAGGAAGGGAATTGGGTGCTGAAAAATATTTCACTGCAGGTGCACCCCGGCCAAACGGTCGCGTTCGTCGGCATGAGCGGAGGCGGGAAGTCCTCGCTGGTGGGGCTGATCCCCCGTTTCTATGATGTTCAGAAAGGGATGATCGCGGTCGGCGGGAAGGATGTGCGCGACTGGACGATGGAGAGCCTGCGCAGCCGGATCGGCATGGTGCTGCAGGACAACTTCCTGTTTAGCGGCAGTGTCCGCGACAACATCAAATTGGGGGACCCTGATGCCGATGATGAAGCGGTTATCGCCGCGGCGAGGGCGGCGAACGCGCATGATTTCATCATGGAGCTGCCGCAGGGGTATGACACCGAGGTCGGGGAGCGGGGGGTGAAACTTTCCGGCGGGCAAAAGCAGCGGATCGCCATCGCCCGCGTGTTCTTGAAAGACCCGCCGATTCTTATTCTGGACGAAGCGACGTCGGCGCTGGATCTCGAATCGGAGCACCTGATCCAGCAGTCTTTGCAGGACCTTTCGCAAAGCCGGACGACGCTCATCGTCGCCCACCGGCTGTCCACGATTACCCATGCCGACATGATTATCGTGATGAAGAACGGCTCGGTGGCCGAACGCGGCACGCATGAGGAATTAATGGCCAAAGAGGACGGGGTTTACGCGCAATTATATAATATTCAAAATCTGAACCCTGTACATTAACGGGAGGTTTTCCCGTTATCCACACCTCCTCCTTGATTCGATCCCAAAAAAGAGGTTTCCCTTTCCGCAGCGCGGGAGGGAAACCTCTTTGTGCATAAATCGTCAGATTGGCTTTACGGTCACAGCTTTCCGATAAATAGAGACAGAATACCGGCCGCGATCAGGGGGCCGACGGGTACGCCGCGGAACAGGGCGACGCCGAGCACGGTGCCGATCAGCAGACCGGCGACCACGGTCGGCTGGTTGCCCATCAGCGTCGCCCCGCGGCCGCCGAGCCAGGCGACCAGCATCCCCACGGCGATAGCAAGCAGGGACTTCCAGTGAAGGAAGGAGGCCCATAGGGTTTGCAGCGTAAGCTTGCCGCTGGCCAGCGGCGTCATAACGCCGATCGTCAGAATAATGATCCCGACGGTCAGGCCGTATTTTTCCAGCCAGGGAAAAGCGAAGTGCAAATGCAGGACGCGGATGAGCAGCAGTACGATCATGGCGACGGTAATCGGCATGTTGCTGCTGAAAATCCCGAGTGCCGCCAGGAAGAGCAGGACCAGAGATATCGTATCGAATTGGTTCATGGGTTAAATTAAACTCCTTGTTTCGGCTGGAACTACCGCTTTTTCAAAATTAGGCGAGTTCTTTCAGCAGTTCGGAAATATGCTCCGCGATCAGCCGGCCATGTCCGCGGCCGCTTTCGATGAATACCTCGTTGGCGTTACGGCCGGAGGCGATGACGCCTGCGACGTAAATGCCGGGCACGTTCGTTTCCATCGTCTCCGGGTTGAACACCGGCTTCTCCATCTCCCCGGACATCTCTACGCCGGCCTCGAGCATCAGCTTGCGGTCCGGCCGGAACCCGGTGAGGGCGAGCACGAAATCGTTCGGCACGGAGCTTGTCTTCGCATCGTTCACGGACTCGACCACAATTTCTTTTTCTTTGATCTGGATCACTCTGGATTCCAGCAGAAGCTTGATTTTTCCTTTATTCACCATGCTCTCGAAAACCGGTTTCACCCAGGGCTTGACCGACTCGGACATAGCCTCGCCGCGGTATACCACGGTAACTTCCGCATCGACGCGAACAAGCTCCATCGCGGCGTCTACAGCGGAATTGCTGCCGCCGATCACGGTGACCTTCATCCCCGCGTACGGGTGGGCTTCCTGAAAATAGTGGGAGACTTTATCCGTTTCTTCCCCGGGAATTCCCAACATATTGGGATGGTCAAAATATCCCGTAGAGATTACGACGTAGCGCGCCGGGTACTCCCATTTTTCCCCGCTGCGCGTGACGGAATGCACGATGAAGGTTCCGTCCGCCTTTCGTTCAATGCGAGTAGCTTCTTCATAGGAAGCGATCTGGACGCCATAATGGGCGCTAACTCTGCGGTAGTAGGCGAGCGCTTCATGACGGTAGGGCTTCTCGTTCGGCGAGACAAAAGGAATGTCGCCGATTTCGAGCATCTCCGGCGTGCTGAAGAATTGCATATACGTAGGGTAGGAATAAATGGAGTGAACGAGGCAATTTTTTTCGATAATGAGCGTATGTAAACCGCGCCGCTGGCATTCGATGGCTGCGGACAGTCCGCAAGGACCCGCTCCGATGATGATAACGTCTTGCATGAGAGTCCTCCTAAATTTTTTGGGGTTACCTGTACTGAACATTATTCATCCTACCGCAAAAAGAAAAGAATATCCAGAGACAGGCAGGTGAGCCGGGCATGTCCCGATTATGACGAAAGTATGAAATATGGTCGGAATCGCGTTCAAAATCCGAGAATAAAGATATAATAATATTGTAAGCGCTTCCTGTTAACCGACTATGAAGTTGGGAGGTTATGCTCATGCTGTTATGGTTGAAAAATCTCCGCAAGCAACGCCAGGCTGCCCATGTCCCTTCTTCCGTGCAGGTCTCGCTGGAAGAGGTTAAGAAGGCGGTGCTGCAATACGAAGCCGAAATGCCTGACGGCATCAACCGCAAAACGCTTGTCCTGCCTGACGGAAGTTTGGATTTGAAACGATTGGCCCGCTATATGGGCGGGTCCAGTGAACAGAAGTTTTATTTATCCCGGGAAACGTATGAAATTTTTGCAGAAGCCGACCGTGAGATTCCTTATTACTTGGATATGGTGCAGGTGGCGGTGGATCATTATGTGGAACAGACCGGCAAGCTGCCCGTGCTGGGACCAAACCAACCGGATCAGGTAGATTTCCGGCTTCTCATCAGAGAGCGCTATCTGAAAGAAATCCCGCCGTTTCCCCTCTATATTACGGATCAGGAAATGCTTCTCACCCATCGGCAGAAACATGTGATGTGACTCGTGCCCCCGTCCTCGTCATTGACAGCTCCTATACAATAGATATGGGAGATAGATGAGAACGGGGGAGAATTATGGAACGGATAAAAGCGGTTTTGTTTGATTTGGACAACACGTTAATGGATCGGGACTGGACCTTTCGGCGATTCGCCGAGCAGCTTGTCCGTGAGTGCTTGCGGGTTGCCGGACCGGAGGAGCAGAAATCCATCATCGAATATATGATTGAGAGCGATGCGGACGGTTATCGGCCGAAGGAAGGCTTTTTTCGGGAACTGATCGACCGATTGCCCTGGGCTTCCAAACCGGATCTGACCGAACTAAAAGCGTACTATGACCGAAATTATATGTCTCACGCGCGGATTATGAATCATGCGGAAGAAGCGCTGGCGGCATGTAAATCGCTCGGCTTGAAGCTGGGGATCATCACCAACGGCTTCAGCCATTTGCAGTATGGCAAAATCGACCGCCTTGCGCTGCGGGGACATTTTGATGAGATTGTCGTTTCCGGTGATCTCGGCATCAAGAAGCCGGATGAACGGATTTACCGCATCGCGCTCGAGCGCCTCGGCACCAAGAGCGAGGAGACCCTTATCATCGGTGACCACCCCGTTAACGATATATGGGGGGCTGCGCAGGTCGGTATCCGCGGAATTTGGCTGTTGCGCAAACACGCCTGGCCTGACCATCTGGAAGGCGGCAAGCCATGGCGGACCATAAGGGAACTGAACGAGGTCGAGTCCTGCCTCAGGGAGTTCGCTTCGGACTGTATCGTAAAATAGTCTCATCCCGGGTTGACAAATGTTGCCTGATACCCTATGATGTAAACAAATCTTTTGAAGGAGGCTGGTAATTATGTACGAAGTATACGGAAATGTTTCTTTCGCTGCTCAACATAAGTTTACGGTCTCCGATCGGGCTTTGTTTATTTAAGGCACACACATTCCATTCATGTCAATAATGGAGTGATGATTCGTCTTGAATGAAGGAATATTGCCGTGGGACCGTAAAGGTCCTGCGGTTTTTTTCGTCCCGTGAGTGTTATTTACTGTGGGCGTAAAAGGTTATTAAGACGCAGGCTGATGCCTTGCGTCTTTTTTTACCCCAGAAAGGAATTTTGTTGAAATTTACCAAATGGAGGAATTCAAATTTGACGTTGACAACGAATCAAGACGTATATGATGAAAATGAAAAAACGGGTCTCTCCGCCTTTGGCTGGAACTCCGATTGGCAAACGGCTTTTGACGGGCTGGAGCTGGAGGACGTGCACCCGGGACGGGTGATTGCCGATTACGGTCATAAATACCGGATTGTGACAAAGCGTGGAGAAGGCTGGGCGGAGCTGTCGGGCCGGATCCAACATGAACTCGGTGACCGAAGCGCCTATCCGGCTGTAGGCGATTGGATTGCGGTGCGATTTATGGCGGAGGAGCAAAACGAAGGTATCATCCACGGCATATTGCCCAGGGCGAGCCGGATTTCCCGCCGGGCGGCCGGCTCGGTGCCGACGGAACAAATGATCGCGGCGAATGTGGATGTATTGCTGCTGGTGGCCGCCTTAAACTTCGATTTTAATTTGCGGCGGCTGGAGCGCTACCTCGTTATGGCATGGAACAGCGGGGCGAATCCGGTCATTCTGCTCAGCAAGGCCGACCTTTGCGAAGATCCCGGGCACCACGTCCGGGAAACGGAGAGCATTGCTCCCGGCGTCCCGGTCATCGCGGTCAGCGCCAAGGAGGACCAGGGCCGGGAGGAACTGGAGGCCCTGCTTCGGCCGGGGATGACCGTGGCGCTAACGGGTTCCTCGGGGGCGGGCAAATCGACGATTCTCAATTGGCTGGCGGGCAAGGAAATTCAGCTTACGCAGGGAATTCGCGAGAGCGATAGCCGCGGCCGCCATACAACCACGCACCGGGAGCTGTTTATCCTGCCGCAAGGCGCGGTGATGATCGATACGCCCGGAATGCGCGAACTCGGGCTTTGGGAGGACGGCGGCGGGTGGTCCGAAGCGTTTACCGACATCGAAGAGCTCGGCCGAAAGTGCCGGTTTGGCGATTGCCGTCATGAGCGGGAAGAAGGCTGTGCGGTAAAAGCGGCGGTAAACCGCGGGGAACTGGATCCGAAGAGGCTGGAGAATTACCGCAAAACGGAACGGGAACTGAAATTCCAGGCGTCCAAAGAACAGATACGGCAGCGAAACGACCGCAAGAGCAAAGGAAAAAAAGACGCCCGCCGCGGCAAAGGCGAGCAGCGGAGGCGTCTGACCCTGGACATGGATTAGCCATCCGAGGCTAATCCTTTATCTTTTTAGTGGAAGCCACTCCAAAACGTCTTGAATTTTAGCGTCCCAGTAAGCCCAATCATGATCCCCCGGACCTTCTTCGTAAGTCAATGTCAAGCCGGCTTGAAGACAGGTATCCCGAAAAACGAGATTGTCCTGGTACAAGAAATCTTCGGTTCCGCAGCATTGATACAGACGCGGCGCCTGATCCTGCGATCCGCTTTCCTGATACTGCCGCAGCAATGCGAGCAAATCATTCTCGGAACCGAGCGGCCCTTGCTCACCGAAGATCCGCCGGAATAATGCACTGAGTTCCCGGGGACCGTGGACATGATCGATAAAATCATGGTGAATGTCCAGGGCACCCGACAGGCTCGCCGCCGCGGCGAACATCTCCGGCTTGCGCAGCGCCAGCTTAAACGCGCCGTAGCCGCCCATAGACAAGCCGGCGACGAAATTATCCTCCCTGCGGTCGGATAAAGGGAAGAACGAGCGGCAAATGCTAGGCAGTTCTTCGCTGATGAACGTCCAATACCGGTTCCCCTGCGCCATATCGGTATAAAAGCTAAGGTCCGCCTGAGGCATAACCACGGCGAGACCGAGGTCGGCGACATAGCGCTCGATCGAGGTTCTCCGCAGCCAAATCGTATCATCGTCAGACATGCCGTGCAGCAAATAGAGGGTTGGATAGGGGCCGGACCGGGCGGTCCCGGGCATGCCGATTTGTGAAGGGGCGGACTGGGGCAAAATGACGGTCATAGAAGTGCTGAGCCCAAGCACTTCAGAAAAGAAACGGCATTGCAGAAGAGCCATGATGAAAACTCCCTTTCCTAATTTAAGTTGAAGTCTGAAAGCGTAACCAGGAAACACTATGTACAGTATATCGTGTTTTGGTATGCCAGGGGCAGATGTTTCATCGCGATTTCCCGTAAAGTGGTACAATAAAACAATAGCTGTCCATTCGGGGAAAAAACGATGCTGGGTGGGGGTGGAACATTTGGAATTTCCCTGGAAACGAAATTTATACGTGTTGTGGTTAGGTGTCTTTTTTTGCAGTACGGCCTATTCGATGGCCATTCCGTTCATGTCTCTTTTTTTGGCCCATGACCTCGGCGTGACCAAGAATGTAGCGCTTTGGTCGGGCTTCGCGTTCGGCATTACATTTTTGGCCGGCGCATTGATTTCGCCTTACTGGGGCTCGCTGGCCGATAAATACGGCCGCAAACCGATGCTCTTGCGGTCGGGCTTTGCGCTTTGCGCCGTTTATATTCTAAACTCGCTGGTTCAGACGCCGCTTCAGTTGATCGTCGTTCGGATTTTATCGGGGCTTCTGGCCGGTTATGTACCCGCGGCCATCGCGCTTGTTGCGACGAATACGCCGGAGAAGCGTGTCGGCTTCTCCCTGGGTATCATGTCGACGGCAGGTGCGGCGGGCGGCATTATCGGCCCTATGATCGGCGGCGTTGTCAGCAAGTTTTTCGGGTATCGGGAGTCTTTCTTGATGGCCGGGGCCGTGGTGTTTATCTCCGCGATGATCGCACTCATCTTCGTCAAGGAACAGAACTTTGACCGCACCAAGGAGCGGTCCCATGTTCTGGACGATCTGAAGCAGGCGAAGGCCAACGGGCCTTTTATGCGTTACCTGGGCATCGTGATGATCGTTACGGCCTCCGTCATGGTTCTCGAACCGTTGTTGTCCCTGTATGTGCTCGATTTGGGGGCTACCGAGTCGGACGCTTCATTGAGTTCCGGCATTATTTTCTCGGCGGTGGGAATCGCCACCGTGCTGGCGGCACCGGTTTGGGGGAAGATCGGGGAAAAAATCGGTTACCAGAACACCCTGCTGATCGGTCTGCTCGGCGGAGCGCTCGGCAATATGCTGCAATTGTTTTTCCATAACCTTGCGGGCTTCGGAATTTTGCGATTTATCTACGGTTTGTTCTTTGCGGCTGTTTTTCCGGCGCTTAACGCGCTGATCGTCAAGGCAACGGACCCCGAGTTCCGGGGCAGGGCCTTCAGTTTGAACCAATCGTCCAGCCAACTGGGGAATATGGCGGGTCCGATCGCCGGAGGAGCGATGGCGGGTTGGGTGGCCATTCCGGTCGTGTTTGTGCTGAATGGAGTGCTTTTGGCCGGTGTAGCCGCCTATATGCTCGCGAGTCGGGGGCGATTATCGAGAAATAAGGGAACTTCTGTCGAACCTGTGGAAACCTTGTCAGACCGGGGTTAAAGGTGAGTTTAATCCTCCCGAAAGTGGTTTATTTAGAAGTAAGAAAGGCCGACAGGAAAAAAGTTCCTGCGCGCCTTTCAAATGACCTCGTGGAGGTAGGGGATTATGGCGATAGACCGGTTTATCATTAAAAAGATTCAAACCTGTACCTATGAACCCATGCGGCAAAACCTGCTCAGACTTTTATTGATTCGGATTCAAAAGGCTATGAACGAAGAAGAGGCCATGACGTCAGTTTTATAACCGTCGTCATGGCCTCTCTATTTAGGCGATGCGAAATTTGCTGGTTTAACGAGCAGGGAAGCGTTATTAATAGAGCGAAAGCGCCAATGAATCAAATTCGCTCTTGCTGTGCAGGATCGCCTCCGAGCCTTCGATTTCAATGCTGATCAAGGAGTTCAAACATTTCTTCAAGGCTTGTTTACCGTTGCGGAATTTGTTCTCCAGCGCGCTGGTCAGCAATTTCAGGGTACGCTGAACCGGTTGTTTGGTATCGGTGTTGAAATATACGGGAACTTGATTGTTTTGGAAAGTAATGATAATTCTCATAGTTAATCACCTCTATACAGTGGTCTCATAATGCCATTCTAATGTACTTAGCTTAAAAATAGATTAAGATAACATTATAATTCAATTAAGGATTTGTAACACGCAGAATGACAGGGTTTCATTGTCATTCTGCTTTTCTATTTTATCTACGATTTTATGAGGAAATAAGTTTCAAATCGAAAAAAAAACTGATTCACCTCATTATTTTTTGGGTAGATGGTATTAGATTACCATTTTTTACAAACCGTCTTCGCGTTTGAAGAGTGGTATGATTACAACAAACCTTTATATCAACGGGATAAGTCGAAAATATACAGAGAGAAACGGAGATAAATCCATGCATGGAGGAGGTAAGCGAATGTTCTTGGCTGACACATTACATCAAAGCGCCTGGACGCTGGAAGCGAATGAAATATTTTATTTGGCCGATATGCTGGGAGCGAAGAGCCTGCTTGACATGGACAATCCACTGATTGGATATTTGCGGAGCGGAGAGAACGAAGGCTGGAATAAAGCGGAATATTCGTTAAAGTCAAAAGGGGTCCTTAACGCAGCCGCGGATTGCGAAGCAACTGCCGTTGCGGAACCTCTGCTGTCCAGCTTGTCGGCTGCCTTCGACGCGGATAAAGCTTGCTGGGTGAAATATTATGCCGAAAACAGGGTGCATGAGCAATTTTTGCACATCACCGAGGAACGGGTAGTGTCTTTGGAGCGCCTGCACGAGAATCCGGCCTTGCATCGCATCGATGAGTTTGGCTGTCTCTACCAGGCTTGCGGCATTCTTGCCGGGAAAATGAAGTGGAACACGCACAACTTGGGGGACATCCCCGCATTACTGCTTTCTAAGCGCAACTTTAAGGAGATTCTTGTCCGTCTGGACGAGATGGGGTTAAACGAAATTATGTCCCGGCTGGCCAAAGTATCCGATGATCAAGAAGGAATCATAGCCCTGGCAAAATGTATGAAAACCCGGGTAGCGCACGGAAGCTTGCGATTATATACCCGAGGAACGGACGGATGGGAGAGCCAAAGCGCCCAGTTTATTAACAATCACCATATGAATTGGCTGATTCGCAGCAGCACCAGGAAAGAGGAGGATTGGCTGATTGCCACGCCAACGCCGAATGAAGCGTTTCAGGATATGATGCGGCACTGGTTTGAGCATCCCAAAGAAGCTTTGGCAGCCGTTAAACAGAATACGAATTGAGCAGTAAGCTCCGCGATCGGAGCTTATTTTTTTTGCTTATCTATTGAACTTATCGTATACATTGTGTATATTGTATATATACATTAGCGACAGGGATTGGGCAAAAAGGAAGGTGAATTATGAAAATTTTGCTGTCCCCTTCATCGGGGGAGCCGATTTATATGCAGATTGTAAGGCAAATCCGGGGGAGCATTTTACAAGGAGAACTCCCCGCCGGTACTCCATTGCCTTCCATACGCCAACTGGCGAAGGAGCTTCAGATCAGCGTTATTACCACGAAACGGGCATATAACGAATTGGAGCAGGAGGGACTGATCGATTCGGTCGTGGGTAAAGGCTCTTTTGTATCCGGGGGGAACCAGGAATTTATCCGGGAACAGAGGATGCGCATGGTGGAGGAGAAAATTAGAGAGCTGCTCACGGAATGTCGGAATATCCCGGTTAGTGTAGATGAATTGATCGATTGGATCAAGATGTTGGATCACGATGGAGGTCATGAGGAATGAATGCGGTCGATGTGCAAGGATTATCGAAAAACTACGGGTCTTTTTACAAGCTGACGGATGTTTCTTTCTCGGTACCGAAGGGGTACATCACCGGGCTGATCGGCCCGAACGGCGCCGGGAAAAGTACCATAATCAAGGCGATCATGGGGATGGTCGTTCCTAACGCGGGGAAAATTGACGTGTTTGGTCAAAGCGCGGGCTCTGCGGCGGGGGAATACAAGCAGGAGATCGGTTATATTTCGGATGAAAATATCTATTACGACTACTTGTCACTGGAAGAAATGAAACGGATTATCGCTCCTTTCTATCCTAACTGGAATGAGGAAGTCTATCGGAAGTACATGGAGATGTTTGAGCTCCCTTCGCGTAAAAAAATCAAAGATTGCTCGAAGGGGATGAAAACGAAGTACTCGATCGCCATTGCCTTGGCTCATCACCCCTCCCTTCTGATCATGGATGAGCCTACGGCCGGGCTGGACCCGGTCTTTCGGCGGGAACTGCTTGATCTGTTGGCGGAATACATTTTGGAGGAAGCCAATACGGTGCTGTTCTCGACGCATTTGACGACGGATCTGGACAGGGTGGCGGATTTCGTGACGTTTATTCATCAGGGGCGAATCGTGTTTACCGATAATAAGGAGGATGTACTGGAAAGATATGTGATCATTAAGGGAGGAGGGGAACTGCTGGACCAGGACATTCGCCGCGAACTTTTGGGGCTCCGCGAAACGAGTTTCGGGTTTGAAGGGCTCTCGCCGAATCGGGCCAAAGCGACGGAATTGTTCGGAGACAAGGTGCTTTATCAGCAGCCTACCCTTGAGGACATTATGTATTTTACCGCCAAAGGAGGAAAACTGCGTGCCTAAACTAATTTGCCTCGTACGAAAAGATCTTCTGCTTGTCCGCCGTTACTTGTGGCTCCTGTTGATCTATGCGGTCATTTTTTCGGGATTTATTCAAAATAGCAACTCTACGCTGATCTACGGCATCTTGCCCGGTATGGTGATGATTCTGGCGATCGGTTCGGATATGCGGCAAACCAACCAGCAATTTCTGGTCAGTTTGCCGGTACAACGAGGGTATCTGGTCTTATCGAAATATGTATCTTCCCTGGTGCTGCTGGTCGTGTCCATCGTATTGTGCGTGCTGATCAGCGGAGCCGCGGATCAGGTTCATTATGGAGCTTTTCAAATCGATAAAGTCCTTGTCCTCGGTACATTGGTTTCCATGATCCTGTTTCTGTCCGTCTATTTGCCTCTTTACTTCTGGCTCGGGATCAAAGGAGCTCAATATCTGAACGTGGCTATGATGGTCATCATTTTGGGCGGCAACGGTGTGATTGCGAGTTTATTGAACAGCAGCGATATGGCATTCGTCATAAATTGGTTCTCGGGGCATCCCGTGGCCAGCGGGGTATTTGCGGTTGGCGTACTGGCGCTGGCGGGGATCGTTTCATATTTCATCTCCCGAGCCATCTTCGTCAAACGGGATTTGTAATTAGAAAGTGATTAAAACGCCCCTCTTTTTGGGTAATCTTGAGACAGGTACTTACCAGGTCCTTAACCCATGAATAGGAGCGTGTGTCATATGGCTGAAAATCACTACAACCGCCAGCGATTTCAAGGGAAGACGGCGATCGTTACCGGGGCGGGCTCCGGCATAGGCAAAGCGGCGGCGATCAGGCTGGCAAAGGAAGGGGCCAAAGTCGCGCTCTTTGATCTGATGAATGAACGCACGAAAAGCACGGAGCACCAAATTAACAATATTTATCGAGGGATTTCCCGATCCTTTGATGTCGATGTTTCGGATCCCGAGCGGATGGAGAAGGCGGTGGACGAAGTTGCCAAAGTCTTCGGCGGCATAGATATCGTATTCGCGAACGCCGGCATCAACGGCGTGCTGGCTCCTGTTGATGAGATGACGCTGGACGATTGGGAAAAAACGCTGAAAGTCAATCTCAACGGGACATTTCTGACCGTAAAATATACTGTTCCTCACTTGAAGAAACGGGGGGGCGGCAGCATTATTATCACCAGCTCCATCAACGGAAACGACCGGTTTTCCGGCTTTGGTATGTCGGCCTACAGCACGACCAAAGCCGGCCAGGTGGCTTTCACGAAGATGACCGCGCTGGAACTGGCCAAATTCAAAATTAGAGTCAACGCGATTTGTCCCGGAGCCATCGCCACCAACATCGATTCCTCGACGGAAGTCAGCGGGGAACTGGAGGAGATCATCATCCCGGTGGAATATCCGGAAGGGGCCCAGCCGCTGGCGGACGGGCCCGGACAACCGGAGAATGTCGCAGATTTGGTGGCGTTCTTGGCCTCGGACGATTCCGTTCATGTCACGGGCGCGCGGATTGTGATCGACGGTGCCGAATCCTTGCTCTAATGCAAAAAAGAAGTGTGAGTTGCCGCGGTTTGTTTCCCCGGCGATCACACTTCTTTTTATTTTTGAGTGGGGCTGTGGAAAATAAGGAATTAGGTCGAAATAAAAAAATCGAAATCTTTTTTACTTAAGTAATAGGGCTGCTTTGCGATCCGGTCCAGAGAGAAACTCCTAATCAGTTCTTTGGCGGCAACCGGCTCATACCGGTCGATCAATCCGCTGGTCTTGGCGAGCCACCCGATGATCGCCTCCGGCTGTTTTCCCGCTGCCCGCAGGGAAGCCAGGCTTAAATCTCCATGCCGTTTGGCCAGCCGCCGGCCGTCTTCGCCGAGCAGGAGGGGGGCATGCGAAAAATCCGGTGGAGCGCAGCCGAGAGCGAGGTAAAGTTCCAGTTGCCGCGGCGTAGAATCCAGCAGGTCCCCGCCCCGAAGCACATCGGTAATCCCCATCAATGCATCGTCGACGGTAACGGCCAACTGATAAGAGAACAGCCCGTCCGCACGCCGGACGACAAAATCGCCGCCGCTGCCGGGCGGAAACGATTGGGGACCGGCGATGCCGTCGTCAAAGCGGATCGGATCCTCTCCAATGGCAAACCGCAGCGAAGGGGATTTGCGTTTTTCGCGTTCTTTCCGCTCCTCGGGGTCAAGATTCCGGCAGGTGCCCGCGTACGGGGCTCCTTCCGAAGCCAGACCGTGCGGCGCTCCGGCCATGGACAATAATTCCGCCCTGCTGCAATAACAGGGATAGAGCCTCCCGGTTTGTTCAAGCTGGGCCAAAGCGTCTTCGTAATAAGACAAGCGCATGCTTTGCGTATACGGGCCCAGGCGGTCATCGGCTGCCGGTCCGAAATCCCAGTCGAGGCCCAGCCACCGAAGGTCTTCCGGGATTCTCTCCGCGATGTCGGCTCTGGACCGCTGCGTATCGATATCCTCGATGCGGAGGACAAACTCTCCCAGTACGGCGCGCATCTGCAGCCATGACAGCAGGGCGATCTTGGCATTGCCCAGATGCATCTCGCCGGAGGGAGTAGGGGCAAATCGCCCGCGTTTCATAACATTCACTTCCTTAACTAATCGTTAGGTATGGCTATATTCGTCGTTAAATTCTCCGGATTCCTCCCGTTTTTCGATCTCGATCTTCCGAATCCGGCTGCCTTCGCTTTCGAGCACCGTGAACGAAAAATCGCCATGGTTAAGCCGGGTGCCTTCCGCGATATCGATATCGTGACCGTACACCCAGCCGCCGATCGTGTCGGTTTCCTCATCTTCCAGTTCCGTGGACAGCAGGTCATTGATTCGGACGATCGACACTTTGCCGTCCACGATGAGATGATTCTCGTTCAGCACGGTTATTTCCTGCTCTTCCTCAAGATCAAATTCATCGCGGATATCCCCGACGATCTCCTCCAAAAGATCCTCGATCGTCACCATGCCGGAGGTGCCTCCGTATTCATCGATCAGCAGGGCGATATGGGAGCGTTCTTTCTGCATCCGGGAAAGGAGGGAGGTCAGCGGGATATTTTCCGGAGCCGTCATCACGGGACGAACCAAAGAAGCGAGCGGCATCTCCGGTTGATCGCCATGGGTCAGGAACAACTGCTTCGTATTGATGACCCCGATGATGTCGTCCTTGTTTTCCCGAATGACCGGAAAGCGCGTATATTGTTCGGTTTTAATGATCTCCAGGTTTTCCTCCCGGCTTTTGTGGACGTACAGGCAGACCATGTCCGTGCGGGGAACCAT
Source organism: Paenibacillus sanfengchensis (assembly GCF_036864765.1). Lineage (NCBI taxonomy): Bacteria > Bacillati > Bacillota > Bacilli > Caryophanales > Paenibacillaceae > Paenibacillus > Paenibacillus sanfengchensis. The sequence continues at coordinate 156,986 of NZ_JBAGJC010000001.1, read as the reverse complement.
GATGTCCTTGGCAGTGAGTTCGTCAAAAGCAAAGATCCGGTTCAAATAGCGGTATTCATGGCTGGTGATTTCCCCGTGCTTTAAACTTTGGCTAAGCAGGGCTTGAAGTTCCGCTTCGGAATGCGCCTCTCCATCCCCGGGCCCCCCTCTGAGCCCCAGCAGGGAGACGATCCGGCCGGAAGAGGCGTTAAGCAGCCAGACCAACGGGGACATGAGACCCGTGAACCACAGCAATGGGCGCGAGGCAGCCAGAGCGAAGGTTTCGCCCTTTTGGGCGGCGAGAACCCGCGGGACCAGTTCGCCGAGCACAACATGCAGGTACGTGATCACGAGAAAGGCAAAAATAAAGGATAAAATACTTTCCAGCCGGTTCGGTAGAGGGAAGAGCCGGAAGAGCGGATGGAGCCATGCTTTCGCCAGCGGCTGCGCCAGCCAGCCAAGGATCAGCGAAGTCATGGTCACCCCCAATTGGCAGGCCGATAGCGCCTGCTGCGGCCGTTCCATCAGCCGGGCGAGCGGAACCGCGGATCTTCGGTTCTCCCGGACCAGGGAACTGGCCCGGCCGGGAGGAAGTCCGCGGAGGGAATATTCCGTAACGACAAAAAAGGAAGTCAGCGCCACCAGTAAAAGAATGAGCAAAAGATTGGCCCATGTTCCGTCCGGATTCATAATTGTTCGGATACCCTCCCAGATGTTCAGAGAACCTTTTTATTATACTAAGGGGAGTTCCCCGCTTCAAAACACGCCTTCCAAGGAAGGGGTATGTTAAAATTGAATCAACGCAGGGACGTTAAGCAAAAAAACGGCTTGGATTATAGTGTAACCCGATAGGAGAGAAAGATGAGAAATCAAGCGATGCCTATAGATGAGGTTCTTCCGGATTTGAAAAATGCATTGCGGACCAAAGGGGCGGCGGTCCTGCTGGCCGAACCGGGAGCGGGGAAAACGACGAGGACGCCGTTGGAACTTCTCCGGGAGCCCTGGCTCGAAAGTCAGCAAATTTTGATGCTGGAGCCCCGGCGGCTGGCCGCGAGGTCGGCCGCCTTCTACATGGCGAAACAACTGGGCGAAGCCGTGGGTGAAACGGTAGGGTACCGGATCCGGACGGAGTCCCGCACTTCTTCGCAGACCCGGATCACGGTCGTGACGGAAGGGATTCTGACCCGGATGCTGCAGCGCGATCCGGCTTTGGCCGGAACAGGGCTCGTGATCTTCGATGAATTCCACGAGCGCAGCATTCATGCCGACTTGGGCTTGGCCTTGGCGCTGCAGAGCCGGGAACTGCTGCGCGAGGATTTGCGCGTCCTCGTCATGTCCGCCACGCTGGACGGCGATCCGGTGGCGGCGCTGCTCGGCGGCGCGCCGGTGGTGCGAAGCCGGGGACGGATGTACCCGGTGGAAACGGTGTTTGCCGCCCGTTCGCGGGAGGAAACGCCGGAGGCGGCGGCAGTGCGGACGGTGCAGCGGGCGCTGGCCGAGCGGGATGGCGGCCTGCTCGTGTTTCTGCCCGGCGCGCGGGAAATCCGCCGGGTCCAATCGGCCCTGGCGGGGCGCGTTCCGGGGAATGTGATCGTCGCCCCGCTGTTCGGGGCGCTGCCGCAGGAGGAGCAGCAGCGTGCGATCGAGCCGGCACCGGCCGGGCAGCGCAAGGTCGTCCTGGCGACGTCGATCGCCGAGACGAGCCTGACCGTGTCCGGCATTACGGTCGTCATCGACACCGGGCAGCGCCGGACCTCGTTGTTCTCGCCGCGCACCGGAATGAGCCGGCTCGTCACGGTGCGCGCGGCCCGCGACGCGGCCGATCAGCGGCGCGGCCGCGCGGGGCGCACGGCACCCGGGGTTTGCTACCGCCTGTGGAGCGAGGCGGAGGACCGGGCGCTGCCCGGGAGCACGCCTCCGGAAATGCTGGAGGCGGATCTGACGCCGCTGGCGCTGGAGCTGGCGGCCTGGGGCGCGGCTGCGCCGGCCGAGCTGGCCTGGCTCGACCCGCCGCCGGCCGCGCCGTACGCGGAGGCGGTCCGGCTGCTGCGGCAGCTCGGCGCGCTGGACGAGGCCGGCCGCATCACCGCCCACGGCCGGCGCATGGCCGAGCTCGCCCTGCACCCGCGGCTCGCGCATATGCTGCTGCGCGCGCAGCCGCTCGGCCTCGGGCGGGCCGCCTGCCGCCTGGCCGCGTTGCTGGAGGAGCCCGGTCTGTTCAAGGACCGGGCCTCCGGGAGCGGCGGCGACCTGCGCAGCCGGCTCGCCGAGTTCATGGCCGCGGCCGGAGAGACCGGCCCGCGGGGAAGCGGCGCGTCCACCGGCGCCGAGGCGGCCGACCGCGGGGATCTCGAGCGGTTGCTGACGATCAGCCGCCAGTGGGAGCGCCTCCTGGCGTCCTTCTTCGCCGGAACCCCTAATCCCGGCGAGGAACGGGACTTCGGAGGCTATTGCGGGCTGCTCGTTTCCTTCGCTTACCCCGATCGGATCGCCATGCGCCGAACGGACGGACGCTACCTGCTGCGAAGCGGAAGGGGCGCTGTTTTCACCCGGCCGCCGCAGAGCTTGGCGGGAGAAGCGTTTTTGGCGATTGCCGATGTGGACGACGAAGGGACCGAGGGCCGGATTCGGTTGGCCGCCCCGTTTGAAGAAAGCTGGCTGGCCGACTATTACGGTGATGATCTTCGGGTCGAGCGAACAGCCGAATGGGACGACGCGGCCGGCGCGGTACGCGCCCGGATCCGCCATTTCTTCGGCGCCATCGTTTTAAAGGAGTTACCGGATCCCCGGCCTTCATCCGAAATGATCGCCATGGCGCTCCTGCGCGTGGTAGCGGAACAAGGGCCGCGGATTTTACCGTGGAACGCCAAATCCCGGCAGATCCAGGCCAGAATCCTGTTTCTTCGCCGACTTGATGAAAGCTGGCCGGATGTCTCGGACGAAGCGCTTGCCGCGGAGGCTGAGGATTGGTTTGCCCCGTATGTTGCCGGCTTCCGAAAAAAATCCGATCTTCAGGCCCTGTCCCTAACCGGCATATTGGAAAACCGGTTAGGCTGGCAGCGAACGCAGGAATTGAACCAAGAGGCTCCCACACATCTCGTCGTCCCGAGCGGATCAAAAATTCCGATTCAATACGAAGGGCCGCAAGCTCCTTATGTTGCCGTTCGCCTGCAGGAGGTCTTCGGCCTGATGGAGACGCCGCGGATTGGTTACGGAAAAGTGCCCATAACCCTGCATCTTCTATCTCCCGCCAGCAGGCCCGTACAGGTTACCTCGGATTTGAGAAGCTTTTGGCAAGGGACCTACTTTGACGTCAAAAAGGATCTCAAGGGACGGTATCCGAAGCATTATTGGCCGGATGATCCCTTTGCGGCAATCGCGACCCGGCGGGTCAGACCGGAAGGCGGCGGCAAATAGCCGCATGTGGTTAGAATCCCTGTTCCTCGGGTAATGAAATGGAAACCAGGAACATAAGGAGGCTGATCACAATGAGCAAAAAAATAGTTGGCGTATTCGAAAACGAAAGAGAAGCGACGGCAGCGATCGAGTCCTTACAACAGCAAGGGTTTTCGGCGGAAGAAATCTCCGTGCTTTCCCGCGATCGCCGGGACAGCGAAGCGATTCAGGATGAGACCGGAAGCAAAGCGCCGGAAGGGGTGGCCGTGGGGGCCACGACAGGCGGTGTGCTTGGCGGTGTCGCAGGCTTGTTGGCGGGGATCGGAGCGTTGGCGATTCCCGGCATCGGTCCGGTGGTGGCGGCGGGACCGATCGCGGCCGCATTGACCGGCATGGCGGCCGGCGCCGGCGCCGGAGGTCTGGCCGGCGGTTTGATCGGCCTCGGCATCCCGGAAGATGAGGCCAAAACCTACGAAAGCTATCTCGACGAAGGGAAGATTCTTGTCCTGGTCGATGAGGATGACCGCAGTACAGGCGTCTACGACACGTTCCGGACCAACCGGTCCTTGAATTCCGATATCTATGCTTCCGGCTTGGCGGATCCGTATCGCGAAGACCCTTCCAGCCGTTTGTAATTTTTTTGGCTTCCATGCGATATTCCATAAATGACTAAAGCGGGGCGGTGCTCAGTGGATCAAATGGCCGGATTTGGCCTTCCGAATTCACTTGGCAGCCGCCTTGTTTACGTGCCGCTTCAAATCTAACCCTAAAATCAGGGACAGTGCGGCAAAAAGGAGCAGGGCCATAATATCCCGGGTCATGATGTCCACAACGCTTCCGCCAACCGCTTCCCGGCCGGCTACCTGTACTTAACCCCTTAATTTAAAAGAGTTCGACCTGTAAAAACCGGTTGAGCTCATAATATGAACTGGGATTTAAAAACTATACATAAATGTAGAGTATCTTTTTAAACTACTCCTTCGTTTTCTATTATGAGGAACTTGGAGAGGAGATAGAAAAAATGAAAATCAGTAATGGTGTGGAAATGCTCGAAATACAAATTGATTCTTTTGGAAACCCAGCCATGATAAACCCAACCTTGATTTGGGATGATGATACTACCATTCTGATTGATACAGGCACCCCAGGAAGCCTGGAGCAAATAAGGATTGCTATGAATGAGATCGGAATCCCTCTGAACAGGCTTAAAGTTATTATATTGACACATCAAGATATTGATCATATCGGTACACTACCAGATTTAATCCATGAAAAAGGAGTAGAAATTGAAGTTTATGCTCATGAAGCAGATAAGCCCTATATTGAAGGCACTCTGCCTTTATTAAAATTAAACGCCGAGAGTATGGCTTGGCAGATGGAAGCCATTCCCGATGAAGTACGCAGAAGCTTCTTGGAAGAATTAACGAATAATCGACCGAAGGCAAAGGTCACACAAACATTGGTCGATAATCAGGAACTTCCTTATTGTGGGGGAATTCGAGTGATCTCTACGCCTGGGCATACACCCGGCCATATCAGTCTTTATTTTCAGGAAAGTAAAACATTGGTGGCTGGTGACGCGGTATTCAGTGTGGATGGAGTTTTGTATGGACCTCATCCAGAGTCAACTCCGGATATGCAGACCGCATTACATTCTCTAGAGAAGTTCCTCTACTTCGACATTGATACGATGATTTGCTATCACGGTGGAGTAAGCCGGCACAATGTAAACAAGCAACTTAAGGAACTTGTCGCAAGAAGAACATCCTCTTAACAGTTGAAGTTAACTGCAGGCTCTTACAAGATTTGATTTGGATTTTTGATTTATATAGGTTGAACTAAAGAATTGGCGTTGGGCAAGGATGTGATAGGGTTTCGGATATACGTTGCCAACATCCACATTTGTAGATATAAAGTCCCATCGTCGGAGTCTACATCATTAACGGGAAAATTTCCCGTTAATGTACCGCTCTTAGCTCCTCAACCGGATTTAGCTGGAAAAGCTCCATCTATTTCGCGGGCCTATTGCTGATATACACAATTTCAGGCGAATTAGCGGGAGGTTTTCCGGCTAACTCGCCTCTGCAGCCGCATATGTACCAAATTAACGGTAAGAATTCCCTTTAATTCGAACCAAACCATTAGTTGCAGGTCAAGAGTTTGAAGAGAGCTCTTTACACCGCTGTCTAATATGCAAATCAATAGTTCAACCTATATAGGATTAATAATATAATGGACCAGTAAGGGGTGGAATCATAATTCATTGAAAAGTCGATAAGCTATTGAAAAAACCAGTAGTACAGCAATTTTTTAAGTAGGTTCAATGCCGTCGAACCTATGGACAGCGCTTTCAAAAAAACGGTTGACGAGATGCGCTCCCATGATCTAAGATTTAAACAAAATCATAAAACCGATTTCATACGGCGTGTTACCGTTAAGATTTAATGGGCATAAGCCAAGAGAGGATAACCTGATTTTCTCAGGTTTCTTTTCTTGGCCTTTTTTATTGCCTCCGCCAATGCATACCGGAAACCGCCGGGCATAATACTAATTCATGTCATGTGTGAATCGGGATCAAGCTTACGGAGATGGAGCGGGAACCGCCTTCTTGAACCGTTTGGGATAGGAGAGATTTCATATGTTCGCAAAATGGAGAAAAAAAACTGCTGAGAGCAAGACGGTTGAGGTATTTGCACCGTTGACGGGCCGGGCCGTTCCCTTGACCGAGGTTCCGGATGAGGCCTTTGCCGGAGGGCATATGGGCCAGGGAATAGCTATCGTACCAACGGAAGGGGTGCTCATCGCACCGTTTGACGGGAAAGTGGCGCATGTGATTAAAACGAGCCATGCCGTCATGCTCGAAAACGAAGCGGGCCTGCAATTTCTGTTCCACCTTGGCATTAATACGGTTTCTTTGAAAGGAGTGGGATTTAAATCTCATGTTTCTGTGGGGGATCGCGTGAAAGCCGGTGACGTCCTGATCGAATTTGAACTCGACACCATTAGAGGAGCCGGCTTTCCTGTGATTTCACCGATTATCGTGACGAACGCCGGGGAGACGACAAACGGTTTGGAAATGGTCACCGGACCTGTGACGGCAGGCAGAGACCTCGTGCTGAAGGCAGTTTTGAAATCCTAAAATAAAGGGAAGGATGATTGCTTTATGCTGGCTTTTCTCCAAAAGATAGGGAAGTCATTAATGCTGCCCGTCGCCACCTTGCCGGCGGCGGCTATATTGCTTCGATTCGGGAGTATCGATTACATTAAAGACTTTCATATGGGGGAAGGGGTAGGAGGATTTATAAACACCTACATTGCCCCATTTCTGGCAGCCGGCGGAGGAACCATCTTTGATAACTTGCCTTTAATTTTTGCCGTAGGAGTAGCGATAGGCTTGGCGGGCGACGCGGTTGCGGCGCTTTCGGCCGTGATCGGTCAACTAATTTTGCTGAATGTTCTGGAGAGAGTTCCGGGCATTTTTCCGAAACTCATGGCTTCCCCCGATACGAAACTGAATATGGGGGTGCTTGGGGGAATATTGGTCGGCTGCATCGCCGCTTATCTTTACAAAAAGTATCATAATATCAAGCTGCCGGATTGGCTCGGCTTCTTTGGCGGAAAACGGTTTGTGCCTATGATTACCGCGCTGACCATGGTTGTGGTCGGCTTGATTTGCGGTCTGATATGGGGGCCGATTCAAAGTGCGCTCGACGTCTTCGGCAATTGGGTGACCGGACTCGGGGGGATCGGCTCGGCGGTTCATATTGTCGCCAATCGCCTGATTGTTCCTTTCGGTTTACATCACATTATCAACTCGATTGTCTGGTTTCAAATCGGCGATTTCACGAACGCGGCCGGAGAAGTGGTACACGGCGACCTGACCCGCTTCTTTGCGGGAGATAAAACCGCCGGAATGTTTATGACCGGATTCTTCCCCGTCATGATGTTCGGTCTTCCGGCGGCCGCCTTTGCCATCATCCATACCGCTAAACCGGAAAAACGCAAAACCGTGGCCTCGATTTTTATCGGCACAGCCTTTGCTTCGTTCCTCACGGGGATCACGGAACCGCTCGAATTCGCGTTTATGTTCGTAGCCCCTGTCCTGTACGGGGTGCATGTGGTGCTTTCGGGGCTTGCCGCCTACGTGACCTACGCGCTCGGGATGAAGCTCGGTTTTGGCTTCTCGGCCGGGTTTATCGACTACGCGATCAACTACCAGATTTCGACCAAGCCGCTGTTGTTGATTCCGGTAGGTCTGGGTTTTGCCCTCTTGTACTATGTACTTTTCAGGTTATTCATTGTTAAAATGGATTTGAAAACACCAGGCCGGGAGGACGAAGCTTTGGAATCGGAAATGGAGCAAAATACAACAACATCAGCAACCGGGGACAGCCGCGCCGCTAAAATTTTGACGCAGATCGGCGGGCCCTCCAATATTGAATCCGTAGATGCGTGCATTACCCGTCTGCGGTTGGTGGTGAAGGACGACAAGGCGGTCAACGATGCCGCATTGAAACAGCTGGGCGCCTCCGGGGTTATGAGACTCGGTAAGGGAGCGGTCCAGGTGGTCTTCGGACCGCAGTCCGAAGCGATCAAAGACGAAATCAAAAAAATGCTTTAACATGAAAAAGCGGGGAGAGGATCAATCTTCCCGCTTTTTCATGTTGTGAGGGGAATCACCTTTCTCCCGGCCTATTGGATTTACACTAAAATCAGGTCAATGAGGATCATTAAATCAGCCCAGGCCAGAACCGGGAGGGAATATATGAATAAAATCAAATACGTATTATATATTTGGCTTATCGCGCTAATGGTGTTGCCGGCTTGCGGCAAAATCGGTGATCCGGCGGCGGACGTGAAGGGAAGCGGACCGGTCAAGGAATTTACCGTTCAGGCCCAAAGTAGCGGTTATGACATTCAAGAGATCAAGGTCAAACAAGGGGACACCGTGAAGATCACCCTCAAGAATATGCAAGGCATGCATTCGCTGAAAATCAAAGGCTATAACAAGGAGGTCCGAGGCAACAAAACGATTACGTTTGTGGCGGATCGCGCCGGAACATTTGAGTATGCCTGCAATATTTCCTGCGGAAAGAATCATAAAGAAATGGTCGGTAAATTGATTGTGCAATAATCATTGGCCGCCAATAGTACGGTTTAATAAAAAAGCGCGGGTCGCTAAGGAAGAATCCTTGCAACCCACGCTTTTTGGTTTGCGTCGTTGGTTTGCATCGTTAGAAATGTCCCAGCTCTCTTTTGGCTTGATCGGACATCATAAGGGGAGACCAGCGGGGCTCCCAGACGAGGTCGATTTCGACGTCGGAGATCCCCTGTGCCATCAGGGTTTGTCTGACGCCTTCGATCATGGTGTCGTGCATCGGGCAGCCGGGGGTGGTCAGGGTCATCTGTACGTAAATACGGTCCGGCTCCTCCCGGATATCATAAACCAGGCCAAGGTCCACGATATTGACGCCCAGTTCGGGGTCAACGACGTCGGACAGCCACGCGCGGATTTGATCGATTCGGTTCATCATGAATAACCTCCTTAATTATCGTGAGAAAACGAGCCCGACAAGCGAAATATAACCTATGGAGACGAGCGAGAACAGCATGCCGGCAATCATCACGACCGGCTGGCTTTCCAAAGCCAGGCCCGCCATGACGGCCAGGGTGGTTGCGGCGATGCAAGCCAGTCCAATGCCGGCTTTTCGTTCATCCAGCAGATCGGCCATCACCGGTGTGCCGGGCTTGCCGACCATTTTCCCGTATTTATGCGTCCACCAAAGGAAAGGAACGATTTTTGAAGCATAGCAGAGCACCATAAACGAAACCCAGCCGCTTAAATAGGTCCATCCGATGATCAGTATCGTCTTTTCGGCTAACATTTGTTCGGGCGCAAAGAACAGTTTAATCATCAACGCCAGGGCAAATAGGGCAAAGATTTGATTGCCATGGACGGACCAGGCGATGCCGACCCCCGGGCTGCGCTTATGTCTTTTACTGCGAATTTGCCAAAGATGGACGTTATAGATCAACAATGCGGCTACGACCAGCGGCAGCGAAATGCGGGCCACCAGAGAATCGGCTCCCGTCAAAAATAGAACGGTACCGGACAGAACGCCCGCATTCCAAACCGTGAAGGTGATGTATTGAAGCCGGGTTTTGTAATCATGCGACAGGTAAAACATCGGCAGCAATTTATAGCTGAACCCGGTAATCAATGATCCGAACCAGCCCAGCGTTCCCAGCCAAATATGGGCGTGAAACAGGTTCTCGTGAGCGTCTCCCAACCAGCCTGTGCCGAAATCGATTCCCATGAGCATGCCGGTCAGTCCGGTGAGCAGCAGATAAAATACTGCACAAGCGGTGCTGAGCGTGATGGAGTTCCACTTGCCGGCCCTAAGCAGCGTAACTGCCAGATTTACGGAAAACATCAGGATTCCGGTAAAGGCCAGGGTGGCAAAGCCGGCGATCCATAAAATATCGCCCTGAATAAAACCGAACAGCAGTCCGAACAAACCTACCGTAAAGAACAGAAAGTGCAGGTAACCCAGACGTTCGCTAAAAACGATCGATTGCAGAATGACATGGATCAGCTGGTATACCGCCCCCATGGCAAGCATGGTGGCCCAACCGAGAACAAAAATATGCGTTTGAAACCATCCGGCCGGTCCGCGTATTCCGTCTCCCAGCCAGCCGGTCAGTGACAAGAGGGACGTAGCATGAAAAAGGATGAACCCGAAGATGGCGGTTGCGATGAAGAGGAAGGGAAGACGGGATACGCTCGACATGGTACTTGCCTCCTTACGCCTTGATGATATACACTTTGGCGGTTCCGTCCGTCTGTTCTTCCACCGTAAAGGTGCAGCCTAATGTGTTCAGTTCCTCGATCAAGAATACGGGCACCCGGTCATTATGAATATGGACCTCGTCCCCCGGGCGGCATTTGCCCAAGGCGGCCAGGGTGCGGACCATCGGTTGCGGCGGCTCCAGGCCGCGATTGTCCAGCTCTATCGTTTTGCGCTTGGCCTGGTCATCCGGCTCATCCGTCGGCAAATCCGCCGGACAGGAGGCTGCGGCTGGCGTCTGCGCCGCTCCGGGCTTCGGCGCATCCAGCCAATCCTTATTTTTTTTGCTGACAAACGTAGTAATCCAGTGATCTTTGTCTTCCTGCTGTTCGGATTTGCCGACAAAGCCTTTCATTTTGAGCAGCCCCAGAAGGGGAGTGGGTTTAAAAGTGGCATGCAGAACGAGAATATCGTCCTGTCCCAGCGTTTTAACGGTATCCATGATGATTTGGAACGGCTCCAGCTTGTTTCGCAGCTGCTCCCTTACATCCAGTTCAACTACTTTAGCTTCATTTCGGTTCATATCAATTCACCTCGATCTCATTATAAAAGTCCGGCAGGATAACCTTGTGATTTCTATCACATTGGTTTTGAATTAAAATCGTTGATTTTTGCGGACTAATGCGCCATGGCGGGTTCGTTCGTATCTTTGCCGTCCGCGGTTACCCGCAAGATCGCGGTTGCGCCTTTGGAGGCATGCTTCAATTGATGGCTTAAAATGGGGTAATCGCCTTCCTCCTCCACGGTAAACTCGACGACCGCCGAGCCGCCCGCGGGAATGAGCACCGTTTGCAGGCCATACATCCCGTTCTTGGGGTGCCCGTTCATATAGACAATATCAAACGTGGCGCCGACGACATGAAACGAGGAAACCTCGTTCGGTCCGGAGTTGGAGACGTACAGTCGGACCCGGTCGCCGACCTTGGCCAGCAGCGGATGATTTTTCAAGGAAAAATCATCTCCGTTGAACACCACATATTCCGGTTCCTCATGCAGAAAAGCCTCTTCGTCATGCTCCCTGTACCATTCGCTTTGGACGAGCGTATATTCCTTATCGATCAGCGAATCCGTCGCATAACCGTTTTTCGGCTCCACGATGATAAGGCCATGCATTCCGTTAGCGACGTGCATCAGAACGGGGCTTGTGCCGCAGTGGTACATAAACACCCCCGGCGTCGCCGCAGTATAGGTGAAGCTGCCCTTTTCATTCGGCATCACATCGATAAATTTCTTGCTGGGAGCCGCATGCACCGCGTGAAAATCCATCGAGTGGGGCATATTGGGGTCCAAATTCGACAAAGTGAACTGCAGCATATCCCCCTCTTTGACCCGGAGGACGGGACCCGGAACAGTGCCGTTGAAGGTCCAGGCGTTATATTCGACGCCTTCGGAAATCTCCACATTCGATACTTGGGCGGTGAGTTCGATATGAACGACCTGACCGTCGCGGCGGACCACCGGCTCGACCGGAGGCTGATCGAGAGTCTTTGCTTCCTGGGCGGGTTCGGCCTCTCGAACGGGCTGAGCGGAACCCGAAAACCAAACGGTCAACAGCACGAGGAGACTGGCCAGGACGAAAAAAGCGGGCTTTAGAAACTTCATGGATCGATTCCTCCTCTTATCCGATAAGTCAAGGGTACAAGGGAATTGAACACTCAATTGTGATATAAATCACATAAGTAAAAATAGTTCATTTGGCTACGACCAAAACCTTAATTATGCAATTTCAATATATGAAAAATTCACAATAGAAAAAGCATTTTGCGCGTACCCAGATCCTCACAATTTTAAGTTAAGACCACCGTATCTTGTTCTTTTACCAATCCAGTAAAACAGGGGAAGATGGTCCGGTTGTACAAATTTTAGACTTCAGTTATATTGATCTATAAGAAACAGGGGGGACGGCTATGGCATTTATGCTTGCGCAGCGGGCTTATCTGAAGCTATTTCTGATCACGAAAGTGGAACAGCGCAGGGGTTACGGCTATCAAATGCTGGAGGAATTGAAAGAAGAGTTCAAGCCGTTCGGCTACGTACCGCCGCAGAGCGAAATCTACCGGGCCCTCCACGAACTGGTGCAGGAAGGGATTCTATACAGGACCAAGCATTTGAAAGGCAATGACCCCAGCGTCGATTTTCAAGAGATCGTGCTGTACCATTTTACCGACGATGGAGCGGAAAAAGCCAAACTCTACAAAAAGCAGGTCAAAGCGGATCTTGACCGCTGCATCGGCATGCTGAACAAAGCGGTAGCGGATAACTTTAATTAATTTTAGTTGAAACTAGTAGATCCCGATAAGATTACTGTTGAATTATCCGGCGACATCCGTTAGTATTGAGTTCATACTTAAAACTGCATAATGTGGGAAGAGGTGCTTCAGCCGCGGCTGAAGCTTAAAAGGGAAGTCCGGTGAAACGCCGGCGCGGTCCCGCCACTGTAACGGAGGAGCCGTCATGCGAGAAATGGCCACTGATGTCGAAAGACACTGGGAAGGCAGCGTGATCGGCGATGACTCCGAAGCCAGGAGACCTGCCTTTTCCGGCAACACTGCTGTACCTACGGGAGATAGGGAGGTGTTAGAGATTCGATCCATCGGACAATTATACGAAGGTCTTCTTTAGCATTGCCTAAAGAGGGCCTTTTTGATTTCTTGCCGCATTTATTGCTATTTTCGAAAGACATATGTTGAGGAGGCTTATAATTATGGGTAAAATATCGAGCGGAAATTTGGGTTTCCCCAGAATCGGCAAACAGCGGGAATGGAAAAAAGCGATCGAAGCGTACTGGAGCGGAAAATTGGAGGAGGCGGAGCTTCACCGCCAGTTAGCCGAAATTCGCAGCGAACATTGGAAATTGCAAAAGGGGAAAGGGATCGATTGGATTCCGGTGGGGGATTTTTCCTACTATGATCAGGTTTTGGATACGGCCGTAATGTTCGGACTTGTGCCCGAACGCTTTGAATACAGCGGCGGACCTGTTCCGCTCGAAACATACTACGCGGTGGCCAGAGGCAGCAAAACCGCTGCTGCCAGCGAAATGACCAAATGGTTTAACACGAACTACCATTACATCGTCCCCGAGCTGGGAAACAGGGAGCCGGAGCTTACGGCGAATCTCCCGCTCCAAGCCTACCGTGAAGCCAAAGAGAAGCTGGGAATCGCCGGCAAGCCGGTCGTTCTCGGATTATATTCTTTTCTGAAGCTGTCCAAAGGCGCGTCCGGAAGTCTTCGGGAATGGAGCCAAAAGCTTTTGCCTTTGTACGTCACCGTTTTGCGCGAACTGGACCAGGAAGGTGCGGCATGGATTCAAGTCGATGAACCGGCGCTCGTTACTTTCGTATCGGATGAGGATTTGGCGCTGCTTCAGGAAATCTATAGTGCGATTTCGGCAGAGCTGCCGCAAGCCGGGATCTTGCTGCAAACGTATTTCGATGCCGTCGAACGGTACGAGGAGATTATTGCACTGCCGGTTCGCGGGATTGGCCTGGATTTCGTGCATGGGCGGGAAGGCAACTTGCAAGCCCTTCGGCAACACGGTTTCCCGGCCGGCAAGACGTTGGCTGCGGGAGTGGTGGACGGCCGCAACATTTGGCGGTCCGATCTGCCCGCGGTCCAGGATTTCATCGGCGAGATTGCGGGGCTGCTGTCTGCGGATTCCGATCTGATTGTCCAGCCTTCCTGCAGCCTGCTGCATGTGCCGGTTTCGGCCCAGGGAGAGGAGGGATTGCCGGAGGTGCTCAAGGATGCCCTGGCCTTCGCGGAAGAGAAGCTGGATGAAGTCGCGGCGTTGCATCAGGCGCTGCAAGGCGAAACCCCGGCCCTGCTGGCGGAAAGCCGTCAGGCCCTGGAACGCTTGAACGCGGACCCGTCGCGCAGCCGCAAAAACGTCCAGGAGGCGGTTCGAAGCATCGCGGAGCAGCCTTCCGAACGGATTAGTCCGTTTGAGGTACGTCGGGGGGAGCAGCAGCGCGTGTGGAACCTGCCGCTTCTTCCGACAACGACGATCGGAAGCTTTCCGCAAACCGCCGAAGTTCGTGCGGCCCGTCAAAAATGGCGCAAAGGCGAATGGACGGCCGAACGGTATGACGAATTCATTCGCGAAGAGATCCGCACCTGGATCGACATCCAGGAGGAAATCGGCCTGGACGTGCTGGTTCACGGCGAATTTGAGCGGACGGATATGGTTGAGTTTTTCGGGGAAAAGCTGCCTGGCTTTGCGTTCACCAAAGGAGGATGGGTCCAATCGTACGGCACCCGCTGCGTGAAGCCTCCGCTCATTTATGGCGACGTGGAATTCGATCGCCCGATGACGGTGAAGGAGACGGCTTTTGCCCAGTCCTTGACGAAGAAACCGGTCAAAGGCATGTTGACGGGTCCGGTGACGGTATTAAATTGGTCGTTTGTCCGCAGCGACTTGCCGCGGGAGACTGTAACCTACCAAATCGCCTTGGCGCTGCGTAAAGAAGTAGAGGCGTTGGAAGAAGCGGGCATAACGATGATTCAGGTTGACGAGCCTGCGCTGCGGGAAGGGTTCCCGCTAAAGCCGGCTGACCGTGAGGCCTATATCGATTGGGCGGTCAAGGCCTTCAAAATCACGACATCCTCGGTCCGTGACACTACGCAAATTCATACGCATATGTGTTATTGCGAGTTCCACGACATGATCGATGCGATTCGGGATCTGGATGCCGACGTGATCTCGATCGAGACGTCACGCAGCCACGGGGAGCTGATCCAGAGCTTCGAGGAGAATACGTATCCGCTCGGCATCGGGCTCGGCGTGTATGATATCCACAGTCCGCGGGTGCCTGCCGAAGAGGAAATGATGGCGATGGTCCGCAGGGCGCTGCAAGTCCTCGATCCGGAGCTGTTCTGGATCAATCCGGACTGCGGACTGAAAACCCGCGGGCGGGAAGAAACCGTCGCCGCTCTAAAAAATATGGTTTCGGCCGCCAAGCGCAGCCGGGAAGCGATCGGTTCGTCCGTTTCCGCCAAATAAATAGGGTTTGGCAAACAACATTTGACATAGTGGATATTCCTTTGTTACTATACTAAATATAGTACGAGAATATTAGTTAGCTAAAATAAACTTTTTGGAGGAAAACCGCTATGTCACATGTTTTGTTTATTAAAGCCAATAACCGCCCGGTCGAGCAATCGGCAACGGTCAAGCTGTATGAAAGCTTCCTGAAAACGTACAGAGAAACTCATCCCGATGATCTGATCACCGAGCTGAATCTGTTCGAAGCCGAGCTCCCTTACTACGATAACGATATGCTGAACGGACTGTTCAAGCTGGGCAAAGGGTTGTCGGTTACGCCGGAAGAGCAAAAAGCGGCCGATCTGGCAAACACATACCTGGATCAGTTTTTGAACGCCGATAAAGTCGTTTTCGCTTTCCCGCTGTGGAACTTTACGATTCCGGCGCAACTACTGACCTACCTGTTCTATTTGAATCAAGCGGGCAAAACGTTTAAATACACGGAGCAAGGGCCGGTTGGCCTGATTGGCGACAAGAAGGTTGCCCTGCTGCAGGCGCGCGGCGGCGTTTATTCCGAAGGTCCGGCGGCGGCCGCCGAAATGTCGATGAAGTACATGCTGACCACGCTGGGCTTCTGGGGCATTCAAAACCCGGAAACCGTGATTGTGGAAGGGCATAATCAATTCCCGGATCGCGCGGAGTCCATTATTCAGGACGGCGTGAAACGTGCGGCTGATCTGGCTGCCAAATTCTAATTTCTATACATTGAAAAGGCCTGTCCGACCGAGATTTTGATCTCGGCGGATAGGCCTTTTTTAAATTTGGACGAGACAATGCGATCATATGTTTGGTATAATCCGTTTTACAATCATGGATAAGCTTGGAGGAACTTGTTGTATGCTGCAAAAAACCCATAGTCTTGCCGGTCTGCTCGCCGCCGAAGGTGTGCTGGTCTATTATCATCAGCCGCTGTTGAGCTGGGAGAGCGCGGCGGCGCTGACGATCGGCTGTCTTGCCGGACCGCTGGCCGATATCGACAAGAAAGGATCGACGATGGCCAAGCTGCTGCTGCCTTTGTCCTGGATTCTTCAATTGACGAAGATCAAACACAGGACGCTGACGCACTCGCTTCTGTTCATTTTGGCGCTGGGCAGCCTTTTGTCCGCTTTGCCTGCGTTATTTTTCTGGACTCTTATTCTTGCTTATGCTTCCCACACTTTGATCGACATGTTCAATGACCAGGGCGTGGCGCTATTATGGCCTTGGCACCGGAAATTTCGGCTTGTGCCCAAATTCCTGGCGATTGAGACGGGATCTTTCGCCGAAGGCGTATTCCGTTTGCTGCTCGGAGCGGCGGTTCTGATCTACCCGATTCTCAGCTACGCTTCCGTCCTATGAGCAGGATGAAATCGACGGTTACCATGAGCTGAGCCAGATGGGCGGCTATTCGGCGAGCTTCGGAATCCGCGCCCCAGGACAACGGGGTCATGGCGATCAGGTGTCCAAGCAGAGGTTGTTGAACCTCCCGTTGATACGTCAAACGGGGGGAGTCCTCCAGCCGGAAGCCGTGTTGCATGCGTTGCCGGGTTTCCGCCGCTACGCCGGTTTCCTTGCGGCTGCCCGGATGGAGAAGTTCCCTGAGCTCCCGAAGATAGTCGGGGCCGGGAATCACTTTAACCAGCAGGCCGTCCTTGGACAGAATCCGATGAAATTCCCCATAATTGGAAGGGGAGAGGATGTTGAGGATTCCGTCGAAGCTGTGGTCGGAGAGCGGGCTTTTTGTTAAATCGGCCACGAACCAGGAAAGCCGGCTATGCCGCTTGGCGGCAAGCGCGATGCCTTCTTTGGAGATGTCCAGTCCGACTCCGTCAACCTGGCGGCTGCTAAAGGCGGTAATCCGCTCGGCGATGGCAGCCAAATGCGAGCCTTCCCCGCAGCCGGCGTCGAGAAGCGGTAGGCTCCGGCGTTCGGACGGCAGGGCCCCGAGGAGTTTTGCCGAGATACGCTCGGTTAACGGAGCAAACCATCCGCTGCGGCAAACCTCGGTCCGCGATGTGAACAAGGCGGTTCCGTATTTGCTTTCTATAGGTTTGTGCAAAAAGTTCACATAACCTTGTTTGGATATATCAAAGGTATGCCTTTGTTGACAGATCATACTTTTTCCGCCGGCGACTTGAAGCGGCCCCTGACAGAACGGGCAGCGGAAAAGCGAAACTTGGCGGGAGAGCCGTCTGGCGGCTAACTCCAGTTTATTCGATGGACTCATGTATACACCTCATTCATTCATTTATCCCAATGAAAAAGGCATAGACAAACAAACCAGGCATCAATTTACAAAAATACCCAGTTGTTCGACCATGCCTTCATTAACGATAACGAATGAATTGAATAATCATGACAGAGCCCCTTGTCTTCATCATATGGAGGAAATTAACCTCCTCAAAAATTATATCACGGACCTGAGAAATAATCTCCTTGGCAAGCCCTCCCAATTTGACTATGATGAAAAAGGGCTTTCGCCCATTAGCGCGCGATGTAAGTTTTGGGGATCGTGTCAGGTCCTGAAACCATCCGGCATGATTTTCGTAACATAACATAGTTTAACGAAAGGAATTTAACGAAAGGAAAGGGGAACTGTGTATGGAAAACAACATGAGTGTCAAAATGTTCGAGAAAATGGCTGACGGCCAGATTCAGCAAATCGACGAGCGAGTTTGGACTCCGGTTATGATTACCGCCTTGGAGCATGCGAATTATATCGTGGTTGGCGGCAGGGAGTTTGAAGCCGTCGAGGGACGGCTGAATGTCGATGAAGGAAAACTGGAACTTTTGCTGGTTCCGATCCGAAACGAGTAGGCTTTTGAAAGGAGGAATTCGTTTTGGCAGAAGACAAAAAAAAGACAGGGGAAACCGGCGAATCGAAGCTTTTTGCGCCGGACGGCAAACCGCTGCGCGTCTTATCGACATCGCTTGGGATCGCGCTTTTGGCCAATGCGTTTCTCGCTCCAGCGGGTACCGCTGAGGCAACCGGAACGGGGAGCGGCGCTGAACCGAAGCTCGTGGCCTGGTCGACCGAGGAAGTCAAAGCGTACTTTGACAAGAATGTCGACTGGAATCTTCCGATTCCGTTCGAGAAGGAGGAAGAGCAGCAGACGCAGGCGGGCACAGGCGATAACGGTTCCGGCGGAACAACGATCGTAAACAATTATGGAGGATATGGAACCGGGTTCGGCTGGGACGATATGCTCCTTTATCACCTGCTGTTTAACAGCGGGTCCAATTACTCGTCAAGCGGTTGGCACAAGAAACATGGAGGCTATTACGCGGGAACTTCGACACCTTACAAACCGCGCACTTATTCCAGCGGGACCTTCCAGAACAAGCCCGTAGCCGGTTCGGTGGTCCCTCCGAAAACGTCGACCTCGACGAAGGGATCGATCGTACGGCGTTCGACCTCTTCGAGCCCGGGTGGAATCGGCGGCAAATCCAGCGGCCTCGGCTCATCTTCCAGTTCGAAATCAAGCAGTAGCAGCTCCATATCGGGATCCTCCAGCAGATCAAGCTCCGGCAAAGGATTTTTTGGCGGATGACCGACAGGGTGTTTGAAGTAGCGGGCGTGCCGGATCCCGATCGGGCCGGACGGGTGAAACAGCTTTACGAGCTTGGCTTTACCTGGGCGGATTTGGAGGACGAAGCTTACTGGATCGACCAGATCGTATGGATGAAGCAATCCGCTTATGATGAACTGCTGCATGCCTCCCGCATGCTCTGGATGATCCTTGATAAAACGGTCAGATATGTGCACCGCAGACCGGATCTTTACGAGCTCCTGGGCATCCCGCCTTTGTTGTGGGAGATGCTTGACGGAGAGCTCCTTGCGGAACCCGGATTAATCAGCAGGTATGCTAGATTCGATTTTGCCGTGTCCCAGGATGGCAGTATCCGGCTGTTGGAGCTGAATGCGGATACGCCGACCGGCTATGTGGAGGCTTCAATTGCCACGCCTTGGGTGCTGGAACAGGCCGGTCACTCCTCTCCGAACGCGGGAATGAAAGACCAGGTAGCGGCGGCATGGGCCGTGGAGCAACCGGAAAGCGCGGCGTGCGTCGACTATGGCAGCCACCTGGAGGACTCCGGAACGATCGAGGCCTTGGTTCGGCACAGCGGAAGAACGATGACTTGTGAGGATTGTCTGGAATTATGGTTTGATAACTGCTACCTAAAGAATAAGGACGGGAAAGTAATAAACCGTCTGTTCGCTTTATATCCCAAAGAATGGATGGCGGTGGACGACGCCGGGGAAGCGATGGCCTATGCGATCGAATCGGGCCGGTTGACCTTGTTTAACCCGCCGCACAGCTTGCTGCTCCAATCCAAGGGCTTGCTTGCCGCGGTCTGGGGGCTCTACGAGCTGGGGCTGCTCTTTGACGAAGCCGAGCGCAAAGCCATCGAGGCTTATATGCTGCCAACATACAACAAGCCGGTATTCTCCGGAAACTTCGTATCCAAATCGATGTTTGGGCGCGAGGGCGGTTCCGTACGTATGTTTGACGAAGGCGGGCATTTGGAGATTGAGGACGAAGAAGGGTTTGACAGCAGCGTGCTGTTTCCTTCGGTCTATCAGAAGCGGACGGAGCTCGCCAGGATTGAGACAGCGGTAGGAGAATTGCATTTGTTGACCGGCATGTTTGTAATTAATGGCACTCCTTGCGGTTTGCTTGGCCGTGCAGGCGGTCCTATTACGGGTAATGCCAGTCATTTTATTGCGATAGGAGTGAAATAAATGAGAATCAAGCGTTTGCTGGGATGGGTCCTGGCCGGATGTATGTCCCTGGTTCTGCTCAGCGCCTGCGGAGCGCAATCCAGCGTCTTCCATACGGATTCGGGTGCCGATGCCGCTTTGACTGAGGCCCGTGTCCCTTGGGATTATCGGATTCAGGAAGGGACTGTCGGAGATCTGGTGGGCAGCGATATGACAATACTCCCCGACAACGAGCTGCTGCCGAACGACAATAACTACGGAACAGGGGATAAAGTCTGGATTCTGCAGTTTATGGATGCCGAACTGACAACGGATGAGAATCAGAAGAATGAAGTCCGTTTGTCCGCCTGGAATACGATCAAGTCCTATCCGGATAAGGCGGCCGCCGATAAAGATCTTGCGGAGCTCAAAGTATCCGTCACGACGGACGTGAAACTGGTCGGTGTGTACAAGACCGAGTACAAGGGCAAAACCAGAAATTTTGCCGTCCTGGAGCTGCCTACGGGCAACCGGATCAAACAGCCGATCGACGACGCCAGATATAAAGCTTTGGAAAAAGCAAAAACAGCATCGGTAATTCTGGAGGAAGTTCACGATTTTGCCGATTACGATTCGGCTTTTGCGAAATTTAGGGGGTGGGCAAAGTGACGACGATTATTGTTAATATTCTCGTAAGCGTGGTTGTGATCATCGGGCTGCAATTGCTCGGCATGCTGATTTTCAGCTGGATGACACCATATAAAGATATGGAAGAGTTGAAGAAGGGGAATAAAGCGGCCGCACTGGCGATGGGCGGAAAATTCATGGGTACGGCGATCATTTTGGGAGTCGCCGCTTATACGAACACCTCCATTTGGTTCATGATCATGTGGTTTGCCGTAGGATACGTTTGTCTGATTGCGGCCTATTGGATCTTCGAACTGGCTACGCCGGGATTCAAGATATCCGATCACTTGCAGCAAGGTAATGTGGCTGTAGGAATTTTGCTCTGCCTGGTGTTTGTCGGAACCGCGTTTGCGGTCAGCAGCCTCATTATCTGACGGAAGCATCCGGGGAGGGGGCAGGACGTGCACTTTTTTCTTCGAATAACTACGAAACTGATGCGCATGCCCAAGACATCTCTCGGGATGGTAATTCTGGGCTTTGTTCTAATTAGCGCTACCGTAGCCTTTCTGCTGGAGCCGGGAACATTCGGAACATGGTTCAATGCGATATATTGGGTCTTAACGACCATGGCTACGGTGGGGTACGGGGATTATTTTGCGGAAACCGTTCCCGGGAAGGTATTTACGATCTTTTTGTATATCTTCGGAATCGGACTGCTCAGTCTGGTGATCGGAAAGATTATCGATTCGCTGGGCGCGGTTCAGCGGCAGAGAGGAGCCGGCACTTTGAGCTTTCGGGGCAATCATCATATCATTCTGATTAATTGGAACAAAAAGGCGCAATCGGCGGTAGAGGAAATCATGAGTTACTCGCCAAACGCCCATATCGTCATCATAGATGAAAGCAGTCGACACCCTTTGGAGCATCTGCATCATGTTCATTTTATCAGCGGAGACCCGTCGTCCGACGAGGTTCTGGGTAAGGCGAATCTGGCGGAAGCCAGGGCGGCGATTATTTTTGCGGATTCGAGAATTGAGGAAGCATCGTTGATTGACGGGAAGTCCTTGCTGGTCGCGTCCAGCATTGAGCGCATTGCCCCTCATGTACATACCACCGTAGAAATCACCCAAGAGAAACATATTCAAAATTTCAGGCATGTTCAGATCAACGAATTCGTCTTGTCGCATGATGCGATTTCCCGTTTGGCGGTGAGGTCGGCCCTTCAAGAAGGCAATCCGGAGGTGATCAGGCAATTGCTCAGCCGCCAGCATGGCGCCGATATTTATGAAGTCCCCGGGAACGAGAAATGGAAGACGTACAGGGATGCTTTCCTGGACTTGCTGGGCCAGGGAGCGACCTTACTGGCGGACCGCAATGATTTGGCTATCAACCGTAAACTGGATCAGCCGATTCCTCCCGAAGCGAGGCTATATATCGTTTCGGATGAACCGACTTACCGCCGGATTTCGGGTACTCAGCGCAAGTCATAAATAATAGTGTGCTCTTCACCCCCGGCAAAAAGCCGGGGGTATTTTGCTGAAATTTATGAAGCAAATTGGGTAAAAGTAGAGGGAGCCAAATGAATTTGCACCTAAATACCGAATACAATTATACTCACTCTATATGCTTAAGGAGATGTACTACTATGGAACAAGTCGACTACGAAATGATTTTTAAACTCTGTATGGCCCTATTGTTCGGCCTGTTTATCGGGATTGACCGCCAGCTTAAACAAAAGCCGCTGGGGATCAAAACATGCATGGTCATTTGTATCGCGAGCTGCCTCGTTACGATCGTCTCAATCGAAGCCTTTGAAAAATTCGCCGGGCCGGATCATCCCAATATGGACCCGATGCGTCTCGCTGCCCAGGTCGTCAGCGGGATCGGTTTTTTGGGTGCCGGCGCCATTCTCCGCCGAAGTAACGAGGGCATTTCGGGGCTGACCTCGGCCGCCATGATCTGGGCGGCTTCCGGGATCGGGATCGCTATCGGCACAGGGTTTTATTTGGAAGCGGCTCTAGCCGTCGTCTTATTGATGCTGTCCGTCAATTTCATCCCTTCCGTGATCAAGTGGATCGGCCCCTATAAGCTGAATCAGCGGGACGTTTCGATTAAAGTCATCATGGAAGACCATGGCGATGTGGCGGAACTGATCCGGATAATCGGGGGGAAGGATCAGGAGGCGGAAACCAAACGGAAACGGAACCAGCACCGGATTCGCCGCCTTAAAATCAAAGATCTTGAGGAAGGACGCCAGCGCGTGGATATGGTCATCACCGCCTCCGAGAAAGAATACACCACCGAACTGTACCGCTTTATCCGGCATATCGATCATGTCGTCAGCGTTGAAGTGGAAAATCTTTAGGTCTTTCGGAGCCTTCAGTTTATTTAAAGTTTAAAAAGCGTTGCTATTCTTTTTCCTGAGCTTGAGGCTGGCGAAAGCTCCGAACAGGAAAGGGGAAGAAGCATGCAAACAGGAGAAATTAAAAAAGGATCTTTTTATCGTTTAATGCGCGAAACCAAGCCTTCGGTCGGCTTGATGATCTTGGCTATTTTTTTGAGTGTCGTCTCGACGCTGGTAGGTCTGGTCATTCCGATGTTTACGAAAAACTTGGTGGACGGTTTTTCGCTCACCGACTTGGACAGAAATCAAATCCTGGCGCTGGTTGGCGCGTTTGCCGCTCAGACGGTCGCATCGGGTGCGGGGATCTTCCTGCTGAACTATATCGGCCAAAAGATGGTGGCTTCGTTGCGGGACCGGCTGTGGAAAAAGCTGCTTCGCTTGCCGGTAGCTTTTTTTGACAACAACCGGACAGGCGAATCGGTCAGCCGAATGACGAATGATACCGGAGTGATCAAATCGCTGATTTCGGAGCATGTCGCCGGCTTTTTTAGCGGAATTATTTCCGTGATCGGGTCGATCGCCGTACTGCTGTACTTGAACTGGAAGATGACGCTGATTATGTTTATCGTGATCCCGCTGGCGGCGCTGGTACTGTACCCGCTGGGCCGGAAAATGTACAAGATTTCACTCGGCATGCAGGATGAGACCGCTACGTTTACCGCCACCTTAAGCCAGGTAATTTCGGAAATTCGCCTCGTGAAATCGTCCAACGCGGAAGAAAGGGAATACGACACCGGCAGGAAAGGGATTTTAAACCTGCTGAAATTCGGTGTTCAGGAAGGGCTGGTCATGGCCTGGATCAGTCCGCTTATTTCGGTAGTTCTGATGATGCTTCTCGTGGTAGTCATCGGGTACGGCGGGATGCAGGTTTCTTCCGGGGCGCTGACGGCGGGAGAACTGGTGGCGTTTATTCTCTATCTCATTCAAATCGTCATGCCAATGACGCAGCTGTCGACCTTTTTCACGCAATTGCAAAAGGCGAAAGGGGCCACCGAGCGGATTATGGAGACGCTGGATTCCGATGAAGAGGCGTTCCACACGGGCAAAGAAGTGACCGCTACCCATCTTCCGGTCCAGATTGACCGTCTTTCGTTTGGATATAAGCCGGATGAGCCGGTGTTGAAGGAGGTCAGCTTCCGGATGGATCCGGGTACCGTTACCGCGGTCGTAGGGCCGAGCGGCAGCGGGAAAACGACGCTGTTCTCCATGCTCGAGCGCTTCTATCTCCCGCAGACGGGAGAGATCCGGCTGGGAGATGAGCCGATTGACGCCTTTTCGATCAAATCTTGGCGCGGGGTGATCGGGTACGTGTCTCAGGACAGCCCGATGATCGCGGGAACGATTCGGGAAAACCTCTGTTACGGGGTGGAGCGGCAAGTCAGCGACGACGAGCTGGTGAAGGCGGCCAAAATGGCGTACGCCGACGGATTTATCGCCGAGCTGCCGCAGGGCTATGATACGGATGTCGGCGAGCGGGGCGTTAAGCTGTCCGGCGGACAACGGCAACGAATCGCGATCGCCCGCGCGCTGCTCCGGGATCCGAAAATTCTGATGCTGGACGAGGCGACCTCCAGCCTGGACAGCCGTTCGGAGCACGTGGTCCAGCAGGCTCTTAACAATTTGATGGCGGGCAGAACGACCATCGTGATTGCGCACAGACTTTCCACGGTGGTGGGAGCGAATCAGATTATTTTTATAGACAAAGGAAGAGTAACCGGCCGCGGCAAGCATGAAGAACTGCTGCAAAACCATGAGATGTACCGGGAATTTGCCGCTCAGCAGTTGCAAATCGCCGAAGAGCATGGAGATGAACATGAAACCGGGGAATGAGGCATATGGCTAAAATTCTAATCGTGGACGATGACCCGCATATTCGCGAGCTAGTGCGGGTCTTTCTGGAAGAAGCGGGGATGAAAACGGAGGAGGCCGTCGACGGTATGGACGCTTTAAGGAGGCTGGAACAGAGCAAATCCGATCTGGCCATCCTGGACGTCATGATGCCGAATATGGACGGCTGGGAACTCTGCCGTGAACTGCGCCGTCTATATGAGATGCCCGTCCTGATGCTGACGGCCAAAGGAGAAACGCGCCAGATTGTCAAGGGCTTCGATCTGGGGGCCGATGATTATCTGGTCAAACCTTTTCAGCCGGCGGAATTGGTGGTAAGGGTCCGGGCGCTGCTGAAAAGGTACCAGATTATCGCGTCACAGACGGTGGGGATCGGCAATCTCCGCATGAACCGGCGGACATTCGAAGCGGGAACCGCCGATGAGACGTATCATCTGCCGTTGAAAGAGTTCGAGCTCTTGTTCCGGCTCGGCAGCAATTCGGGAAGAACGCTGACAAGGGAGCAACTGATCGAGGAAATTTGGGGATATGACTACGAGGGAAACGAGCGGACGCTGGATGTTCACATTAACCGGCTCCGCGAGAAGTTTCCCGAGGAAAAACACGGATTTCGCATTCGGACGGTGCGCGGCCTCGGCTACCGGCTGGAGGTGAGCGGAGGTTGAATCCCCGGGTGCGCCATGCGCTGAAGCTTGCATGGAAAGTGATCAGCAACACGCTGCAGTTGATCGGGATCACGGTCTGTCTGGCCGTTTGCTGGACGGGAGCCACTTATATCAGTAAATTTTTTTATAGGTATGCGGGCAGCCCTTCGGCCTATTTTGTACAGCTGATTGACGTTATTTTGGGCGTCACGCTCTTCATCGTTTTCTTGTCCATCCTGGCCATGTATTTCCGCCATAAGGAGCTGGCCCTGCTGGCTGCGATTATCGATGCGATGCGGCGGATTTCCAAGGGGGACTTTTCGGTCAAGCTCGAGTTTCCGACCAGGCAGTCGGAATTTCAGAAAATCGTGGAAAGTATTAATGAAATGGCCGGTGAGCTGAACCGGATGGAGACGATGCGTCAGGATTTTATCTCCAATGTATCCCATGAAATACAGTCGCCTCTGACTTCGATTCAAGGCTTTACTGCGGCTTTGAGGAATTCCGCTCTGACCGCGGACAAAAAGGATCATTACCTCGATATCATCGAGCGGGAGAGCCGCCGGTTATCGCAGATGAGTGAGAACCTCCTGAAACTGTCCTCTCTGGAGAGCGACCGTTCCGATTTTGAAACGACCCGCTTCAGGATGGACCGCCAATGGCGAACCGTCGTGCTGGCCAGCGAGCCGCAGTGGTTGGCCAAGGAGCTCCAGGTCGATCTGGAGCTGGAGGCTGTCGAGGTCGAAGGAGTTGAGGATTTGCTGGGCCAGGTATGGGTGAACCTGCTGCATAACAGCATCAAATTTACTCCGGACGGGGGAAGGATCAGCATTTCCCTCGCCAGGGCAAACGACGGTGCCGCCGAGATTATCGTTTCGGACACGGGGATCGGGATTTGCGAAAAAGATCTGCCGCATTTGTTCGAACGTTTTTATAAGGCCGACCGCTCCCGGAACCGCAGCGACGGAGGCAGCGGCTTGGGCTTGTCGATCGTCAAGCGGATTGTCGATATTCACTCGGGAGACGTTAGCGTAAGATCGGTTCCGGGGCAGGGGACGAGCTTTATGGTTACAATTCCTTGTACTTGGGCAGACGACCCCAGGATCGCAAAAAAAGGTTAAAGGCATGATCGTCATCACTTCGTAATCCTTTTTTAACCTTTTAGTTGGTTTTTAAGCCTAAACGCCATGATATGATGTATAAGGTGAGACTAGCTTGCGTTAAAAAAGGATGAGATTCCAATGAGCAAACAGATATTGATTGTCGATGACGATGAGAAAATCGCGAAGTTGATTGAAATTTATATGCTGAACGAAGGTTATGCCGTGCACGGGGCGGATAATGGGCTGTTGGCCCTGGAGATGATGGAGAAGGAAGCGATCGATCTGGTCATTCTGGATGTCATGATGCCCGGGCTTGACGGCATATCGGTCTGCCTGAAAATTCGGGAGACTCGAACAACCCCGATTTTGATGCTGAGCGCGAAGGATGGGGATATGGATAAAATCACCGGTCTGATGACCGGGGCGGACGATTATATGGTCAAACCATTTAATCCGCTGGAATTGGTCGCCAGAGTAAAATCCTTGCTGCGGCGGTCCTCCTACTCGGCCCAACCTCAACAGGCTCCGCAGGATCACTTGATCAAGCTGGGATCCCTTCAAATCGACAAGGAGACGCATACGGCAACGGTCGACGGCCGGCCGGTGAAGCTGACACCGATCGAATTCGGTATTTTGTTCTTGTTGGCCAGCCATCCCGGAAGGGTCTTCGGGTCGGAGGAAATCTTTGAGCTGATCTGGAAGGACAAATATTTCGAAAGCAGCAATTCGGTCACCGTACATATCAGCCGACTTCGGGACAAGCTGGAGAAGGAAATGGACGGGGAGAAGCCGATCCGTACGGTATGGGGGGTAGGCTATAAAATTGAAAGCTAGTCTCCGCTTTTTGGCTTGGTTGTGCTGGACGATCGTGGCTTCGCTTGCGTCTTTGCTGGTGCTGGTTCTTTTGGCGCGGGCGTTTTACTTGTTCTATCCGACTGTCACTTTCTACACATTTATCTATTGGATAAATCGCAATATCGGATTTCCCGATGCCTATTACCTGACCGGCGTACCGCTGATGCTGTTGTTTTCTCTATACTTCTATCGGCGTTCCGTGCGGCGACATGAGCAAAAATATCTTAAACTGCTGATCGAGGAAGTCCATAAGATCGAGGAGGGTTCCGCTTCCAAGATCCCTGTGGAGAACGTCGGACAGCTGGGGCAGCTGGCCACGGACATCAACCGGATGCTTGAGCGGCTTCGCACCTCCATGGAGGAAGAGCGGAGGGCCGAGCAGACCAAAAATGATCTCATCACGAATGTATCCCATGATTTGCGGACGCCGCTGACCTCGATTACCGGTTATTTGGGCTTGATCGAACAGGACCGCTACCGGGACGAGGTGGAACTCCGCTATTATGTCAATATGGCGTATGAGGAATCGCTGCGGTTGAAGCAGCTGCTTCAGGATTTGTTCGAGTATACCCGGATGCAGAACAAGGAAATGAAACTTCACAAGAGTCGGATTAATCTCGCGGAGATGCTGTACCAAATTTCCGCCCATTTCGGGTGGCAGCTGCAGGAGGGTGGCATGGAATGCCGGCTATTCTTCAAGGACCAGCAAGGGCTGTCCGTCATCGGAGACGGTGACAAGCTGCGGCGGGTCTACGAAAATCTCATGACCAACGCGATTCGCTACGGCAGTGAAGGCCGGCTTCTGGACATTCGCGGATGGGTCGAAGACGACGAAGTCATCACACAGATCATCAATTACGGCGAGCGTATTCCGGAGTCGGACTTGCCGCATTTGTTCGAACGTTTTTACCGCGTGGAGAAATCGCGGGCCGTTAATACCGGAGGCTCCGGGATCGGCCTGGCCATTGCGAAACATATCGTTGATTTGCACGGCGGTGTCATTTCCGCCGATAGCGATGAGGACCGAACCGTATTCACGGTCCGGTTAAAGCAAGAGGATGCCGAGGCAAAGGTCAATCATCGAAATCGAACATAAAGGCTGGATCAAGGATAACCTTGAATCCGGCTTTTTTTATATTAGAAGAGAATAGCGCTCCGGCAGATTATAAGATTATAGGCGGTGCTCTACCCGAACATAAGTTTGTTTATTAAGAAAATTTCATTGAAATCTTAAGATAATCTTAAGGTTTTCTTATCCGTGGCGAAAGTTATGAACTTCATAATAAAGAGGTACTCACGGAAAAAGAGCAATCTGAAGGAGCTGTCGGTTTTGAAGAAGACAAAATGGGTCATCGGATTGCTTGTGTTGGCATTGATCTTGATAGCGGCGGAGAAACGGCCGCTGGAACAGATACGGGAAAAAGGGGCGGTCCTGGTTGCCTTGGTGGAGGAAGAAATCCGCAGCCTCCGTCATTCGGACATCCCCGGGCTGGAGGGCCAGGCCGTGCTGGTTATGGACCGGAACACAGGTGAAGTTATATACAGTGAGCAGGGGAAGAAAAAAATGTACCCGGCAAGTACAACGAAAATATTAACAGCCGTCATTTTACTCGAAAATAGCCGTCCGGACGCGTCGGTTACGGTCGGAAATGAGGTGCTTCGGCGCGCCGCGGACGAAAGCTCGGCGGGACTCGTTCCCGGAGAAACGCTGACGGTGAAGGAACTTGCGGCGGCGATGCTGCTGCCTTCGGGAAACGATGCGGCCAGAACGGCGGCCGCTTATGTGGCGCGGCTGAAATCCGGAAAAGATCTGGAGCCGGAGGAAGCAAACGCTGTTTTTGCGGAACTGATGAATGAACGGGCCAAAGCGATAGGGGCTAAAAGGAGTCATTTCGTCAACCCGCATGGTCTGCATGATCCGAATCATTACACCACGGCCAATGATATGGCGTTAATAGCGCGGGAAGCGATGGATAACGCCGATTTTCGGGCGATCGTGTCGGAAAGCCAGTACGACGCGACATCCGACGAACGGCATGTCCGGCACTTTGAAAACCGCAATAAGTTGTTGGACCGCGGCGGGGATTGGTATTTCCAAGGCGCCAACGGCATCAAAACCGGGTACACCGAAAAGGCCGGGTACTGCTTCGTCGGCTCGGCGGTTCAAGACGGCAAGGAACTGATTACGGTAGTACTGAATTCCAGCGAACAAGGCGTATGGTCCGACACAGTCAAGCTGCTGGAGTACGGCTTCACATTTTGAGGAGGTTCATCATGAAGAAATCATCCATGGATATGATCTATCGTGAATATAAGAATGACGTTTACCGGTATTTGTTTTATTTGTGCCGGGATCATCACAACGCCGAGGATCTGATGCAGGAGACGTTTTGCAGAGCCTGCGGGAAGCTAAGCGACTTTGAAGGCAAGAAGACGAAAGCCTGGCTGCTGCGGGTAGCCCGTAATGCTTACATCGACCGGCTGCGGAAAGAAAGCCGCACTTCCTCTTACGAGAACGAGTTCTTCTACAATGTGGCGAGCGAGGATACACCCGAGGAGTGCCTGCTTTCCGTGGAGAGCCGTGAGGAACTGTTGAAAATGCTGTCCCTGCTCCCTCCCAATCAGCAGCATGCCGTGTTGTTGTACGACGTCCACGGGTTTACATATCAGGAGTCGGCCGACCTGATGGGGGTGGCGCTTTCCCATTTTAAAATTTTGCTGTACCGGGCCAGACAAAGATTGCGGAAGGAAAAACAAACGGCATAATTCCCTTTATGAACCGGGCCGGGAGAGAAATCTCCCGGTCTTTTTGGCATGCTCGTACACTTTTGGAAACGCTTTTAAGGACGTTTTAAAGTCGTTGTCTTTTAATCGGACGCCGCCTACCATGGGAACTGTAAAACCATAGCCGTAACAGCATTCAACGATCTAATGAGGTGATGGGATGAAAACGGTAATCGAACTGGAAGACGTACTTAGCACGCCCTCCGAGCGATTGATCGGGGATTTGGCGGGACTGGACGGGGACATTCTTGTTCTGGGCGTCGGGGGAAAAATGGGGCCCAGCCTGGCAAAACTGGCGAAACGGGGGATGAAGGCCGCCGGGAAATCGGGCAGGGTCATCGGCGTATCGCGGTTTTCCTCGGGCGGATTGCAGCAGGAGCTCGAAGCCGAAGGCATCGAGACCATTGCGGCCGACCTGTTGTCGGAAGAAGCGCTGAATCAGCTACCGGACGTGCGGAACGTCATTTACATGGCCGGCAATAAATTCGGCACCACCGGAAGGGAGTATTTCACCTGGGCGATGAATGCCTATTTGCCGGGACGCGTCGCCGAAAAATTCAAGGATTCGCGAATTGTGGCTTTTTCCTCCGGCAATATTTATCCGTTCACCCCATTGTCGCGGGGAGGCGCCACGGAATCAACGCCGCCTTCGCCGGTCGGCGAGTATGCGCAGTCCTGCCTTGGACGGGAACGGGTCTTCGAATATTTTTCCCGGAAAAACGGAACCCCGCTACTGAACTTCCGGCTAAATTACGCCATCGACCTGCGTTATGGCATTCTGCTGGAGGTAGCCACCGCGGTGAAGGAGGGGCGGCCGATCGATTTGAACATGGGGTTGGTCAATGTCATCTGGCAGGGCGATGCGAACGAGATGGCGATCCGGTCCCTGCTGCTTTGCGATTCGCCGCCGGTCACGCTGAACGTGACGGGGCCGGAAACGGTGTCGATCCGCTGGCTGGCCGAACGGTTCGGCGAAATGTTGGGGACCCGGCCGGTATTGGCCGGCGAAGAAGGTCCGACGGCTCTGCTCAACAACGCCTCCTTCGGCCATCGGCTGCTCGGCTATCCTCGGGTGACGCTCCGGCAGATGATGGAGTGGACGGCCGGTTGGGTGGAGTCGGACGGGGAGACGTTGGGAAAACCGACGCATTTCCAGGAAAGGGAGGGGGCGTTCTGATGAATGAGGTCAAGGAACTAAGCCGGGAAGCCCGCGATCTGCTGATGAGCGGCACCGTCATTCCCGCGCATCCGCTGGCGCTCGACGCTTCGCGCCAGCTGGATGAGATAAGGCAGCGGGCCTTGACGAAGTATTATCTCGCCTCCGGGGCCGGCGGGATCGCGGTGGGTGTCCATACGACCCAGTTCGAAATTCGCGAGCCGGAGATCGGCTTATATGAACCGGTGCTGCGGCTTGCCGCGGAGGAGGTGCAGGCGGCAAACCTGGATCGGCCCTTTCTGAAGATTGCCGGTATTTGCGGCCCGACGAAGCAGGCGCTCTCCGAAGCGGAGCTGGCGGCCTCGCTCGGGTACGATCTCGGTTTGGTGAGCATGGGCGGTTTGGACGGTTGGAGCGAAGAACAACTGTTGGAACGGATTCAAGCGATCACGGAAGTTATACCGGTGTTCGGATTTTACTTGCAGCCTGCGGTCGGGGGGCGGCTGCTGTCTTTTTCCTTCTGGCGCAGCCTGGCGGACCTTCCGGGTGTCGCGGCGATCAAAATCGCCCCGTTTAACCGCTATCAGACCGTGGATGTAGTACGGGCGGTTTGCGAATCGGAGCGGCGGGACGAAATCGCCTTGTACACGGGCAATGACGATAACATCGTAGCCGATTTGTTGACGAAATTCTCCTTTCGCGTCGACGGCGTAACGGTGGAGAAAGAAATCGCCGGCGGGCTCCTCGGCCATTGGGCGGTTTGGACCTCCAAGGCGGTCGAACTGCTGAAGGAAATCAAGGAGCTTCGGAGTCGGGGCGAGGGCGCCGGGATTCCGCCCGGGCTGCTGACGCGCGGCCAGGAGATTACGGACGTTAATGCGGCGCTGTTCGATCCGTGGCATCAATTTCGCGGCAGCATTGCGGGCATCCATGAAGTTTTGCGGCGCCAAGGCTTGTTGGAAGGCCGCTGGTGCCTGAATCCGCAGGAGGTGCTATCGCCAGGTCAGTTGGAGGAAATCGACCGGGTATATGCGGCATACCCCCATCTGAACGATGATGCGTTTGTCCGCCGTCGTCTCGGGGAGTGGCTGGAGGGAGTGAAGCGATGAGATTGTCCGAAACACGATCCCGCCGCTTTTTTTGGGAGCCGCAGGATCGCGGGTTTATCGTGGCGACGGTAACGAGGGATTGGCCGGACGAAGTGAAGGAAGTTTTGCATCGCGCCGACCAGGCTTGTGAACGCACTTTTATTTTTACGCATCGCTGGGATATGGAGCGCTGTGAAACGGAGGTTTCGTTTCCGGACGGCATCGATTGGACTTACCGGTACCGGGGGGACATCGAATGGATGGTTATGCTGAACCGGGCCCGGTATATGAGCGAATTGGGGCAGGCCTACTGGCTGACGGGGGACGAGAAGTACGTTCAAGGCTTCATTGCGTTAATGAAAGATTGGTTGAAACAGAATCCGCTCACGGAAGAGGAGGTCCGGGCCAGCGCGGACAGGGCCTACAATGTGAAGGACACGTGGCGCAAGCTGGACAGCGGGATCCGGATCGCCAACTGGCTGAAGGGATATCACTGCGTCAAAATATCGGCACTATGGCGGGACGAAGAAGAAACGTTGTTCCGGGAAGCCGTCAAGCTTCACGGCATGTATTTAAATATCGCCTATACCCCGCATGACACGCAGAGCAATTGGGGATTCCTCGAAACGAACGGGTTGTTCCAAATCGCACTGCTGTACCCGGAATTCGAAGCCTCGAGAGCCTGGCTGGACACCGCGGTGAAGCGGCTTACCGAAATGTGCCGGGTTCAGGTGTTTGAGGACGGCATGCACAACGAGCAATGCACCATGTACCATCATGAAGTTCTGCACTGCCTTTTCGAACCGGTTTTGCTCGCCGAGCTGAATGAGTGCGAGCTGCCTGCCGAACTGAAGCGGACGCTTCAGCGCATGTACACGGCATCCTTGGCGCTGGTTCAGCCGGATGGCCGTCAGCCGATGCTCGGGGACAGCGACGGGACCGATATCCGCGATGTACTGAGCCGTGGGGCAGTATTGTTCGGGCGGGGCGATTTAAAGAAAATGGGGTATGGCACGCTCGATTATGAAGGGATTTGGTTTTTCGGCGTAACGGGTTACGAGCGCTATGCACGCCTTCAGGCGGCGAATCCGGCGTTCGACTCTCTGGAACTTCCGCAAAGCGGCTATGCCGTGATGCGGACCGGCTGGACCCCGGAGGCCGGCTACATGCTGTTTGATGCCGGACATATGGACGCTATCCGGGCACATGGTCATGATGATTTGCTTCATATCAGTCTGTTTGCGGGCGGCCGGGAATTTTTGACCGATCCCGGGCGGTTCACCTATATGGAGAACGAATTCAGGCGTTACTTTAAAGAATCTTTGCAGCACAACACCGTCTCCGTCGACGGAGAGACGATCTCCACCTATCTCGATTCCTGGAAGTGGGCCAATGTGGCTAATCCGCTGGACCGCGGGTGGTTGGCGACGGATCATTTCGATTACGCTCAAGGCTGCCATGACGGCTATTTCAAGCTCGGCGATCCGGTACAGGTCAGGCGTCAAATTTTGTTTGTCAAACCCGACTACTGGATTGTCGTTGATACTTGCAGATCACGGGGAGAGCATTTTTATGCGCTGCCTTTTCATTTTGCCGAAGATCTTGAGGTCCGGCTGGGAGCGGATGGGAGCGTGACGGCGGAAGCGAACGACAGCGAATCCCTATTGCGGATTATCCCGGTCATGCCAACCGATGTGAAAATCGAATCCGCCTGGGTATCCCGCCATTACAATCGGAAAGTGCCTTCCGTCAAAGCGGTGTTTACGCAAAAAGGGTACGGCCTTACCCGATTCGTATCGATCCTGTATCCGCAAAAACGTCGGGAGGAGCAGGCACCGCAGATCGAAGCGATCGAGGTGCTTGACAGCTATGGCCATCCGGTCCCTTCCGACAAAGTTACGGCGATTTTCGTCCGGCGGGGGGAGAAGCGCGATTATGTGGTTTTTTCCCACCAAGGGGTGTGCGGATACCGGTTTGCCGGCAGCCATCTCACCGGAGAAGTGCTGTTTGTCAAGCAAGACGGCGAGAAAGGAAAGGCCCAGTCATACGTTGTCAAAGTCTAGAATAAGGTCTTATTAAGGACATTGACCTTTAATTCCTTATCCCTTAATTTAAGAATGAGTTCACAATTTAGACACATCGTGGACTAATCTTGCATTTCGGAGGAGAGAAACGATACCTGACATGTTTTGTTAGCGCTTTATTTTTGAGGATGATTATTTATGGGGGGTCATGCGATGAAAGGCAAGCTGAAATCATGGGGAACATTACTGCTGAGTCTTACGCTGGTGACAGCCATGCTCTTGACGGCGTGTTCCGGTGGGAATAACGGCAAGGCGAACGGAGGAAATGCCGGAAATCCAGGGGAAGGCGGGAACGGAGGAGGGAAAGCGGGGCAGACGGAAAAAGTGGAGCTTAAGCTCGGTTTCTATTCCTCGGCTCAGTCCGATGCCAAAATGCAGGAACTGATCGACAAGTTCCAAGCAAAACATCCCAACATAACGATCAAAACGGAATCTTCCCCCTATAATCAGTTTTTTCAAAAGCTGGATACCCAAATCGCCGCTGAAAGCGCCCCGGATCTCTGGCTCTCCGATGGCGTGCTCGTTCCGAAATACGCGGAGCGCGGCGTGCTGAAAGATTTGACGCCCCTCATCGAAAAAGACCTGAACAAAGACGATTATTTCGGGCTGGATTTCAACAAGGACGCGAGCGGAAAGTATTGGGGGGTTCCGCAAGGCATTCAGATCGCGGTCCTTTACTATAACAAGGATATGTTTGATGAGGCCAAAGTGGAATATCCGACGGAGGATTGGACCTGGGACGATCTGAAGACCGCCGCCGAGAAGCTGACGAAGGATTCCGCCGGCAAGTATGCAACCGATCCTTCCTTTGACAAGAACAAGATCAACCAATACGGGTTAACGTTCTTCAGCATCACGGAAGGCTGGATGACAGTGCTCAAGTCGTACGGAGGCGGCGTGCTGGACGAAACGTTGACGAAATCGGTCATCAACAGCCCGGAAAACAAAAAGGCGCTGGACTGGATCGTCGATGGCATGAAAAGGGAGCTGTTGACGACGCCTTCGGATCTCAAGAGCTTCCAGAGCAATATGGTTCCGTTCCCCAGCAAAGCGGCTGCCATGCGGATCGGCATCTACGCGCGTACGATCGACGCCAATGCGGCCGGACTGAACTACGATGTGACCGTGCTGCCCAAGGGCCCGGAAGGGAAGCGATTTTCTCCGGTGATCGCCAACTCCTGGGTCATCAACAAAAAAGCGGAAGGCGCCAAGGGCGACGCGGCCTGGGAATGGATCAAATTCTGGGCCACCGAGGATGAAGTGCAGAAGGAATGGGCCTCCCTGGGAGAAGCGGTTCCGGTTAAAAAGTCCGTCGCCAATTCCAGCGAGTTTTTAAGCGGCAAGCCCGAGAACAAGCAGGCGTTTCTCGACAGCTTCGAATTCGCGGGGACCCTGGATGTCAATGCCGTCTGGAGCGAATGGGTGGGCAAATTTAACGACAACATCAACCGGGCGTTCGAAGGGGAAGTCTCCGTGGACGAAGCCATGAAGAAGGCGGACGCCGAAGTGCAGCAAGTGCTGGACGAATTCTATAAAAAATAGTTGGAGACCCGTTCACTGATGGCAGGCATGGGCGGGACTTCGCCGGTAGGACAGCGGTCGTAAAGAGACCGGCGGCGATCGTCCCCGCCTCCTAAATCGCTAACAGAAAGTGTGATGACCATGGTGGAAAACACGGAAACTGTCTTGTCCAAAAGAGCAAGCGGCGATGTGCCGATAAAGCGGCGGAAAAAGCGGCTGGATAACGACGGCAAGTGGGGGCTCCTGATGGTGACCCCTTATCTTGTTCACTTTATCGTTTTTGTATTGGGCTCTCTGCTGGCCTCGTTATATTTCAGCTTCTCGGAGTACGATATTTTGAACCCGCCAAAATGGACGGGGTTGGATAACTACGCCAAACTCTTCAATGAATCGGTATTTTGGAAAGCGCTCTGGAATACCGTCTATTTTACCAT
The DNA here is from genome assembly GCF_036864765.1 of Paenibacillus sanfengchensis. NCBI lineage: Bacteria > Bacillati > Bacillota > Bacilli > Caryophanales > Paenibacillaceae > Paenibacillus > Paenibacillus sanfengchensis. Next base: position 120,493 of record NZ_JBAGJC010000001.1, on the reverse strand, counting down.
CTTGTTCGTGCCGCTGCAGACGATTCTCGCCCTCATTCTGGCCGTGGCCTTAAATCAGAAGCTGCGGGCGCTCAAGCTGTTCCGGCTGGCGCATTTTTTGCCGGTTATTTCTTCCTGGACCGTCATTATGTACGTGTCGGATGCGATTTTTAACCCCCGGTTCGGGTTTGCCAATGCGTTCCTGATCAAGCTGGGGTTCGACCCGCAAAAATGGCTGCAGGATGAGCATCTTGTAATTCCGATGCTGGTCATGATCGCGGTGTGGAAAGGGATCGGCTATATCATGGTGATCTTTCTCGCGGGGCTGCAAAATGTGCCGTCCGATGTATACGAAGCCGCTGAAATCGATGGGGCCGGGACATTACGGAAGTTTCGGCATATTACTGTCCCGTTGATTTCCGGGACGACCTTTCTCGTGCTCATTCTAAGCACCATATCCACCTTTCAGGCGTTTGAGCAGATCTATGTCATGACCGGCGGAGCGATGGACGCTTCTTCCGCGGGCGGTCCCAACAAAGCGAGCCTGGTGCTGATGATTTATTTGTACCAGGAAGGATTCTCGTTCCTGCGGATGGGATACGCTTCGGCGATCGCCTGGGTGCTGTTCGTGATCTTGTTCCTGCTGACGGTAGTTCAAGTCGCGCTGCAGAAAAAATGGGTGCATTACGAATGACACGAAGGAGAAAGGAGGAACCGGTATGAAGATAAACCGGATGCGAAAGATCGCCGGATATACGGTAATCATTATTAGCTCGCTCGTCATGACCATGCCTTTTTTAACGACGATTTTCAATTCACTGAAATCCTACCCCCAATATACACGCGTGCCGCCGGAGTGGATCCCTAGTCCGGTCAAGTGGGAAAACTACGCCGAGGTCTGGAAATTGGGCCCGTTCGGACAATACACGACCAATAGTGTTATCGTAACCGTGCTGTCCGTCGTCGGAGCCCTGATCTCTTGTTCCATGGTGGCCTATGCGTTTGCAAGATTGAGATTTCCGCTGAAAAACACGTTGTTCCTGGTGGTGCTCGGCACGATGATGATCCCCCCGGTGGTGCTGATTATCCCGCAATTCGTTATCTTCAAGTCGCTGCATATGCTGGATACGCTCACTCCGCTGTGGCTGATCGAATGGCTGGCCCAGCCCTTCGGCATCTTCCTGATGCGGCAGGCGTTTCTCGCGATCCCGAAGGATTACGAGGAATCGGCCAAGCTGGACGGGTGCAATCCGTTCCAGATCTACTGGCGGATCTTCCTGCCGATGTGCAAGCCGACGTTCGCGACGCTGGCCGTGTTTACGTTTATGACCAAATGGAACGAAATTTTGTCCCCGGCCATCTTTCTGACCTCCAAGGAGAATTTCACCTTGCCGATCGGAATTTTGTCCATGGCGGGACAATGGTCCGGCAATGAGCAATATATGGTCGCCGCCGCGCTGATGAGCCTGATCCCGATCCTGCTCGTCTTCCTGTTCGCGGAGAAATACTTTGTGCAGGGCAGCAACTCCGCAGGGATCAAATAACCCGAGGAAGTTCTGCCAAGGCAGCAACTCCGCAGGGATCAAGTGACCCGAGGAAGTTCTGCCAGGCAGCCGGGTGCGATGGCAATATAGCTAGAGGAGGAATCGACATGAGATACCGCGTAGCTCTGATCGGGGGCGGCATTATTGCGCGCAACCATCTGGAGGCGGTCAAACGGATCGATAAGCTGGAAGTGGCGGCCGTGGTCGATACGGATGAGGCCAAGGGAAGGGCGCTCGCCGAGGAATACGACATTCCTTTTTACCGCGATTACCGGGAAATGGTGCTGCGGGAGAGACCCGAGATCGCCGTCATCGCCCTCCCGCATTACTTGCATGCCCCCTGTGCGGTATGGTGCGCGGAGCAGGGTTGCCACTTGCTCCTGGAAAAACCGATGGCGCTCAATACCGCACAGTGTGACGACATCTTGGCGGCGGTTTCGAATGCCGGCGTCAAGCTGATGGTTGGGCATACCCAGCACTACAAATCGGCCAATATTCTGGCCAAGCGGCTGATCCAAAGCGGTGAGCTCGGGCGGCTGCTGGCGATTCACGACACGCGGCATCAGTATTACTACCGGGATAACCGGCCGGGGTGGTTTCTCGAAAAAGAAAAATCCGGCGGCGGCATTCTTATGAATCTTGGCGCCCACTCGATCGACAAGGTTCAGTGGCTGACCGACAGCCGGGTACGGCGCGTGAAAGCCAAAGTGACGTACGAAGGTCCCCGGGGAAATGTGGAAGGCAGCGGCTGTTTGTTTTTGGAAACGGACAGCGGCTTGAGTGCGGTCATCCTCCAGTCGGGCTACGAGGGGGTGGCCCGGGACGAAACGGAGCTGATTTTTACGCGGGGCATGGCAAAGCTGGTTTCCTCCGAAGGACTGTGGGTGAACGCAGGCGGCAAATATGAGCAGGTGCAGCCACTGCCCGAGGAAGACCCGTTTGTCCTGCAATTCGAGGATTTGCTGCGGGCGATCGAACACGGCGGGGAGCCGGACAGCGGTGGCGAGTACGCGAGGTCCGTGATTGCTACGCTGGAGGCCGTATATTTGTCGGACCGGACGGGGGTGGAGCAGGATGTCGGGCGATGACAAAGCGAGTGAAAGGAACAGCCGGATCGCGCCGGGCCTGAAATTCAGCCTTTGTTCCACCGGACTGAAGGGGGAAACTTTGGAGAATGTGTTGAACCTGGCTGCGGACATCGGACTCCAGGGGGTGGAACTGTGGACGGGGCATATCCAAAGTTATCTGGAGCGGGGCGGTTCCTCCGGCCAATTGCGCGGGCTGCTGGAACAGCGCGGACTCCGGGTTCCGGCGATCAGCGAATACACCTATTTTTCGAAGGGGGCCGAGGAGACGTCAGGCGAGCTCCGCCGCATACAATCGGCCGCCGTTTGGGCGAGGGAGCTTGGCTGTCCGCGGATTCGGAGCTTCGCCGGACATCGTCCGTCGCGTTCCACCCTGGCGGAGGAATGGGACGCGGTCGTCTCCGGTCTGACGGAAGCGGTCAAGATATGCAGCTCCGAGGGAGTCCGGCTGGCGGTGGAAATCCATAACCATACGCTGGCCGATACGTCCGAAAGCTTGGCGGTCCTGGTCCGCGACGTTCCCGCTCCCGGCATCGAACTAATCTACGACGGATTTAATTTGTTCGTGGACCACTTGGATCCGATACCGGTGCTGGAGCGGTTTTTTACAGACATCGGCCATGTCCACTTCAAGGATTACCATTGGGATCATCAAGACTGGAGCCGGAGCGTGCCGGTGCCTATTTTGCAGGGGGACGCCGATCATAAAGCGATTTTGCGGAAGCTTCTGGAGCTGGGGTACAACGGGTTTATTTCATTTGAATACATGGGGAATCCGGAACAGGTGGTCAGCAACACAAAAAGGTCACTGGCGGAAATTCGACACTTTGCCAATGAGCAGCAACCGGAACTGAACGGGTAAAAAAGCGGGAGGTGCGGACATGACGATCAAGCTGCGCGTCGCGGTAGTCGGTCCACTGGATTTGGTGGAGACGGTGCTGGAATTCGGGTATTATTTTGCGGAGCTGGCGATATTTCCGGCCCCTTACCGGCATGAACGGGAAACGCTCGAGATCATCGACCGGGTGAGGGACAAGGCGGATATTCTGCTGTTTACCGGGCCGATTCCTTACCGGATCGCGCTCGCGGCCGCCCCCGACAAACCGATGGTTCATGTGTACTACTCCGGAACCGCCCTTTACAAGGTGCTGTTCGACTTATATCGGCATGGGGCTCATGGATTGGAAGACCATTTGCGCATCAGTGTGGACGTTCTTCAGCGCAAGGAGGTGGAGGAGCCATTAAATGAACTCGGCCTGCCTGCCGGAGACCTGCACGTTTTTCCGTATGAATTCGGCATGAGCAACGAGGATCTGGTGGCTTACCATCACGAGCTTTGGGAACAGGGACGGGTATCCGCGACGGTCACCTGCGTAACCTCGGTCTACCACCGATTGAAGGAATTGGGCGTTCCGGCCTATCGGGTGGTGCCGACCCATTCCGCGATCCGCGATTGTCTGAACCGGGCTCTCCTCGAAGGGAAAAGCCTGCGCTTTTTAAATTCGCAAATCGCCGTAGGCATTATTAATATCGACAATTTCGCCAAAGTGGCCAAGGAGGCGGCCTCCGAATACGAAATCCAGCGCAAAAAGATCATCCTCCAGCAAATCCTCGTGGATTTCGGGGAAGAGACGCAGTCGCTGATCAAATGGAGCGACTCGGATGAAGTCTCCTTCGTGACAACGAGGGGGATTATCGAGCAGGTGACCCGCAAATTTCGGGATGCCCCCCTGCTCCTGGAAATTATGGAACGGCTGCAGTGGCATGCCAGCATCGGGATCGGCATCGGCCGCACCGCCAACGAGGCCGAGGGCAAGGCGCGCGAGGCGTTGATGAAGGGCAAATCGGGCGGTGGCGGCAACTGTTATTTGATTATGCAAGACGGGATCGTGTACGGGCCGATGGGCTCCGAGATGACGCTGGAATACTCGGCCCGCAGCGAAAATCCCGAGCTGATCTCCATGGCCAAAAAAGCCGGTCTCAGCGTGGGGACGATCAACAAGCTGATGTCGCTGTGCCGGCGTCTGGGGACGTCCACCTTCACCGCGTCCCAGCTCGCCGAAGGATTCGGGATCACCCTTCGCAGTGCGAGGCGGATTATGGCCGCGCTGGAGCGATACGAAATGGCGAGCATCGTCGGGGAGGAGCAGCCGGCCGGCCGGGGACGGCCGAGACAGATTTATACTCTGAACCTGGAGGAAGCGCACTATGACTGAAATTAACTTTCGAGAGCTGGCCGCTGCCCAAAGCGAAGAGATCATCCGGGTCCGCCGGCATCTGCACCGGTATCCCGAGCTGGGCTTTCAGGAGCGGCTCACCTCCGACTTTGTCGCCGACGCCTTGGCGCGCATGGGGCTGAACGTGCAGCGGGGCGTGGCGGAGACGGGAGTCGTCGCTCTGCTGGACACGGGAAGACCGGGACCCTGCCTCGCGGTACGGGCCGATATGGATGCGCTTCCACTGACGGAGGCGACGGGTCTGCCCTTTGCTTCGCGCCATGACGGCGTCATGCACGCCTGCGGCCATGACGGGCATATGGCCATGGTGCTCGGCGCGGCCGGGATGCTGACCGCCGCCCGGGAGGAGCTGTGCGGGACGGTCAAGTTCATCTTCCAGCCGGCCGAGGAGATGCTGGGCGGAGCACGGCACATGGTCGAGGCCGGGGTGCTGGAATCGCCGCGTGTGGACGGCATCGTTGGCCTCCATCTGTGGCCGGACCTTGCCACCGGGCGCTTCGGCGTCCGATCCGGGACCGTGATGGCGAGCATGGATCATGTCGACATCACGGTCCACGGCAAAGCCGGGCACGGCGCCGCCCCGCATCAGGGCGTCGACGCCGTCCTCGCCGCCGCGCATGTGCTCACCGCGCTGCAGGCGCTGGTCAGCCGCGAGAGCGATCCCGCCGAGCCCGTCGTGCTCAGCATGGGCTCGATCCGCGGCGGCAGCCTGCCCAACATCATCGCGGATCGCGTCGAGATCCGCGGCACCGTGCGCGCCGTCAGCGGCGCGGCGCGCGAGCACATGCAGCGCCGGATCACGGCGCTGGCCGAGGCGGTCGCCGGCGGGCTAAACGCCCGGGCCGAGGTCGCTTACGAGCTCGGCTACCCGCCGACCGTCAACGATCCCGGCCTGATCCGGCGCGCCGAATCCTGCCTCCTGAACCTGTTCGGCCAGGAGGCGGTGGCCGTGCTGGACCGGTCCCCGATGACCAGCGAGGATATGGCGTTTTACATGGAGAAAGTGCCGGGCGCCTTTTTGCTCGTCGGAGCCAAAGGGGCGGGGGAGGGAAACTACCCGCTTCACCATCCGCAGATGACGATCGATGAGCGGGCGCTGGAGTACGGCGCGGCTTTTCTGGCGGAATTCGCCCGGGATTTTTTGCGCTCCCGCTGAAAAAACGGGTCTTTCGGGCAGGACAGTTCCAAGCGGCTGTTGAATAAAATCTTCATGGGAGATCATGAACAGCATGGGGGGATGAAGATGCGTAACAGCCTGATACTGCCCGACCGTCCTTTGCTGGATAGCAGGGACGTTTCCCGGATCCGCGAGGATTACGAACGTTTCCGCGAGGGACTGCCGGAGCGGATCGAAGCTTATTTGTTTGAAACCTATGGCCTGGACGTCTCTGCCCGATACGGTCTCCGTGCGATTCGGAATCCGTTCGGCAAGGCGTCGGGCCAATTGTCGTTAAACGTCCGTCAGGTTCAGGAGGACTGCCGCGCCCGGCTCGGGTTTGTCGTGCTCAAAACGGTCATCGCCGAGGATGCCGACGGAGGGCGGTCCATGAAAGAATGGGCCGTGAAAGAGACCCGGATGGTGGTCGGACGGATTACCGGCAAAGAAACCGGGGAAACCGGCTGGAACGTCACATGGCAAGGACGCGGGTGGCATGGATCGTTCGGCGATTATCTCGCGTTTTTTCGCAAAGCCTTGGACATCGGGAATGAGAACGGTACGGTGGTTGTCCCCTCCTGTAAATACCACCTGCCCGGCGGCGAAGACGAGGAATTCCGGCTGGAGGAATATGAATATACGACCCGCCGGCTGCATGGGGTTTGGAGGCAATCCGGTGCGGAGGGACCTCTGCAAATGGAAAAAGACTTCAGTCCGACGCTGGCCGGTTCGGGACGGGCCCGGCAGCAAACCGCAGTCCTCCGTTGGCTGCGCGAGGTCCCGGACAAGATCAAATCGTCGCTTCCTCCGGGAGAAGTCGCACTCGGGATAAAGCTGATGAATACGATTTTTGATGACGAATTCCAAATCCGGGCTTTGCGAACCTTGATTGAGGAAAGTTCCACCCCGCCGGACTATATCACCTATGCGAACCGGCTGTACGATCAAGTCCGCGAATTCGGCGGGAAGATCGGAGCCGCCTATGGAGGGCCTGATTTAAGCCGGAGAAATCTGCGGATTCTCTCCTTGCTACGAAAGCTGGAGCTGGAGGGGGAGCTTGCCTGTTCGCTCCCTCCGTTGTCCGGGACGGGAAATGTCTGCACGGGCAAAATAGCGCTGGAATACGCGCTGCGCGGCGTACAGAGCTTACAGATGCATACGGTTTTTCAGAAACCGGCCGGCGCTTACAGTATGCGTAGAGGCGGGAAAACGGAACGCGCATTACATGATCTGTTTTTCCATCCGGAGCATGGGCTGGTCCCCTGGATGCTGCATTTGCGTCATGCGCAGGAAATTCGCGATCCGGAAGGAATCACTTCCTTTTTGGACATTACGGAATGGTACCGGGACCGGGGAAGAAGCTGGTTTTTAGGACAAGATGAATAAAAATAGACGGGACGAGATACATAGAGCGGGAAAGGGGAGTCGATGATGACGGAGATACGGCAAAAGGTCCTCCGGGTTAAGGAACGGCTATATGGCGGCTTGATTCCGGCGGTTCCGGTGCCCAGATACCGGAACGGAAAAATTCACGCCGAGGCTCAGCGCAGCTATGCGGCGTATCTGTGCGCACAGAACATCGCCGGCGTTTCGGTGTGGGTTCATACCGGGCGGGGGCTGCACCTGTCCCGGGAAGAAAGAGCGCTTGTCATCGGGACATGGAAAGAATGCTTGGGCCCGGATCAATTGCTGATTGCCGGGGCAGGGGCACGGCCCGATCCGGCGCTCAATGGAGCAGACCGTGTGGAGGCTTGGCGGCGGGACAGTTTGTTCATGGCCGAAGAGGCCCGCCGGGCGGGGGCGGACGCGCTGCTGGTGTTTCCCCCGGCTATTCTTAATGGGCTGGAAGAGCGGGAACGGAACGATGCGATAGTGGAGTACCACCGCGAGCTGGCGGAGGCGGGGTTGCCGCTGATTCTTTTTTATTTGTACGAGGAAGCGGGCGGAGTGAAATATCCGGCAGCGCTGCTCCGGGAACTGCTGACTTTTCCTCAGGTGGCCGGGATAAAAATGGCTGCGCTCGACAGCGTGATGACGCTGCAGGAGGTGGCCTTCCTGCTCAGGAACGAGTTTCCCGATAAGCTGCTGATTACCGGGGAAGACCGCATGTTCGGCTACTCCCTGATGTGCGGAGCGACCGCAGCGCTGGTCGGTTTGGGCGCCGCTTACCCGAACATTCAGAGCGATTTGATTTCCGCTTATTTGACGCGGGATTACGCGCGATTCATGGATTTGTCCGCCCGGGTGGACGGCTATGCCCGGACGGTCTTTACACCGCCCATGGACAAATATATACTGCGGCTGCTGACTTGTCTCGGTGCGGGCGGCATGCTTCCCAGTGAGGCTTTTTATGATATCGCCGGCTTTGATATGCGGGAAGACGAGGCGGAGCGGCTGCGCTCGGCCATCCATGAATACGGAGTTTATTAAGCGGCTTTCCATTTGTAACAAAGTCGTTCATAATATATATTTGGAAAAAGTTAACCCGAAAGTGAACCCAGAACCTAAGGAGGAAATGATTCATGCCCAAAAATTTGCAGGATACTGTAAAGCTCAACAATGGTGTGCACATGCCGTGGTTTGGTTTAGGGGTCTACAAAGCCCGGGAAGGCGAAGAAGTCATTTCGGCGGTCAAAGCGGCGATTCGCGCCGGTTACCGCAGCATCGATACCGCCGCCGCCTACAACAATGAAGAAGGCGTCGGACAAGCGGTAAGGGAAGCGCTGGAGGAGAACGGCCTCAGCCGGGATCAATTGTTCATCACCTCCAAGGTGTGGAACTCAAATCAAGGTTATGAGACGACGCTGCAGGCGTTCGAAGCGAGCCTGAACAAATTAAACCTGGAATATATCGATCTTTTCCTCGTTCATTGGCCCGTCAAAGGCAAGTACAAAGATACCTGGCGCGCCCTCGAAAAAGTGTATAGGGAAGGGAAAGTCCGCGCGATCGGCGTCAGCAACTTCCAGATTCATCATTTGGAGGACTTGCTGCCGGAGGCCGAAGTGGTGCCCGCCGTCAACCAGGTGGAACTGCATCCGCAGCTGACGCAAAAAGAACTGCTGACCTACTGCCAGGAGAAAGGCATTCAGCTTGAAGCCTGGTCCCCGCTTGGCCAAGGAAACCTGCTGACGCACGATACTTTGGTCTCCATCGGCCAAAAATACGGCAAAACCGCAGCTCAGGTCATTTTGCGCTGGGACCTGCAAGTCGGCGTCATCACGATTCCAAAGTCGGTCAACGAAGGGCGGATAATCGAAAACGCCGATATTTTTGATTTCGAGCTGAGAGCCGAGGACATCGCGGCTATCGATGGCCTGAATCAAAACAAACGGTTCGGTTCCGACCCGGATAATTTCAATTTCTAAAATTTCTAGGGTTATATCTGAGATGTTTTTCTTAATTAACGGGAAAACCTCCTGTTATTTTACCGCTATAGGTCCATGAATCGGATTTAGCTGGAAAAACTCCATCTATTTCGCGGCCTTATTGCCAATATACACAATTTCAGGCGAATTAGCGGGAGGTTCTCCAGCTAATTGGCCTCTACAGCAGCATACGCGCCAAATTAACGGGAAGAATTCCTTTTAATTCAATGAGCTGCAGGTGAAGAATGTGAAAGAACCCTCTCCACCGCTGCCTTTTGCCCCCATGGGACATCGTTGTAAGAGAAAGTGAGAATCCGCTGCGAAAATTATAAATTGAAGTGAGTGGGATGCTCGAAAAAGTACGCAGTCTCAAGCTCACAGACATCCAAATTCGTATTAAGCCCACTGCGATCAAGGTGCCTAGTGCACTTCCAACTCCAAAAGATGCAAATCTGCAGGAATTCTTGTTAGTCAAGGTTGTCTGACGGGGCACCTAGTATGCAAATCAATAGTTCACCTCTCCTGCTGGATGTGCAGCCAATTAACGGGAGAAATTCCTGTTAACTGCGACTGCGTTAATAGGTACCGGGCGAGACTGCGTTCAACTTATATAGAGACGGATGGGGAGATAAAAAATGAGTCAGGCCACAGCAGACAAGTCCATACCGCGGACGGCAACGGTATTTCCCATTCTGTTTGCCATCAGCATGGTACATTTACTGAACGATACGATGCAGTCGGCTATCCCCGCCTTGTTTCCGATTTTGCGGGATTCGCTGACGCTCAGCTACGGACAGATCGGCTGGATCTCGTTCGCCATGAACATTACGGCTTCGGTGTTCCAACCTCTGGTGGGACTGTATTCGGACATACGTCCGCGTCCCTACATCCTGCCGCTCGGGGTTTGCTTTACGCTGGTCGGGATCGTCATGCTGGCTTTTGCGCCCGCTTACAGTATCATCCTGTTGGCCGTTACGTGCATCGGGCTCGGTTCTTCGATCTTTCATCCGGAATCGTCCCGTGTCGCATACCTTGCGGCGGGGGAACGCCGGGGGCTGGCTCAGTCGATTTTTCAGGTCGGCGGGAATATCGGGACCTCGCTCGGACCGCTGATGACGGCGTTGATTTTTATTCCGCTCGGTCAGCACAGCGTCGTCTGGTTCGCATTAGCGGCGATCGCGGCGATCGTGATTCAGTTTTTCGTCGCCCGTTGGTATGCTTCGCTTGAGATTCGCCCGCGGCCGCGGAAATCCGCGGGAAGCCCCGCGGCGGAACCGCGGACCGGCTTGAGCCGAGGGAAGGTAGGCTTGGCCATCACGGTATTGGTGCTGCTGCTGTTTTCCAAAAATGTCTACTCCATCAGCATTTCCAGCTTTTATGCGTTCTTCATGATCGACCACTACGGCGTCGGCAAAAGCGCGGCGCAATGGTATGTGTTCGCGTTTCTTGCCGCGGCCGCCGTCGGAACGTTTTTCGGCGGGCCGATGGCCGACCGCTACGGACGCAAGAACATCATCTGGCTTTCGATTCTCGGCGCGGCTCCGTTCTCGCTGCTGCTGCCGTACGCCAACCTGTTCTGGTCCGGCGTCCTCGTCGTGTTGGCCGGCTTCATCATGTCCTCCTCGTTTTCGATCATCGTCGTTTACGCGCAGGAATTGCTGCCGGGCAAAGTGGGGCTGGTGTCCGGACTGTTCTTCGGCCTTTCCTTCGGGCTGGGCGGACTGGGCTCCGCCATACTCGGCCACTTTGCCGACCAATGGGGCATCCAGTTCATCATGCAGTTGTGCTCGTATCTACCGCTGATCGGTCTGTTGACCGTCCTGCTTCCGAAGGATGCGGCGCTCAGAGCCTGAGGACAGACGGCGAGCTAAGCGCGGAGAAGCAAGGAACCAAGAGTCACATATGTTGTGGCTCTTTTTTCTGCCTGAAAGCAGCGTAATGGTGCAACTGAGCCCAGCCGGTTACTGAGTACTAAACCGTGCCGTGACAAACGTTATTGTTAAAGCAGGTTGATGAGGAGGTGAGAAACATGATTTCTATGGCCAATTCGGAATTTTTAGCTTCCAAAATTTGTGCCCGGCCGGAAATGATCCAGGATTTAAAGGCGGTAGCCGATCTGGATCTCCCCGAAGGCTGCATCGCTGCGGGGTACTTGCGCAACTTCGTTTGGGATGTGCTGCACGGGTATGAGGAAAGAACTCCGCTTCAGGATGTCGATGTCCTTTATTACGATCCCTATTGCCTGGATGAGGAAGCCGAGAAGGAATACGATAAACAGCTGCGCCTAAAGGTGCCCGAACGTAACTGGTCGGTAAAAAACCAGGCCCGGATGCATATCAGAAACGGAAACCCGCCTTACGCATCCGTGGAGGATGCGATGCGGTATTGGCCGGAAACCGCAACGGCGGTGAGCGCACGCTGGAATCGGACGGGGCGGCCGGAGTTCCTGGCTCCGTACGACTTGGAAGATCTTTTACAATTGAGGGTGCGGCAAAGTCCCTTGTTCTCAGACCGGAATTTTTTTCTAAAGCGGGTTCATGACAAAGCCTGGCTGCGGATCTGGCCCCGCCTTACCTTGATATAGTCGCCTACGGCAAAGGTATGGTATCTTAGAAAAAAGACCGCGAGCGCGGCGGAATACGGGGAGGTCCTATGCTTTTTATCCGCAGTTTGCTGCAATTCGCCTGGCTTCAGGCGCTGTCATGCATTTTTCCGGTGATCATTTTCGGCACCCTAGGCTTGACCAAAATCGTGGAAATTCCCGGTGTGCCCCGCTATGATTTGATTCTGATCGTTTGTCTGCTGGCCCAAGTCGGCATGGTTGTCTTTAAATTGGAAACGATGGATGAGCTGAAGGTCATCTGCGTATTTCACCTGATCGGCTTGGCTCTCGAACTTTATAAAGTTCATATGGGTTCTTGGTCTTATCCCGGCGCTGGCTGGAGCAAAGTGTTCGGGGTGCCGCTGTACAGCGGGTTCATGTACGCCAGTGTGGCGAGTTACATTTGCCAGGCCTGGCGGAGGCTGGACCTGCAGATGACCGGCTGGCCCGCGGCCTACTATGTCGTTCCGCTGTGCGCGGCGATTTATTTCAATTTTTTCACGCATCATTTTATCGGGGACTACCGCTGGTGGCTGACGGCGTTATTGATTATCGTTTTTTTCAAGACCCGGGTTTATTTCACCCTGCTCGGAAGAACGTATTGGCTGCCGATGACCCTGTCCTTTTTGCTGATCGCTTTCTTTATCTGGGTTGCCGAAAATATATCGACGTTTCTCGGGGCCTGGAGCTATCCCGACCAAGAGCAGATCTGGCGGGTGGTGCACCTCGGCAAAATCAGTTCCTGGTTTCTGCTGGTGGTCATCAGCATCATTATCGTCGCCCAATTAAAGCGGGTGAAAGCGGGGATTAGCGAAAATCCATAGATAGAGGAGTCAGGTTATGAATAAATCCAAGGGGTATTTTTACTACGCGCTATGGACGCTCGGCGCGCTTGTGCTGCTCTATTACGGAAATCGCTTCGTGGGGATGATGGAGCAAAATCCCGATAAGCTTCTTAAAATCAGCTACAAGCAACTGGGCAATTTGCTTTATGGGTTGGTGCTCGGCGCTTACGTAAGCTTGCTGGGCGGATTGCCGAACCGCCGGACTTTTACGCGCCCGCTGTTTTTTTTCGTATTTCTCCCGGCGCTCCTTCTGCTGCTTTACCCGGTGGCGGACCTGTATCTAAACATGCCTTATTCCTCGTTATATAAAAGTATAGCGGCTCATGAAGGGCAATTTTATATAGCCATGCTGTGTGGACTCAGTCTGATGAAAAGTCTGTTCGGCAGCCGCTGAGAAAACGGAATTTACAGGAGGACGACACGTATGGGCAAAGTGTTGGTGCTTGGCGGAACGCGGTATTTCGGCAAAAAGTTGGTGAATCTGCTCTTGCAAGAAGGCGTTCACGAGGTTACGGTGGCGACCCGGGGAACAACGATGGCGGAGTTTGACCGCACGGTCACCCGGATAGCCGCAGACCGCACGGATGAGGGCGCGCTTCGGAGCGTGGCCGCGGCCGGACCTTGGGATATGGTGTTCGATAATATCTGCTATTCGCCCGGTGAAGCCGAAGCGGCGATTCGGGCATTTGACGGGCACGTGAGGCGATACATATTAACGTCCACCTTGTCGGTTTACGGGTCTGGGACATCCCCGCTGGCGGAGGAGGACTTCGACCCGTATACCTATAAACGGAAGACGGGTAAGCGGGAAGACTTCGATTACGGGGAAGGAAAAAGACAAGCGGAAACCGCCTTTTTCCAGCTGGCGGACTTCCCGGTGGCCGCGATGCGGATTCCGATCGTTCTCGGTCCGGATGATTACACGCGGAGGCTGCATTTCCACATCGAGCGGGTGATGAAGGGAACGCCGATCGGGATGCCGAATGCGGAGGCGGCGATGTCGTTTGTTTCTTCGGACGAGACGGCTTCCTTTATGCAATGGCTCGGCAGCTCGGACCTACGGGGGCCGATCAATGCAAGTTCGGAAGGGACGATCACTTTGCGCAGCTTAATGGAGCTGATCGAGCGGGAAACCGGCAAGACGGCGCTGATCCAAAAAGAAACGGAGCCGGACGACGCATCGCCATTCGGGGTTACCGCCTCCTGGTATATGGATATTTCCAAAGCCCGGGCGGCGGGTTACCGTTTCAGTTCGCTGCTGGACTGGCTGCCGGGCCTGATTCGCGATATTGCCCAAGGTCGGGCTTGACCTGGAAGGGGGGGCTTTGCGTCGGCAAAGCGCCCTTTTTTAGTTCAGCGATTTTTTTGACAGAAAACCAAGAACCGCTTGATTAAATTCATTCGATGCCTCAATAAATGGGAGGTGACCGCAGTCTTCCATAATTATTTTTGATGAGGATTTAATATTTTTATGTAAAGTTTCCGCAGTCTTCTTGTTGAATGAATGATCCTGGTCCGAAATGATGATAAGAGTCGGTATGCTTATTTCATGCAATCGATGAAAAGCATAGGGCTTAACTGCAATTGAAAGACTGGGGGAGAATCTGCAGAAGTTGTTAGGGTTATTGACATTATGGATCGATTTTGTTCGGGCCTCTTTTTTTCTTGCGGAAGGAAATAAGTATTGCCAGTAAGGATTGGCTATGAATGAATCAATGGCCTTCTTCCGTCCTTTCAAGCGCAGGTTGATAAAATTTTTTGTTCCTTGCCACATCATCATTTTTGGATATGGAAGACCGTTTATGGAAGGTGCAACCAAAATCAGGTTTTTGACTAAATGAGGATAAGTCAGCGTAAAGTCTGTAGCAATGCCACCCCCCATGGAAGAGCCAACCAATGTAATGTTACGGAGCTCCAGAAAATCAATCAGTGTCTTTAAATCTTCTATATTGGAGAAGGTGGTATTTGGCGTACTGGAAAGACCGTATCCTCTTAAATCATACCGGACTAATTTGTAATGTGCGGAAAAAAAGTCAGCTTGTTCATTCCAGATGTGATGATCATTAAAGTTTCCATGGATCAGGACAACGGGATCACCTTCTCCGGAAACCTGGTAAAAAAGGTGCCCGCCATCCATGGTTAAAATGTTTTCTATCATTACATGAACCTCCTCCTACCACGAGTTCATAACAGATCGGCATTATGAAGGTTGTCTTCGATAATGGACCGTAATACTTCGGAGACAGAATAATCTCCTCTGTGACAGTACCGGTCTATTTCTTCCCAGCAATTCTGCGGTAAAGTCAATGAAATTTTTCTAGTTACGCCTATGGGCTTGCGGCCTGCCCCTTTCCGGTTACCTCCTCTATTGCTAGCGGAACGATCCGTATTTTCCGTATTCACTAACTTCGTCATTTCATCACCCCATTTCATGATTCCACAATCATATTTCATAGTCAATTTGTGCTACTTTAATCAAACCTCATTTCTTCGAATCCATCACTTCTATATAGGTCCGTCGGAGTCTACACCATTAACGGGAAAATTTCCTGTTAATGTACCGCGCTTGGCCGTTCGATCGGATTTAGCTGGAAAAGCTCCAGCTATTTTGCGGCCTATTGCCGATATACACCATTTCAGGCGAATTAGCGGGCGGTTTTCCAGCTAATTCGCCTCTCCAGCCGCTTACGCACCAAATTAACGGGAAGAATTCCCTTTAATTCGAACCAAACCATTAGTTTCAGGTCAAGAGTGTGATAAGAACCCCTTACACCGCTGTCTAATATGCAAATCAATAGTTCAACCTATATGGTTATAAAAACACGTTTGTGACCGGCGCCCACCTGATGGTGGACGGCGGCATGACGCGCAAGATGATCTACGAGGAGTAAAGGGATCAAAGGGAAGGCAGCAGGCTTAGCAGCAGGCCGCCCGCGGCGCCGGCTACGACGGCGGTCCAGGGCGGCAGCTTCCACCAGGCCAGCATGGCGAACAGCAGCAAGGCCAGGCTGAAATCGCCGGCATTCCGGACCGAGGTCGTCCAGATCGGATCATACAGCGCGGCGAGAAGCAGGCCTACCACGGCGGCGTTAATGCCGTGCAGGGCGCTTTGGGCCCGCGCATGCCGGGACAGGCGGCTCCAGAACGGGAGCGCGCCGAGGATCAGCAGGAACGCGGGCAGGAAGATGGCCAGGGTGGCGAGCAGCGCACCCGGGATGCCGCCCCACACGGCGCCGAGATACGAGGCGAACGTGAACAAAGGGCCAGGCATGGCCTGCACCATGCCGTACCCGGCCAGGAAATCGTCCCCGCCGACTGCTCCGGCGGGGACGATTTCGCTTTCCAGCAGCGGCAGGACAACATGGCCGCCGCCAAACACGAGCGCGCCCGCGCGGTAGAAGCTGTCGAACAGCTGCAGCGCCTCGCCGCCCGCTCCTGCTCCCGCGCCCGCCAGCCGCACGAAGAGCGGCAGCAGCAGGAGCAGGGCGAAGAACAGCGCCAGGCTGAACAGCGCCGCTCCGCGGCTCCGCAGCGGTTGCGGCTCGGGCGCGTCAGCGCCGCCGTCCGGGCGCGCGGCTTCCGTTGCGCCGCGGCGGAACAGCCACAGCCCGGCCAGCCCCGCCGCGGCGATCGCGGCCACCTGGCCGAAAGCGCCCGGCCAGAGCAGCGTCAGCGCGCAGGCCAGCACGGCGATCGCGGCGCGGCTCGGCCCGGCCGCGAGCTTGCGGCCCATGCTCCACACGGCATGGGCCACAACCGCCACGGCGGTCAGCTTCAGGCCGTGCAGCCAGGCGGAGCCGCTCACGTCCGCGCCCCGCAGCGCCAGGGCGAACACGGCCATGGCCGCCGCCGACGGCAAGGTGAAGCCGAGCCAGGCGGCGACTGCTCCGCCCAGCCCGCCGCGCTGCAGGCCGACGCCGATTCCGACCTGGCTGCTCGCCGGTCCCGGCAGAAACTGGGCCAGCGCGACCAGCTCGGCATAGCTTTCCTCGCTCATCCATTTGCGTTTATTCACGTATTCTTCGTGAAAGTAACCCAAATGCGCGATCGGCCCGCCGAAAGAGGTCAGCCCCAACTTGGCGGAGACCGCCAGTATTTCGCCGTAACGGCGGATTTTCTGCGGTAACGGGATACGGGGTGAAGTGATTTTGTCCATGAGTGGCTCCTTTAAGGTCAAGATCCGAATTATTATAGCACTGGACTGTAAACGCAGATCCAAGTTATAGTAAGATTAATATCATTAATATAATCTGAATTACTAGAAAGGGTTTTACGATGAGACCGATTTGATGTTCTAGTTGCGACTCTTGGCAATTGGATTTAGAAAATTAGACAACTGAAAATGCATAAGGAGCGACATAGAAATGTTCAAACGGTCTTTTTACGTTTTGTGGGGATCTCAGACGCTGTCGAACAGCGCGGATGTGCTCTATTTAGTTGCGCTTACCACCTTCGTACTGGAACGGACGAATTCGGTCGTGTTCGCCACGCTGGTCCCTTTTTTGAGAGTCACCTCGCAATTATTTAGCGGGTTCGCCGCCCCGCTGATGATCGACAAGTATAGGCTGCCCTTTTTGCTGACCTTGTCGCAGTTCGGGCAATTTGTTCTCTTCGGTTTGCTGGCGGGCTATATTTCTCCATGGTTTGGCGGGGAAGAGATGCTCCCGGTATATGGGCTCATCATCGGCATTTCGTTTCTGGACGGTTGGACGACACCGGCTCGGAATGCGCTGATTCCGCGGCTTACCGACGACCGGGTTCTTATGAAAGCCAACGGTTTGATCGCCACGACCGATCAGATCGTTCAGTTCGCGGGTTGGGCGATCAGCGGCGTCCTGGTCGCCTCATTCGGAGCTTATCCGGTTCTGCTTGGCGTTGCGCTATGTTACGGGGCGGCAATGTTAGCTACGATCTGGATCGAGGATCCGATCGAACCCGCCCGTCGGAATTTCTGGGATATCCGAACAGGGGCTCGTTCGAACGGAGGGGCTGAAGACGAATCCGCTTCCCGGTGGGATACTTTAAAGGAAGGATGGGTGACGCTGTGGAAATCTCCGCGGCTTCGTTCGCTGACTTTTATGGATGCCACGGATATGCTGGGAGGTTCGGTTTGGGCCGGCGCGTTTCTGCTGGTGTTCGTTAACGAAATTCTGATGAAGGATGAGAAGTGGTGGGGCTATATTAACGCGAGTTATTTTGCCGGGGCCGTACTCGGCGGGCTGGTCGTCGTCGCTCTCGTGGAGCGGCTGGAGAAGCGGATATTTCCGGCGATGCTGGCGGGAATGCTGGGCTATGCCGCGTTTACGGCATGGTTCGCGCTCAATCAGTATGCTCCGTTGACACTGCTGATCGTTCTGCTGACCGGGCCGTTTACGGAGCTGGCCGCCGTGTCCCGGAGAACGCTCATTCAGCGCAGTGTGGGAGCGGAGATGCTGCCCAAAGTTTTTTCGGCGCAATCGACACTGCTGAATACGGTTTTTGGCCTGTCGCTGCTGTTTATGAGCGGTGTAGCCGAATGGTTCGGCATCGTGAATATGTATCTGTTCGCTGCGGTCATAAGCTTGCTGGCGGCCGGAGTGGGCTGGATGCATCGGAAATCCTTTGAAACGGCGCCGAATGCTTAATTGGGAAGGAACGGGCATGCTGCGGCATGCCTGTTTTTTTATTTCAAATAAGTTATTGATTATATAATTGTTTGATTATATAATGAGCAAGCGGAAAGGGGATGATCGGTTGGATGAAATGGTCAAAATACTAAAACTGCTTGCCGATAAAACACGGCTTACCCTACTGGATATCTTGGGGGATGGCGAACGCTGTGTTTGCGATTTGGTAGAGGCGCTGCAGACGACGCAACCCAATATTAGTCAGCATCTTCGAAAGCTGCGGGAAGCGGGTCTGGTTCAGGAAACGCGCCGGGGACATTGGGCTTATTACAAATTAACGGTGGATCATTTGCCTTATGTCAAAGCAACTCTGGAAGCGGTGCCGACGACAGAAGCGCGGCGAAAGCTGCAAAAACCGAGTACGGACAGTAGCTGCTGTAATTGATGGGAGAGAGAAATTAGAGTGGAGTATATCGCAGGGGGCGTTTTTTTACTTACTTTGGTGTTTGTCATTTGGCAGCCGAAGGGGCTTGGCATCGGCTGGTCTGCCGCCGGTGGGGCTGCATTGGCTTTGATTTTTGGGGTTGTCAGTTTCGCCGATGTCGGCGACGTGACCCGGATTGTCTGGAATGCGACGCTGGCTTTTGTGGCCATTATCATCATCTCCATTCTGCTGGATGAGATCGGCTTATTCGAATGGTCGGCGCTGCACATGGCAAGGTTGGCTCGAGGAAGCGGGCGGCGTATGTTTGTTTACGTGATTCTGCTTGGTGCGGCCGTCGCGGCCTTGTTCGCCAATGACGGGGCGGCTTTGATCCTGACCCCGATCGTCCTGGCGATGGTTCGGGCCTTAAACTTTGATGACCGGAAAGTGCTGCCGTTTATTATGGCGGGCGGGTTTATCGCCGATACGACCTCTTTGCCGCTAGTAGTCAGCAACCTGGTCAATATCGTTTCCGCCGACTTTTTCGGCATCGGGTTTATGGAGTATGCTTCACGCATGATTGTGCCCAATCTGGTCTCCTTGGGTGCGAGTATGCTGGTGCTGTATTTGTTTTTCCGGAAAGACATTCCGGTCGACTATGATCTGCGGCAATTGAGAAAACCGCGCGAAGCCGTCAAGGATCCGGCGATGTTTCGGTTGTCTTGGTTCATCCTGGGATTGCTGGTGGCCGCATATTTGTCCGCCGAGTTTATCGGCCTTCCCGTTTCACTGGCCGCAGGGGCCGTAGCGCTGTTTTTCGTATTGGCAACCCGGCGCAGCCCCGCGGTGCAAACCCGCCGTGTGATCAAGGAGGCCCCTTGGTCGATCGTTGTGTTCTCTATCGGGATGTATGTCGTAGTGTACGGGCTCCGGAATGCGGGTTTAACCGATTATCTTGGAGCCGGAATTCAGTGGGTTGCCGAAGGCGGTATGTATGCCGCAACGGTAGGAATGGGCTTTATCGCCGCGCTTTTATCCTCCGTCATGAATAATTTGCCTACCGTAATGATCGACGCGCTGGCGATCGAGAGCACACAAACCTCCGGCATGGTCAGGGAAGCCTTGGTCTATGCCAATGTGATCGGCTCCGATCTCGGGCCGAAAATTACGCCGATCGGATCGCTGGCGACCTTGCTGTGGCTCCACGTTCTGGCCAAAAAAGGAGTCCGTATCTCATGGGGGCGTTATTTTAAAACCGGTCTGCTGCTGACGGTCCCCACCCTTTTTATCACGTTAACCGGGCTTTATATATGGCTGGTCATCGTCTCATAACAAGTTGGTAATTTTAAAGGAGGAGAACATCCATGAACAAACAGACGGTATACTTTCTTTGCACAGGCAACTCCTGCCGCAGCCAGATGGCGGACGGCTTTCTCAAGCAACTCGGCGGTGACCGCTATGAAGTGCTCAGCGCCGGTTTGGAGGCGCACGGTCTGAACCCGCGGGCGGTAAAGGTGATGGAGGAAGCCGGGGTTGATATCAGCGGGCACCGGTCCGAGGTAATCGATCCGACCGTTCTGGAGCGGGCGGAGTACATTATTACTTTGTGCGGGCATGCGGACGAGCACTGTCCGGCCGTCTCCAACCCGAACGCCACCCGGTGGCATTGGGGATTTGACGATCCGGCGAAGGCTGCCGGCACCGAGGAGGAAATTCTCGCCGAGTTCCGACGGGTCCGGGATGAAATTCGCGAGCGGATCGGACGGTTTGTAGCGGAAAGCAAATAAATCCTATAGCCGGAAATAACGGAAGAGGTTTATAATTCCAGTTATTCCGGCTTTTTTTAATCCTTAATCATTTTTATGCGCATACGAACGTGCAGCGAATATTACCGCACGAGTTTACACGGATACCCCCGTATGCCAAAATGAAAAAGGATTAGGAATTTTTTACATAGGAGGAATCTTCATGCGAATCGGAGTTATCGGGCTCGGCGATATCGCCCAAAAGGCATACCTGCCGGTCATTGCCGCAATGGAGGACATCCAGCCGGTACTATGCACGCGACATCGGGAGACGTTGCGGAGGCTTGCGGCCAAGTATCGGGTAGCGGAGGCCGTTCAGAGCGTGGAGGAATTAATCGGATTAAATATCGATGCGGCATTTATTCATTCGTCGACGGAGTCGCATGCCCTTATTGCGGAACAATTGCTGCGAAGCGGCATTCACGTGTACATTGACAAGCCGATATCCTATGACTATGAGGAGTCGGAACGGCTAACGGCGCTCGCGGAGCAGGCCGGCCGCATCCTGATGGTCGGGTTCAACCGCCGTTTTGCGCCGATGGTTGCCGCGTTGGAGGAGCAAAGGGACAGGCACGCGATTTTGCTGCAAAAGAACAGGCTGTTCTCGCCGGACTTCGCCCGCCGCTTCATATATGACGATTTTATCCATGTCGTGGATACGATCCGCTTTTTGGCCCCGGGACCTATCACCGGGGAACCCCGGATATATACCCGCGTCCGGGAAGGGAAACTGGTGCACACGCAGCTGCAGCTGGAGGGCGACGGCTTTATCTGTACGGGGATGATGAACCGGGATTCGGGAGTTAACGACGAGATTGTGGAAGTGATGAGCCCGGGGAATAAATGGGTGGTGCAAGGGCTTAACACAACGGTGCATTTTTCCGCGGGAGAGGAGCGGCACCACCACTTCAAGGATTGGGACCCGGTTCTGTTCCGCAGGGGATTTGTCCAGATCGTCGAGCATTTTATCGGCTGCGTTCGCGAGAACAGACCGCCATCCATTTCGCTGAAGGATGCTCTGGAAAGCCATTGGGTTTGTGAGCTTATCGTGCGGCGGGCGGAAGCGGCCGGTTCTTTGCGTTTGATCAACAGGAGTAGGGCGGGACTATGAATCCGGAAGGTGGAGGAAACCATGTTTGAAGATCTGAACGAACGTTTGGCGGAAGTGAAGGAGAAGGGGCGCCGCAAAGAAAAATGGGAGCTTATGCTCCAAAAGTTGAAGGAAGAGTTATCCGGTTTGGAGCAGGCCAGGGAGGCCGCGGCAAGCCGGCTTGCCGGTGAAGAGGAGGATGTTGCACGTTTCACGCGAATGTCGTTCTCCAATTTGCTGTTTACGTTGACGGGTAAAAAAGCGGAGAAACTGGAGCAGGAAGAGCGCGAGGTCATCTCGGCCCGGTTGATATATGAACAAACCGACCGCGCCGTTCGGGATACGCGGCAGCAAATCGAATCCCTCGAACGCCGGTTGGGCGAGATCTGCAACTGGAGGCGGGAATACGACACGATTTTTGGAGCCAAAGAGAAGATTGTGCTCGATAACAACGAGCCGCTTCGGGAACTGGCCGAACGGCAAGCGGTTCTGACCGTGGAAGTGAAGGAACTGGATGAAGCGATCCGGGCGGGGCAATCCGTACAGCACGACTTGGAGCGTGCGGAGGAAAGTTTGCAATCCGCGAAGAATTGGGGGACTTACGACATGTTTGGCGGGGGGATGTTGTCCACCCATATCAAGCATAGCCGGCTGGACGAAGCCATGGAGCGTATCTATGCCGCCCAGACCAATTTGCGCCGCTTCGAGAAAGAGCTTCAGGATGTAGGCGGCAGTGATTTCACCTCCGGATTGGAGATTTCGGGAATGCTCCGCTTCTCCGATTATTTCTTTGATGGGCTGATCGCCGACTGGCTTGTGCAGGGCCGAATCACAGAGATGCATGATCAGGTGACGCAGCGTCTGACCGAAGTGAGTAGTGTGGTTTACGAACTGGAGACGGCCAGACGCCGGGCGGAACAGGAACTGGGTGACGTGCGGCGGAACTACGCGCAGGAAGTGGAGACTTATTTGTAAGCAGGAGAGTGTTCCAATTTCAATCCGTCAAAGGAGCAATTGGGATGATCAATATTAAAAGCGCTTTCACTCGTTTGCCGATTCATCGCAAAATGATATTTCTTATTTCGATTTTAATGCTGTTTTGTTTTGGCTTCTACATATCCGTCCTTCAATACGTATTCAAGATTTACGACAAACAAATCTACGAGAAATCCTCCCAGGTTTTGAATCTGTCCTCGGTGGGGATCGAGAATCAACTGCGCGAGATGGCGAATCTGTCGTTTAAAGTCATGTCCGACGAGCAGCTGCAGAGTTATTTGCTGGAGCTCGAGAAAGCCGGCACGGTATATGCCAAAACGGCGCTGCGCAAAAAGATCACAAACCGCCTTGTCGCTTACGCGGGGTCGGAGAAATACGTCTATTCCATGCTGCTTATCGATAATGAAAATACGGTCATGGCCGCGGGCAACCGGGAAGGACTCCCGGTCTCCATGCTTCCTGAACTGGTATCGCTCGGACAGAGGAACGACGGTTCCAATTCCTGGTACACCGGGGGAGACCGCCAGGCCCGGCTGCTGTCGGTCCGGCAAATCCGGTCGTTTACGGAAGGCGCCTTCACGCTGGAGAAGCTAGGCACGCTGGTGATCCGAATCCGGGTCGACCGGATTGTGCAGGATCAGATGCAGGAGCCGGGGGAAGGTTCCCGGCTGGTCATCAGCGACGGCGCGGAGGTGCTCTATCCGTCGGACCCTCCCGTGGAGCAACGGGAAATCATGTCCGAAATGAAGCGGACGGAACCGTACGGGATCGCGCATTTTGAGCAGGGACGTTACTTTGTGGCGCGGGCTTTTTCCACGTATACGAATTGGGTGTATTTTTACATGACGCCCTACGACGAAATGTTCAAGCAGACCCAGTGGGTGAAGCGGCTGGTGATGGTTATTTTCGTGCTGATTTTGTTGACGGCCCTGATGGTCGGCGCCCGATTTGCCCGCAGCATCACCAGTCCGATCGCTCAATTGATCAAGAAGATGCGCAAGATTGAAAAAGGGGATCTGGACAACCTTGAGGAGGCGGCCTTTGGAACCCTCCCGGTCTCCCTTCAGGACGAAGTCGGCCAGCTATACCGCACCTTTACGATGATGATTCAGCGGATCCGCGAGCTGATCTTCGAGAATTACGCCAAGCAGCTGGTCATCCGTGAGACGGAGCTTAAGGCGCTGCAGGCCCAGATTAATCCGCACTTTTTGTACAATACCCTTGAATCGATTAACTGGCTGGCCAAAATGCAGAAGCAGCGTCAAATCTCCGAAATGGTGGAAGCCTTGGGTTTCCTGTTGAGGCATTCCTCCAATATGTCCGAGAAATGGATCACGCTGGAGCAAGAGCTGGAAATTGTACGCAATTATGTGACCATTCAGCGTTTTCGCTATGAGTATAGGCTGGATTTCGGCATGGAGGTCGCCCCCGGTTCCACCTGTGTCCTCATCCCTAAGCTTATATTGCAGCCGCTCGTGGAGAATTCGATTCATTACGGATTGGAGCCCCGGGTGGAGCCCTGCAGGATTCGGATTCGGGTAACGACCGAAGGTAAGCGGGTCATTTTAGAGGTGATGGACAACGGACCGGGCATGACCGCCGAATTTATGGAGCAATTGCGTGTCGGAAACGTCCAAACTCGGGGACAGGGAATCGGCTTGACCAACATTCGGGAACGCCTCAAGCTGGCCTACGGCAAAGAAGGGGCGTTTAGCATCGAAAGCCGCTCTGGAGAGGGGACGACCGTGAAGATCAGCATACCTTGGATCGAGGAGAGAGATACCGATGTACAAAGTCATGTTGGTGGATGATGAGCGCGTCATTTTGGAGGGCATGTCCCAGGTGGTGGACTGGGGAGCCGTCGGCGCCGAACTGGTGGATACGGCCAAAAACGGTCTGGAGGCTTTGGACAAAATGAGCGCTTCACGGCCGGATGTCGTGATCACGGACATTTCCATGCCGGGTCTGGACGGGCTTGGCCTGATCGAGCAGGCCTCGGCCGCTTATCCGCAGACGCGGTTTATCATGCTGTCCGGCTACAAGGAGTTTGATTACGCCCGCCGGGCGATGCGGTATGGGGTCAAGCATTATTTACTCAAGCCCTGCAACGAGCAGCAGATTCAGAGCGCCTTGTCGGAGCTGCTTCAGGAACGGCGGCGAATGGAGCGGCAGGAGCAGGCGGCGGGAGTGATCAAGCAGCGTCTGCAGCGCGTCCTTCCCCATGTGAAAGAGCAGTTTTTGCTCGAGTTCATCACCAACCAGACGTACGGTCCCTTGGAGGTCAAGTATTATCAGGAACTGTTCAATCTCGAGCTGGAGGATCATCCGATCCGGCTGCTGCTCTTGCGGATTGCCGGCGGTTACGACTACAATCATTTGTTCGCTCTTAAAAATATCGCCGGCGATCTGCTGCAAAGCGCACTGCTGAGCACGACGCTGGAGGGAAAATTGCTGTTGCTGCTGGCCGACCACAGCGGCCTGGACCGGCTGAAGACGGAGATCGAGCTTACGAGAACTACGTTCTCGCAGCTCTATAGCTGGAGGTGACGGCGGTTTTAAGCGAGGCGGACCGCATCGTCCACTCCCGGATGCTGTATAAACAGGCGCTGCTGTGTCTGGACCGTTATTACGGACTCGGCGGGGGGCGACTGATCATGCAGGAAGACACCGTGTTGAGCCGTCATACTTCAGTGGTGGAGAAAATGATCGACATTGTGGCCCGCCACTACCGGGAGGCGGATCTCACCCTGAACGGAGTAGCCCATCAAATGCTTTACATGAACCCGGATTACCTCGGAAAGATGTTCAAAAAAGGGACGGGCGAGACCTTCTCCAACTACTTGAACCGCTACCGGATCGAACGGGCCTGCGAGCAAATCCGCAGAGACGGGGATGTCAAGGTGTTCGAGCTGGCCGAAAAGTACGGGTTTGATGGAAATGCCCAGTATTTTAGCCAGGTTTTTAAAAAATGGACCGGCATGACCCCGACCGAATACCGAAAAGGCGGAATGGAGGAGAGGTAAGCGACACCTCTGTTTTTTGAACGATCAAGCCGGTTTTTTGTATTCAACCGGACGCGTACTTTTGCGAAAATGACGGTATCACCAAATTGGAAGCGCTGTCAAAAAACGCGAAAATCGACGTGAAAGGAAGAGATGGCATGAGGAAGAAAGGAAGTTGGATTGTATTGGCTCTTTTGTTGGCGGTGACCACAGCCTGCAGCTCGGGCGGCGGAAAGGGCGCCACGTCCGCCAATGGTCAGACCACCCTGCGGATCGCCTGGTGGGGTTCGGACGCGCGGCATGAATATACGCAGAAGGTCATCGATCTTTACAATGAGAAGAACCCGAATGTCAAAGTGGATGTCGAGTATGCTTCGTTCGATGATTACTGGAAAAAGTTGGCTCCTCAAGCGGCGGCCAACCAACTGCCCGATATCGTTCAGATGGATATTTCCTATATTAGCCAGTACGCGAAAAACGGCCAGTTGGAGGATCTGGCTCCTTATGTCGGCAAGCAGATCAACCTCGGCGATGTCAGCGAGAACGTGATCAGCACGGGATTGGTGAACGGCAAACAGTACGGCATTCCTTCCGGAGTGAATGTGCTCGGTTTTCATTATGACCCGGCTATCCTGAAAAAGGCGGGAATCGACGCGCTGCCGGAAAATATGAGCTGGGACACCTATGAAGAGACCGCGCTTAAGGCGGCCGCGAACAAGATCTATTTTGACGGCGGGGTGGCCCCCGATATCTTTTTCCATTATTATCTCCGTACCAAGGGACAATCCCTGTATAACGCCGAGGGAACGGCTCTAGGGTATGAGGACGACGCCTTGTTTGTGGATTTCTTCGGGCGCATGGCCCGTCTGATCGAAAAGGGGGCCGTTCCGTCTCCGGATCTGACCAACCAGACCAAAGGCATTATTGAAGAGTCGGACCTGGTCAAAGGCAAAGGAATCGGGATCTGGCAGTGGTCCAATCAATTCGTCGCCCTGCAGCAGGTCGCGAACCGTCCGCTTGAAATCGCGCCGATGCCGGGACCGGATATGGAGAAAGGGCTGTACATGCAGCCAAGTATGTACTGGGCGTTGACCTCCAACTCCAAGCAAAAGGAAGAGGCGGCCAAGTTTATCGATTTTTGGGTGAATGACGTGGAAGCCAACAAGCTGATTAAAGGAGAACGCGGGGTGCCGATCTCCGGCAAAATCAAGGAGGCCATCGCATCGGAACTAAGCGAACCGACCCGCCAGGTCTTCGACTTCGTAGCGGCCATGGAACCTAAGGCTTCGCCGATGAGTCCGCCGCCGCCGGTCGGTTCCCCCGAGGTGATCGCTTCCCTGACGGATATCGTGGAGGAGCTGAACTTCGGAAAGATCACGGTGGAGCAGGCGGCCAAGACATTCCGCGACAGCGCGAACGCCATCCTGGCCAAAAACAAATAGCGCAGCGGCTCCCGGAAACGGGAGCCCTCCGCAGGGGAGGGATTCGACTTGAGGCGGTATTCTTCTTTGCGAAGCGATCTGACGGGATATGCTTTTATCAGTCCGTTTATCATCGGCTTCATTGCGTTCACGCTCATTCCGATGTTCGTTTCGCTGTATATGTCATTTACCAGCTATAACTTGTTTACCGCGCCGGAATGGATCGGCCTGGAGAATTTCAAGCAGATGTTTTTGGGCGACCCGAAGTACTGGAATTCGGTCCGCGTCACGCTGCTGTATGTTTTTGTCGGTGTCCCGCTAAGGCTGGTATTTGCCTTGTTCGTCGCCATGATTTTGAATACGGGCTCCAGAATGGTGGGCACGTACCGAACGCTCTATTATCTGCCGTCCATCATCGGAGGAAGCGTCGCCGTGTCCATCATGTGGCGGAACATTTTCAGCAATGAAGGAGTCATTAACAGCGCCTTGACGGTCATCGGCATCGGTCCGGTCAGTTGGTTCGGAGACCCCGGCGCGGCCCTGGTTATGCTGATTTCCTTGTCGGTGTGGCAGTTCGGCTCGTCCATGTTGATTTTTTTGGCGGGGCTGAAAAATATCTCTCCCGAGATGTACGAGGCGGCCAGCGTCGACGGCGCGAACCCGGTACGCAAGTTTTTCCGCATTACACTGCCGCTCCTGAGCCCGATTATATTGTTCAATCTGATCATGCAGACGATCAGCGCCTTTATGACGTTCGTCCCGGCCTATATCATTTCCAAAGGGGAAGGCGGGCCGATGGACGGAACGATGCTGTATTCGCTTTATTTGTTCCGGCAGGCCTTTATGTTCAACAATATGGGCTACGCGTCTGCCATGGCTTGGGTGATGCTGTTGATCGTCAGTTTGTTGACGGCGGTTTTGTTCCTGACGTCCCGGTTCTGGGTGTTCTATGAAAATGAGGGAGGGAAGTGACGATGCGTACCTGGAAAAACATCAAATGGCCGGTATACCACGTGTTCGTTGCGGCCCTCGCTTTTCTGATGCTGTATCCCGTGCTCTGGATGTTGTTCAGTTCCTTCAAGGAAAGCCGGACCATCTTCGTCACGTCCGGCCGGTTGATTCCGGATAGCTGGATCTGGAGCAACTATGCCACAGGCTGGGCGGGAACGGCGGGATACCCGTTTTGGCATTACATTGGCAACTCTCTGGTCATTGTGGTCATCTCCACAATCGGGGCGGTCCTCTCTTCCTCGCTGATCGCCTTCGGCTTCGGCAGGTTGAAATTCCGGGGGCGCGGCCTCTGGTTTGCTCTCATGATGATGACCCTGATGCTGCCGCATGATGTCGTACTGGTGCCGCAATATATCATTTTCACCAAGCTGGGCTGGCTGAATACGATTTTACCGATCGTGGTCCCTACCTTTTTCGGCATGCCGTTCTTCATATTTCTGATGGTGCAGTTTATCCGGACGATTCCCAAGGAACTGGACGAAGCGGCCACGATCGACGGGTGCGGGAAGTTCAGATTGTATCTGCAAATCATAATGCCGCTCATTAAATCATCTTTGGCGACCGCCGCCATTTTCTCGTTCTACTGGCGCTGGGAGGATTTGCTCGGCCCGGTCTTGTACCTAAACTCGCCGGAGAAATATACCGTTTCGATGGCTCTAAAAATGTTCCTCGACAGCGAGTCCGCCTCTAACTGGGGCGCGATGTTCGCCATGTCCATCGTGAGCCTGGTTCCGGTCGTGACGGTATTCTTCATCTTCCAAAAGCAAATTGTCCAAGGGATGAGCACCAGCGGTCTGAAGGGATAAACCCGGGAGTTCCCGCGTTTATATTATAGGGGGCGAATGCTTCCGGCCTTTTTTAAGCATGACGTGGCCGTCGACAACCATGCCCGCTCGGGCCAAAGTTCATTGAGTTTTGTGAAGGAGGGGCTTCTGGATCTCATCATGGAACGGATCAAGCCCGGAGATTTCCTGTTTGTCCAATTCGGGCACAACGATGAGAAACCGGACGCGTCCCGCCGCACGGAGCCGTTTGGCACCTTTCAGGACCAGCTTAACATGTATTTGAAGGCCGCCCGGAGCAAACAGGCGACTCCCGTGCTGATCACCCCCGTCCACCGGCGGTACTTTCAGGAAGACGGTACGCTGCAGGATACGCACGGGGACTACATCACGGCGATCCGCGAACTGGCCGCCCAGGAGGCGGTTCCTTTGATCGATCTCGCCGAGCGCAGCCGCCGCCTGTTCGAGGAAGCCGGAGTTGAAGGCAGCAAGGATGACTTCATGTGGGTGCTTCCCGGGGAGTTTATGAACTTTCCGGCCGGCGTGGAGGATAACACACACTTTCAGGAGCGGGGTGCCCGGCGCCTGGCCGTGCAGGTAGCGGAAGCCATCCGTGAGCTGCGCCTGCAGCCGCTGCATATGTTTTTGCGGTAATTCGGGATATGCAATCTTGTACTTAGGGAAGGAGAAGATGGAATGCCTGCACTTCAATTTGACGAAGAAGAAATCAAGCAGATCATCGACCGCGTCGTAGACCGTACCTTTCGGATGGACTTCAGCTGGGATTGGCCGGGGGGCGTCGCTTTTTACGGGGTTTGCGAAGCTTATGACGCTACGGGGAACAAAGCCTACCTGGATCGGCTCAAGGCCTGGGTGGACGAAAACATCGAGGACGGGTTGCCGAAGCTGTCGGTGAACGGCGTGTCCATCGGGCATTGCTTGCTGACGCTGCACGAGGCTACCGGGGAAGAGAAGTACATGGATATCGCCAAAGAGATGGCCGAATTTCTGACGCATCAAGCGGAGCGGTTTGCCGAGGGGGTTTTTCAGCATACCGTGAATTCGCTGCATGATGTTTTTCCGCAGCAGGCCTGGGTGGATACGATGTTTATGGCCGGGTACTTTCTGTTGCGAATCGGTAAACGTCTCGGCAATAAGGAGTATTTCGAGGACGGATTAAACCAGTATCACGGGCATGAGAAATACCTGCAAGATCCCGATACCAATCTGTACTATCACGGGTGGGATCATGTGAATCAGAACTGGATGTCCGGCATGTATTGGGCCAGGGGAAATTCCTGGGCCGCGCTGACGATGTCCAAGGCGCTGCAATTGATCGAGGTCCAGCATCCGTCCTATATGATCATCGACGGCTCCCTGCGAGACCAATTAAGTGCGCTGGTCCGGCTGCAGTCGCCGGAAGGTCTCTGGTACACCATCGTCAATGACGAGGAATCCTACCTGGAAACCTCCGGCTCCGCCGGAATTGCGACCGCTTTGCTGATGCAGGGACGTTTGTACAACAAGTACGCCCAAAAGGCGATCGACGGCATCCTTGCCCGGATCAAGCCGGACGGCACGGTGACCGGCGTGTCCGCAGGCACCGCGGTCATGCATGATGCGGAAGGGTACCGAAACGTGCCTTGCAAACGTATTCAGGGATGGGGGCAAGGGCTGGCGCTGGCTTTTCTGGCCCAATTGCTGCGAACAAAGGAGAATCCGTATGGATAAAGGATACAGGGCAAGTGGCCACACGTACTGGGTGATCCCAGACGGGTACATCCCCCCGGACAGCAGCGGGAGCCTGGAAAGCCATGAAAGCGTATGCGTGCTGAATACGGGGGCGGAGGAGGCCGTGCTTCAAGTGACGGTATACTTCGAGGACCGCGAACCGCTCGAAAGGATCGAATGTGTAGTCCCGGGCCGGCGCACCAAGCATATCCGCACCGCCTCCCTTCAAGCCGGGGAGGAACGCATTCCGGCCGGGGTGCCGTATGCGATGACCTTCACCAGCAATGTTCCGGTGATCGTGCAGTACAGCCGGCTCGATACGACGCAGCCCGAGCTGGCCTTGATGAGCGTAATGGCGTATCCGGTTGCAGAAGGATAAGGCGAGGGACGTTGCCGCCGCAATAGAGAGCCGCTGAGGGGAGAGCACCTCAGCGGCTTTTCCATGGCTCGCTCAGTAACAGGAAAATCTCCCGATATTTTTCCGCTTTTGCCCTTTGGATCCGAAATAGAGGGAAAAGCTCCATCTATTTCTCGGCACAACCGGTGATATCTGCATTTTCGGGCGAATTAGCGGGAGTTTTTCCAGGTAATTGTCTATGCAGCCGCATGTGCGTACGATTACCGGGAAGAATTCCCGTTAATCGGGTCGACCCCTGGCAAATTCCATGTCATGGGACCGAAATAGCCCCTACGATTTCCGTTAGAGTTTGAATCCCCTCTTTTTGATGCAAATAGCGGCTATTAGGTCCGAGTAAACGGCGTTTCAGGCGAGGGACGACCGCCTACCGCCAGTCTGATCCGGAGCGGTGCAAAAATGGATTGCGCCCCAAGAAAGGCAGTGATACACTGGTACGCGTATCCAAATTGTCAGGACAGGACGTGTCCCGCCAGATGAATGCCATTCTCCGTTTCTATCGGAATCATTTAAAGCGCAAAATGTTTAACCGGATCATTTTGCTGTATTCCGCCATCATCGTGATACTGTTTCTGATTGCGGCCGTTATGGTTTACCAGTACCAGGTGCAGCGCGTCATTCGGGAGGAAACAGAAGCGAATTTGAAAACCGCGCATATGTTGAGCATCTATTTGAACCGCCAGTATGAGAACATCCAAAACATGGTGGAACACATATACGGGGATGCCGCACTAAGCGATGATCTGGTTTATTTTTTGAATAACCGATACGAAGCCTATTTAAGTCACAGGCTGAACCTGTTCAGCAGGCCGGGGGAGCCGCGGACGTCTTCGTTTGCGAGCTTGTTGAAATCCTATCTGGAACAGAACCCCGAGGCTAAGGGGGCGACGGTGTTCAGTTATTCCGAGAACTTCTATATGCAAATACGGGAGGAGAATCAGCAGCTCCAATATGAAAACGGTTCCAAAACGGACTGGGAGGCCTGGTACGCACGCCGCCGGAGTTTTTCGTGGGATACGTTTCAAGCTTATGGCGCTTTTCCGGGGCAACCTGGCGAGAACTATCCACGAAGCTATTCCTACACACGCGAGCTTCAGGACCCATGGACCTTGAAAAAGGTAGGGATGCTGATGATCGATTTCGACACCGAAGCTTTGACGAGCTGGCTTAACAGCCGGGCAACGGATGGACGCGGTCGGTTTTTGGTCATCACGGGGGAGGGGATCGTCATTTATGATTCGCAGGCCACAGGAGGGTACTTCGGCCGAAAATACCCGCACTTGTCCAGGCTGGATCCTACAGCGAAATGGGTGGAGCTGGATGAGAAATCCAGAGTGAATGTGCTAAGTGCCGGGAATGCGGCTTTGTCCGTGGTCGGCGTTGTCTCCGAGTCCGTGATTCAGGGAAACCTCAAGAAATTAAGGAACGCCCTGACGGTTGCGGCCCTGTTGTTTATGACGGTCGGATTTTCGGTCACGTTTACGATGATGAGACGGTACTCCAAAAAGGTGGGGCGTATTATCCGATCCATGAGCCGGATCGGGGAGGGAGATCTGTCCACCCGAATCCATATGCCCGGCGAGGATGAATTGCAGCAAATTTCCGTAAGAGTGAACGACATGTGTGAGCGGCTGGAGAGTTACATCGACAAAGTGTACAGTTCCGAAATCAGGCAAAAGCATGCCGAGTTGGTAGCCCTGCAATCCCAAATCAATCCGCACTTTTTGTACAACACCTTGGAATCTATCAGGATGAAGGCATATACCCAGGGAGCCGGGGAGGTGGGGAGGATGATTTACAGTCTATCCGTCATGTTCAAAAGTATGGTTAAAAAAGATACGGTCGTATCGCTGGAGGAAGAGATCGAGTTGTGTTCCTTGTATCTGGATCTCCTGCGGATCAGGTATGAGGGGCGCCTGAAGGTAAACATCGCCGCGGAACCGGATATTGCCGACTGCCGAATGATGAAATTGCTCGTTCAGCCGTTGATCGAGAACTATATCGTCCACGGGTTCCGATCGCTCGACGATGACAATGAGATTTCGATTGATGCCGGAGAGGACGGGGGCCGAATCGTCATTACCGTGCGGGATAACGGCAAGGGAATCGCGGAGGAGCGGCTCGCCGGAATTCATCAAAGCCTGTCTTCATCACCCTCCTCGCGGCTCGCTGGGGGGGCCGGGTCCATCGGACTGGTGAACGTGCATGAGCGAATCCGGATGAATTACGGGGAAGAGTACGGTCTTACGCTCCATAGCAAGGAAGGGCAGGGGACCTTGGTGCGGATGGAACTGCCGATGATCAGAGAGGGAGTTGTGCGATGAAAAAAGCGCTGTTTGTCGACGATGAGCCATTGATCGCGCAAGGGCTGAGTTCGATTCTGGACTGGCGGCAATACGGGATCGAGATCGCCGGAAGCGCCAATGATGGAGTGAGCGCCCTTGAGCTAATCCGAAAACAACCGGTCGATTTGCTGGTAACGGACATTATGATGCCCCGGATGAACGGATTGGAGTTAATCCGGGAGGTCAAGGAGTCGGGAGCTCATACCAAGTTTATTGTATTGAGCGGGTATGAGGAATTCGAGTACGTCAAGGCCGGCATTCGGCTAGGCATTGAAAATTATATTTTAAAACCGATTAATCTCGACGAGTTCGAAGGTACGATCCGGCAAATCCGAACGGAATGGGACATGGACGATCAGCGCAGAACCCGGTTTCATACAGACTGGGAGGTTTTGCGAAGCCATGTTTTTCAGCGCTGGGTTGCGGGAGAGATCGGGAGCCGGGAATTTAAACAGCGGGCGGAACTGTTGGGCCTGTCTTTGGAAAGTACGGGGTTTACCCTGTACGCGGTAAGCCCCCTTTCTGCCGATGATCCGGACTTTTACACATATAGTAACCATCTCGGCTCCGGACGGATGCTGGAGAGTGCGCAATCCGGAGAAACCGTCTGTTTTATGGACGCTGACGGGGATCTGATTCTCATTGAGGTCTCCCGGGAGCCGGCTTTGGGAGGCATCGTGCCGGGCGGGCTGCGGGAAGCGGCCGAACAAGAGGACTCGCCGGGTAAGCCGCGATTCTGGATCGCTAAAGCCAAGACCGTTAGCGATTATAAAAGCGTGCCCGCCGCCTATGAACAAGCCAAGTCGGTTTTTCGTCATTATTTGCTGCCGGGCGGTGAACCGGGCTGTATCACCGAGGCCGGCAACCTATCGGGGGAAACGGAACCGGTCGGAAGAGTATGGGATCCGGGCGCTTACCTCCAGCTGTTGGCGGAAGGATGGACAGAGCGGGTGCGGCAATTTATCGAGGAGGCATTTCCCGCAGCGGGCGGCGGAGAGCCTGTCTTCAGGAAACACTGCATCAATACAGCGATTCAGCTTATGATAGCCGCTAAGGAAAGGGAGGGGAATCCCGATTACAGCGAGATCTTTTCCCCGCTGGGACGGATTCGCACTTTGCCGGGACTGATTCGGCATGTGAAGGAGGTCGTGAAGCAAACGCTCGGGAAGCAGGAGGACAGGCGCAGCCGCTACACTCCGCACGTGGCTTTTCTGGTGGAGCAGGTGCAGCGGCGTTACGCCGAGGAACTGTCTTTAAAAACGCTAAGCCAAAAAGCCGGACTGCATCCGTATTATTTGGGGCAGCTCTTTCAGCAGGAGGTCGGGACCCGCTTTCCGGATTACGTCAACACCTACCGGATCGAGGTAGCGGCCCGGCTTCTGGTGCATACAGAGCAAAAAACCTCGGACATCGCACGAGCGGTCGGCTATCCGGACACCTCTTATTTCTATCGCCAGTTTAAAAAATATACGGGGGTATCCCCGACGGAACTCCGACAAATGTACAATAAATAAATTCCCGATCGTGATTTTCGCAGCGGGCGCAGCTTACCAAGCTGGCCCGCTTTTTTTGATCCTTTAATTTCTCCATAGAAATTTAAGGTTTTTCAACTTGTTAATGATAGCGCTTACTTGCGACAATGGAGGTAGTTCGGACGGCGAAGGAGGAAGAGAACGTGTCGGCATTTTGGAAGAAAGTCGTCAGAAATCGGACGCTGCTGTTATTGGTTTTCCCGGGAACCTTGTGGTTCCTCATTTTTGCTTACTTGCCGATGTTCGGGTCGGTCCTGGCCTTTAAGGATTTCCGGATCAGCAGGGACGGTTTCTTTGCCAGCGTGTTCCACAGCGAATGGGTCGGGTTCAAAAATTTCGAGTATTTGTTTACGACCAGCGATGCCTATGTCATCACCAGAAATACCATTCTGTACAATGTGGCCTTTATTTTTCTCGGGCTTGTCATCTCGGTCGGTTTCGCCATCCTGTTGAGCGAACTGCTGAACAAGCGGCTCGCGAAAATATATCAAACCGGGATGTTCCTCCCGCATTTCCTGTCCTGGGTCATTATCAGCTACTTTGCTTTCACATTCCTGAGCGTGGACAAGGGAACTTTGAATCAGCTTCTCGTTCATTTCGGCGGGGAACGGGTCAGCTGGTACGCGGAGCCCCGGTTCTGGCCCTTTATTCTTGTGTTTGTTGGCATCTGGAAAGGAGTGGGCTATAACAGCGTGATCTATCTTGCCGCCATTACGGGAATCGACAAGTCCTATTATGAAGCGGCTGTCATCGACGGGGCGACCAAATGGAAGCAGATCCGCTACATTACGGTACCCTTGCTTAAGCCGCTTATGATCATTTTGACGATTTTGGCGATCGGCGGAATTTTCCGCTCCGACTTCGGATTGTTTTATCAACTGCCGAAAGACGCGGGGGCTTTGTATCCGGTGACCAATGTCATCGATACGTTCGTTTATCGCAGTCTGATTAATATGGGGGATATCGGGATGAGTACCGCCGCTGGTCTATACCAATCCCTGGTGGGTCTTATTCTGATCCTAACCGCCAATGCCATCGTCCGAAAGATTGAAAAAGAGCATGCCATTTTTTAAATCGCGGGAGGATGATCCTCATGACCACACTACCATCGATGCGAAGTGAAAACCCGCAGGGTACCCGAGCACGTCGGGATCGGGACTATAACGCCATTTCTCCTTTTTGGAATGGAGTGTTTAACGCGGTGATCGGACTTTTTTCCTTCTCCTGCGTCTTTCCGTTTCTGTTCGTGATCCTTATCTCGCTGACCGATGAACAGACGTTGGCGTTGGAAGGATTCAGTCTCTGGCCGAGCAAATTCAGTACGGAGGCCTACCGTTACATTTTTCAAAGCGGAAATGAACTTTTGGCTTCGTTCGGCGTCACTCTGCTGGTTACGGTCGTCGGTACGCTGCTAAGCCTCGCACTCGTAACGACTTACGCCTACGCCGTTTCCAGACGCAGCTTTGAATTTCGGGGAATATTCAGTTTTTTGGCGTTTTTTACGATGCTGTTTTCGGGCGGGATGGTGCCCGGCTATATTGTCATGACCCAGTATCTGCATCTGCAAAATACGATCGGGGCGCTGATCCTGCCGCTTTCGCTGAGCGCCTTTTCGATCATTGTGATGCGCACGTTCTTTCAGACGACGGTTCCCGAAGAGATCATCGAGTCCGCAAAAATGGACGGAGCCGGGGAACTGCGTACATTTGCGGGCATAGTGCTTCCCGTATCGCTGCCGGGCATCGCCACGATCGGATTATTCAGCTCGCTCGGCTACTGGAATGACTGGTTTAATGCCCTGCTTTACTACAACAAACCGGAGTTAACTCCGCCGCTGCAATACATGCTGATGCAGATTGAGAAGAACATGGACTTTTTAACGAAAAATGCTCAAAACTTGGGTGGCTTTGATGCGGCTGCCGGCCTTCCGACCGAAACGGTTCGAATGGCTATGGTGGTGCTGGCTACTCTTCCGATCGTGCTGGCATATCCGTTTTTCCAGCGGTATTTCGTGCAAGGTCTGACCGTAGGGTCAGTGAAAGGATAATGGTTTAGGTGCGGTACCCATGATGACAATCAAATGATGTGGAGGGGGAAAAAGAATGAAGCGCAGAAAGTCGATGTTGTTATCTTTGTTAACATTGATGTTCCTAGCGTCCGTTGTCCTGACGGGGTGTGGCGGCGGGAAGGAGAGCCGCGGCGGTCCGGCCAAAGAACAGGAAGCCGTTCAGAGCGACGGGACCGTGGATGTCTCCAAACTGGATCCGGTAACCTTGAAGCTGTATTTGATCGGTCCCACGCAGAAAGATCTGCCCAAAGTGCAGGAGGAAATCAATAAATACCTCACCGAAAAGATCAATGCCAAGGTGGAAATCACCATGATCGATTGGGGCGACTATAGTCAGCGCATGCAGGTTATTACCAGCTCAGGCGAGGATTACGATATCGCGTTTACTTCATCGTGGGCTTTCGATTATTTGCCGAATGCGGCCAAAGGGGCATTTATGCCGCTCAATGATCTGCTGGATCAATATGGGCAAGGAATCAAAGAGGTATTGGACCCGCGTTTTCTGGAAGGCACGAAAGTAAAGGGAGTCAATTATGGGGTTCCCGCCAATAAGGAATTGGCCCAACAATTCGTCTGGCGGTTCAACAAGAAGTACTTGGATAAATACCATCTCGATATCTCCGGTGTTACGACACTGGAGGACCTGGAGCCGCTGCTCCAAACGATCAAAGACAACGAACCCGCGGACATTACGCCGCTGGCGGTACCCAAAACGTTTAAGCCCTACCTGCCGTTTGACTTTATTTTGGGCGACGAAGTACCGGTAGGGATGTATATCGATACGAAGGATCATAAGTATGTTAATATCCTGGAATCACCGGAATTAAAGGCGGCCCTGAAGACGATGCGGAAGTATTATCGGGCCGGCTATGTCCGGGAAGATATCGCCACGCTGGAGGGCATCGATAACATGAAGACCGGCAAATGGCTGGTCGACCGGGAAATTACACAGCCGTATGCCGAGCTCGGATGGTCAAGAAGCGCCGGATACGACATTGTTACGAGGCCGATGCACCAGCCGATTATCTACACCAGTTCCGCCGCAGGCTCCATGCATGCCATCTCGTCTTACTCAAAAAATCCCGAACGGGCGATGATGTTTCTGAACTTGCTGAATACCGACGCTTATTTGCGCAATCTGATTCAATACGGCATAGAAGGCGTGCACTACAAAAAGCAAGATGCCCCCTATATCGAAGACCTTCCGGCCATGCACGAAAATTATGCCATGCCGGGTTTTGCGCTCGGGAATATGTTTCTGACCTACCTGCATGAAGGCGAACCGAAGGATAAATGGGATGCGTTCGAGGAGTTCAATAGCTCCGCCATCGTGGCGCCTACGTTTGGTTTTAATTTTGATACGGCTCCGGTGAAGACGGAGGTGGCCGCGGTCACCAATGTGGCTAAAGAATTTATTCCTGCCCTGTATACCGGTTCGGTGGACCCGGACGAATATCTGCCCAAAGCGCTGCAGAAATTCAAAGACGCGGGAATCGACAAGGTCATCGCGGAGGCGCAAAAGCAATTTGATGCCTGGAAAGCCGAGCAAAAATAAACTTTTAACGCGAAAAGGGAGGCCAGGATGAATGAGAAAGCGAAGAGCAGGTTGGGCAAAAAAGGCCGGCATCACGCTGCTGGCGGTAGCGATTCTTGGAGTTCCGACACCCGCGCAGGCGGCGCAGCCCCACTCGTCCTACTGGTATCCGGACACGCTGCTGGAATGGTCGCCGGCCGCGGATCCGGACGCGGCATTCAACCGGGGGACAGTGAAACTGCAAAATGGCCGTTTTATCGGGGAACGCGTCAATCCCCATGCCAGACCCGAGGCAAAAGTCATCGCTCTTTCCTCCATGTACCCGAGCACGAGCGGAGCTCCGTCACAGGGTTCGGACCAGTTTCATACCTATACCTTCGGTTTTTGGCAGTACATCGACAAGCTTGTCATGTGGGGCGGCTCGGCCGGAGAAGGACTGATTGTCCCGCCCAGTGCGGATGTGATCGATGCCGCTCACAAAAATGGGGTTCCCGTTTACGGCACCGTGTTCTTACCGCAGACCGAGCATGGTGGGAAGATCGAATGGATGCGCGATCTTCTGCGTCAGCGGGAAGACGGTACATTCCCGGTGGCGGATAAGCTGATTGAGGTCGCCCGTTATTATGGTTTCGACGGTTGGTTTATCAATCAGGAGACACAGGGAGGCACGCCGGAGGACGCCCGGAACATGCAGTCGTTTCTCACCTATTTGCAACGGATCAAGGATCCGGGGATGGAAATCATTTGGTACGATTCGATGATTGACGAAGGTCGGATTGGGTGGCAGGGAGCTCTGACGGGGAAGAATGAAATGTTCTTCCAAGACGGGAAGAACAGGGTCTCTGATGCGATGTTCCTGGATTTCCGGTGGCAGCGCCAGAACCATGCTTCCGGGAATCATGGAGAGCGGAGCGCTTACCAGAGCTCTCCGGCCAAAGCGGCTGAGCTCGGACGCAGCCCTTATGATCTTTACGCAGGTATCGATGTTGAGGCGAGAGGCTATGAAGGCACTTACAATTGGCCGGTCCTGTTTCCGGACGGGGCGAAGGCTGTGACATCCCTTGGCATTTACCGCCCGGATTGGGCGTTTAATGGAGCCGGCGATCATGAACAATATCTTGAACGGGAGGAACGGTTCTGGGTGGGGATGGATAACACTCCGGCCGCATCCGCCGGTAAGCCGGCGGGTGCGGCATGGGACGGAATCGCTCACTTTATCGTCGATAAGAGTGTCATTGCCGGTCCCGAGTTCATCACCCATTTTAATACGGGGAATGGGCACAGGTTTGCGGTGAACGGCAAACCCGTCAGAGAACAAGATTGGAGCAACCGCAGCCTTCAGGACATTTTGCCTACATGGCGCTGGATTACGGAGTCCATAGGCTCCGGGAAGACGCTCCAACCTTCCTTCGATTTCTCGACATCTTTCTATGGAGGAAGCTCGTTGAAGGTGGCGGGAACCTTGGAGCAGGACACCGCGACTCATGTGAAGCTGTACAAGACCGCAATTCCGCTAGAAGCAGCCACGGAGTTGTCGGTGATCTATCAAGCGGACGGGAACGCGGGACGGATTGAAATTGGAGCCGCCTTTTCGGACCAACCCGATAAAGTGATCTTCTTTCAACCGACCCGGCTGACGGCGGTAAGTGAAGACGGCACCTGGAAAAAGGGAACCGTCCGGCTCAAGAAGTACAAGGGGCGAACGATCAGCAGCCTGTCGCTTAAGTTTTCGGCCGATACCACGATTGCGGAGTACCGGGTGAATATCGGCCAGTTGGCCGTGACACGGAAACAGGAGCCTGGGAAGCCGCTCCGGCCGGTTCACGGATTGAAGGTCACGGACAACGATTTCCGGGACGGCATCTACGGGGACACGCGGCTGGCGTGGGAAGCTCCCAAACAGGAAGAGGCGGTGCTGCACTATGAAATTTATCGCGTTCGTCCGGATGGGCGCCGGGAATTGATGGGGGTAACGGGGAACACGGTTTATTATGTACCGGAAATGAAGCGGCTGGAAAAAGAAAGCGAGACGAAGCTTGAGGTGATTCCGGTAAACCGGCGATATGAGCGGGGCAAATCCGCCTTCGTCAACTTTGCGTGGCCGAGTTATCCGAAACCGGTCGCGGCCTTTGAGGCGGACCATACCTTGATTGCACCAGGCGGGCGGGTCCGGTTTACCGACCGGTCCTCCGAAGTCACGGAAAGCTGGGCATGGAGCTTTCCCGGCGGCGAGCCGTCCTCCAGCACCGACCGAAACCCGCAGGTCACCTATTCGCAGGAAGGCACGTATGAGGTGATTCTGCGGGCGGCAAATGAAGTCGGGGAGGATGTGGCCAAACGGCAGTACATTACCGTGACGCGGGAAGCCGCCGGCGGCGTTACCGATCTGGCACGAGGAAAGGAGGCTACCGCTTCCAGTTATGTTAACGAGAAAGAAGCGCCCCCGTTTGCCCTGGATGGAGACGACAAAACGAAATGGTGTGCGGTGGGCGAGCCCCCGCATACGCTGACCGTTGATTTTGGGGCAGCCCGGAAGGTGAGTCAGTTCATCGTGAAGCACGCCGAGGCGGGGGGCGAACCCGCGGCTTTCAATACCCGTTCGTTCCGTATCCGGCTCAGCCTGGACGGAACGAACTGGACCGATGCCGTCGAGGTCGCCGATAACAAGTCCGGCGTAAGCAAGCATGCGATCACGCTGACGGAAGCCCGCTATGCCCGCCTGATCGTGGAAAAACCGACTCAAGGCGGCGACACCGCCGCGCGAATCTATGGGTTTGAAGTGATGGGTTTGGAGTGAAACTTGAACGGGCCGCTGTAGGAAGTCTACAGCGGCCCGTTCAGTCTGTCTCACTACGGGGATTGACTTCTCGGCAAGTGTGCTATAATAAGAGCGATTTTTCATTGACATCCTTAAGAAGATATGAAATGAAGGTGCTGATGCTTAGCTATGAATAACCGTCAAAAAGAGATTCTCCGCATGTTGCTCTCCGAACCCCGTACCTCCTTCGTAGTACGGGACATTGCCGTACGGTTAAATTGTTCGGAGAAGACGATCCGCAACGATTTCGATGAAATCGAGCGGGATTTATCCGAGGTCTCCCATGCCAGAATCATCCGGAAACCCGGGATCGGGGTGGTCTTGGAGGCGGAGGAGCAGGAAAGGGCGAAA
Organism: Paenibacillus sanfengchensis; assembly: GCF_036864765.1. Taxonomy (NCBI): domain Bacteria; kingdom Bacillati; phylum Bacillota; class Bacilli; order Caryophanales; family Paenibacillaceae; genus Paenibacillus; species Paenibacillus sanfengchensis. The sequence goes on along the minus strand of NZ_JBAGJC010000001.1, from coordinate 78,749 downwards.
ATCGCAGATTATTTCCTTTGGTCGGCCCGGGGTAAGGAATACCCGGAGGACAAAAACCGGACGGCCGCTATCGCTTATCGGCTTTTGATGGAGACGAAGCCGGTGACTCTGCAGGAGCTTGCTGACGCACACTTTGTTAACAAATCGGTCATCAAGAAAGAATTGGACAGCCTGGGCCCCTGGCTGGAACAGTATTGCCTTGCCGCCGTTTCCAAGCAAAAGGTAGGGGTTACGCTCGAAGGGAAGGAAAGGGACAGACGTGCCGCACTGTCCAGGCTATCCCAGTTGACAACCGGCACGGGCCATTCTTTTATCAAAGAACAATTCTCCGCCCATGAGGTTGAGCTCGTTGCCGGGGCGCTCAAGGAGCTGGAACAAGACGCTCAACTGTCTTTTACGGATGAGGCGTTCGATAATTTGCTGGTTCATACTCTGCTGATGATTCGGCGAACCAAGCTGAAGCAGCCGATCAATTTTTCCGATCAAGAGAAGAGGTTTGCCCAAGGCAAAAAAGAGTTCAGCAGAATGGAGGAATTCACCGGGAAACTGGAGCGCAGGTTCGCCGTTCGCTTCAATGAAGACGAAGTCGCTTATTTGACGGCGCATATGATGGGCGCCAAAATCCGGTCCCAGGCCCGTATCGACGCTGTGGATCCCGGGGAGGATTCGGCCCGGGACAGAACTCAGGCAAGAGAGTTTGCGGAGAGATTAATCAGAAAAGTATCCGCTTTAACTTTGATCGAATTTGCCGGTGATGCCGACTTGGCGGAAGGTCTGAGCATTCATTTGTATTCCACAATCAACCGGCTGGTTTACGGGCTTACCGTTTCCAACCCGATGGTTCACGATATCAAGAAAATGTACCCTTACATGTTCGATATGGTGATTTACGCGGCAAAAGAAATCGGCGGAGGCTACCCATTCATACTTCCCGAGGAAGAAGCGGCGTATCTGACGCTCCATTTCCAGGCGGCGGCCGAACGTATAAACAAGCCGGTAAATCGGGTAAAACAAGTGATAACCGTTTGCCATATGGGCGTAGGGATGTCACAAATTTTGCGGAGCAAACTGGAACGCAAGTTTCCCGAATTGCTCGTATTGGATTCGGTCCGCAAAGCCGATTTGCCGCAGTATTTGCCCCGCCACCGGGTTGATTTTATCGTCTCTACAACGCCCTTGGAAAATACAAGCGTGCCTTACATCCAAGTGTCCCCCCTGCTGGAAGCGGGCGAGGTGAAGAAAATCGCTAATTTTATCGGAGCGTTGGAGGAATCCGCGGTTCCGACAAACTCATCGGGCTCCATATTGCAAATGTATACCTCTCCGTCGTTGATCTTCCCGCATGTACAGGTGGACCACCGATACGAGTTGATCGAAATGTTGGCGAACGAGCTATATTCCCAGGGATTTGTCGAGCAGGACTATGCCCATCAGGCGCTGCTAAGGGAAAGACTTTCGTCCACGTCCATCGGCGGAGGCATCGCGATTCCTCATGGGGACCCGAAATTGATCAGAGAGTCGCGGATCGCGGTCGCTACTTTAAAGGAGCCGTTGGATTGGAAGGAAGAGAAAGTGTCCGTTGTGTTCATGCTCGCGCTTGGGCCAGGGGATCAGGAACATTTAAAGAAATTGTTTCAGCGCTTATCCTTGCTCAGCGAACAGCCCTCAACGATCGAGCGGTTGGTACAGGCCGCCACCCCCGAAGAATTGATACGTTCTCTTTGAACATCCGGCAAAAAAAACGTTTTTTTCCGGAGCTGCGGTAATAATAAAAGATTTTCAGCTGATTTTTCTGCGGTATTATAACATTGCAAGCGGTTACTATTATGTGAATAAGGGGATAGAGATATGAAACTGTTGTCCATTACCTCATGTCCGAATGGGATTGCCCACACGTATATGGCGGCGGAAAATTTGCAAAAAGCCGCAGATAAATTAGGCGTAAGCATGAAGGTCGAAACGCAAGGTTCGATCGGGGTGGAAAATCAATTTACCGCAGAAGAAATCCGCGAGGCGGACGCTATCATTATCGCCGCGGATAAATCGGTCGACAAAAGCCGGTTTGTCGGAAAAAAACTGCTGGTCACCGGCGTGCAGGAGGGGATTCGCAACCCGGAAGCGCTCATTCAAAAAGTGATGAACGGCGAGGTGCCGGTGTATCGCGGTCAAGGAGACGGGGAGAAAGGAAGTGCCCCGCAGGCCGCCGCGAAACAGCAGAATACATTCTACCGGCATTTGATGAGCGGCGTGTCCTACATGATTCCGTTCATCGTGGTCGGAGGGCTGCTGATCGCGATCGCGCTCTCGATCGGCGGCGTACCTACGCCGGGCGGGTTGCAAATTCCGGAAGATTCCTTCTGGAAAACGATTGAAAAGCTGGGCGCTGCGTCTTTCGCGTTCATGGTTCCTATGCTGGCCGGATTCATCGCCTTTAGTATCGCGGACAGACCCGGGCTGGCGCCGGGGATTATCGGCGGTTACATCGCCGCGAACGGCAGTTTCTACGGCAGTGAAGCCGGAGCCGGTTTTCTCGGCGGGATTGTCGCCGGGTTTCTCGCGGGCTATGTAGCTTTGTGGATCAAGAAATGGAAAGTTCCAAAGGCGATTACCCCGATTATGCCGATCATCATTATTCCGGTTCTGTCTTCGTTAATCGTCGGGTTGGCTTTCATTTACCTGCTGGGCGGTTCGATTGCGCAAGTATTCGAAATGTTAACCAACTGGCTGGCCGGTATGCAGGGAACGAGTTCCATTCTGCTGGCCTTGATTTTGGGAGCGATGATTTCGTTCGACATGGGCGGACCGGTCAACAAGGTGGCGTTTATGTTCGGCTCCGCCATGATTGCGGAAGGCAACTATGAGATCATGGGTCCGATCGCCGTGGCGATCTGTATCCCGCCGATCGGTCTGGGTCTGGCTACGTTTCTGTTCAAACGTAAGTTCCATAATGCGGAAAGAGAGTCCGGCAAGGCGGCGTTTACGATGGGCCTGTTCGGGATTACCGAGGGAGCGATTCCGTTTGCGACGCAAGATCCTTTGCGCGTTATCCCGAGTATCATGATCGGGTCCATGACAGGCTCCGTGATTGCCATGTTCGGCAATGTCGGAGACCGGGTGGCGCATGGCGGACCGATCGTTGCCGTCCTGGGCGCGGTGGATAATATCATCATGTTCTTTGTGGCGGTAATTGTCGGTTCGATTGTGACGGCCTTGATGATTAAGTTGCTGAAAAAAGACCAAGTGGAACTTCAACCGGCCGGGATTGAAGAGGCCGTGGTTGAACCTGCCAAGTTTGAACCTGCAGTAGAGGTGAAAACAGAACGCACGAGCACTGTTATATCCGATGAGCCGCATCAGCCGGTTAAAAAGCTGACGGATATCATCAACCTGGATCTGATTGAAACATCCCTCGCGGCGGAAACCCGCGACGGAGTGATCGATGAAATGATTGCGAAATTGGATGCTCAGGGAGTGCTCACATCGCCTGCCGAGTTCAAGACCGCCATTTTGAACCGTGAGGCGGAAAGCTCTACGGGCATCGGAATGAGCGTAGCTGTCCCTCACGGGAAATCGGCCGCGGTACTGAAGCCGAGTGTGGTATTCGGGCTGAAGCCGGAGGGCGTGGATTGGAGCAGTGCGGACGGCGAGCCCGCCAAGCTGGTCTTTATGATCGCCGTTCCTGCCGAGAACAAAGGCAATGAGCATTTGAAAATTTTGCAGATGCTGTCCCGTAAGCTGATGGATGATGATTTTAGAGAACAGCTCATAAAAGTGAAGTCAAAACAGGAAGCTTTCAGCTTGTTGGATCAGATTCATTAAAAAGAGGGACCGTGCCAAGCCGTAAAAGCGGCTGGGCGCGGTCCTTTTCTTTGATCGTTGAGCTAATGCACCTTCAAAAAAACTGATAACAGCGAAATTCCAGCATATGAAATTAACTTGATTTGCATCTTTTCCCGCATTCCTTCGGGGATCGGCTTAAATACCTGCAGATTTGCATCTTTTTGGAGTTGGGAGTGTTGGCCAGGAGATGCAGGGGTCCAAACCGCCTGAGGCGACACCTTTGTAATTCGGTTATTCATCCATTATAAACCCGTTTTTTTGCTCCGGGAAGCGGTCGGTTTCCAAAGAAATGCAGGATATCGGGCTGTTTCGGGTATGTTATACATATGGAATCCGAGACGAAGGAGGCGTTGCGGCAATGAACCCGAAATGGTGGAAAGAGAGCGTGGCATACCAGATTTATCCGATCAGCTTCATGGACTCCAATGGGGACGGGATCGGGGATCTTCGCGGCATTATCTCCAAGCTGGATTATTTGAAAGACCTTGGCGTCGATGTCATCTGGGTATGCCCGATCTATAAATCCCCCAATCATGACAACGGTTACGACATTAGCGATTATTGCGACATCATGAAGGAATTCGGCACGATGGAGGATTTTGACCTGATGCTGAAAGAAATCCATATCCGCGACATGAAGCTGATGATGGACCTGGTGCTGAATCACACGTCCCACGAACATCCCTGGTTTCAGGAGTCCCGGAAATCCAAGGATAATCCGAAGCGGGATTTCTACATATGGCGCAAAGGAAAGCACGGAGCTCCACCGAACAACTGGGAATCTTATTTCAGCGGTTCGGTTTGGGAGTATGATGAAGCTACGGATGAATACTATTTGCACCTGTACTCCAAGTATCAGCCGGATTTAAACTGGGAAAATTCCGAAGTCGTCGATAAGCTTCACGATATGGTCGAGTGGTGGCTGAAAAAGGGCGTGGACGGCTTCCGTTTCGATGCCATCGCGCACATTGTGAAGCAGCAGGGGCTTCCCGATGCCGAAAATCCGCATCAGACCACGACGGTGCGGGCGTACGAGATGTTCTCCAATCTGGATGATGTGCATACCCTGCTGCAAAATTTGTATGACAAAGTGCTCTATTTTTACGATATTATGACGGTGGGCGAAACTTCCGGATTAGGTCCCGAACAGGCGCTGGATTATGTGGGCGACGGACGCCGCGAGCTGAATATGACCTTCCAGTTTGAGCACATGTTCCTCGACGCCGCTTCCGCGGGCAGCGGGAAATGGGACGCCGTTCCCTGGAGTCTGATCGAGCTGAAAAAAGTAATGAGCAGTTGGCAAACGGTGCTCCATAACCGGGGATGGAACGCCAACTATCTCTGCAACCATGACCAGCCGCGTTCGGTCTCCCGATTTGGCAACGATATGACATGCCGCGTACCTTCGGCAAAAATGCTTGCCACCTTTATTCATACGCTGGAAGGTACGCCGTATATATATCAGGGAGAAGAAATCGGTATGACCAATGTGGCTTTCGATTCCATCGATGAATACCGGGATGTCGAAACTCTGAATTACTATGAAGAGAAGCGGCAGAGCGGAGTGCCCGAAGAAGAAATCATGCGAGCGATTCACAGGAAAAGCCGGGATAACGCCCGGACGCCGATGCAATGGGACGCCACGGAGCATGCGGGTTTCACGACGGGGACGCCATGGATCAAGGTGAACTCCAACCACATGGAAATCAATGTGGTTCAAGCCATGAAAGAGCCGGATTCAATCTATCATTATTACAAAAAACTGATCCAACTGCGCAAGAAGCACAAGGTGATCGTTTACGGGCAGTATAATCTGCTTTTACCGCTGCATGAAGAGATTTACGCCTATACGCGCACGCTCGAAAATGAGGTGATGCTGGTCATTTTGAATTTCTTCGGCAAAGAGCCGATCTTCGAAATGCCCGAAGGACTCGATCCCCGGGGGGTGGAACTGTTGATCGCCAATTACGAGCCGAGAAAGGGAGAGGACTTGGCCCGATTGAAACTGCGCCCGTTCGAGGCGCGGGTTTATTTGCAAAAGCTATGAAGAGTTTATAGGGGGTGCGTATGAAAATCGGAGTTGTTTCTGACACGCATATGCCGAAAAAAGGAAAGATGCTGCCGCCTGCGCTTATTGCGGCATTTCGGCACGTCGATCTTATCATTCATCTGGGCGATTGGACCTCGCTCATGGTGTATGATCAGTTGGCGGCTCTGGCCCCGGTCGAAGGAATCGCGGGCAACAACGACCCCATAGAAATCGTCGCGCGCTTCGGCTACCGGAAGATTCTAACTTTGGGCCCCGGCCGGGTGAGGGTCGGCTTGACCCACGGGCATTTGCCGGAAGGGCGGGGGACGGCCCGGGAAAAAGCGGTGCGGGCGTTTCCGAACGAACGCCTGGACGCGGTCTTGTTCGGGCATTCCCACAAGCCGCTGCTGGAGCGGGCGAACGGGATGCTGCTGTTTAATCCGGGATCTCCGACGGACAAACGGAGGCAGAAATACTATTCGGCCGGAATTCTACATTTGACGGATTCGGGATTAACGGCCAAGCATCTCTATTTTGAAGCGAAGTAACAGGGCCCTGGCGGGGCTCTTTTTTCTTATGATATGAATAAGCAAACCCGTTGACGGATAATTGACCACCATTTAATATAGGAATAATACTTGCTTTAATACTTTCATCTATAAAAGCGGTGATAGGGTCATGCTTCTACAGTCTAAACGATTGAAGCGACAAATTTCCACAAAGGAGAGGGGATCTAGAATGAAATTCAGGAAGAAGCTCAGCATGTTTCTGGCGGTATCGGCTTTGTTGGTAGGTGTGGTAGGGTGCGGCAACAATGGTGGAAACACGGCGAATACCCCGGGAGGTTCGGGCGGAGAATCGGCTCCGGCGAACACCGGGACCGCGGCGGAGACGGAAGGCAAAACGTACAAAATAGCGATTTCGCAATATGTGGAACACCCGTCCCTGGACGCTACGCGCGAGGGTTTCATGGCGGCGCTTAAGGATGCCGGGCTGGTTGAGAACGAAAACCTGAAGGTGGATTACAACAACGCCCAGGCCGACTCGACCAACAATATGTCCATCGCGCAAAAAATCGCCGGAGAAAAGTATGATCTGGTGCTGGCCATCGCCACGCCGCCGGCCATTGCGGTAGCCAGTCAGGTTAAAGAATCGCCGATCCTTTTTGCGGCGGTCACCGATCCGCTCGATGCCAAGCTTGTCGATAATTTGGAGAAGCCGGGCGGCAACATTTCCGGCGCTTCCGATACAAACCCGGAGGCGATTTCCAAACTCATGGATTTTATCGCCGCGAACTTCAAAGATGTCAAAAATGTCGGCGTCATTATGAATCAAGGGGAGCCGAACGCCGTCGTCATGACCGGTTTGGCCGAGAAGGCGCTGGAGAAGCACGGGATCAAGCTCGTCAAAGCTTCCGTTACCAACACGTCCGAGGTCAAACAAGCGGCCGAATCGCTCGTGGGGCGCGTGGACGCTATCTATATAACCCTCGATAACACCGTTGTTGAAGCGGTCAATACGGTCATTCAGGTCGCCAACGAGCACGATCTTCCTTTCTTCTCCAGCGATCGCGATACGGTTGAGAACGGAGCGTTTGCCACCGTCGGATTCAAGTATTACGATCACGGCTACCAGGTCGGCCAAATGGCGGTGGAAGCCTTGAAGAACGGCAAGAAAGTCGGTGATATGAAAGTAACGGTGCCGGATAAGCTGGACGTGATTATGAACCTGAAAGCGGCCTCCGAACAAGGCATTGAAGTGACCGACGCCATGAAAGACCAGGTACAGGACAAGGAGAATAACATCATCGAATAGGTGTGGATGTTTGGCTGAACTTTTAGGAGGTAATCAACATGATGAACTCATTACTTGGAGCCGTCGAATCCGGCTTGATTTATGCGCTGATGGCACTTGGCGTATATATTACCTTCCGGATTCTGGACTTTCCGGATTTGACGGTGGACGGCAGTTTTACGACCGGCGGCGCGATCGCCGCGGTCATGATCTCGGGGGGCAGCTCCCCCTGGATCGCTTCTATCGGCGCTATGTTAGGAGGACTTGCGGCCGGAGCGCTGACGGGTCTTTTGCACACAAAAGGCAAGATTAACGGTCTGTTGTCCGGGATCCTCATGATGATTGCCCTCCATTCCATCAATATGCGGATCATGGACAGTCCGAATGTCAGCCTGCTTGGGGAGAGCACGGTTTTTGAATCGATGAAGCCGCTCATTCTGATGCCGGTGATCGTCATCCTCGTCAAAGTGCTGCTCGACCTGTTTCTCCGCACGGAGCTGGGGCTTGCACTTCGGGCCACCGGCGATAATCAGCGGATGATCCGCAGCTTCGGCACGCATACGGATAACACGATCATTCTGGGTCTTAGTCTTTCCAACGGACTGGTCGCTTTGTCCGGCGCATTGATTGCCCAGCAATCCGGCTTTGCCGACATCTCTTCCGGGATCGGCATGATCGTTATCGGGCTGGCTTCCGTCATTATCGGCGAAGCGATATTCGGTGCCAGAACGGTATTCTTCGCTACGCTTGCTGTGGTGCTGGGCTCGATCGTGTACCGCGTCGTCGTGGCTTTGGCCTTACGGATCGAATGGATGGAGCAGACCGACTTGAAGCTGATTACAGCCGTTATCGTCGTGTTCGCTCTCGTACTGCCGACCATCCGCCGCTCCTGGAAACAAAAAGGCCTGGCCCGCAAGCGAACGTTGGAAATCGTGTCCGGCGCGGAGCAAAAACAAGCTGGAGGTGGTCTCTGATGCTGCGGCTTTCGAATGTTTCCAAGCTGTTTCATCCCGGTTCACCGGATGAGAAGATCGCCCTGGTCAACGTGAACCTGCATTTGCGGCCGGGTGATTTTGTGACCGTCATCGGCAGCAACGGGGCCGGCAAGTCGACGCTCATGAACATGATCTCCGGCGTTCTGAGGCCGGATGCCGGACAGATCGCGATCGACGGTCAGGACATCGGCCATCTGCCGGAATACAAGCGGAGCCGCTGGATCGGCCGTGTGTTCCAGGATCCGATGGCCGGGACGGCCCCGCACATGACGATCGAGGAGAATCTCGCGATGGCTTATTCCCGGGGCAGATCCCGCGGCCTGCGGATCGGCGTCTCGGCCAAGCGCCGCGGCATGTTCCGCGATGAGCTCAGCCGCCTGGGGATCGGCCTCGAAGGTCGCCTCAAGGCGAAGGTCGGCACGTTATCGGGCGGGGAACGCCAGGCGCTAAGCCTGCTGATGGCGACGTTCACGAAGCCGGAAATTTTACTCCTTGACGAGCATACGGCCGCGCTCGATCCGGCCCGGGCCGAGCTGGTCACGCGATTGACCCAGTCGATCGTCAGCGAGATGCAGTTGACGACGCTGATGGTAACCCACAACATGGAGCAGGCCATCCGGCTCGGCAACCGCCTCATTATGATGGACCGCGGTCGCATCATCCTCGATATCGATGAGAAGACGAAGCGCGATTTGACGATGGAGCGCTTGATCGGGGAGTTTGAACGGATCAGCGGTCACAAGCTGTCCGACGATCGCGTCGTTCTCGGCACCTGAGAACACAAACAAGCCTATTATATGCGAGGGGGAATCCCTCCGCATACGATAGGCTTGTTTTTATCGTTTAAGCCGGAATCCTTAACGGACACGCACATTTTCATCACGCCGGATCCCGTCTTTGAGCAGCCAGATATGGAAAGCATATTCAAACAATCCCAAGACCAGAGCAATCGAGAAAATTTCGCCCATGGAGAGCGTCCAGTCCGCGTTGGCCGAAATCGCCCAAATAAAAGCGAACGCGAGGACAAAGTCACACAGGGTAGCGACGATATTGTTGGTGCGCGGCAGCACGAACAAATCGCCCAACAAATAAGCCAATGCAGACAGCGCAAGGGCCGTAAGGAGCGAACCGATAAAAGAGGCATTGCTGAGAACCATCAACATGGCGACGACGATGACTCCGTTTCCGAGCAGCTTTACCAAAATTTTATCCATAATTTCACCTCCTTTAATTCAGCCGAAGTCTATTTAAACATAGGCTTCCCTGCTACATTACCTCGTATACGGGATGCATGAAACAGGGCGGAGAAAAACAATATTAGTAAAGTCAAATAGACTTTGCGGCAATATGATCTTATGAGGAGCGGATAATATGGAACACGATTGCATCATCGTTGGAGGCGGCATTGCCGGATTGCAGGCGGCGATTCAACTGGGGCGCTACGACACTCATCGGATACTTGTACTTGACGCTGAAAGGGGGAGATCCGTGCTCTGCCGGAATTACCGGAATATTCTCGGGTTCCCGGAAGGGATTTCAGGTGCGGATCTTCGGAAAAGAGGCCGGCGGCAGGCCGAATCGCTGGGAGTGCTTTTCCAAAGAGCCGAGGTGATCAAGGCGGAGCGTATGGAGGAGACGTTCAAACTGACCGATGAGGCGGGAAACACTTACAGCGCGCGAACGCTGCTGCTCGCCACCGGGATCACCGATTGTATCCCCGAGATTGCCGGTATAACCGATGTGCTGGGCTCCACGGTGTATATTTGCCCGGACTGCGACGGCCATGAGATTCAGGACCGGGATACGGTTCTAATGGGCGCCGGAGATGCCGGAGCCGACATGGCCTTGATTTTGGCGGAACGTGCCCGGTCGTTAGTATATATTAACCACGAAGCCATTCCGGTTACGGCGGACCGCATGGCAAGGCTAAGAGCGGCCGGGGTACAATATGAGACCGGGAGAATTTCGGAAGTCGTGGCGAAGGAGGGGGACAGGATCCATACGGTTGTGCTTGAGGATGGCCGCTGCTTCGCGGCCGAGCGGGGTTTTATAGCATTTGGAGGCAACCGGGTTCACTCGGAATTGGCGGGGCAACTCGGCGTTGAGCTTAGCGGGAACCGGCATGCGGTGACCGATCCGCGAAGCAAGAAAACAAACATTAAAGGCGTTTATGCTGCCGGGGATCTGGGCATTCACGCGGAGCAGGTCACCGTCGCCATGGGGGAGGGCTCGCTTGCCGCAATTTGGATTCATAAAGCGCTGCGTCCGTGATATAATCAGAAATCGGAGGGGATGACCATGATATTGGAAGTAGCCGTGCTGCATGTCAAGCCGGGTTTGATCAATGAATTTGAGAGCAATTTCCGCAAAGCTTCCAAAATCATTTCACAAATGCCCGGATACATAGAGCATGAGCTCCACAAATGTGTGGAAACGGCGGATAAGTATCTGCTGCTCGTAAAATGGCACTCTATTACCGATCACGAAGTAGGCTTTCGAAAATCGCCGCAATATGAAGAGTGGAAAGCGCTGTTGCATCATTTTTACGACCCTTTCCCGACGGTGGAACACTATGTACAGATACGAAATTAACGACTACATTATTGAAGACGCGACGCTGGACGATTTAAAAGAGATCGTAAGAATTTATAACGAAACGATCGCAAGCCGGATGGTGACCGCCGATTTGGAACCGGTTACGGTGGAGAAGCGATTGGGCTGGTTTGAGGAGCATTCTCCCGAAAGACGCCCGCTGTGGGTGATGAGATCGGACGGACGGACAATAGCCTGGCTCAGTTTTCAATCTTTCTACGGGAGGCCGGCTTATTCGGCAACGGCGGAAATCAGCATATATATTTCGAATGAATACCGTTCCCGCGGGATCGGCAGTATCCTGTTGGAGCGAGCGTTGGCGCATTGTCCCCGCATCGCCGTGAAAACGGTACTGGGCTTTGTGTTTGCGCATAACGGGCCGAGCCTGGCGCTCCTGCGGAAATTCGGCTTTGAAGACTGGGCGTTTTTGCCCCGGGTAGCCAATTTGGATGGGGTGGAACGAGATTTGGTCATTTTGGGGAGACGGGTCGAACCGGATAACGAAATGGAGAGCGAAGGCGTTGAACGAATTCATTGAACAATTCAACGGCTGGCTGTTGGATATCACGGGACTTACGGGCTACGGCATTCTGCTGATCACGCTTCCCTTGACCTTGGTTCAAGGAACCGTCGGTATTTTTCCGTTTGCCACTCTAGTGATGCTGCACATCTCCGTGCTGGGTGTCAAAGAGGGCTTACTGGTAAGTTGGGTTGCCGGATCTTTCGCCGGAATGGTCGTATACCTGCTGTGCAAATTTCTGCTTACCGACTGGTTTCAGCGGAGGTGGTTTTCCAAACTGAACAAATATGGGAAATGGCAAAAAAGCATAGACCGGTATGGCGTGTGGGCTATTATTTTTCTGCGTACCATCCCGATCATGCCCAACAACCTGATCTCGTTCATGTCCGCCATATCCAACATCAAGACACGTTCTTACACCTGGTCCAATATCGTCGGCAATCTGTCGAGCATCTGGTTGTTCGGTATTCTTAGCGCCTCCATCGTTTTTCCGGGTATGGATTTGCGCGTTCTGATTCTTTCTTACGTCGTTTTTTTGATCGTCCTGCTGATGCTGTTCTTTGTGCGGCAGCGGTTGCTGGTGAAGAAAGATCAAGTCCGTGGAATAGAATAGCCGGTGCGTTCCGTGAAGCGGGACGTGCCTTTTTATTTGACCGGGTGTATTTTTTTGTGAAGATAATAGCATTATTTGTTAAAATAAGTAGCAAGCTATACATACCTTTACAACATGTTGACAAGTGGGGGAGACAATTATGGATTCTGCAGAAAAGCCGGCTAAGCCGGCCCAGCGAAAACTGCTGTTCAGCGCCGGCCTCAGCTGGATGTTCGATGCGATGGATGTAGGTATCATTTCATTTATTGCGGCCGCTCTGGCGACCGAGTGGAGCTTGACGCCCCAGCAAACCGGTTTATTCACCAGTATGAACTCCGTAGGGATGGCCGTCGGAGCGGCGTTCGCCGGAATTATGGCCGATAAATACGGGAGAAGAGCGGTGCTGCTCTGGACGCTGCTGATTTTCTCCATAGCCAGCGGATTATCCGCAGCGGCCACCAGCTTCGCGGTACTGTTGCTGCTTCGCTTCATTGCCGGGTTTGGTCTTGGCGGGGAGCTGCCGGTAGCTTCCACGCTCGTCTCCGAATCCGTCCCGGCGAAAGACCGGGGGAGGGCGGTAGTGCTGCTGGAAAGCTATTGGGCCGCGGGATGGATCGCCGCCGCTTTAATCGCCTATTTCGTCATTCCGAGATATGGATGGCAGGCCGCCTTTATCATCGGTGCCGTTCCCGCACTCTATGCGCTTTATCTGCGCAAATCGATTCAAGACCCGCCGCGGTTTAAGGAACAAGCCCGTTCTGGGTCTGCGGCAAGTTTGTCCGTCCGGGAGCGCTTCATGTCGGTATGGGCCAGCCCACACCGGAAATCGACGATCATGCTGTGGATTCTCTGGTTTACTGTGGTCTTTTCCTATTACGGCATGTTTCTGTGGCTGCCCAATGTGATGCTGCTTAAAGGCTTCAGTCTGGTAAAAAGCTTCGAGTACGTGCTCATCATGACGCTGGCCCAATTGCCGGGTTACTTTACGGCGGCTTACTTTATCGAGAAATTTGGCCGCAAATTCGTCCTGGTCGTTTACTTGATCCTCACGGCGGCCAGCGCCGCATGGTTCGGCAATGCGACCAGCGAGGGGATGCTGATCGCCGCGGGCATCTGCCTGTCCTTCTTCAACCTGGGGGCATGGGGCGGCATGTATGCCTATACCCCGGAGCTGTACCCGACCCGCGTGCGATCCACGGGAGTGGGCTTGGCCGCCTCCTTTGGCCGGATTGGCGGGATTATCGGGCCTTACCTGGTCGGCATGCTCGTGGCCCGGCAGGTGGCGATCGGGGCGATCTTCTGGCTCTTCTTCGGCACGATTCTTATTGGGGCAGCGGCGGTGCTGTGGCTCGGGACCGAGACTAAAGGCCGGGAGTTGGCCGATTAAAAAAGAAATGCTAAAAAGTCTCCATCGCTCATATAAAAAGGAGCGTGGAGACTTTTTACATGTGATGTTATTTCAAGGAGCCTGTATCGAGGCTCTCGCCCGGCTTTAGAGCGTGACCCTCAATATTGAGCATGCCGAGGCGGCTCACAAACTGTTCTCCGTCTTGGGCGATCAAGCCGAACGTGTTGTAATGAACGGGGACGACGTGCTTGGGCTCCAGCCATTCGGCCGCAATGAGCGCTTCTTCCGGCCCCATGGTGAAGTAGTCGCCGATCGGGAGAAAAGCGAGATTGATCGAACGGCGCATCCTGATCAGCTTCATGTCGCTGAACAAAGCGGTGTCTCCCGCGTGATAAATGATAAAGCCGTTCAGGTCAAGCACGATGCCCGCCGCAACGCCAAGGTAAACGTTCGTCTCGTTTATCACTACGGAGGAACTATGCAGGGCGGGTGTGAATGTCAATCGGCCAAAGGGAAACTGAAACGATCCGCCAAGGTTCATGCCGACCGCGGTCACTCCCTTCGCCTCAAAAAAGTTTGCCAGCTCCACGATGCCCACGATCGTAGCTCCGGTGCGTTTGGCGATGGCCTCGGCATCCCCGAGATGGTCGAAGTGACCGTGAGTGAGCAGCACGTAATCCGCTTCGATCTCCTCAGCCTTGGTTTTGGCGGCAGGATTTCCGGTCAGGAAAGGATCGATAATCAACCGGTACTGCCCTGTGTCGATGTGCACGCAGGAATGGCCGAAATAGGTCAATTTCATCATGGATCGCTCCTTTGAGAAAAATGATTACACTCTTTTCCATTATAAACGGAGCGATCCAAACTCTCAAAATATAGGATTACACGATGGGTCAGTTTTCCGGCCAAGATACCGTCGCGATCCGCGGACGGTCATAGGCGGAGGCCCAATAATATCCGCCGGCCACGATCCGCTGCGGCCAGAAACCGACCATGCCGGAGGCTGGCGGAAGCGCTTCGGATGTCGCCGTCGCTGCCCCATCGGCATCGGTCTTCAGATCCACATATTTACCGCCGTTATAAACAAACCGGCCATGCACCTCGGCAGGAATGCCCTCGCCGGTTTCCAGATCGATAACCTGGAGAGTGACTTTGGCCCGGGTTCCGTCAAACGTCAAATTCATATCGCCGACGATCATCGGGCGCAGATAGGTGGAGGCGGTGACGGATGCAACTTCGGCGGAAACCGGGCCGATATTGCCGCTGATGTCCACCGCCGCCACTTTATAGTAATACGTGGTGTCCGGAAGAAGTCCGGAATCCCGGTAAGACAGATTGCGGGACCTGCCCCCGACGTTGGATTCATCCGGTACGAATCCGGGCTCTGTGCCGCGATAGATAATATATTCTTCGATATCGGAATCGTCGGTGGCTCGCCCATAGCTCAAGTCGATGGAGCTGTAATCGACCGTCGTCGCAGCAGGTTCTCCGTTAAGAGAAGATGGCGGCGAGACGTCGCGGGGATCCATCATCCATTTGAAGCCGCCGGGCCCCCACTCGGAGGGAAGCCAGCGAATGGAATCGTAATGGTGCATGGCGATTCCGCCAAACGCCGGATGATCCGCAAATGCAGCGTAGACCTTATCCAGCTCCGCTTCCATATACGTTCTGCCTTCCTCGCGGAACGTTATCGTTTCGGGGTCCCCGCTGTTGGCGATATCTAGCGTTTCCACGCCGACTACGACCGAACCGGGTTTCCCGATGGAAGCCGCATAATCCAGTTCGCCTTGCGCTTGAATGATAATGCCCGCGCTGCCGTCCGCGGTGTCCCGGTAATCCATGATCGAGATGTAATCGCTCATATCCTGAACATGTTCGGAGAGCCATTTAGTCTCCCCGTTCCAGGTAATATCCTGGGCCACGTCGCTGCTGTCGAACCAGCGGGGAATAGCGGGCCCGAAGGGAAGATCGATCCCGGCCGTATCTCTGCGCTCGATCATTTTTTGCAGAATGTCCAGGTATTGAAGCTGCACTTCCGGTTTTTGCGCACGGAATTCGGGCAAAATGTAAGGCTCGATATCGACATTCACCCCGTCAAACCGTTCTTCGGGGGCGGAGGAAAGATTATAGTTGATCACCTTCTCCATCTCGCGGATGGCATAGCCATGAAACGGAGCGAGCGCGCCATAGTAGGGAGGTACGGTACCTCCGGCGATACAGGCATGAACCTGATAGCCGTTCTCATGGGCCCATTTCACAAATTCCCGGACCCGTTCCGGTTCATCCTCAAGAATATCCATCCCCTCATACGTGAAAACTCCGATGTAAAACGTGGTGATCGGATCGGACCCAAAGGTATCCGTGTCGTCCGCAAGCGCTTTCAAGGCGTTTTTCGAGCCGGGATTCAAAAAGAGATTATACGCGGCTTTTTCCCAAATCCACATCGCCCGGTCTTGAGGGTCGAGCGTAATAGGTTCTTGATTCTTTTGTCCCGTGTAAACATAAGCGGTCGTGCTACGGCCTTCGTTTTCGTATTCATCGATTGCCCTGGCTTCAATGCTGAAGGTTTCGTTCTTGAATTTCTTGGTATTCCATAGGTACTCGTACTGCCCTTTACGTTGTACGGCAGATTCCCAGGGACCGCCGTTGATTCGGACCTCGACACGATCGATGTCGTTCTTGGCGTCTACCCGGATTTTAACGGGGAACTTCGTGGATCTTTTGATTTTTGATCCGTCTTCGGGACTGACGATTCGGACCTGAGGGACGCTGACCTGCGGATTATCCACGTAAACGGAGGTGGTGACGCTGGATACGCCGTAACGGGTTGAAGTCTGCGTACCTTTGGCAACCAGGGAGACCGTTCCGTCGAACCTGGAGGTGTCGAGATCGGCAAACCAGGTGCCGCTTTCCGGACCATATGTCGCTTCCATGACGGTCGGGATTTGCCGGATCCCGTTAACGAGTAGCTTGATATCATAGGCTTCGGAATATTGTCCGCTAATCCTGACTATGCCGGGGGACACCTCTTCTCCCTCCAAGGGGGAATCAAGAGTCAGACTGGATTCGGCAAAAACGCTTGGAGCAGGCATCGCGATCAGAGGGACGAAACAGAGGAAAAGAAAAGCCGACAACCACCTGAACCGAAAGACGCCGGAGAAACGGTGAAGTGGAACCTGTTCACGTCTTGGCATAGGAACCCTCTCTTTCCGGAGCGGCAGCATGGGTTGTTTGCGTTAAGGGGGATATGAAAGATAGTGGATACGCTCCAACATCTAATTTTGTAATATTGTGCTGTACTTTTTTTGTTGATGCAATATCCTTAAATTGTCCTTTTTTTGTCAAGCATAGATAATAATATAAACCCCGCTCCCGCCGGAAGGTCCGGCCCTAGGAACGGGGATGGGTTAGCTTATTGTGCCAGTTCTTGATTGGAAAGATCCATCCAACCCACAAGATCATGGACGGCGATTCCGGCGTATGAGGATTGCGAACTGCCCAATTGCTCCAGTTGGACGAGCTGGTCGTTCAAAACGTCGATCCCTTCTTCATAAAAAGTAATGAGACTCCCTTCTTGGGAAGGTTTCGTTTCCACGCCGGTGTAGATTGTCTTGTTCATGCTTTCGCCTTCGGCAAATTCCGTTTTGGCCGTATCGTAAACCGCCTTGGCATTGTCCCGGTAGGACATCAGGGTAACGGAGTCAAACTTTGAGATCATCCAGGAGCTCAAGGTTTGCTCACTGTTCGGTACTTTATAATTATCAAGCCAGAAGGGAAGCGCGGCCGAGAGCGGGAGGCCTAAGTCCGAAGCCTGTTTAACCAGCGCATCGACATTGGCCTGCCACTGGGTTACCAGAGTGGTGTAGTCCGTTTTCCAAATCGGCAGCAAGTAAGGTTCAATGTCGACATGGATGCCTGTCAGCTTTTCTTGCGGAGCGGCAGTTTGTTGATAATCACGAACCCATTTCATAAAGGCATCCAATTTCGGACGGCTTGTGGTCAGGGCCCAGTCGGGGGCGCCGTTCAAGGCGTGAATCTCGATGCCCATTTCCGTGGCCTGGCGGATAAAGCTGCGGTAGGAAGCCAGATCGACTTTCGTACTGACCTGCAAATATAAGATCCCGACGCCTTGGGACTTGGCGAAATCAAGCAATTCCGATGAGTTTGTTTGTATAAGTGCGGTATGCCATAACCAAGTGGTTCTCGATTTGGAGGCAGCGCCGGTTTCCGCACGGGCGGACGGGCCGCACAAAAGCGTAAAAAGAAGAACGAAGGCAAGCAACATAGCGGACTTACGGGGGGCAGTGTTAGTTTTCACGTAGGTGTACACTCCTTTGAGATTCGGGTTGTTGGTAATTGCTTGTAGGAGTAGCGGACGACACGGATCAGAACATATGGAACTCCAGGCCTTACCTCCCGCAAAATAAACTAATCCGCGCATTAGGTCGGAAATCCCGGTAATACAGGATGATTTGCGACTTAAGAAAGGGATATGATCATATTTTCGTCGCAAATGTCGAATTTTGACATAGGACTATAGGATTATTTTTGCTAAAAAAGTAGCAATATTAACAGCGGTATCCAGTTTTTGGTCTGGTTGTCTGGAAAAGTGGGTCGGTGGTCCGGTTGATGCCGACATCCTGAAAAATCAGCTTCAAAGGCGCACAGGCCGGTTATACATGGAGGTAAAGGATCATAAAAGGAGCGGCGATGAAATATGAAAATTATCATCACCCAAAGCGAAGCGGTGGAAAGAGGGATTTGGAACCAGGTGATGAAAGCCTTTGGGATCACTTCCGAGGATGAGGTTTGGGAGACGGAACAGTTTATTCTGACAGAGGAACAGGCCCGGGAGTTGGGGTTGATTCGGTAATAGTTCGTTGTAAAATGGACCTCCCGTACAGGGAGACGAAGGAAGGCTTAAACAAAAAAACGCTGGCCCGGAGGACCAGCGTACATTATTATTCATAAAAAATAATCTTGTAAAATAACATTAAATGTGATAAAATGACGGATAGCCAAATCAAAGACAAATCAATTCAACATTGCTTATATAATAGCATAATAGCACTAATTTGTCAAATAGCGTATGCCGTTGTTAGAGAAAAATTTGTTACTGTTTTCCATTATTAGGGTGGGGGTCTGAGCCATGACAGAGGATTTGACAAAAGGCAATGAACTTGATTTTACAGATGACCTGACGCTGCCGCCGGGCGTCAAAATTGATGATCCGGTTCGAATGTATCTTAAAGAAATCGGGCGTGTCCCCCTTTTGTCCGCGGATGAGGAAATCCAGCTTGCCCAGCGCATCGAGCAGGGGGACGAGGAAGCCAAACGGCGTCTCGCCGAGGCGAATCTCCGGCTTGTTGTCAGCATCGCCCGGCGCTATGTTGGCCGGGGCATGGTATTTTTGGATTTGATCCAAGAGGGGAATATGGGATTGATTAAAGCTGTGGAGAAGTTTGACTACTCCAAAGGCTTTAAATTCAGTACCTATGCCACTTGGTGGATTCGTCAGGCGATCACGCGGGCCATTGCGGACCAGGCCAGAACGATCCGGATTCCGGTTCATATGGTGGAGACCATCAATAAACTGATCCGGGTATCCCGTCAATTGCTGCAGGAAATCGGCCGGGAGCCGACACCGGAGGAAATCGCCAAGGAGATGGAACTTACCCCGGAGAAAGTGCGTGAAATTATGAAAATCGCTCAGGAACCGGTATCGCTGGAAACGCCGATCGGCGAGGAGAACGATTCCAATTTGGGTGATTTTATCGAGGATCACGATGCTCCGGCTCCCGCGGAAGCGGCCGCTTACGAACTGTTGAAGGAACAGCTTGAGGAAGTGCTGGACACGTTGACCGAGCGGGAAGAAAATGTACTCCGCCTGCGGTTCGGCATGGATGACGGACGGACCCGCACACTCGAGGAAGTCGGTAAAGAGTTTGGAGTTACCCGCGAACGGATCCGCCAGATAGAGGCCAAAGCGCTGCGGAAGCTGAGACATCCGAGCCGCAGCAAGCGGCTGAAGGATTTTATGGAATAACCCGTAAGTTTTGATAGGAAAAAAGCTTCTCCCGCGGACAAGACCACAGGAGAAGCTTTTTCCTTTTTTTATTTTGTTTTTTTGCCTCCTAACCGGCATTTCCGCGGACGGAGGGATTTGAGGGCCTTCGCGGATAGGGGCTGCACGCACATGAATTTATGCTTGCCGCCCCGTCCCGGGGCGTTGAGCCGGCGTTTGCCGGCGGAGGCGACGCGGGTATTAAACACCCGCATGAACCAATCCACCGGGTAAGCTATCGATAACCGTCCCTCATCCGACCCGGCAAAGTTGACCGCAGCAGCCAGATTCCCGGACTTTGTCAGCCAGACGGACCCGGAGTCCCCGCCCAAGGAGACGGGGTATTTTCCGCGGATGACGCTTTGATTTTTGAAGGTAATAGTTCCGAGCCCTCCGTAATCCCCATAATCGACCCGGATATCCGTATGGATCGATTCCACTGTTCCTGTGACGGCTCCGGTCGTGCGGCCGACCTTTTTAAATTTGTCTCCGATTTTGTAGGTCCGCACATGACCGGGGACTCGCCCGTAGACGGCGTATGCCGGGCGAAGCAGGCTGCGGCGGAAAGGTTTCGAAGTGGCCGCGTCGAGAAAGTTGGGGCGGGTTTTCCGCAGCCGGACAAACCGGTCCATTACGCCGATTTGATCGCGGGGCACCGTTCCGCCATCGGCGCCACCGGGTTGCAGCGTTGCGGAGGAACGGTCCGTGTTCTCATTGACGAGTACATGATTATTGCTAAGAATATAACGGCTCCCCGGGCAGCCTATGTCGCTGATGATGAGTCCCGCCGTGCCGGAAACGTTGGGAGAGCCGACGCTGTATCCGGCAATCACCGGGCGGATGCGCCGCCTAAATTTTAATCCGCCTGTGCCGTTCTTACGAAACCGGCTCGCGCGCACGATACGAACCGGGACCGTCGATTTCAACTTGGAGGGCAAGACCACCGCGGGAGCGGATCTGGATTTTCTCCGTTTTCTCCCGGCGGAGGCGGCGGTGGCGGCATCCGCATATACGATAATCGCCGCCCCTTTCCGAGGCTTGGTCGGATCTTTAAAACCGACGCCGATCCCGTGTACACCACGCTGTTTCAGCATCCGCGCGGCGTAACGCTGTTTGAGCAAGTAAGCTTTTCGATAGCTGGTCAATTGCATCACCTTTTCTTTGGAGTTGCTTTATTCTATGCTTGGAGAGCAGTGGAGGTAAGAAGGGAGCAAGTTTATTGACGGGTCGGAAGGCTTGGGATAAACTATTCTGGTTTACTGCGCTATTATGAATTTAATTTTGAGGGATACGAAGGGGCGTTTGTATGAACCGCAGCAAATGGCTTGCCTGGGGAAGGAAAGTGACGGACAAAATTCCATATGCGGCTTACCCCGGCTCGTTTATAAAATGGCTGTTGCTTGGAAGCGCCGTAGGGGTGATGGCGGGGAGCGCATCGGCGTTTTTTCTGCTCAGTCTGGATTTTGTTACCGGACAACGGTTGACGCATGGTTGGCTGCTTTATCTGCTCCCGGCGGGCGGCGCGCTGATCAGCCATATGTATATGAAATTCGGAGAAAATAGCGGCAAGGGAAATAATTTGATCCTTGAACGTATTCAAAATGGAACGGAACGGATTCCGCTGCGCATGGCTCCATTGGTGCTGATCGGTACGCTCGGGACCCACCTGTTCGGCGGATCGGCGGGAAGGGAAGGAACAGCGGTGCAGATGGGCGGAAGTCTGGCCGAATGGTTCGGGAACGTCATAAGGATTGATGAGACTGAACGGAAAATTCTTTTGATGTGCGGCATTAGCGGGGGGTTCGGCTCGGTATTCGGCACGCCGCTCGCCGGAACCGTTTTTGGGCTGGAGGTGGCTGTGTTCGGGCTGATTAGCCATCGTGCCTTAATTCCTTGCTTTGCTGCCAGTTTTGTGGGTGACCTAGTCGCTATAAAAGTTTGGGGAGTGCATCACCTGCACTACGCAATGGGGCCCGTCCCTGCCCTGTCTGGAGCGGTACTGCTGAAAGTGGTCTTGGCTTCGATCCTTTTCGGCCTCGCGGCTTTATGTTTTAGCGGGCTTACCCACGCTTTAAAGCGCCAGTTTACCCGGCTGCTGCCGAATCCGGTGTTAAAAAGCGCGTTAGGCGGTCTGCTGATTATCGGCTTCGTTTATGTACTGGGTACCCGCGACTATCTGGGGCTGGGGATTCCGTTGATCTCAGATTCGTTCCATAGCGAGGGTGAGGGCATATCCCCGCTCGCATTTCTTTGGAAGCTTCTGTTTACTGCGTTAACCTTGGGCACCGGATACCAAGGGGGAGAAGTAACTCCGCTGTTTGCCATCGGATCGACCCTGGGTCATACCTTGGCGGGGTGGCTGCATTTATATGCTCCATTTCTCGCCGGATTAGGGTTTGTGGCGGTATTTAGCGGGGCCGCAAATACACCGCTGGCCTGTTTTATTATGGGGATCGAGCTGTTCGGTTCCGAAGGGGCGCTCTATCTTTTCATCGCATGCATGGTCAGTTATGCGTTCTCCGGACACAGCGGGATTTACAGTTCGCAGCAAATCGGTACCCCCAAGAGCGGACGATGGCCGCTGGCAGAGGGAATTACCCTGGCCGCCTGGAAAAGCAGAAAAGATAAATAAAGCTTTGAAAAAAGGATCCGATCGAGACCGGATCCTTTTTTATTACCGTACTTTGACGTCATCCATTCAAGTAATAATGGTAATCGTAGGGGCTGAGATGGTCGGCTGCGTCGTAATCGCCGAGGTTACGCCGGCAAAGCTGGAGATTTCCAGTTGAACCGGGACCCCGGGAGTCAGATCCGTCGTTGCCAATACCAGGCTTGCCGTAGTCAATGTCGAAAGGGAAGATTGCTGAAGGACGCCGTTGATATACACATTGAAGTAATCGCTGGCCGTCAATGCAGGGAGTGTCGTAACGGCCCCGTCCGCATCGTCGACAAAGCTGGCGGCGGGAATGGTCGTCTCCGTGGCTCCAATCATTCCCGCCGTGATCGTTACAAAAAATCGGCTGGTTTCGGGAGCTACCGTAGTGGTGACAGCTCCGCCGGTTGCTACCGGAGCGGTTGCTACGGCCGTAAAAACGGGTTTGATTACAGGCATTGTCATTCACCTCCTTGTCGGGGGATATCGAAGGGTAATTCGATTCCCTTTATTTTAGTGATTCTTTCCTGGCTGTGAGACGGCGGTTCCCCCTCGCCAGGAGTCCTTTTCTTTCTTAACGTATGGTACCCCCGCCTAATTCGTAGTCGGGTGACCCGCATATGATAACCATCAGAAGACACATATGGAGGTGGCCACATGTTAAGAAAGAGCACGAGATGCAGGATGAAACAGCCCCGCAAGCGCCGTCGGCGCCGCTGCCCCAAAATGCGTAATCCGAAAAAGACGGGATCATGCCGTGTCAGACGATCCCGAAAAAATTTGGGAGGTCCGGCGGGAGCGCCGAACAGTGGCGAAGGACAAGGTGCTGTCGGCCATTACGCCCCTCCCGGCGTTCCGGGTTCTCCGGGGAGCAGAGGGTCCGAGGGGCAGCCGGGAAACGCGGGGCCGACGGGAGAGGCGGGTCTGCCGGGACCACAAGGGCCACCGGGAGTCGCGGGGTCGGTGGGAGGGGTAGGCCTGGGAGGACCGCAAGGCCTGCCGGGAGTCGGGGGGCCGACGGGAGAGGGGGGCCTGCCGGGACCCCAGGGGCCACCGGGAATGGCCGGGCCGACGGGAGCCGCGGGTTTGCCGGGACCGCAAGGGCCACCGGGAATGGCCGGGCCGACGGGAGCCGCGGGTTTGCCGGGACCGCAAGGGCCACCGGGAATGGCCGGGCCGACGGGAGCCGCGGGTTTGCCGGGACCGCAAGGGCCACCGGGAATGGCCGGGCCGACGGGAGCCGCGGGTTTGCCGGGACCGCAAGGGCCACCGGGAATGGCCGGGCCGACGGGAGCCGCGGGTTTGCCGGGACCGCAAGGGCCACCGGGAATGGCCGGGCCGACGGGAGCCGCGGGTTTGCCGGGACCGCAAGGGCCACCGGGAATGGCCGGGCCGACGGGAGCCGCGGGTTTGCCGGGACCGCAAGGGCCACCGGGAATGGCCGGGCCGACGGGAGCCGCGGGTCTGCCGGGACCGCAAGGGCCACCGGGAGTCGCGGGTCAGTCCGGGCCGCAAGGAGCGCCTGGGCCGCAAGGCCCTGAAGGTCCAACGGGACCACCCGGACCGCCCGGTTCGCCGGGAAGTGATTTCAGCGTTGTGCCTGTCGTCTACAGGTACTTTTACTTGCCGGAGGAAAATCTTCAATCCCAAGTAACTATCGAAGCCAGTCAATTTACGGATGATGAAGGGAAGACAGCCTTGGATTTTGCCGGGTTATCCGAAAGCAGTTACACTAATTTATTTATCAATGGCGTATTGCAGGAACAACGCCTGTATACCATCTCTTCCACCACTTTGACGCTGGACCTCGGTTCGGATATCATACTCGCAGGGACTCCTGTTATTATAGAGAACGTGGAATTGAAAGTGCTTGTTAAATCAGGTTAACCGATACAGACTCCGGCGGCCGGGGGTTTCCCGGTCCTGGAGAAGACAAGGAGATTCACAGTAAACGATGAGCATTCAGGGCATCAATCATTTTTGCTTTTCCGTCTCCGACTTGGAGGCGTCCATCAGGTTTTACCGGCAGGTATTTGAGGCTAAGCTTCTCGCGAAGGGGAGGTCGCTGGCTTATTTCGACCTGAACGGCCTTTGGCTGGCGCTCAACCAGGAGGACGTAGAACGGAACGGAAGCCCGCGCACTTATACACATATCGCTTTTTCCGTTAAAGAGGCAGACTGGGCGGTTATGTTGGAACGGCTCCAGAGAGCGGGGGCGGAAGTCCTGCCCGGACGAACGCGGGACGAGCGGGATGGCAAGTCGGTCTATTTTTTGGATCCGGACGGGCATATGTTCGAGTTTCACACAGGGACCCTTGCCGACAGGCTCGCCTATTACCAAGCGGACAAGCCGCATATTGAGCTTTTCGATTAGACGCTGGGACAAGCGGAAAAAATAAGCTAAACTATATAAGGTTGAACGTTCAAATTAGATAGTAAAGTAACAGTCTACCACCCATTATGAAAGAAGCAGGTTATTGCCATCATGAAAAAGTTCAAAAAGTTCTATATCGAGACGACCAGCGTTTGCAATTTGGCGTGCAGCTTTTGTCCGCCGACACAGCGTCAGGCCCAATTTATCAAGCTTGAGGATTTCCGCAAAATTTTGGACGACATCAGGCCTCATACCGATTATATTTATTTTCACGTCAAAGGGGAGCCGCTGCTGCATCCCAAAATCGATCAACTGCTGGATATCAGCCATGAAAAAGGGTTTAAAGTCAATATTACGACAAACGGAACGCTGCTGCATAAAGCTGCCCATAAACTGCTGGGCAAGCCTGCCCTTAGGCAGATCAACTTTTCACTGCATAGCTTTGACGGGCATGAAGGCTCCACGGACCGGGAAGGGTATATTACAAGCGTCTTGTCCTTTGTACGGGAGGCTACGGCCATATCCGATCTTATCGTTTCATTCCGGTTATGGAATCTGACGCAGGATAATGAAACCAACCTGCAGCGGAGCCGAAACCGCGCCACGTTGGAGATGATTGAACGGGAATTTGGACTGGACTTTCACATTGAAGAAAAAGTCACCCCCGGCAGCGGCATCAGACTGGCCGAACGCGTCTACTTGAACCAGGACCACGAATTTGATTGGCCGAGTTTAAGCGCCCCAGAAGACGACGGACGGGGATTCTGCCACGCGCTTCGCAATCAGGCGGGAATCCTGGTGGACGGTACGGTCATCCCCTGCTGTCTGGACGGGGAGGGCGTGATCAATTTGGGGAATGTGCACAATACCCCGTTCTCCGAAATTATCGAAGGCGAGCGTGCCAACCGCTTGTATGACGGCTTTTCCCAGCGAATTGCCGTGGAGGAATTATGCCGGAAGTGCGGATATCGCAAGCGTTTTGGGGGAGCCGAGTGAAGGGAATTACCGTAAGAGTAAGACCGCTGGCAGCAGCCGACAAATAACGGGAAAACCTCCCGGTAATTTCGGCTGTGGCGCCCGAAATTCGCTTTTAGCTGGAAAACTTCCAGCTAATCAACGAGGCGATGGCCTTGTTCGGCCCTTCCGGCGGATTTAACTGGAGAAATTACAGCTAAAATATGCCAAGTGGGCTGAATGAGCTAATTTAACGGGAGAAATTCCCGTTAAAATAAGTTGAACTAAAGAATTGGCGTTGGGTAAGGATATGAAATGGTTTCGGAGATACGTTGCCCACATCCACAATTGTAGATATAAAGCCTCATCGTCAGAGTCTACATCATTAACGGGAAGAATTCCCTTTAATTCAATGAGTTGCAGGTGAAGAGTGTGAAAAGTCTAGTGCCCCGTCAGACATCGTAGTAGGAGAAAATGAGAATCCGCTACTTCAACTATAATTTGGAGTGAGTGAGGTACCCGAATACGCATTCTCAAGCCGGACAGATATCCGAATCCGTATTAGGCCCACGCTATCAAGGTGCCTAGCGAACTACCAACTCCAACTCCAAAAGATGCAAATCTGCAGGTATTTCTAGCGATTTTAGAGAAACGAGCCGGTTTCGTCGGAAATTCCTGCAGAATTGCAGGAATCTTCAAATTTTTGTTCCGAACAGGAAAAAAACTGATATGCAGGAATTCTTGTTAGTCAAGATTGTCTGACGGGGCATTAGTATGCAAATCAATACTTTAAACTATATAATGCCAAAAGGTTAATCGAAATGAAATTCCCCCTGGATATCTAACATCTAAGGGGAATTTTTAATTTACTTTAACAAGGCGAGGTCCACTTCAGGCACCAAACCCTCCCGTGCGGCCCGTTCCAACAACGCGGTTACCGCCGCATAGCCGTCTTCTCCGAGGTTTGCCGTGTATTCGTTGACGTACAAGTTAATGTGCGCACGGGTCACGTCCGGCGACATTTCCTGGGCATGCTCCAGCACGTAAGCCGCGGAGGCTTCAGGATGAGCCCAGGCATATTCCACGGAAGCGTGAATCCAGGCGGAAAGGGACGCGAGATCCAGGTCCCGGCGGGCGATAATCGCGCCGAGCGGGATGGGCAGCCCCGTATCGGTCTCCCACCAGTTGCCGAGGTCGGCAAGCATTTGGAGACCGTACGACGGATAGGTGAACCGTGCCTCGTGGATGACCAGGCCGACGTCGATCAATCCGTTTTGCACGGCGGGCATGATTTCGTCGAAAGGAAGGACGACGATTTCTCCGATCCCGCCGGGTACATGCTGTGCGGCCCAGAGCCGGAACAGCAGGTAAGCGGTGGACCGCTCGCTTGGTACCGCTACGCGTTTTCCGGCAAGCGCCTCCGCTCCTTGCCCGCTCTCCCGGGTCAGGACGAGCGGGCCGCAGCCGCGGCCCAGCGCGCCGCCGCAGGGGAGAAGGGCGTATTTGTCCAGCACCCAGGGGAGGGCGGCATAAGAGATCTTAAGGATTTCGGGACCTTGGCCTTCCGCCGCCAGGCCGTTGGTAATGTCGATATCCGCATAGGTCACATGGAACTCCGGGGCATCAGGGATTAGCCCGTGCACCAGGGCATGAAAAACAAACGTGTCGTTAGGACACGGGGAAAACGCGATATTCATGATTGCAGCACCTCCGGTAAGTATGAGCAGGCCCGTTCCAGCGCCTGCAGGGCGTCGCCGATCTTCCACAACTCACGCTGGCGCGGGCCGACGGCATTGGAAACCGCGCGGATTTCCAGCACGGGGAGGTTTAGACGCCGGGCCGCAACGGCCACGCCGAAGCCCTCCATGGCTTCGGCCGCCGCGCCGGGCACCCGCGCGGCCAGCAGTTCGGCGGTCGCGGCCGTGCCGGTGACCGTCGACAGCGTCAGCACCGGCCCGCTGCAGACGGGCAGGCCGGCGGCTTGCAGCGCCGCCGTCCAGCGCGCCGCCAGCGCTTCGGCGACCGGCACGCGGGCCGTGCCGAAGCCGAGCTCGTCCACGCCGGCGAAGCCGTCCGGCGTCTCCGCGCCGAGATCGGCGGCGACGATGTCGCTCGCGACGACGAGCGAGCCTACGGGCGCGCGGCCGGGGAAGCCGCCGCCGATGCCGGCGCTGACGACGAGCTCGTAGCCGCCGTCCGCGGCGAGCTCGGCGGCCGTGGATGCGGCCGCCAGCGCGGGACCGACGCCGGCGAGCCGCACGTCGAAGGCGGGCCCCCCGAGCAGGCCGGGGGCCGCCGATGCGCCGCCGCGGCTCAGCCCGCGCAGCACCGCGCTCCGCTCCGCTTCGACCGCGGTCATGATCAGCACGCGCCGCGGGCAAATGCCTTGCGGGGCTGCCGTCTCCTGCGTTGTGGAATCCTTCATCAGTCTAACACTCCTTCGTCTTCTTCTCCTTGTACTATGTTAGATCAAACCTAATGCTTGCACAAGTCGCAGGGTTGGCTGCCCGAAAGAAGACTGTCCGAAAGGCCTTGACCTTCGATGCCCATTTGTGTAAAATAAAGCTCAATTTGTTCCCTAGGGTTCCGTGGCGCCGGTTCGCGCCGGTCTGGTCCGAGAGGGAGCGCGCGGCGAATACGCCGCGGACACGGAGGGATAAAAGCCCGGGAGGATATCGAAGGAGATATCTTCCCGGGTTTTTAGGTGTTCTGCGCTACAGAACAATCCCCAAAAACAACAAGGAGAGAGAGCAAATGAATCGATACTGGAATTTGATCTGGATCGCGGGCGCTTTAGAGATCGGATGGGTGATTGGACTCAAGCATTCCTATAACGTTTGGACTTGGGTGGGCACGATTCTCGCCTTGGGGTTTAGCACTTATCTGTTGATTCGGTCGACCGCCAAGCTGCCTGTGGGGACCGCGTACGCAGTGTTTACCGGGATCGGCACGGCCGGGACGGTGTTGGCGGAAATGGTGCTTTTCGGCGAGCCGTTCCGAATTCTGAAAATTTTACTGATATTGCTGCTCGTATCCGGGGTGATCGGGTTGAAAATCGTTACCTCCGAAAGCGGTGGGGAAGCGGGCCCTGAGGTTGATTCGGGAGGAGGAAGATAAGATGGCTTGGTTGTTGTTGGTTTTGGCGGGCATGGGTGAGGTGATCGGCGTAGCCGGGATCAGCCGATTGAACCGTTCCCGCGATCTGCTCTCGTTTATTCTGCTGATTGGCGGTTTTGTTCTAAGCTTGTCGCTCCTGTCCATCGCCATGCAGTTCATTTCGATGGGAACCGCTTATGCGATTTGGACCGGCATGGGAACGGTGGGGAGCACGCTGGTCGGGATGTTTTTGTACGGCGAATCCAAAGACGTAAAAAGACTGCTGTTCATCGCTATGGTA
The DNA here is from genome assembly GCF_036864765.1 of Paenibacillus sanfengchensis. Lineage (NCBI taxonomy): Bacteria > Bacillati > Bacillota > Bacilli > Caryophanales > Paenibacillaceae > Paenibacillus > Paenibacillus sanfengchensis. Next base: position 49,597 of record NZ_JBAGJC010000001.1, on the reverse strand, counting down.
TTGTCTGCGGCGGTAGGGTTGAAATTAATCGCCTAAAGTCCTGCATAATATTATCTTGTCGTTAAGGGCAAAAATAACCCGTCCAGGATGTTTCCCGGACGGGTTATTATATGGCTGCGGCTAGGCTCGCTTCGTGGCCTGGGCGAACCGGTCCTTGATTTGCTTGTTATTGCGCTTCATCGCCGTGCGCTGCTCGCGAAGGATTTGCGACGAATTCTTCGACGCGGGAGCGAACAATAGCGCCTCTTTAGGTTGGGCTCCAACGGCCTTGCTCACCCGACCGTTTTTGGATACGAATACTCCGGCACTCATGGCTGCATTCCTCCCAAGCATAATTTGATCAATTCGATGAGGAGCGGATTTTTACTCATTATAGCATGGTTAATACTCTCTTTGTAGTGGATGAATTTCTTATAATTCCAGTCCGGATCGGCCGGATAGTGCAGGGTGATCACATAGGAGCCCGACCGGATGCAATGATAGAACATTTTTTTCGCTTCTTTGAAGAACACTTGCTCACCGGGGTCCCCTAGATCCAGCGTCAATACGGCGTACGAACTTTTATCGTCCAGCGAAAAAATCGGTATGGATGCCGCATCGCCCGTTTTGGCGACCAGATGTAGCTCTTTTTCCCGCAGGGCATAAAGGGTTGCGGCATTGCAATCCTCATAATGGCCGACACATTCGGACAAATAAGGGCCGTAACGCTGCTCGATGTCTCCGCCCTCCAGTGTGTCGACGACGAGTTCAAGGAATTTATCCGGTTGCCTAAGCCCGGTGATATTCAGGCAGGGGAGCAAGGCGGTCATCAATTCAAAGGCGGCGTCAAAACCATCCAGCCTGGCGGCATTCTGCTCGATCGATTCCTCCAAAGGAAGCAGGAGGGCGCCACGGCGAAGCAAGTCGCTGAAGTAAGCTTTCCAGTCAATCGTTACGCCAAGCGACAAGTCATCAATATAGACCTTTCGCATCGTCATATCATGGAGAAAATACCATACGTACGGATCGATTTCTTTAGGAACGCGTTCATCCCGCATTAGCATTTCCATCATATGAGGCGGAGAGGGAAAAAGGTTCTCCTTGGCAATATAATGATCGATGTACTGGTCCAGCAGCGGCTTAACCCGCCCGAAAAAAGCGGACTTTACCTCGACATCGCCGAATACGAGAATAGTCTTCTCCTGTTCGTAAGCTTTAATGAACTCCATGTGGGTTATCGTTCTCATCGCCTTTGCATCATATGTACCCGCCTTGCCGCCGATAAACAGCAGATAAATGTCGCACTCCGCCACCGCTTCCAGGCAGCGGACGACCGGATCGACATGGGCCGGCCAGGGTCCGAGATTCTCCTCCCACATCAGCGGTTCATGCCCCATCGCTTCCAATTCCTTGAATACCTTGCGGCGAAGCGGTTTAAGACCATCTTCATTGACGGAGCTGATGAATATTTTAGTTCTTGCCACCCAGCATGCTCCCTTCCATGGCTATTTCTCCCATTATAACCCAAATGAACCAATCGTCGTTTAAGATTAAGAAATTTCAAAATTTTGCTTGCAAACCAAAATATTTTTATGTAATATAATAACGTCAGCTACTAAATAAATGTAAGTATAAATTATCCGACTGAGTTCATCCGATTAAATCAGGGTTCAGCGGATAAACTAACCTAAAATATCAAAGGAGAGATTGAAGAAATGAGCGAATTTTTGAACGCGATCAAGAAAAGACGCAGCGTGTATGCATTGAACCAGGAAATCCCGGTTTCCGAAGAGCGTGTCGAAGAAATTGTAAAGGAAGCCGTGCTGCATTCCCCGTCTTCCTTTAACTCGCAAAGCGCAAGAGCGGTCGTACTGTTCGGCGGGCAGCACCATAAGCTGTGGGATTTGACGAAAGAAACGCTGCGCAAGGTTGTACCGGCCGACAGCTTCGCACCGACGGAAGAAAAAATGGCCTCTTTCCGCAATGCCCGCGGAACGGTTTTGTTCTTTGAAGACCAAACCGTCATCAAAGGACTTCAGGATCAGTTTGCGGCCTACGCCGAAAACTTCCCGATCTGGGCGCAGCAATCCAACGGTATGCTTCAGTATGTGGTATGGACGGCATTGGCGCAAGAGGGCGTAGGGGCTTCCCTGCAGCACTACAACCCGCTGATTGACGAAGAAGTGAGCAAAGAATGGAACGTGCCGGCAAGCTGGAAGCTGATCGCGCAAATGCCTTTCGGCGGAATCGCCGCAGCGCCGGGCGACAAAGAGTTTGCACCGCTGGATTCTCGTTTGAAAGTGTTCAAATAAATCATAAAAAGTACGAGCCTGCAAGGATCCGTAAAGATCCTGCAGGCTCTTTATTTGCGTTCGGAGGCGATTTCCTCCGCAGGCGTAAGCCAAATATCCTTAAAATCCATCCACCCCAAGTTGTTGATGACGATTCCCCGGATGGAAGGGTGGACATAAGTGTTCAATTGCTGGTGAATGAGGAATAAAATCTGTGCCTCTTCCTGCAGGCGGATTTCAATCTGCTCCAGAAGAGCCCGGCGTTTCTCTTTGATGGGACTCGCGTAAATATCGTCCACCACCTGATGAATCCATCTGCGGAGCCCAGGGTCAAGATGCTGGAAAATAATGCTGTTTCTTTGCAGCACGGTCTCCAGCTCGCAGATCTCATCATCGGCAAAAACGAGGCACATCAGCAGGGCGTCGGCTTCCTGGGCCGTTTCGATCCGCGACAGAATCCCCCTGTTCCCGTAACGGATACGGACCGGAATCCCGATCGAGGCACATTGGCGGGCGATCCATTCGGCGTCTTCACACTCCGCTTCGGCTGCGACCAGAAGGATGGGGGTGCCGTCGTAACCCGATTGCGCCAGCAGCTGCCTGGCTGCTTCAGGATCAGGCCTGCGGTGGCCGTGTGCGGCTTCCTCCATGGGCAGGAAGCCGCGGGCGGGGTAGCCGGGTTTCCCCGTGCACCGGATCAAATCGGAACGGTCGATGATCAGATTGACGGCCTGACGAAACGAAAGGGATTGCTGCGGTCCGCCTTTGTTCCGGTTCCAGCTGATCAGACTGCACCCCTGGCTGAGCGTTTCGATCCGCTGCCAGTCGCCTCCCGCATCGGCCGGTATTCTGGCGTCATTGGCGATCAACTGCTCCCACTTTAGTCTGGAAAGGTTCGGGATACTCTCCGGCATAAAAATCAATTTGACGCCATCCAGATAAGGCCTGCCGAGAAAATAGCGCGCATGGACCTCCAACTCGATTCCATTGCCGCCCCAATGTGTAATCCGAAAAGGGCCCGTTCCGCTCGGGAGCTGCCAGAAGCGGCTCTCATCCAGCCCGTTTAGGTCCGACGGGATAATAGAGGCGCAGGAAGAGCAGAGCAGGCGGGGGAACAGCCAATTCGGCCGGCTCAGCATGATGCGAACCGTCCGCGAATCCAGCGCTGTCGCGGATTCCATCGTCTCCATCATCCAGGAGTTCATGGCTCCATTCCGCAACCGTTCCAGCGTAAAGACGACATCCTCCGCTGTCAACGTTTTTCCGTGGTGAAACAGAACCCCTTTGCGAAGGTAAAACGTCCATTGTCTGCCCGAGGCATCGCTTTCCCAATAGTGCGCCAGCTTCGGCAGGATCTTCTGCTGTTCCGAGTCATACTCGATCAGGCGATCAAACAATTGCCTCACCAGATGGGAATCGAATCCGAAGTATAGCTCCGACGGATCGAGCGTGAGCGGTGCGCGATAGACCGGGAGGCGGAACACATCTTTCGCATGAAGTTCGGCCCCGAATTTTTCCATGCCGAACTGTCCGTTCAGCCATTGGAGGAACTGATCCAATACTGTCCGGTCCTCCTCGTATTGATGCAGGAATTCAAAAGCGGAGCGGTATTCCCCTTTTTCCGCCAGCCGCTTGGCGAATTCGAGCAAGAAATGGTCGCGTTTGACCAGAAAACGGATCCTTGATTTGTTTCCCCGCCCTCTTCCGGGCAGCCATGTGATCCAGCTTTCATCCTGAAGCTTGCGGACGATCAATTTGACATTCCGTTCCGTGCAGTGGAAGAGCTTCGTTAACTCCTCGAGCGCCACTTCGTACTCTTCCTGCTCCCGTGGCGCCGGCCCGACGTAATGATTGATCAAGGCCATGTAGCGTTCGGCCGACAGCATGGCATACTTCACCTCCGGTACACCGCCTTTTCTCCTTAAAAGGGGAAAGGCGTTTTTCATACTGTACACTTTTTCTTCCCTTTTTTAAAGCGGATAATGGGGACGTCAATCACACCCGGCCGGTAAAAGAAGGGGAGGGGCAGCAATGAGCTACGACGAGTATTTTCGAAGGGAACTGGAGCTAAAGAAATTCCATAATGCCATCAATCAGCCGTTTGCTTTTGATATTGTAAAGATCGGGAAGGACAGGCCCGGGCCGAAAAAAAAGAAAACCTGGATCACCAGGTTTCGGGATACGGTTATTGGCGTGAAAGGGCCTGTTTGAATTCTTGGGTTAAAAGGGGTACGACTTCAAAAAGGTCGCCGACGATCCCGTAGTCGGCCATTTTGAAAATCGGGGCTTCGGGATCTTTGTTTATGGCGATGATTATTCGTGACTGGCTCATTCCGGCTAAATGCTGGATGGCGCCGCTGATGCCGCAGGCGATGTAAAGCTCCGGGGTCACAACCTTGCCCGTCTGTCCGATTTGCATCGCATAGTCGCAGTAGCCGGCGTCGCAGGCGCCGCGGGAGGCTCCGACCGCGCCTTGCAGCACTTCGGCAAGTTCCTCCAGGGGCTTGAAGCCGTCCGCGCTCTTCACGCCCCGGCCGCCCGACACGACAACCTTGGCCTCGCTGAGGTCGACCCGGCCCGACGCCTTGCGGACGACATCCCGGATCGCGGTGCGAAGCGAGGTTTCCGGCGTTGTGTAATCGAAAGGCACGATTTCTGCCGAAGCGTTGACCGGCGCGGCAGGAGGAAGATTATTGGTCCGCAGCGTAACGACACCCCGGCTGCCGAGGAGCCGCTTTTTCTCGAACGCTTTACCGGCAAACAGCGGGCGGGTGAACAGGGCACCCTCATCCGTCATTTCGAGCGCGGTCACATCGGAGATTTGACCGGCATCGAGACGCGAAGCGAGCTGGGGAGCGAGATCCCGCCCGACCGCCGTATGCCCGAGCAGCACGAGATCGGGCTGAAGGTCGTCGATCAGCCGGGAGAAGGCGAAGCCGTAGGCTTCGGCAAGGTAAGTTTTCAAATCGGGGTGTTCCAGCGTGATCACCCGGCCTTCGACGTGCCCGGCGAGTTCATGAGCCGCATCGGTCAGCTCATATCCGGGGAGGACGGCGATGATTTCATCGTCTTCCTCTTTTAGAGTGTAAGCAGTCTGAAGCGCTTCTAAAGAAACCTGACGCAGTTTTCCGCCCTGCGCCTCCGCCACGACCATCATCACTTTACCCATCGTAACTCCCTCCTTGATTATCGCTAAAGTCCGTAAATCGGCTCATATGAATTTGGCTTCGGTTTGCAGCAGCGAAACCAGCTCGGCAGCCTGTTCGTTCAGCGTTCCCTGCAGCACCCGTCCGGCCTGCCGTTTCGGGGGAGCGAAGAGGAGCGTGCGCTCCGTTTTCGGGGCGAGGTCCGCCGTACTTACCCCAAGGTCATCCGGTTCGAGTTGGCGGAACGACTTCTTCTTGGCCTTCATAATCCCGGGCAGGGAAGGGTAGCGCGGTTCGTTGAGCCCTTGCTGGGCGGTAAGCAGCGCCGGCAGCGGCAGTTCGACCGTTTCCGTATCCCCCTCCGCGTCGCGGACCGCGACCGCTAGGCCGTCGGAAACGTCAAGTTTGACGACCGCCGAGACATGGGGGACGCCGAGCAGCCGGGCCAACCGGACGGCTACCTGACCGGCGCCGTTGTCGACCGAGAAATAGCCGCCAAGAATGAAATCGAAGGGCCGATCGCGGAAGTAGGCGGCTAACAATGCGGCGATTCCGGATTCGTCGGTCCGGAAACCATCGTCCGAGATCAGCACGGCTTCATCCGCGCCCATCGCGAGAGCCGTGCGCAGCGCTTCCGCGGCGCGTTCGGGGCCGACGGATACCGCCGTCACGGTTCCGCCGTGCTTTTCCTTCAAGCGGAGCGCTTCCTCCACGGCGTATTCATCATAGGGATTGATGATATACTTCACGCCGTCTTCGCGGATTTCGCCGCTTTCTATCGCAATCTTTTCCTCCGTGTCAAAGGTTTGCTTCAGGATTACGTAAAGATCCATCGCCAATTCTCCTCTCAACCTCGTTTGGAGGGACCGGGTTATTTCAAGCCCCTCAGGAAAAAATCCACCGTCTTGTCGACCTGGGCGGACAGGGAGTATTTCCGTCCGGAAATCAGCCAGGAGGTCACAACCTCGTCCATCGCGCCGAAAACAAGATGCCGGGTCAGCTTCGTATCGAGATCGGCGCGAAAGCTCTTTTCCTCGATCCCCCGGATTAAAATCTGCTCGATCAACTGGATATAAGGCTTCACCGACAAACCGATCGCCTTGCGCAGCTCCAGGGAACTTTGGCGAAGCTCGATCTGTGTCACATAGGCCAGATTGACATTTTGCTCGAGCCGGGTGAAGTGGATTTCGCACACTTTGCGCAGCGCCTCGTCCGCCGTGCCGGATTCCTCGATGCTGGCGTTAAACAAAGCGACCAGTTTACCCAGCCGATCTTCGAACAGCGAAATCAGAATGTCTTCTTTTTTCTTGAAGTACAAATAAATCGTACCGTCCGCAACCCCAGCCTCCTTGGCGATTTTGGATACCTGTGAGCCGTGAAACCCGTTTTCGGCGATGACTTTCTCCGCGGCATCCAAAATCATTTCAAATTTTTCTTGTTTTCTACTTGTCATGACGACACCTCAATGCTAAAATTTAAAGCAACTGAATGAATACTCATTCATTTTTCTATATCTTAGGAGAAACCGAGCGCTTTGTCAATAGAATGCGCTTTATAAAACCAAGGGATTGTAAACGCTTACTATGGCTTGGCTATCTCAGTGTCCACTTGCATTCATTTTTGTCGGCTTATTTTCAGGGAAAGGCGGGAGCAAAAATGGTGTGGCCGTTGATTCATCTGGCGCTGTTTTTGGGCGTTACGGGAGTTGGGATTTATCTATTCTGGAGGGTCGTTTATCACCGCTATCTATATGTGCGTCTGGGGCGGCCAATTGGTTTCCGCAGTCGAATGAAAGGAGGGGGGATGGAGTTCGTTTCCCAGGTTTTCGGTCAAAGAAAGCTGTTAAAAGACCCCAAGAGCGGGATCATGCACGCCGTGATTTTTTACGGATTCATTATTTTGCAGTTTGGGGCGGTCGACCTGATCGTCAAGGGATTAACGGAAGGCGGGCATCTCCCGCTTCCGGCCTACGATGTATTCGGGTTATTGCAGGAGATCACCGTCCTGCTTGTTTTGGCGGCCATGGGCTACGCCGCTTATCGCCGCTACGGGGAGAAGCTTCCCCGGTTAAAAAGAGGCTGGAAACCCAGCATCGTCGTCCTCTTCATTTTCTTCTTGATGCTCACTGTCATTTTGTCGCTGGGTTTTGAACGCCTGTGGCTTGGATTGGAGCACTCCGCGCTCGCACCGACTTCATCACTCATTGCAGAACTCTTCTCCGGAATTTCCGCACACGGCGCCGAAATCGGGTTTTATGTTTTCTGGTGGCTGCATCTGCTGGTTCTACTCTCTTTTCTCGTTTATGTCCCGCAATCCAAACACTTTCATCTCATCACGGCTCCGCTCAATATCTGGCTCCGGCGGAGAGAACCGGCCGGCCGATTGGCCTCCCTCGATCTCGAGGATGAGGAAGCGGAGAGCTTCGGCGCAGGAAAAATCGAGAATTTCACCCAAAAGCAAATGCTTGACTTCTACGCTTGTGTGGAATGCGGGCGATGTACCAACGTGTGTCCCGCTTCAAACACCGGGAAGACGCTGTCCCCGATGCACCTGATCACGAAGCTGCGGGATCATTTGACGGAAAAGGGCGCGGTGATGACTGGTAAGCCGCCGTGGTCGCCCGGATTTGTATTCTCGCCGGAGGGAGCCGTCACGCACGGCGTTTCGGTGGGAAACGCCGCGGCCGCAGAGTGGGCAGAGCCGGCGGGGATGACGGGTATCGGGCCGACGCTCGCCTGGCAGAAGCAAACCTGGACGGCACGGGAACCCGGCACCGATCCCGCCGGTCTGGAACTGATCGGCGATGTGATGACGGAGGACGAAATCTGGTCCTGCACCACCTGCCGAAACTGCGAAGATCAATGCCCCGTCGGCAATGAGCATGTCGACAAAATCATCGATCTGCGCCGTCATCTCATATTGATGCAGGGGAGCGTCCCCCAGGAAGGGCAGCGTGCGCTTATGAATATCGAGCGCCAGGGCAACCCCTGGGGCATCAGCCGGGGCGGCAGGGCCGAGTGGACGGGAGAAGTGGAAGGCGTCAAAGTGCCGACTGTCAAAGAACGCCCGGATTTTGAGTATCTGTTTTTCGTCGGTTCCATGGGCTCCTATGACCTGCGCAGCCGCAAAGTCGCCCGGGCGTTTGTCCGGCTTCTGCAACGGGCGAATGTGAGTTTCGCCATCCTCGGAAACGAGGAGAAGAACTCGGGCGATACGCCGCGGCGGATGGGCAATGAACTGCTGTTCCAACAGCTGTGCCGGGAGAACATCGATCTTTTCCGGAAATACGGCGTCAAAAAGATCGTCACGGCCTGCCCGCATACCTTTAATACGTTCAAAAACGAATATCCCGAATTTGGCTTGGAGGAGGTGGAAGTGCTGCATCATTCGCAGCTGCTGGAACAGCTCATCCGGGAAGGCCAGCTGCGTCCCGATTATGCAGTGAAAGAGCGGATTACCTATCATGATTCCTGTTACCTGGGGCGTTATAACGGCATCTATGAACAGCCGCGAAACGTCCTGCGGGCGATCCCCGGCGTCGAATTGGTCGAGATGGCCCGCACCAGGGAAAACGCTATGTGCTGCGGGGCCGGCGGCGGATTGATGTGGATGGAAGAAACCGGCGGCAAACGGATCAATCTGGCCCGCACGGAGCAAGCCCTGGAAGTGAACCCTGGCGTTATCAGCAGCGCCTGTCCTTACTGTCTGACCATGCTGGAGGACGGGACAAAGATGAAGGAGGTGGAAATGAAAGTTCAAGCGAAGGATATCGCCGAACTGCTGGAATTATCCGTATTCGGTGAAAGCGCCAAACCAAATGAGTCCATTCATTAGAACGGAGGGTTCATGAATATGATGAGAACAATTCGTCAAGCCGCCGTTATCGGATCCGGCATTATGGGTTCGGGCATCGCCGCCCAGTTTGCGAACGCGGGCATCCCCTGCCTGCTGCTCGATCTTGTACCGTCGCGGCTCACCCCAGAGGAGACGGCCCGGGGATACACGAAGGAGCATCCCGCCGTGCGAAACCGGCTGGCTATCTCGGCGATCGAGCGATTGACAAAGACATCCCCCGCTCCCTTGTACGACAACGATTTTGCCGGACGCATCACCCCGGGGAATCTGGAGGACGATCTTGACCGGATCGGAGAAGCGGATTGGGTCGTCGAAGCGGTGGTGGAAAACCTAAACGCCAAAAAGGAGCTCTTGGCCAAACTGGAACCGCACCTGCGCCCGGGCACGATCGTCAGCACCAACACTTCGGGCATTTCCGTCAATGCCATGGCGGAAGGGAGGTCCCCGGAATTCCGCAAGCATTTTCTCGGGACGCATTTTTTTAATCCGCCCAGATATATGCAACTGCTCGAAATCATTCCCGGGGAGTCGACCGATCCCGGCCTGGTCAAGGAATTGAGCGCTTTTTGCGAATCGAGGCTGGGAAAAACCGTGGTGCGGGCCAAAGACACCCCGAATTTCATCGCCAACCGGATCGGCACCTACGGCTTGTTGATGACGCTCAAAATCATGCTGGAAAAAGGCTACACCGTGGAGGAGGTCGATGCGGTTACCGGTCCGGCACTGGGGCGGCCCAAAAGCGCGACCTTCCGCACGCTGGATTTGGTCGGGCTCGATACGTTTCTTCATGTAGCGGATAATGTGCACACGAATACAGCCGACCCGGGCGAGAAAGATGCATTTGCGGTCCCGGAGCTGCTCAAGGTCATGGTATCGCAGGGAAGGCTTGGGGAGAAAGCGGGGCAAGGGTTTTACCGGAAGGAAAAGGGATCGGGCGGAAGCCGGATCCTGGCGCTCGATTTGAACAGCATGGAATACCGGCCGCAATCCAGGCCGGCCTCGGGGTCTCTGGAAGCAGCCAAATTGGCGAAAGGAGCCGCGGCCAAAACCGCCGCATTGCTGGCCGGAAAAGACCGCTATGCGGACTTGGCCTGGGAAGTGCTAAAGCCGGTGCTGATTTATGCCGCCGGGAAACTCGGAGAAATCGCGGACAGCATCCGGGATATCGATGAAGCGATGAAGTGGGGGTTCAACTGGGAAATGGGTCCGTTCGAACTGTGGGACGCTATCGGCCTGGAGCGTTCCGCCGCGCGAATGGAAGCGGAAGGGGCGGTCCTTCCCGCCTGGGTGAAGGAATGGATGGCTGCTGGCAACCGTTCGTTCTACAAACGGGAGGACGGCAAGCTGTTCCACGTCAGTGAAGGCCGCTACACCAGTGTGGAATTTCCGCCGGAAGTCATCTCTTTGCGGGAACTGAGAGAGCGGAACAAGGTGGTCAAAGCGAATAGCGGCGCGAGTCTCATCGACTTGGGCGACGGGGTGGCCTGCCTGGAGTTTCACTCGCCGAACAATGCGATCGGAGCGGATATCCTGACGATGATCTCGCATAGCGTGGAGGAGGTTCGGCGGAATTTTACGGGCCTGGTCATCGCCAACCAGGGCAGAAATTTCTGCGTCGGCGCCAACTTGATGCTGCTGCTGATGGAGGCCCAGGATGAAGAATGGGATGAGGTGGATGAGATCATCCGGCTGTTCCAGAACACGATGTACCGGCTGAAGCGGTTCGAGAAGCCGGTCGTGGCCGCCCCGCACCGCATGACCCTGGGCGGCGGCGTCGAAGCCTGTATGCCGGCGGATCAGGTGATCGCGGCAGCCGAGACTTACTACGGCTTGGTGGAGGTCGGCGTCGGTCTCATCCCCGCGGGAGGCGGCTGTAAAGAAATGGCGCTGCGGGCCAGCGAGCGGGTCGGGCTTCCGGAAGCGGATCTGCAGCCCTACCTCAGCCGGATTTTCGAGACGATCGGGACGGCGAAGGTGTCCGCCAGCGGTCATGATGCCATCAAGCTCGGTTACCTGCGGGAAACCGACCGGGTCGTGATGCATCCGGATCACCGTATTTACGAGGCGAAGCGGGCGGTGCTGCGGATGGCCGCTTCGGGTTACGAGCCGATCCCCGAGAAGAAGATCCGCGTTATCGGTTCCGAAGGCAAAGCGGTGCTTCGCCTCGGCGCACTCGGCATGAGAGAAGCCGGGTTTATCACCGACCATGATTTGCTGATCGCGGGCAAGCTGGCGCATGTGTTAGCCGGAGGGGATGTGCCCGCGGGTTCCCTGGTGACGGAGCAGTATTTGCTCGATCTGGAGCGGGAGGCGTTTTTGAGTCTTTGCGGCGAACCGAAAACAAGAGAGCGCATGCAGCATATGCTCACCAAGGGGAAGCCGCTGCGGAATTAATTGAGTCTTGGGGAGGGTGATGAGATGAAGGAAGCGGTTATTGTTTCGCTGGCCCGGACCGCGGTGGGGAAAGCCAAGCGGGGCAGCCTGGCGCAGACGCGGGCGGACGATTTGGGGAAAGCGGTACTGGAAGCGGTGATCGACCGGGCGCCGGGTTTGGAGAAGGCTGACGTGGAGGATATCATCATCGGCTGCGCGATGCCGGAAGGAGAGCAGGGACTTAATTTCGCCCGGATCATGTCGCTGTATGCCGGGTTCCCGGTCACCGTACCGGCGATGACGATCAACCGGTTTTGCTGCTCGGGTCTGCAATCGATCGCGCTCGCGGCCGAGCGGATTATGCTGGGGCATGCGGAGGTCGTTATTGCCGGCGGAGTGGAAAGCATGAGCCACGTGCCGATGACGGGGTTCAAAGCGTCGCCAAATCCGAAAATCGTGGACGACATGCCGGAAGTTTATATGGCGATGGGGCATACCGCGGAACGGGTGGCGGAGCGCTTCGGCATCTCCCGCGAGGATCAGGACCGGTTCGCGCTCCGCTCGCACCAGAAGGCCGCCACGGCGATTGCCGAAGGCAAGTTCAAGGAGGAGGTCGTGCCGTTTCAAGCGGAGTATACGCAAATCGGCGATGACGGAAAGCCGGTCAAGAATACGTTGATGTTCGACACGGATGAAGGCGTTCGCCCGGACACCTCCTTGGAAGCCCTGACGAAGCTAAAGCCGGGGTTCAAGGCGGGCGGAACGGTGACGGCGGGCAATACGTCGCAGATGAGCGACGGCGCCGCGGCGGTCGCCGTGATGAGCCGGGAACGGGCCGATTGGCTGGGTCTCCGGCCGCTGGCGACCTTCCGTTCCTTCGCCTTGTCCGGGGTGGAGCCGGAACTGATGGGCGTCGGGCCGGTCGAAGCGATTCCCAAGGCGCTGCGGCTGGCGGGCATCGGGCTACAAGACGTTTCGCTGTTCGAAATTAACGAGGCTTTTGCTTCCCAATGCCTGCATATTATCCGCGAGTTAAACCTTGACGAGGACAAAGTCAATGTCAACGGCGGAGCGATTGCGCTCGGTCATCCGCTCGGATGTACCGGCACGAAGCTGAGCGCCACCCTGATTCAGGAGCTGCGCCGCCGCGGGGGCGGTTACGGCGTGGTGTCCATGTGCATCGGCGGAGGTATGGGAGCGGCCGGCGTGTTTGAGGTTCATAGTTAATCGGAAACGAAGGAGAGGATCACGATGAATTATGAGACGATGAGCAAGGTGCTAGGCGGTAGCTTTGTCATTGAAGAAGGCGATTACCGCAGTGTGGTCACCCCCGAGGATTTTACCGAGGAGCAGCGTATGATTGCGGATACGACGGTGCAGTTTGTCGAGGGGGAGATCGTCCCCAGGGACGAGGAGATCGAGAACCTCGACTATGGACTGACGGTCGAACTGCTCCGCAAGGCCGGGGATTTGGGGCTGCTCGGCGCCGACGTTCCCGAGGCCTATGGCGGGCTCGGATTGGATAAGGTCAGCACCACGCTGATCAACGAGAAGCTGACCAGGGGCTCCTCGTTCGCGTTATCCTTCGGCGCCCATGTCGGCATCGGCACGCTTCCGATCGTGTATTTCGGGACGGAGGCGCAGAAACGGAAATACTTGCCGGAGCTTGCCAGCGGCGCCAAAATCGCCGCCTACTGCCTGACCGAGCCTTCTTCCGGCTCGGATGCGCTCGGGGCCAAAGCGACGGCGAAGCTGGCCGAAGACGGCTCCCATTACGTGCTGAACGGAACGAAGCAGTTCATTACGAACGCGGGATTTGCCGATATTTTTATCGTTTATGCCAAAGTGGACGGGAAGGACTTCAGTACGTTTATCGTCGAGCGGGAGATGGAAGGCGTCAGCATCGGACCGGAGGAAAAGAAAATGGGCATCAAGGGTTCGTCCACGTGCCCGCTGATTCTGGAAGATGTCAAAGTGCCTGCGGAGAACCTGCTGTGGGAGGTCGGCAAAGGTCATTTGATCGCCTTCAACATCCTGAACATCGGCCGTTTTAAGCTGGCGGCGGGCTGTGTGGGCGCGGCGAAGGACGCCATCGAGCTCAGCGCCGCATATGCTAATGAACGGGCCCAGTTCGGCCGGAGTCTCTCGACATTCCCGCTCGTCGGAAAAAAACTGGCCGAGATGAATATCCGTACCTTCGTGATGGAAAGCATGGTCTACCGGACCGCCGGTCTGTTCGATATCGGGCTGGCCGAGGTGAATTATGAAAGCCCGGACGTCGGGTACCAGTCCGCAAAAGCGATTGCGGAATATCAGCTCGAGTGCTCGATCAATAAAGTGTTCGCTTCGGAAGCGCTGGATTTCGTGGCGGACGAGGGCGTTCAAATCCATGGGGGATACGGGTTTACCCGGGAATACCGCATTGAGCGGATCTACCGCGATTCCAGGATCAACCGGATCTTCGAAGGGACGAATGAGATCAATCGTCTGCTGATCCCCGGGGCCCTAATCAAACGGGCGATGAAAGGGGAACTTCCGCTGATGGAAAAGGCTCTGAAACTGCAGGCCGAACTGATGGAGCCGTTGCCCGCCAAGTCCTTTGAAGGAACGCTGGAGCAGGAAACGCATCTGCTGGCCATGGCGAAAAAGATCTTCCTGATGGCCGGCGCCCAAGCGGTCCAGAAATACCAGACGAAACTGGATCAGGAGCAGGAGATTCTGGCGCATCTGGCGGATATGATGATTGAGATCTACGCGATGGAAAGCGCTCTCTTCCGCACCCGGAAAATGATCGACCGGTCCGGAGAGGATAAGGCGCGGCTGGCCATTGAGATGACGACCGCCTTCGTTCATGATCAATTCGGGCTGATCGCAAACGGAGCAAGGGAGGTGCTGTCGGCCATGGAAAGCGGGGATACCTTACGGACCCAATTGTCCATCCTCAAAAAACTGGCGAAACAGCCGGCTGTGGACCTCCTGCATTTGAAACGTTCGATCGCCGAGCGGGTCATCCGCGCGGAGAAATATGTGGTGTAGAAGGAAGCTAATCTACGGGAGGGAAGGCGATGTTGTCCGACAAGCCATGGTTAAGACATTATCCCGCCGAAGTACCACCGACCTACACTTATCCTCAGCAAAACTTGGCCCAGTTTCTTGTGCAATCCGCCGCAGACCATCCGAAAGGATGCGCGCTTGATTTTTTCGGTAAAAAAATCACTTACGCCCGTCTGCTGGAGCAGAGTTACCGTTTTGCCCGGGCGCTGCTGCGCCTCGGAATAGTCAAAGGGGACCGGGTTGCCGTGATGCTCCCGAATTGCCCGCAAGCTGTGATCGCTTATTACGGCACCTTGCTGATGGGCGGCATCGTCGTCATGACGAATCCGCTGTATATGCCCCGGGAACTGGAGCATCAGCTCACGGATTCGGGGGCACGCCTCATCGTGACGCTCGACGTTCTGGTCGCCAGAGTGAAGTCGTCCATGGAGCACCGTCCGCTGGAGAAAATCATCGTTACCCGTTTGCAGGACTATCTGCCTTTTCCCAAGAATGCCCTATATCCGATCAAGGCCCGTAAAGAAGGAATGAAGCCCGAAGTTGCTTACGGCGATTATGTACTCTCTTTCACGGCCCTGTTGAGGCAGTCCTCGCCCGACCCTGTCGAGGCGGCGCTGAAGCCGGACGAGGACCTGGCTCTTCTGCAGTATACGGGCGGAACGACCGGGTATGCCAAGGGGGTCATGCTGACCCACAGCAACCTGGTCGCCAACACTTTGCAGAGCCGGCTATGGTTCTACCGCTCCCGGGCGGGACACGAACGGTATATGGCGGCGCTTCCCTTTTTTCATGTATTTGGGATGACCGTTCTCCTAAATCAGGCCATTTCGCTGGGCTGTACCCTCCTGCTTGTCCCGAGATTCGAAGTCGGGCAGGTGCTGCGGATGATCGACCGCAAGAAACCGACGGTTTTTCCCGGGGCGCCCACCATGTACGTGGCCATGATCAATCGCCCCGACATCGCCCGCTATAATTTGTCGTCGATTCGGGTGTGCATCAGCGGGGCGGCATCGCTGCCCCTCGAGGTGCAGTCCCGGTTCGAGGCGCTGTCTGGGGGCAAGCTGATCGAAGGATATGGATTGACGGAGGCCTCGCCGGTCACGCATGCCAATAATATTTGGGAGAAGCGGAGGAATGGATCTATCGGTATTCCTTTCCCCGACACGGAGGCGAAAATCGTCGAGCCGGATACGTTAACGGAAGTGATGCCCGGCGAGATCGGCGAATTGGCCGTGAAAGGCCCGCAAGTGATGAAGGGGTACTGGAACCAGCCGGAGGAAACTTACAAATGCCTGAAGGACGGTTGGCTGCTGACCGGGGATCTGGGCAGGATGGATGAGGACGGGTTTTTCTATATTTTGGACCGGAGAAAGGATCTCATTATTGCCGGCGGCTACAACATCTACCCCCGAGAAGTGGAGGAAGTGCTGTTCGAGCATCCCGGCGTAGCGGAAGCCATCGTGGCAGGGGTGTATGACCCCTATCGCGGAGAGACGGTCAAAGCATATATCGTACCGCGGGCCGGCGCCGTTCCCGATGAAGAAGAGTTGAAGCTGTGGTGCAAAGGCAAGCTTGCGGCTTACAAGGTCCCCAAAATCTACGAGTTTCGGGAGAGCCTTCCCAAGACGCTGGCCGGAAAGGTGCTCCGCCGTAAACTGGTCGAAGAAGAGGCCGCAAGGCTGCAAAGCAGACCAGTCGACGATGAGACGGGGCGGAAAGGAGGGTGATGAAATGAAAGCGAATACAGAGGAACGGCATCCGGAATGGGAGGCATGGAGCCAGTCCGCAAAGGGGACTTTATGGGATTTGCTCGGCTGCAAGCTGGAAGCCGCGGATGACCGGAAAGTTGTCGCTACGCTCGAGATTCAGCCGCATCACTTGAACATGATCGGGATTTTACACGGCGGGGTTCACGCGGCGATGATGGACTCGGCCATGGGGCTGCTGGCCATGATCTTAAAACCGGGCGCGAGCGTGGTGACGACCAATCTCAATCTTAACTATGTGGCCAAGGCGGAGTCCGGACAGGGGCCGGTTACCGTAACGGCCGAGGCGATCCATGTTTCGCGCAAATCGGTTACCGCCCAAGCATCGCTGCTTACGAGGGATGGGGACTTGTGCGCCTTTGGTACGGGGACGTTTCGGATAACCTAGATCCGATTATGGTCACTATCCGTTTATTCATTCGTTGCAAGACTCGTCGGTAGTATACCGTACGGGTCTTTTTTTGGCATTTCCGTCATTGACGTAATTAGTTGTCTTTGTTATAGTTGTTTAAGCAACTAATAAAGAGAGGAAGTGCTATATGGAAGCGCAGGATACCCATCTGGCCATTGGCTTTATTATGGGCGTTACATACCGGAAAATTGCCGGCCTCCTGCAAAGCAGGTTGCGGGAGTACGACATTACTCCGGAGCAGTGGTCCGTGTTGTTTCAGATCGACCGTTCCGCAGGGTTGATCCAGCGGGAAATCGCCCGCCGCACGGGGAAAGACAAGCCGACCACGACCCGGATCCTCGATCATCTGGAGAAGAAAGGGCTCGTGTACAAGGAAGCGGGGAAACAGGATCGCCGCTCTTTTCTCGTCTTCAGCACGGAACAGGGCAAGACGATGATCCGAGAAACCCTCTCCATAGAGGCCGGAGTTACCGAGGACGTGAAGGAGTGTATGACCGGGGAGGAATACGGGTTGCTTTTGGAACTTCTTATGCGGATTAATTGCCATGTCGGCAGCTTGTTGGATGCCGAAAGTACATTATAGAAATGATAGAGTGGGGGAAATCATCTTGAATCAGGAACTTAACGGGGACAGGTTATGGGGCAAATCGTTCATATCCTTGACGATATGCTCCTTTTTACTGTTCTTGAATTTGCAAATGCTGTTGTCGTCGTTTCCCGCCTACGTCAAAAATGAGTTTCAAGCCGGGGACTTGCAGGTTAGTCTGGTGACGAGCGTTTTTGCGCTTTCCGCCATCCTTACCCGTTTCTTGACGGCTGCGCTCTTAAAAAAATGGTCCAGAAACCTGCTGCTATATGCCGGTCTGGTCATCGCCGCCATCACGACGGGCATTTATGTGTTGGCCGGCTCGGTCGGAAGCCTGCTGCTGATGCGCGCCGGTTACGGAATCGGGTTCGGGATGGCCAGCACCATTTTGCCGACCCTCGTCTCCCAAATCATTCCTCTCCGTCGAATGGGGGAGGGAATCGGATATTTTGGTTTGTCCACGAGCCTGGCGATGTCGATCGGACCGATGATCGGATTAAATATGATGAAGCAGGCCGGATTCGGTATGCTTAGCGCGGCCGGTGCGGTCACGGTCGCTTTGATTCTGCCGATTTTGCTGCTCAGCCGTTCGATTCCGCCAGCCCCGCAAATCCAGAGCCCCGGCGGGGAGGCGGGTGAAAAGAAGTCTGCCAAATTCAACACAAAGCTGCTGTTGCCGGCCCTGCTCAATGTGACGTTATCGATTACTTATAGCGGTTTGTTAAGCTTTATCGCTTTATTTGGAGAATTCATGCACCTCGCGCAGGTTGGATTATTCTTTCTATTCAATGCGGTGACGGTCATCGTGATTCGCCCGATTTCGGGACGCGTGTTTGACCGCAGAGGCCCCGCGGCCGTGTTGATTCCGGCAGCTATCCTGGTTGTGGCGAGCATGACCGTGCTGTCGTATGCGGCATCGATGCCGCTGTTGATTCTGTCGGCGCTCCTATACGGCCTAGGCTTCGGAGCTATCCAGCCGACGATACAAGCCTGGATGCTTCGTTCTTGCGCACCCGAGCAGTACGGCACGGCTAACAGCATGTTTTACAATTCCACAGATTTTGGAGTGGCCATTGGCGCAATAATCCTGGGGGCGATCGCTTCCGCGACCAATTATGCGATTATGTACCGTTATTCCGCCGGATTTATGATTCTTTTCCTCGTGTTGTTTGTTATTTTCCATGTGTTTACATTGAGAAGAAAGTCCTCTTGATTTTAAGATCACCCGCCCGTCGTGTGCCTGTCGTTCTTGGCCCGGCGGGCCTTGCTTCGTCTCGCGCCGAGTTGGGCCATGGCGAAGAAGATGCAGATAAACACGCCGATGGTCAGCGTGTCGATCCATACGGCCTCATAATAAATCGGAGGAAATTTCCGGAACAGCCCGGAGACAGCAAGACCCGCAGCCTGGAAGGCATAAAGCAGCAGTGTATCCAAGAGAGGGCGGAACCAGCGCCGTGTTATCCTCCAATACCTGCCGAAGATAAATAGGGCAGCCACATTGATCATAATGAACGTGAAGGATGGCGAATGGTCCGAAAAAAGATCACCCTCCAAATCCCAGTTCGGCATCCATACGGCGGCGATCAGCAGGTTGAACAGAAGAAGCCCCCCGTACAAAGGTTTAAACCATTTCTTATCGTTTTGTTCTTGTTTTATTTCCCTGGCGCGCTCCATTTCCGGGCTGCGCCAAGCCGGAGGCTCTTTTCTTGTCGTAGTTCCGATGTCACTCAAAGAACCTTCTCCCATGTAGGGTTCTTTCTCCAATTGCCCGTAACCGGTTTGGTAATCCGCAGGAGCGACCAGGGAGACATTTGCGGTGGAAGTCATCACGGTCACCTCTTGGCTCAAAAATCGCCCGACCCATTGAAGAACCTCCTCTTTGTTCTCCATCCCGAAAAAAGCATAATCCGTTTCCCCACGCTCATTCTCCCACTGGATGATCATCTGGGCGCCTATGCAGTAAGATCCCGGCCTGTTCCCGGCGGTGGGGATATAGCGTGTTTTTCTGGCAACCAGAACTTCTCTCATGCTGCCATAGGGAATCAGCCGCTTCGTTTCCGTTCCTTTTTTCAGATCTTTATAATTGCTGAAGAATCCCTCGTCATTCAGCCCCGTCTCAAACTGATGATCGGTGTATAATTTGCTGTTCTTCCATGTGAACCAGGCTGCCCAGGAGATAACGGCACCGGTAAACAGGGACAGCAGCGCGCCGCCCCACAACCCCGTCCACAGCAGATAAGCGCCTAGTCCGAAGCCGCCGAGACTCAACAGGGCCAGAAAGAAGAAAATCACGAGATGTGCGATTTTCGCCCAGCCCGGAATCTGATTGGAGTAATTCAAACTGTCGCCTTTGCGCATTTCAATCACGGATCATTCTCTCCCTTTGACTTATGTTGTTTCCATCTGATTATAACATTGATAGAGCTTAACTTATGAAGAATACCGTTGAAAGAGTAGGGTATATTACAAAATACGACAAATACGGAAAGGGTAAGGGGTAATGGTGGACAAAGGAAACCAAGGTTCCGACAAAAACCTTCCTTCGGATCTATCGCAGAGCGTGGAGATTGTCCGGAATCGTTTGGGCAAAAGCTCCGATTTCAAAGCGCGGGAGATCATATTGCCCGGGCAAAGCTCTCCTGTCGCGGCGATTTGTTATTTCAACGGGCTGGTGGATCTGAAGAGCATCAACAAAATGATAGCCACCGTCAACGATTACTTACTGGGAGAAAAGCAGGGGGATCCTTCGCCTTCTTCCATTGAGGATATCATTCCAGGGGATTTGAGAAAGTCGGGCAATATCGATAACCTGATCCAAGCTTTGCTTGATGGTTCAACGGTGATGCTGATCGACGGGCTCCCTAGCGCGGCGATCGTTTCACTTCCCGGGGGAAAGAGGAGAGCCGTGGAGGAGCCTTCCTCGCAAACGGTGATTCGCGGACCTAAGGAAGGCTTTACGGAGGACGTTGCGACCAACATTGCGTTAATCCGGCGAAAAATTCGATCCCCGGAGTTAAGATTTGAAGACCGCACGATCGGACGCGTTACAAAAACGCGGGTCTCGGTGGCTTATATCAAGGGGATCGCTAAAGATGAAGTCGTAAAAGAGGTGTTCACACGGCTCGATCGTATTGATGTCGATAGTATTCTGGAAAGCGGGTATATCGAGGAGTATATCCAAGACACGACGGCTACGCCTTTTCCGACCCTTATTAACACGGAGCGTCCGGATGCCGTCGCGGGAAATCTCCTGGACGGCCAGGTCGCCATTCTGGTGGACGGTAGTCCATTTGTGTTGGTTGCTCCCGTAACTTTCTTCAAGTTCTTTCTTGCGAGTGAAGACTATTACCAACGGTATGATATTTCCAGCTTTCTCCGTCTGATCCGGCTATTTTCCTTCTTGATGGCTTTGCTGCTGCCCTCGCTCTATATCGCGGTGACGACATTCCAGCAGGAAATGATTCCGACCACGCTGCTGATCAGTCTCGCCGCCCAACGGGAGGGGACGCCGTTGCCGGCTTTGCTTGAAGCTCTGCTGATGGAACTGACTTTCGAGGTCATCCGCGAAGCCGGCGTGCGCATGCCTAGGGTGGTCGGGCCGGCCATCTCCATTGTCGGCGCGCTCGTTTTAGGGCAGGCCGCCGTACAGGCTGGGCTCGTGTCCGCTGCGATGGTCATTATCGTTTCCTTTACGGCGATCTCAAATTTTGTGATCCCGTACTTCAGTATGTCTGCGGCGGTTCGGCTCGTTCGTTTCGGGCTGATGCTGCTTGCCGGCACTTTCGGACTGTACGGAATTCTGGCGGGAGGAATTCCCTTGTTGGTGCACATGATTTCGCTAAGATCGTTTGGAGTTCCTTATTTTCTGCCCCTTTCTCCGTTAAGCTTCAACAATTTGAAGGATGTGTTGATTAGGGCGCCATGGCCCTTGCTTAAAACACGGCCGTCCCATTTCAGTGCCAACAATCGGGTTCGTCAATCCTCCACGAAGAGAGAGAAGAAAACGAACTAAGGAGAACCGAGATGCGTAAGTTAAAAGCTTGCTTTTTGTTATTGTTATTGTCTTTGTTTCTGGCAGGATGCTGGAACCGTACGGAGCTGAATGAATTGGGCATTACCGTCGCGACAGGATTTGACCGGGAGAACGGAAAATGGTCAATGTCCTATCAAATGGTCGTACCTTCGGCAATGGGAACGGGGCAAGGCGGAAGCGGGGGAAGTGGGGGCGGCGGCAGGCCAAGCGTGCATGTATTTACGACGGAAGGTACTTCAATTAGAGAGGCTGCTGATATGGGTTATGTCGAAAATCCGCGAAGACTCTATTTCGCGCATACGGATATTCTCATCATTGGCCGGGAAGCGGCCGAGTACGGTATCAATCAGATTTTGGGGCTTTATTTTCGAAACAACGATGCGCGGGAAACCGTGCTGGTCGCATTGACGGACGGAAAAGCAAGAGACATTTTATTAAAGCTGGTTCCCGCGGAGAAGATGCCGGGTCCGGCCCTGGCCGATATTATCCAGAAAGAAAGCACCTTCTCTTCGATTTTTCCCAAGATCAGAGTATATGAGCTGGCCCAAAAAATACTGTCGGATGCCGGAGGAGCGGGAGTTCCCGCAATCCAGTTTAGCGGTAAGGATGATCATGGGATGGAGTCCATGGAAACCGAAAAAACGATTTCATCGTCAAGTAAGCTTAAACTGACCAAGTTAGGCGTTTTTCGCCGCAACCAATTTATCGGATGGATGAACCGTGAGGAAAGCTTCGGGATCTCCTGGCTCTCCAATCAAGTGAAAGGCAGTACTTTGGCGTTCGGCTGCCCGGAAACCGATAATAAAAGCAGACAATCGGCCTTTCGGGTTACCAATGCCAAAACAACCGTCAAACCGGTGAAATCCGGGGAGCATTTTAAAATGAAAATTAAGGTGAGGGTCAAGGGGGACTTGTTGGAATTCCAGTGTAAAGGGGATTTGACCAAACCTGAAGAGATCCGCAAGATCGAGAAAACATTGGAAGAAGAAATTCAGTCGATAATTCAAAGCGGTTGGAAGGCAGCGCAAAAGATGCGTGTTGATCTTCCCGGATTTGCCGATAAGGTTCACCGCAAATATCCGAAGGCATGGAAAGAGAAAAAAGCCTCTTGGGAAGAGGAGCTGGCAAGCATCGAGCTTGATTTGGATATCAAAGTGTCCGTGCAGCGGCCGGGTTTAACAAATAAATCGTTCGATCAGCTTCAAAAAGAAACCGTCGAGCAGGACAGTTAACAAAATAGAGAGGAGAGGGAGCATGAAAAACGAAGAGAGCCGATTAACCGAGCTGATCGCCTGTTTTGTCCTCTTTGAGATCGGCAGCACCACTCTGTTCCAGATTGCTGCGGATGCCGGCCAGGACGCCTGGCTTGCCATGCTGATCGGGTCTGCCGTCGGTTTTATGCTGCTCCTTCTATACCTCTGGATCCATAAGATGAATCCGAATCGAAGCCTTTACGAGATGTGCGTCCATTTTTACGGAAAGTGGCTGGGTAAGGGCGTGGGTTTTATATTGGTGTTCTACTTTGCTTACGAATCCTCACGGAACTTACGGGACCTCGGAGAACTTGCCGCGTTTGCGCTATTGAATCGGACTCCCTTGGCGGTCCTCATGTTAATCGGTATTCTTGTCGTGGGCAACAGCGTTCGTTATGGGGCCCACATTGTGTTTTTAGTCTGTCTTGCCATGCTGCCTACCGTTCTTCTAAGCTATTTGCTGCTCATCTTTATGATCATAGGAAAAGGGATGCTTCATTTTGAATATATGCAGCCGGTTCTGGAAAACGGGTTCGGCCCTGTCATATCGGCCGCCTTGCCCGAGACGGTTTCCTTTCCTTTCGGGCAAAGCCTGCTGTTTCTTGTCTTTTTCCCGATGGTAAGAAAGGATAAAAACCTGGGAAAAGCCATGCTGATCTCATATATCTGCACTGCGGTTGTTTTAACGGTGATCAATCAGATCAATATTTTGGTGTTGGGTCCGACGTTGACCAAGTTAACGTTATTTCCGCTGCTTCAAGTCGTGCAATTAATCGAGGCGGCGGAGGTTTTTGAGCGGATGGACGTGCTGTTTGTCATTGTTTTATTTGTCGGGTTAGGGACCAAAATCATTATGTTTTACATCGGAGCAGTCACCGGACTCGCCCAGATCACAAAAATCGGATACAGGAAATGGGTTCTTCCCATAGGAGCGCTTATCTTTGGTGCGAGTTTCCTTTCCCCTAATTTCTCCCACCATCTTTGGGTCGGAATCGATGTGATTTTAAACAAGTTGGATCCATACTTCCAGTTCGGATTACCGCTTGTTCTGCTTACCGTCATGCTGCTGCGGCGGAAAAAAAGAATGCAGGAATAACGGGCGCCTTGCCCGGTTAGTTATTTGCCTTTTCGGGTGAGTTCCGTGAGGCGGTCCCACTCTTCTTTGGTCAGCTCGGCGAGGTCGTTGAACTGGCCCGCCCCCCTCAACCATTCGCCGCCGTCGATGGCGATAACTTCGCCATTGATATAAGAAGCGGCGTCGGACACGAGAAAAGCGGCGAGATCCGCCAATTCGCCGGGAGAGCCGGTCCGGCCGAGGGGAAGGCGCGCCATCATTTTGGCCTCAAGCTCCGGGGTCGGGGAGAGGCGGGAGCCCGCGCCTTCCGTCGGGAAGACCCCGGGAGCGATCGCGGCTTGACGGATGCCGTAGGGCGCCCACTCGACGGCGAGCGACCGGGTCAGCGCGAGTACGCCGGCTTTGGCGGCGGCGGAGGGGGCAACATAGCCCGAGCCGGTCAGGGCATAGGTCGTGACGATGTTCAGCATCACGCCTTTGCGCTTTTGCTCAACCCAGCGTTTGCCGACTTCCAGTGTCATATAAAAAGTTCCGTGCAGCACGATGCCGAGCACAGCGTCCACCGCTCTGGGGGACAGGCGCTCCGTCGGACTGATGAAATTGCCCGCCGCATTGTTCACGAGCACATCCACACCGCCGTAATGCCGTTCCACCGCCTCCACCAATTCCCGGACCTGCTCCGGATCCCTCACATCGCACGTCTTATAGAATACGGGGCTGCCATTTCTTTTTTCCAGCCCTGCAGCCGCTTGCCGAAGAATCTCTTCACGGCGGCCGCAGATCGCAAGCTTCGCCCCCAGCTCCAAAAAACGGCTGCCCATCGCCAGACCAAGCCCGGTTCCGCCTCCGGTCACCAAGATAATTTTTCCTTCCAACAGTTGTTCCTGAAAGATCCCCATCCCCAAGCTCTCCTTTCGGAATCGATTTCGCATATCCTAGAGGTATTCGCGCACACGACGCTTTAAACCTTTTAGCGGCATTTTGCTGCGACGAAAAAACCGCCCCGAATCTCCGGGGCGGCTTGGCGAAAGGCTTATTCTTTTGCCGATTTGGAATCTGTAAATGCTGCCGGTTTGGCAACCCACTCATCGGCTTCCGGTTCGATATCAACGCCGTTTTCCATTTTCTTCTTCTCGGCCAAAGAATCTCCTTCATGCGGTTTGTTGCGCAGTTCGGCTTCATCGCGGTATTGGTTATTGTCCTGATTAGGCATGGTCAAATCCTCCTTTAGATGTCGGTTTCTGGGGTGATTCCTTATTTATAGTTACCCGTTACCGCTATTTACAAACATTTTTTCGATAGAATATAAAAGCGCTTTAACTTTTAATAAAAATGGTATATAATGCCTTTGTAGGACATCCTTGCTAACACAGAATTCCGGCCTGCAGTTTCTATTATGAAGACTTAAGGAGGAATGATCATGGTAAGGTCAAGGACGATTCGCGCAAGACACGGCAAGAGGCAATGGAAGTGGATCAACTTTTTGCTGATGGTGGTGCTGCTCGTGCCTACGGTATCTTTTTTACCCGACAGCGAGGTTTATGCGGCTTCGCCAAACCGGCCGTTTCCCCAGCAAGTGGATTACCCCGGCGTCATCAAACCCTCCCACGTCAGTCAGGACAACATGAATCAATCCGTTTCCGCTTACTATGATTACTGGAAGTCCAAGTATTTAAAGCATGATTTGAAGTCTTTACCCGGCGGGTATTACGTTAAAGGAAATATTACCGGAAATCCCGACGGATTTAAAGCTTTGGGCTCATCCGAAGGCCAAGGCTACGGGATGGTCATCTCCGCCCTGATGGCGGGATACGATCCCCAGGCGCAGACGATTTATAATGGATTATTCAAAACTGCACGCGCTTATAAAAGCTCCGGAAATTCGAATCTGATGGGTTGGGTCGTGGCCGATGATGTTCGGGCCCAGGGCCATTTCGGTTCAGCGACAGATGGTGACCTGGATATCGCCTATTCGTTAATCCTGGCTCATCATCAATGGGGATCGGACGGCGAGGTCAACTATTTGAACGAAGCCCGGAAAATGATTAACAGCGGGATCAAAGCGAGCTATGTGACGAATCAGCGCCGGATCAATCTGGGGGATTGGGACAGCAAGAATGCGTTAAATACCCGCCCATCCGATTGGATGTTGAGCCATTTCCGGGCTTTTCATGAGGTCACCGGGGACCAGGTTTGGATCGATGTGATCGACAATCTCTACCGGGTATACAATCAGTTCAGCACGAAATATTCTTCTTCTACCGGACTGATTTCCGATTTTGTCGTCGAGGATCCGCCCAAACCAGCCCCGGAATATTACTTGGATGAATTTAAGGAAACAAACCAATATTACTATAACGCGAGCCGCTTCCCGCTTCGGATTGTGATGGATTACGCCTTATACGGCGACTCCAGGGGCAAGGCCGCGGCCGATAAACTGGCGAAGTGGATCAAGTCCAAGAGCAACAATAACCCGGCGAATATCAAGAACGGATACAAGATGGATGGAACGCCGATCGGCGACTACGCGACCGCCGTGTTCGTCGCCCCGCTGATCGCCGCGGGAACGGCGGACGGTGCCAATCAAGCCTGGGTGAACGCGGGTTGGGATTGGATCAAGAATAAGAAAGAGGATTATTTTAGCGACACTTATAATCTTTTATGCATGCTGTATCTTTCCGGTAACTGGTGGATTCCGTCCGGACAAGCTCCGGAGCCGGCAGTCAACCTGGGACTGAATAAACCGGCGGTGTCCAGCTCGATCGAGGGAATGGGTTTTGAGGCGGGTAAAGCGTTTGACGGTAACCTGGTTTCCCGCTGGGCCAGCAACGAAGGGACGGATCCCGAATGGATATATGTCGATTTGGGCAGTGTTCAGTCCGTTTCCGGAGTAAAGCTGAAATGGGAGGATGCCCACGCCACCCAATTCAAAATTCAGGTTTCTTCCGAGACCGGCGGAAATCCGGTCAACTGGACCGATGTCGCAACGGTCACCAACGGGGATGGAGGAGAAGATTCTTTCACTTTCGCCCCCCAGAACGCCAGATACGTAAGAATGTACGGGACGCAGCGGGGGACATCGTACGGTTATTCTTTGTACGAGTTTGAAGTATACGGTGAAAACTGAGGTCATTTTAAAAAAAAGGAAGCCGGACGCTTATCGTCCGGCTTCCTTGGCATGTGCGGCAATGTTTCCGGGTTTTGTACTCACCCGAGTGCCACGATATTGGGACGGAGACAAACCGGTCACGCGCTTAAACATTTTTGAAAAGAGCAGCGGGTCGCTGTAGCCGACGGAGCGCGCCACGTCGGCGACCGACAGGCTGAGGGACTCCAGCAGTTCCCTCGCTTTGTTCATGCGAAATTGCAGCAGATATTTTTGCGGCGACAGGTTCATTCTCTCTTTGAACAACGTGGAGAGGTAAACCCGATCGATCCCGATCATCCGGGCAAGCTCGGTGATGCTGACCGGATTGGAGTAATTCATCCGGATATATTCGATCGTCCGGTCCACGTAACGTGTTTTGAGAGCCGGTTGGGAGGAGGCCCCGCGGTTTGAGAGCATCTCTCCCAGCCAGTCGGCCAAAAACCGGTATAACCCGCTGCGCAGGGCCAATCCGCAGATCGGTTCAGGCCGGCCTAAGGTCTGCTCAAACTCGTCCAAATACGTATCGAACCAGGTGGGACGGGAGCATTCGAACACGGGCCGATCCCGGTTCAATCCCGCAGTTTCGAGCAAAGTTTCCGCATCTTCACCCTCGAACGCGATCCAGGAGTACACCCAAGGTTCGGCTTCGTCCGCCTTCATGCAGCAGATCTGCCCGGGATAAACGGCAAAGCCGCCCCCTTTTTCAAGCTCGTATTGTTGACCGTTTAAATCGTACCGGCCTTTACCCTCATGGATAAACAGCAGCTTATACTGTTCTTTGATGCCCGGGCCCCAGCAGTATCCCCGTTCACAATGCTGCTTGCCGTGATAACAGTAAGATATCGAGTATTGGGTCGTCATTATATTTTGCTCCTGTTCTCAAAGTACAATTACATTATGCCATGAAAATACAACATCCGGGTATTTATTTTGGGGCTGATTGCTCAGTATAATCAGGATGTAATCGCTAGTTCCTCTTAATATGATTACATATAAAAAAGGCCCTCCCAAGAGGACCTAAATCATCAGAATTTCACGGATTTCCTGTTCCGTCAGACTGGACAGCGCTTCTTGTCCGGGCTCGATCACTTCATCGATAAGATCTCTTTTCTTTTGCTGAAGCTCGTACATTTTCTCTTCAACGGTATTTTCGGTGATGAGCCGAATGACCTGTACGACACTTTTTTGTCCCATGCGATGCGCCCGATCGGCCGCTTGCTGCTCGACCGCCGGATTCCACCAGAGATCGTAAAGGATCACCGTATCGGCGCCGGTCAAATTGAGCCCGGTACCTCCGGCTTTCAAAGAGATCAGAAACAAATCGCGTTCGCCGTCATTGAAACGGGAGCACAATTGAACGCGCTCGGAAGGCGGCGTTTTACCATCCAGATAGAAAAAGGGGACACCGCGATAACCCAGTTCCTTGCCGATCAAGCCGAGCATTTCGGTGAACTGCGAGAAAATCAGCAAGCGTCTGCCGGAGCTGAGACATTCCTCCGTGATTTCCAGCAGTTGCTCGAACTTGGCCGAACTGCCTCCGTAATCCTCGACGAACAAGGCGGGATGGCAGCATATCTGGCGAAGACGGGTCAGTCCAGCCAAGATGCGGATCCGGTTCTTCTGGAAGCTCTCTTCGTTCAGATGTTTTAGAGTTTCCTGTTGCAGTTGGGCCAGAAGGGCGGCATAGAGCTTCTTCTGCTCCGGAAGCAATTCCGAGGTCTGCACGGTTTCGATTTTTTCGGGAAGCTCTTTAAGAACATCGGTCTTTAAGCGCCGGAGCAAGAACGGGCGGATCATTTTGGCGATCTGCTCCCGGCTTAACTCGTGAAACTGCTGGCGGTTTTGGAACAGGGCCGGGAAAACGACGTCATAAATCGACCAAAGCTCCTCCAGTTTGTTTTCCACCGGCGTTCCGGTCAAGGCAAAGCGGTGCTTGGCCTGCAGCGCCTTAACCGCCTGCGCCGTTTGGGTAGCGTAATTCTTAAACGTTTGCGCTTCATCGAGAAACATGGTGTGAAACGCGTGTTTGGCGAAATGCTCAATATCCATACGCAGCACCGGATAGGAGACGATCAGCACGTCGGTTGCCGCGGCCTGCTTCAGCACCTGCAGCCTGTCGCTTTTACTGCCGTCGGCCACGGCGCAACGGATATCCGGAGCGAATTTTCGCAGTTCGTTCCTCCAGTTATAAACGAGGGAA
The DNA here is from genome assembly GCF_036864765.1 of Paenibacillus sanfengchensis. Taxonomy (NCBI): domain Bacteria; kingdom Bacillati; phylum Bacillota; class Bacilli; order Caryophanales; family Paenibacillaceae; genus Paenibacillus; species Paenibacillus sanfengchensis. The sequence continues at coordinate 20,426 of NZ_JBAGJC010000001.1, read as the reverse complement.
GACGGAGCTACGATGAGAGCCGGCTGCTGCTGGTCCCGAATTTCCGGCAGGACCGAGAGGAGGAAGGCGATGCTTTGCAGGGTTTTGCCAAGGCCCATATCATCGGCGAGAATGCCGCCGAAACGGTAATGGGCCAGCATCTTCATCCACTGGTATCCGTACGCCTGATAATCGCGGAGAACGGATGCCAACTGCCGCGGCACCGGGAAATCCAGGCCGTCAGGATTTTTGATGTGATGCAGAAGCAGGCGGAAGCTTTTGTCCAGCTTGATGGAACTGCCGTACTTGTGCTCGTCCAGCAGATGAAGGCCTTTGGTCACCGGGACCCGAAATCCGTTTCCGGCCTCGCCTACCATATGCGGACCCAAATCGTTCATCAAGTTGACGATCTGCTTGAATTCTTCATTGTCGAGCGGCAGCAGGGCGCCTTCGGGAAGCCGGTAGTATTTCCTTTTTACTTCCAGGGCCTGAATCACTCCGCGGATTTCCTGTTCCGAGATCCCGCTCAGGTCAAAGGAGATTTCCAGCCAATCCGTTCGTTCTCCCAGTTGGACCGAAACCTTCGGCGGGGCGGAAACCGGAACGATCCGGGTCTTGACCGCCGAAGTGGCATAAACATCGAGCAGTTGTTCAAGCCGGGGGACGATATGCACCAGGAAATCGTATTCGGCCTCTTCTTCATCCAGAAAGTAGCCGCTTTCCGTCTTGACGAAAGAGCTTTCCTCCATAATCTCAAGGATCCGGCTTTCCTGTTCTTCGTCGCGCATTAGGATGAGATCGCTGCCTCGGGCGGTTCCGCTTTCGAGCGGGTTGAGGACGATATCGCCGTACTGGAATTCCAATCCGGCCAGAAGACGGTTGCGCACCCGGTCCAGATAAAGCCGGGCTTTCAGCGGGGATCTAACCATCCGCTCGGTGACGGTTTCCGCGATTTGTACGGAGCCCATTCTTTGCAAACCCGGGAGAACCTTCTGCATAAACGGCTCCATTTGATCGGCGGCGATATAGATATGATTTCTGCGGGAAGCATCCAGCATGTTTTTGAATTCCCGCAATCGCCGGCACCGGTCGACCGGCAGCTTCCGAAGTACGTCGTCCGTAAGAACCAGCCCGTAGTTTTCCAGGATTTTTAAATCGGCGAGCCCGTCGACATCCAGACGATAGCCGCCATCTTCGGCCCGGTCGAACCTGTATTTAACCGGGAGCGGTTCGTCCGAAATCGCGAACGGCCGAGGTTTTCCGAACCCGAGATCCAGCTTGACGGATGGGGCGGACGCTTGGAAGCTGCGGAGCAGTTCGGCCCAAGCGTAAGGAGGCAGAAGCAGGGTCCTTGTCTCTTTGTTTCGCCTTGAGGCTCCAACGCTCAATCTGGCATCTTCCTGATAAAGCCGCTCGTTTCGCGATACCTCGACCAGTTGGCGCAGAATGCTATCCTGTGCCGGTTCGAAACTATGAATCGCCGGATCATAAGTGAACTGTTCGGAGAAAGGGTAGTTTTCTCCACGTTCAAGATTGTTTAGAAAGTCGCGGATATGCTTGACAATATAGAGCCGGTTGCCGCCGATCTTAAGTTCGACGCCGAAGACGTACTGATTGGGGCCGACAGGCGATGGTTTGAGTATAAATTCGGCTTGCAGGCGGGTCCGGGAGTCAAAGCGGGACCCTGCGCTTTTTCTGCGTATTCCGCCTTCTGCAAATAGACCCATCACGTCCCGGGTTAGCCAAACGTCCCGGGAGGAGCCCCCGGATCGTAGTCTTGGCGAGGCGTGACGGTCCGCCAATTCGTTGAAGGACTCATCGGCGGGGCGGCCCTCGGGATACAACAGCGAGACGGAACGCGTCGGAAAGCCGGAGCCGGCTTGTTGTTCCCGAATCCCTAACAGGACGGCGGCGATATGTTTACAATTGTTGTTATATAGAGCGTAAGCGGGACATTGACATTCGGCGGATACATCGCCGTTGAGGTCGATGTGAACGAATACGCGGTAACTGTCGGTTCCGCGGACGATGGCCTGGTAGTGGCCGGCTTCCGGATCGGTGTGGGTGAAAGTAACTCTTTTTTGCCGGAAGTAGGCCTCGCCGCGATCGTACGCGATGCGTCCGCACAGCAGCTTGATCAGCCGCTCGGTTAAGGGTGAGCTCATGGGCGTACCCTCCTTAAAACCAGAAATTTTGACACTATATCATATTACCAGAAACACGGCGAGATGGAAGGGTGGTGATGTCAGCAGTTTGTCCTAACGAAAGATAGCATGGGCATTTTGTTTTCATTCAATTGATGAGGAGTGAACAAGTATGAAATATAGCTATTTGGGCCGTTCCGGGTTAAAAGTCAGCCGGCTTTGTTTGGGGACGATGAATTTCGGCGTGGATACGGAAGAACGCGAAGCGTTTAAAATAATGGATGCCGCCGTGGATGCGGGGATTAATTTTTTTGATACGGCCAATATCTATGGTTGGGGTGAAAATGCGGGCAGAACCGAGGAAATTATCGGGAAATGGTTCGCCCAAGGAGGGGGCCGGAGAGAGAAAGTCGTTCTGGCCACCAAGTTTTACGGGGAGATGAGCGACTCGAACGATGGGCCCAACAATGCTCCCGGGCTGTCCGCCTACAAGATGCGCCGCCATCTGGAGGGATCGCTCCGGCGGCTGCAAACCGATCACATCGAGCTGTATCAAATGCACCATGTGGACCGCAACGTGTCTTGGGACGAACTTTGGGAAGGTTTCAGCATAGCGCTGTACCAGGGGAAAATCGGGTACATCGGTTCCAGCAACTTCGCCGGCCGGGATCTGGTGAAGTCGCAATACGAAGCGAAGGCGAAAGGCATGCTCGGTCTGATTTCCGAGCAGCATAAATTCAGCCTGCTCTGCAGGTTGCCGGAGCTGGAGGTGCTTCCGGCCGCCGAGGAGCACGGCATCGGCGTGATCGCCTGGAGCCCGCTGGACGGCGGCCTGCTGAGCGGCCATGCGCTGCGCCCGGCGCCGGGCTCGAAACGCGCGAACAATCCCGCCCGCGTGGAGAAGCATCGCGGGCAGCTCGAGGCGTTCGAGCGTTTTTGCCGCGAGCTCGGCGAAAGCGAGGCCAATGTGGCGCTGGCCTGGACGCTTACGCGTCCGGCGATGACCGCGCCGATCATCGGCCCGCGGACGCTCGGGCAGCTGGAGACCGCGCTGCGCGCGGTTGACATTCAGCTGGGCGAAGCGGAGCTCCAGCGGCTGGATGAAATTTTCCCGGGGCCGGGCGGGGAAGCGCCACAGGCGTACGCCTGGTAGGCGATAATCCCGGCAGACAGAACTAGCGCGTGTCAGGAAGCCCTTTCCCGGCCATCCTTATGGATGACGGAAGGGGCTTCTTATTTTTTTTGCCGTCACAGCTTAAAACGGGGTTGACCTTCACGCGGCGTTAAGGTGTACATTGGATTCGTCAGGAGGAGATTCTATGGAATACACGATTCAAAAGCTGGGGCAGTTGGCGGGAGTCAGCACCCGGACCTTAAGGTACTATGATGAAATCGGGATTCTCAAGCCGGCGAGGATCAATTCATCGGGATACCGGATTTACGGTCAGGATGAAGTGGATCGGCTGCAGCAGATTTTGTTCTACCGGGAACTCGGGTTTTCCCTGGAACAGATCGGATCGATCGTCAATGACCCGTCATTCGACGGGGCCCGCGCTTTGAAGGAGCACCGTGAACGACTCCTGGAAAGAAGACAGCAACTGGACGCATTGATTGCCAATGTGGACAAAACGATTGCGATGAAGGAAGGGAGAACGAAGATGACGGATCGGGAAAAATTCGAGGGCTTTAAACAGAAGCTGGTTGAGGATAATGAAGTGAAATTTGGCAAGGAAATTCGCGAAAAATACGGAGAAGATGCGGTGAACCGTTCCAATGCCAAGGTTCTAAATATGACGGAAGAGGAGCATCAAGAACTGCAGCGTCTGGAGCGGGAGATGTTCTCGGCCTTGCAAACGGGAATGGCGGCCGGGGATCCAGCAGGCGAGGCGGCGCAACAAGCGGCGGATTTGCATAAGCGGTGGCTTACGTTTTACTGGGACCAGTATTCCGCGGAAGCGCATGTCGGATTGGCAGAGATGTACGTGGCCGATGAACGTTTTAAAACTTACTATGATAAAAATGGTCCCGGAACGGCCGAGTTTCTGCGCGATGCCGTGCTCATTTACACCGGGAAAAAAAGCTGACGATTCGGTAACCCGCCGACGGATTGTTCGCCAAATCATTGTTTCCGCCTCCTTACTTGGGTTATCATTATAATTATATTGTGAAAGAGTTCTCTAATCGAGGTGGAAGTCAATTGAAAACGGTCGTGATCATCGGCGGCGGAATCACAGGTCTGTCCGCGGCTTATTATTTGCAGAAAGAGATACGGTCCCGGCGGCTTGAGACCCGGATTACGCTGATCGAATCGAGCGAACGGCTTGGCGGGAAGATCCATACGGTCCGCCAAGACGGCTTTATTATGGAAGCCGGCGCCGATTCCATCGTCGCCCGGAAGAAGAATGTGGCCCCTCTTGTGGAAGAACTGGGCCTGAGCGAAGAGGTCGTCTATAACGCAACTGGCAAATCCTATATTTATACGGAAGGCCGGTTGAAGCTGATTCCGGAAGACGCGGTTTTCGGCATTCCGCTCAGCCTGGAATCGCTGGCCAAGAGCGAATTGATCTCGGCTGAGGGCAAGGTTGAAGCGCTGAAGGATTTTTACACCCCGAACGGGACGTTTACGGTAAATGACTCGGTGGGCGGCTTTCTGGAGGCCTTCCTCGGCAAGGAAATCGTCGAGAAGCAGATCGCTCCGGTGCTGTCCGGCGTGTATTCCGGCAACCTGAGCGATCTCACACTCGCTTCCACTTTACCATACTTGCTGGATTATAAGAACGAGTACGGGAGCATTATAAAAGGTCTGGCCGAAAACCGTCAGACCTTCAAAGGAACCGGGGACAAGAAATTCTTCTCCTTTCAAGACGGCGTTTCCGCGTTGGTGGATCGGATTGAATCCAGGCTGGAGGATGTGGAATTGCTGAAGGAAATCTCGGCTGAAGCGCTATCCCGTACCGGAGGCCGATATCAAGTCCAACTTTCCGACGGGAGCAAAAAGGAAGCCGATTTCGTGGTGATCGCCACGCCGCATACCGCGGCACAGGCTTTGCTTAAGGACGCCATGCTTGACGAAGATTTCGCGGGGATGCGCAGCAGCTCTATGATCAGCGTCTATTTGGGCTTCGATCTCTCCGACGGGGAGCTGAAGGCCGACGGCACCGGCTTTATCGTGTCGCAGTCCCCGGATGTCGTTTGCGATGCCTGCACATGGACCAGCCGGAAATGGAAGCATACTTCCGGGACGAGCCGTCTGCTGGTAAGATTGTTTTACAAAAGTTCGGGACCGTCCTTTGCATGGCTTCAAGGTCTTTCGGAGAACGAACTTCTTGACGTAGCCCTTAAAGATGTAGCCGCCAGCCTGGGGATTCATAGCGAACCGGTCACCCACGTCGTTACCAAATGGCTGGATTCCATGCCGAATTATCATATTCGTCATCACGAACTGGTGCAGTCGCTGGAGCAAAAACTTTCCTCCGCCTATCCCGGGGTTTATTTGGCGGGATGCTCTTATTACGGGGTCGGTATTCCGGATTGCATTGCGAACGGGGAACAGATCGCCGGGAAGATCGCCGGGCGGATGGCTGAGCAGGCGGCAATCTGAGATTTTTAATAAAATTTTGGGTTCTTCCGTTTCAATCCCCATAGGCCGGGTAAAGTAATAACAAGTGGGAAGTGGTAAAAGGAAAACACCAGACGGATGTCATGTTCCATGTCGATCCGGAAAGGCAGCTGATTTACCATGAACTCTCTTGCAAAAAGGAAGAGACGAAAGAAACTGCTTCGTTTCTTGTCAGGTAGAATACCCTAGCCTTTGGAAGATTGCTTAACATTTAAATATCGCTTCCCACAACAGAGGACTCCGCGGTTTTCAATCGCGGGGTCTTCTTCTTGTTTGGGCAGAAGAGCAGGACGAGGCAAATGCATCAATTTCGCCGCTCCCGTAACTTGGCGGGGCAAGCTCGAATATGATCAAATATGGCGGTTCAGACGGAAGCGGGAGGTGAGTATCAAGGGAGATGAAAGATCTTTTATTATATGACGTGGAGTGGTGGATCCTAGGAAAAACGGCAAAAATGATCCAACGGTATCATCCCGCCCTCGATATCATGTCCGCCAGAGAATTGGACGACTATATCCGGGAAAAGGGCACCACCGCTTTAAATGCGGAGTATCGGACGATTTCCGCTATGTGTCTCGGCATCGCCGCTTACGCTATCTTCAAGCATGTCCGGATCGATTCCGCCGCAGCGGTCTCCTATTACTATTTCAGTAAAAATTACGACACTTACCGGGAATGGCAGGATGAACTGGTTCCGGATCCGGAATTTTTGCGGCTGCTGATTCCGAGAATCCGTAAGATCGGCAGCATGAACCGCAGGCTCACGGATAAGCTGAAGCAGCTCGCGCCCAAGGCGGACATCGAGTATATCGGTCATTTCGTGGACCATTGCCTGTTTCATCCCGCCGAGCGTCTTCGGGCTTCGGACGAACCTTTGGTCGTCGGGTGGGCGGGGGACCGGAATAAACGATCCAAGAACTATGATACCTTGTTCCTCCCCATACGCAGCCATTTTGAGCAGGATGCCGAGGTTCGATTTTTAGATACCCCCGGGCGGTATGCCCATGAGGATATGCCCTCCTTTTATCATTCCATCGACCTTCTTCTCATCACGTCTTCGAACGAGGGCGGCGGGGCCACGGCGCTGGAAGCGTTCGCCTGCGGCAAGCCGGTCCTCTCAACGGATGTCGGTTACATCAGGGAAGCGGCGCCTTCCGAGGCTCACGAACTGATTCTTCAAAGTGACAGCCCCGAGGCTTTTATCCGGGTGGTAGACCGGTATAAGAAAGAGAGAACGGCACTTCAAAGCCTGGGATTAAAATGCCGGCAGCAGATCGAAGACCATTGGAGGATAGATCAAGGGGTGGCCCGATGGTTCCGGGTCCTGTTCGGTTTATGACGGCTAACGACGTATAACGATAAGGAAACGGGGAGGATGACATTGACTGCCGAACTATACGTTACGACCGAAGTACCTATAGAGCTGATTTTTACGGATGTGGATGTACGCACGGCGAATAAGGAGCACACAATTCCCTCTTTTACGGAAGAATGGTTTGCCCACCATAAGGTCTACTCCGATGTATCGCTCATGCGGATGGAGCCGCATCAAGAGTTGTTCCGCTATTTTTACGGAGAGACCTTAGCCTCTCCCGAACCTTATTTGGATTGGTACGAAGGCATTCATCGCCTTAGAGGCATCGTGCCGCCGATGGAACGGGAAGGCCTGCTGAACCAGAAACGGATGGAATTTGAAAATATGCGTTTCTATTTGCAGAACGACCCAAGCTATTTTACGGATCATCCCCCGCAGGTCACCTATCGGACGCCGGGGAGATTTAATATTCAGGACGGACATCATCGGGCTGCTTTTCTGTACTGTTCCGGTTTAAGGCGGATTCCCGTCCGGATGCCGCGTGCGGATTATGAGCGCTGGATGAACCCGGAGGCGCTGGAGGACACGTTGCATACGATGGCAGTGCAGCAACGGGACCTCATTTATACGCCGATCCTGCATCCCCGTTTCTACGAAATGAGAAGTGAGCGGGATGAATTTTATAAAACCAGGCTGGATGTGATCCTGGAGTATTTGGGCCCCCGGAACTTGAAACGATTGAAGGTGCTTGATATCGGCTGCAATATCGGCTACTATGCCCGTCACTTCACGCGTGAAGGTGCTCGGGTTACCGGCATCGAGCCGGACCCGCAGCATACGGATTTGCTGATGCAATTGAACCGGCTGGAGCGGGCCGATTTTGAACTGGTTTGCGAGCCGTTGGAGCGTCTCGTGGGACTTCAGGGATATGAGGTCGGGCTTCTGCTGACGGTGTTTTACCATTTCATGGGGGATCCCGACCTCAGCGAACGATTTCTTGGTATTGTAGATTGTGCGGTTCAAGGATTATTGTTCTGGGAATCCGGCGACCGGATCGAGGAAGAGAAGTCCCTGCTGTTCAAGCATACGGGGTTTGAGGATTACGTAAAGCTGGCGGATACGTTCGGAACGGGAAAATACCGCGAACTCGGTGTCTTTTTGAAGCGGCCGAGATAAGTTTGGAGGTGTGGACATATGTTTCAGGAAGTATCCGTACTGATGCCGTATAAGCCGGATGACGGACCTAGAGATCGGGCCTTTCATTATATCAGGCGGTTTTACGAACGCATGCTGCCGGGGGCGCAGTTATGCATCGGTGAAGATTTGGATGAACCTTTCAGCAGATCGAAGGCGATTAACCGCGCCGCTTCTCAAGCCACAGGACGTGTTTTTGTCATCGCGGACAATGATCTGATTTATCATCCCGCGCTGTTGCTCCAGTCGATTCAACGGCTTGGCAAAGACCGCTGGGTTATTCCGTTTGCGCGGATCAATCGTCTGTCCGAGGCCGTCTCCCACCGAATCGTGCAGGAAGGGAGCGGCAGTTGGCCGCTGCCGGTTCAGCCGGACACGAAGCCGGCCGAAGCGACTTATTTCGTAGGCGGGATGAACGTGCTGCTGCGGCAATCTTTTGAAAGCGTTGGCGGGTATGATGAGCGATTTATCGGTTGGGGCGGTGAGGATGAAGCATTCGCCTATTCCTTGGATACGATGGTAGGGAAGCATGTCCGGCTGGAAGGGGAGCTGTTTCATTTCTGGCACCCTTTTGTCGGACCGAGCGGGAATCCGCATTATGACGAGAATTACAAGCTTTACTTACGCTATAAGGCCGCGTGGGGCAACCCTGAGGAAATGTACCGGCTGCTCGAGGAGAAACGTAAAATATGTAAAGGAAAAGGGGCAGATGGAGAAGATGGGAATGAAATTGTCGGTGATTGTTCCTGTCCTTAATGAAGCTACATTCGTTCCGCTATATTTGGAGAGTGTAGGTGCCTATGCCTATGAGATCATCATGGTGGATGGAGGCAGCACGGACGGGACGCTTGAAATGATAGAAGCTTTCCAACAACGGGGTTATCCGATCAAACTGTTTACCATGCCGCAAACCGGTCTTCCTTATTCGGAGGATTGGGATGAATCGCGGGTGCGCAATTTTTTGATCGAGCAGGCTTCCGGAGACTGGATTATGAATTTGGATATCGATGAAATTGTGGAGGACCGCTTTAAAGAGTTGCTTCCGGAATTGATGAGCCGCCATGGTGTGCATATCTACCAGTTTCCCTTTGTGAATTTCTGGAGAGATCCCAAAACGCTCCGCGTGAATAGTCCCGGGGATGAAAGATGGTCGAATGACATTACCCGGATGTGGCGTTCCGGCATCGGTATCCGATATCGCGACGAGAAGCATCATTGCACGCTGGAAGGGCCGGGAGGTCAAAGCATTTGGCAGATTCCCAGAGGCAGAGTGGATATCAATATTTACCATTACCATTATGCCTTGGGAAAAAAAATCAAGTTTAACGATAACCGGCGAGGCGACGTCAATTTGCCTGAAAATGAAGGCGAAGCGGATTGGAATTACGCCCATCCCGAATATGCGATCGCCACAAACAAGTTTAAAGGGGAGCATCCGGCAGTGATTCAGCGTTATTTGCAGCAGACGAAGCCCTCCTCCTGATCGAAAAAACAATAAGCCCTCTACGTTCCATTTGCCGCATGGCGAGTAGGCACTAGAGGGCTTTCGCATTTTCGCATTTAAGTGGAACTTTGAAGCAGTGGGCATGAACCGAGCACTTCTTCCTTCAGCCGCCGGGCAAATTCGGCCGGATCCCGGAACGTCCACCGCTCCAAGTCGGGCAGGGCCGCCGAGAGCTGTCCAAGCTGATCCTCCGGATAGGCAAAGCTATCGGCTATGCGGCGTTTGGCGTTGACGGGGACCGGTGCTGATTCGCCGCAATAGATCACGGCGTCCAGTTCCGCTTCCGCCAGCAAATCCACCCGGTTCGTCAAATATAGCAGATACCCTCCTTTACGGAAGCCCGTGATGGGCCGGTTATAATGGCGGAGGGCGTTTATGATCAGGAGGAAGTTCTGGCTCGAAGCGAGCTCCCTGACCACGTATTGCCAGCGCGAGGCATACGCCGTCCATTTTTTTTCGCCCAAAATCAGAATGCAGGGAACCCCGGCTTCCTGGATTCGCTCGGCCGCCTGCCGGGGCGTTTCCGTTATCGAGAAGAGGTTGTCTGGCCGCAAAGGAGTTCGCCAGGATTTCCCCCATTTTTGCTCGAAATACCCCTTGTTTTTTTCCCAAAGCTCTTTATATACCTCAGGCTGCATTTTGCGTATGGTGGCGCTCCCGTGGTGATACACGAAGGCGTCTTCAACGACGAGCAGCCGGTATCCGGCAGCCCTCACCCGTTCGCAGTAATCGTCGTCCTCAAACATCCCGATGCCGTAGCCGGTGTCCAGCGGACCGATTTTCTCCCAAACCTCCTTTTTCATGGCGACGCAAAAAAATCCCAACAATTCGGTGGTCCTGACGCGTCCTTGATTAAACCGGTAAAAATCCTGCAGCCAATCGGGATGGGCTCCGGATACCGGGTCCGCGACAAAATGGTCCAACGCCTGATCATTGCCGACAAAGTTGGACATCGGACCGGTCATCCCGACTGAAGGATTTTCTTGCATGGGGCGAAGTAGGCGGGAAATCCAACTGCCGTCCGGCACGATCGTATCGTTATTGAGCAAAATGTAATACTCGCCAGTCGCCTGCTCGATCCCCTGTGAATTGCCTGCTGCGAAGCCCAAATTCCGCTCCGAAAGAATTATTTTGATTCTGCTGTCCCGGATTCTTCTTAATCGCAGTGAAGTTTGATCGGTGGAAGCATTGTCAACTATGACGATCTCCAGATTCGGATAATGTCCGGGACGGAGCAGGCTACGCAAACACTGCTGGGTATACGTCCAATTGTTATGGGTCACGACAATGACGCTTACTTTGGGATACAGCCGCTTAAGAATGAGTTCGTGGATATCCAGGTAACGCTGCTCCCAGGAATGTTGACGGGCAAATTCCCTCCGCTTCTCCTCCAATTCTGGGGCTTTGCTTCTTAGAGCGGATTCGATGGCTTGCTCGAAAGAAACCGGGTCCGAAGCCATCCCGACAAGATGGGGAGACACCGAAGCGACCTCGGGCAGTTCCGTGGAAACGACCGGTTTGCCTGCCGCCAGATACTCATAAAGCTTGACGGGGTTGGTCGCCTCCGTCAGTCGGTTCTGTCTGAAAGGGATCAACGCAACATCAAATCGGCGCAAATAACCGGGGAGCTGCTGATAAGGTTTTTCGCCGAGCAGCAAGACATTCTTCAAATGTTCGACCTTCGAAATATCGCAGCCGAAGGTGTGCCCAATCAGGACGAAGGTCCAATCTTTTCTTTTTTCCGCTAGTTCCCGAATCAGATCAATGTCGAACCAGTCGGAGATGGCACCGTAGTAGCCGATCACCGGGCCGCGGAGCTTCTCCAGTTCGGCCGCCGTCGGAACTTGGGCGGACCTTGCGAAATGGCTGACATCCGCCGCATTGCGAAGCAAAGATACATCGGGGCGGAGTCTTTGAAGCTTCTCCTGAAGTCCTTGAGAAGAGGCAAGCACCAGATCCGCACGGAGGATCATTCTTTCTTCCTGATGCAGCATGGATGAAGCGTTTGTGGAAAAACCGGCGTGGTCATCCATGCAATCGTAAACGATCGTGTGCTCAGTCAAATTTTCAACGAGCGGTGACCAAAACGGAAGATCTACGATGGATACCATCTCGGTAATGGCGAATTTTTCTTTGACGACTTCGACGGACAGGCTCAAAAACTCCACATCCCGCGGACTCATTTGATCTTGGTACAGATTGAGCCTGGAACTTGAGCAAAGGGTTACGTTCCACACCCTCGGCGCGATTTTTTTGATTTTGACATAGCGCGCAATATCTTCTTTACCTCCGGCATCCATAGGCAGTGGATTCATCTCGGTCGTTACATAAAAGACGCGATGCCCCCGGTCGGCAAATTGCCGGGATATCTGCTGCGGACGCTGCCATCTGAAATGCCAATCAATGACCGGAAAACGAAATATATCATATAATTCACCGGTACGGCTCGGGGAATGGGGGGGAGATTTTACCGGAGGAGCGGCGAGCGCGGCGTTCTCCCGCGGAAACATTTCTCCGGCACCTTCCCTTAAAGGTGTTGATGGTCCGGCATTCAATAACGCTAGGCTTCGAATCGGTTTTTCGATGCGAGTTCCTGTTTTTTTCAACAGAGCTCTCCTCCCTAAGCAAATGTCTATGGTTAGAGTATGAGAGAAGCTGCCGCTCCGCATGGGGCGAAAGCCCGCCTGCCTAAAATTATGGAATTCCGTTCCTCAAATAGGCCTTTTTCTTATCTTTGCGAAGATAGGTTGCCGCACGGAGGCGAATGACATAAGTTACCGTATCAAAGTGAGGAGGTAGGGAACGTGAGGATTTTATGGGGGAACACTCAACTGCCGGATTACGAAAAACCGGTACAAAAAAAGTGGAAAGTAAAACGAAAACCCAAACTAGGGACTTGGACGGGAAAACGCGGCAAGGTACGCCATAGTCTTAAACGCAAAATCGTCCGCCTAAAGCTGCAAGTCGGTCGGCTCACCGGCAATGTGAGCGAATTGACCGTTCGGATAAACACCTTGCAAACGCAGGTCAACCAGCTTGCATCCCAAGCCGCAGCCAAACCGCAGCCGCCGTCTCCTCCAGCCCCTGGAGCAGGTCCGGGGGGCGGGACAGGAACCGGAGTGGGGACGTCTACCGGCGGAAACGCCGCTCAACATACGGTTACAACGATTCATAAAACAGTGAACGACAGCTCGGCCCGTGGAGACGGGACCCTGGATTCGCTGGAAAGTGCGCATGCCCGGATTACCGCCCTGCATCAACTAGTCGACGGTATTCTGCGCCAAATCAATTCGCAGCAGCGGCAAATCGATGACGCTTTTTCCAACATTAACGCCTTGAGACAACAGGTTCAGCAATATGTCGGGCCAACGGAAAATTATGAGGGTATCATTAATTTGTTGACCCCTTTGTTAAACACGAGCGTAACAATCGATACCGCCGCCGGCCCGATTTTCGGTACATTGGTGGCTATCGGATTGGACTATATAGAAATTGTGGAACCGGACGGCAGCATTGTTCTCATTCCGCTCGATCAAGTTTTATCCGTATCTTAAGCAAATGGAGTATAGGAGGGCATTAAGCGATGGATTTTGAACAGAGGTTAAGTGCATTTATCGGAAGGTTCATTGAAGTGGTTTTTGCTAACCAGTTTTTGCAGGGCCAGCTTCTGAGCGTTTCCGACGACTCGTTTGTCGTCCAGGCGGAGAGCTCCAATTATATTCCCGAGCCCCGTCAAGTAACCGTGTTCTCGGATAACGTCATTTTCGTGCGCATTCCGCAGTAGCCCCTAATGAAGGCTCGTCATCGGCGATTTCAATTGTTCCCGCATCCAGGACTTCCATATTTCGTACGTCTCCTTTTGCTGACGGTGCGTAATGCTGCCGCCTCTAATCCGTCTGTGATAAAGGGGTCTGGGTACAAAAGCAAAGGGGAATTGGCGCGCGATTCGAATGAGCAGCTCCAAATCTTCGTACAGTCTTCCGGCAAAGGGTGCTGCCGTATTCCAGCCGCCTAATTCTTTTAGAACCGCGGTTTTTAGCAGTCGCGGAGCCAGCGGTTCCGCCCGGCTCAATAGATCGTCAGGGGTCATGACGGGAGCGTGCCGGGAAACGGTCTGCAACAGCAATTGCCGGTTCGCCCGTTCCTGCCATTGAGCATATTGGGCCCAAATGACGGCAGCCTCCGGCATAGTCTCGGCTCCTTCAAGCAGAGCGGCGCAGCATTCGGGTGCGAGCCAATCGTCGGCATCGAGTTCAAGGAGCCATTCTCCCCGCGCCATCCGGAGAGCTTGATTCAGTGCATACGATTTGCCCTGGTTTTCATTTAGGATAAGACTGCGGATTCTGGAGCTTCGGGAAAACCGCTCTATGACTTGCGTCGTATCGTCGGTCGATCCGTCATCCACGAGGATTAGCTCCCACTCCAAAAAGGATTGAGCCATTACGGAACGTACGGCCCAAGGCAAATAGTCGCTGTCGTTGTAGGAGGCGATGACGATGGTGATCCGCGGAGGCTGTCGGGTGAAGTCCGGGCGCTCCGTCTCCTCTTCGTGGTGCTTCGCGAACAGAAGCGGGAGAATAAACCTCCGCGTCTCAGGTTCTTTAAGCCAGGGAGGCGGCTGCATCGGACTCGGGATAAGCACCTCTCCACCGAGCGGATGCCATTTCCATGTTTGTGCGAGTTGATATTGTTTATCAATCAAAAGGTATTGATCGAACGGGCATTCGGGCCAGGTTGGAAATCCGGGGAAACTCCCGGTGCAAACCGCTTCTTTGCGCCATAGTATAGGGCCGCGGGGAGCGGGGGAGCCGGGAAGGAAATTAGCGGAACCGGCCGAAGCGTCGTCCAGAACGGCTCCGGCCGTATCGTCCGGAACAGTCCGAAACCAGTGCTCCAATTGCCGGGCCAGCTCCGGTTTAACGACTTCGCCGGCGATCAGTGTAAGGAACCAGTCTTCCGGGATGGCAGCCAAGGCGCTGTTGATAAGTTCCGCGGCGCCCCTTCCAGGACCCGTCGAAAGGGTCATGATCGTGACCTGAGGCAATACGGAAAGCAGGGAGCGCTCGGTTTGCCGACAAAGGTAAGGTGGGGTGTCTTTGGAGAATATAAACGCTAGCATCGATATCACCTTTGCATTTGTTTTTCTCAGGATATGCATAAGCCGACCCGGATGCACCAACGGGTTCAAATCGGGTCATATAAAAAAGATCATGGTTAACGGGAAGTCCGGCGGGATCAGGCGTCAATCATGATCTTTTTGTTAGAACAACGACTTAAGCATTATGCCCAGTTTCCTTTGCGGAAAACGGGTTCGATCGTTCCATCCTGAAGCTCGCCGTCGATTTCGAGCTCGGCCGAGCCAATCATAAAATCTACATGAGTCAGACTGACGTTGGCGCCTTTTTGGAGCAGCTCATCTTTGGAGAGCTTTGTGCCCCCTTCGATATTGACGGGATAGGAGCTGCCCAGGGCGAAGTGACAGGATGCATTCTCGTCGATCCCCGTATTGTAAAAAATCCGATTCATCAAAGAAATCGGAGAGTTATGAGGCACCAGGGCCATTTCGCCCAGGTAGGAGGCTCCCTCATCCGTAGCCAACAGGGCGGTAAGATGTTCTCGCCCGGATTCGGCGTGATATTCCGTAACCTTTCCGTCCTTGAAGGTCAGACGAATGCCTTCGACCAATCGCCCGTTCAAATTCAGGGGGAGCGTGCTCGTAACTGTCCCGTTTACCCCGGTGCGAAGCGGCATCGTGTAAATTTCCTCCGTAGGCATGTTGGCCACGAAGTACACGCCGGATTCATTATGGTCTCCTCCGCCGAGCCAAAGATGTCTTTCGGGCAGTTCAACCTTCAGGTCCGTACCCGGTGCGCGGTAATGCAAGCTTTTATACCGCTTTTTGTTCATATACTCCTGCTTTTCCTTCAGTTTGCCGATATGTTTCCGCCAAGCATCAACGGGATCTTCATTCCCGTTAACCCGGTTCATCTGGAATACGGCCTCCCACATCGCCTCGATCCGACCGTTTTCGGGCAGGTCGGCGAACACTTTGTCGGCCCAGGCTCGTGTCGGAGCCTTGATCAGCGACCAACTGATTTTATTCGTCCGGATATAGCCCTGGAATTTCTCGCGGGCCACCGCGGCCGCCTTCACAGCGGTAGCTACTTTGTTGCCGTCCACACCGCTGAGCAGCATCGGATCGGGCACTTTGATGTGCAGTAGAGCACCGCCTCCCTCAGCGAGCTGCTCAACCATATCCGCCTGCCATTTCGGGTAAAAACCGAAGGAATCGTCCGGTGCTTTCTCATACCGAATCTTGGCAATCGTCTCGTCGTCCCATTCTACCTGAACGTATTTGGCCCCGGCTTCATAAGCTTTGGCGACGATCAGACGGGTGAATTCCACGGTCTCGAGCGGTGCCTGCACAATCAAAACCTGGCCGGGCTGTATGTTAACGCCCACTTTTACGACCAGTTCGGCATATTTCTCCAGTAAAACCTCAAAATTTTTCAAAGTTCTGTCCTCCCCGATAATTGCTCTATCCAATCCATTATATCGGAAAGGGAAAACACGGAGCAAAAAGGGACATTTAGTAATTACTCCTGTTGTTGATTGGAGTTATAATGGTAAGTAACCCTGACACCGAGCGTGTAGTAACTTTCCTCGCGGTAATGGCCATCGGGGCATTTTTTGACGTGGCAATCGGGTTCCCGGTCTGCTGCGAGCGGCTTTTGGCATACGGGACATTTGGGAGTAAACCATTTTTTAAACAGACCGGCCATCCATTAATTCCTCTTTTCAGATTAATTTACTTGGTATTATTATAACGGATTTGATCCGGTTCGTATACGGGTTTTATGAAGGACGTGATCAGCATTTTATTACTACTTGTCATGGTTCTGCTTGGCTTGGCGGGATCTTTTCTGGCGGGCATGTTTGGAATTGGGGGAGCGATTATCAACTATCCTTTGCTGCTTTTTGTTCCTCCGGCTCTGGGGCTTGCCGGGTTCACTACGCTGGAAGTGTCGGCGATCAGTATGTTTCAGGTGTTCTTTTCCGCCTTGTCGGGAGTTTTGACCACGCAATTGACGCGCAAAAGAAAGCCGGATGCTCCCGGAGTTCACCGAAAACTAGTGTTTTATATGGGAGGTAGTATTCTGGCCGGAAGCTTGTTGGGCGGACTAGCCTCCGGATATATCGCCGGAAATCTAATCAATATAACATATGGTGGACTCGCGATTTTGGCCATCGTTTTGATGCTCGTTCCACCAAGGGGAACCGCTCCGGAGACCGGGGAAAACGCGGGTTTTCCCGCAATTTTAGCCGTTGTTTTGGCCTTTCTCGTGGGGATCGTCTCAGGGATCGTCGGGGCTGGCGGTGCCTTTCTGTTAATTCCGATCATGCTGACTGTTCTGAACATTCCGGTTCGGACGGCGATCGTCTCCTCGCTGGCAATTGTCTTGTTGTCGGCCGTAGGTGGTGTTGCCGGGAAACTCGCAACGGGCGGGCTACCCGTCCTGCCCACTCTATTTACGGTGATCGGCTGTCTGATCGGCGCACCGCTCGGCTCCCGGGTTGCGGCCAAAATGGATACCCGCGCCCTTCGGTACGGCCTGGTGGCCATCATCGCTGCCACCGCGGTTAAAGTGTGGTTCACTGTACTGTTTTAAAGGGTATAATCCGGGCATGTTTGCCTCAAATTAGGACTGCAGGATGAATTAGATCATTTCCTAAGGAGGCTAAGATGAAAGAAAATCCCTTCTCCAGTTTGCAGTCGCAAAATCCAATCTCTCAAGCGCAGGAATCCGCGGAAAATGTGCGCCGTGCCGTGAATCAGGCCCAATCCCATCCAAGGGAGGAAACGATTCAAAACGCCCGTAACGCTATTAAGAAAGCGGAAAATGCCATCGCGCAGGCCGAAGGGCGCATGAACCAGGAACCGATCGAGCGGGCGAAGGAAAGTCTGGAACAAGACCGCGCCGATTTGGAACAGGTGGAAAATCAGTTTAAATAAATGTATGATAGCCGTGGAAACTTTACTTTAAAAGAAGGAGGGTAAAATTCATGGCTTTACATTTAAATTCCTATTTAACGATGGATGGCAATGCGAGAGAAGCGATCGAATTTTACAAACAAGCGTTGGGAGCCGAGGTGCTTTTCGCCCAAAGCTTTGGAGAGATGCCGGAAAACCCTGAGTTCCCGCTGCCCGAAGGAATGAAGGACCGTATCTCCCATGCGACCTTAAAGGTAGGAGATTCTGTACTGATGTTTTCCGACTCTTTTCCCGGCAATTCCCCGCAAAAAGGAAGCATGCTCTCGATTTGTGTTACAACGGATGATCTGGCTGAATCCGAACGGATCTTTAGTGCGCTCCAAGAAGGCGGCGAGGTGGAAATGCCGCTGCAGGATACATTTTTCAGCCCTGGATATGGCATGGTCACCGATAAGTTCGGCGTTCTGTTTCAAATTTTCACCAAGGGCCTCCAGTAAGACAGGACGGCAGGACAAGTTATTAGGGCTTTTCTGAAATTGATGTAAGGAAATCCGCGGACACCGCGGATTTTTGATTTGGCGATTTTTTTTGAATAACAAGGAAAAATAAGGCTTGATAAAACAGGTAGGATGCGATAGACTAAGTTCAGTTAGTAATTGGTCAATCAATAACATTTGTTGTGCAGATAGTCTACAACGGGTGAAGGGGGCACCAACCTATGACAAAGAGAGCAGCCTCGGCCAATCGGCGAACCGACATTGTCAACGCTGCGATTGAGGTGTTCGCGGAAATCGGATATTACCGAGCAACTACCGCGCAAGTGGCGGAGCGGGCCGAAATTTCGCAGCCGTATGTTTTTCGTTTTTTTAATAAAGAGACATTGATGGTCGCGGCATTGGAAGTTTCGTTTCAAAGGATTCAGCAGGCGTTCGACCGCATCATTCGATCGGCGGATCAGGAGCATCTGGAGGCGGGTTTGATCCGGGAATACGAAGGGATTATGGAGTTGCACCGGAACGAAATCTTGCTTCAGATGCAAGCGCAGACCATTCAGGAAGAGCCGATTCGCGAGGCCATGAGAAAAGGGATGGCAGAAATACATCAAATGGTGCTAAATGCGTTTGAGAAAGCGGGGATCGGGAATCCTCAACGGCGAACCGAAAATTTTATAGCCAGAGGTCTGCTGTGCAATGTGACGATGGCTTTGAATCTGCCTCAGCTTATGAAAAAAGATCTTGGTTGAGGGAGATCTTTTTCGAGTATTTGTGATTGATCAATCAATAACAAAAATAATATTATTAATTTGGAGGGAGTATTAAAATGATGAAAAAGGCGATCGTATTGGGTGCAACCGGGGGTGTAGGCCATCCATTAACCGTTGAGTTGGTCAAAAGGGGAGTAGAGACGATTGCATTCGGGAGATCCATGGATAAATTGAAGAAATTAGCGGATGAGATCGGTCACAACCGGTTGTTACGTCTTTATGCAGGGGATGCTTTTCATCCTGAGGACATTGTGAAAGCCGCCGAGGGGGCGGATGTTATTTTTCATAGTGCCAACATTCCTTATCACGAGATGGAGACCCGGCTTCTCCCTTTGGGCGAGGCGGTGATGCAGGCGGCCGAACGTTTGGGGACCAAAGTGGTAGTGGTGGATGGAATATACCCTTATGGGAGGAGAACCGTGGAGAAAGCGACGGAAGATCATCCTAAAACTCCGCATACTCGTAAAGGGAAAACCCGTCTCGCTTATGAAAAGATGATCCTGAGTTCGCGGTGGAAAAAAGCCCGCCCGTTGATCGTCCGGCTCCCCGATTATTACGGGCCTTCGGCCCAGGCTTCTTACCTTTCATTGACCATGCAGGCGATTGCGGCCGGTAAGGGCACCGCTTTTATCGGAAACATGAAGGTTCCCCGGGAATATGTATATCTGCCAGACGCGGCCAATATGATTGTAAATATTGCGGAACGGGATAGCTCTTATGGACAAAACTGGCACATCCCCGGCCCGGGACTGCTTTCGGGGCACGAGTTGGTCCGGATTGCCCAGCAAGCCAGCGGGCGGAAGAAAACGGTGATTCCAATGGGGAAGGTTAGTCTGACTATGGCGGGATGGTTTAATCCGGTGATGAAAGAGGTTGTCGAGATGCTATATTTGACGGAAGAGCCGTTTGTGTTGAGCGGGGAGAAATACGAAAGACACATCGGACCTCTCATCTGGACGCCTCACGAAAAAGCGATTCGCGATACCATCGTGAAGCTGCAGGAGGAAGATGAGAAAGCAAAGTCCCAATAAATAAAGAAGCTTTTTCCTTGGATATCTTTATATATGGATATCCTTTTTTCTTCGTGGTAAGATAAGTGTCCAGTCGGTTTTGGCGAGGCTTATAGCAACTTGAAGCATGAAAGCTGAAATCCTGGAACAATTTATCACTTGTAAGCATTAGCTGAATATGTTATATTATTATTCCTGCCGCTTCGACGGTATGGTGGCAAGCGAAATGGTAAGAATTAGTTCTTGCAATCTAGCTTGCTCATATGATAAGATATAAAAGTTGCCGATGATGAGGCGATAACGAAATGAATGAAGTTGATCTTTGAAAACTGAACAACGAGTGAGTATTAAAATGAGAAGTAAAATTCTCGTCAGATTCAAAATGAGCTATCAGCTTATTCAAT